>NZ_JAWRXJ010000318.1:0-271 GCF_046535095.1 Pseudomonas sp. SIMBA_041
GGCAACCATTCGGCAACCTGAAAAGTTACATCCTGATTGGGCACAATAGTAAATCTCTGACCTACAACAGACATTTTAGGATAATAATTACCTTTTATAATCTTGATTTTTTTTACTCCTTTAGCCATCAGTTTTTTCTTTATATTACACCATCTTTTCCACCTTTGAAAGCAGGCTGTTCTTTGTACATACTCTCTGAATCTACCAACGGATTGATCTGCTGTTGCACATCCGGATCCGCATTTTTAAAATTCTGCTCACTGGCTTCAGC
>NZ_JAWRXJ010000319.1:0-271 GCF_046535095.1 Pseudomonas sp. SIMBA_041
CTGAGCTTTACCGAGCTGGTCAGAAACCTCACGGGCACCCTGCCCGCGCACACCCCGGCCGAACCCTCGGCAGCCGAACACGGAGCAGTTGAATAATGGCCCTGTCTGTCTTCGTCGGCGTGCTGATGGCCGCCATCCTGATCGGCGCCCCCATCGCTTACGCCCTGATCCTCTGCGGCGTTGCCTTGATGTGGCTGCTGGCCCTGTTCGATGGCCAGATCATCGCGCAGAACATCATCAACTCTGCAGGCAGCTTCCCCCTGCTGGCCAT
>NZ_JAWRXJ010000320.1:0-271 GCF_046535095.1 Pseudomonas sp. SIMBA_041
GCATAACGACCCAGACGCGGTGATAAGAATGGAGTTACGTTACTCACAATTAGAACCGTATAAATGGCTTGGACGGTATTTGCATATTTTGGCTAAACGGTAAATTAAGACGACAGCTCAATAATTGTAAAGATGGCTAAACCTCTTCATCCATTCTCGATGATCTATCATATTCTGACCAAGTAGTGGCATTGATGTCTTTTTCATCGAAGACTACGACATGCTCCAGCAAAGGTAGAATGCCAATATGAGAACCGATTGCATGATTATG
>NZ_JAWRXJ010000321.1:0-271 GCF_046535095.1 Pseudomonas sp. SIMBA_041
CTGCCGACACGCTGGGTTGGCGAATCGCTGGTCACCAGTTCAGGGTGCTCGGCTTCCAGGGCCTTGAGCTCACGGAACAGCCGGTCGTATTCCGCATCCGGGATGCTGGGTTCATCCAGTACGTGGTAGCGGTAATTGTGCTGGTCCAGCTCAGCGCGCAGCTCAAGAATGCGGGTTTCGGCGGCGGTCATGGGGTTCTCTCACAAAGCAAAAGAGCAGCCTAGGCTGCTCGATCTGAAGATTGGGGCAAGGACTTCGCTGGCAAGCCAGT
>NZ_JAWRXJ010000322.1:0-271 GCF_046535095.1 Pseudomonas sp. SIMBA_041
CCAGCTGGTTGGCCTGAATATCCAGCTCGCGATAGCTCAGGCGCTGCTCGGCGAAGAACACCGCTGGTGCATCCGGCGCCTTGGCCGCCTGATCGGCAAACAGCTGGTGAACAAAACGCTCGGTCGGATAGACCACATCGGTGTGGTCCCACTCCTGGCGAATGCGGCGCTGCTCGTCCTGACCCAGCATCGGCAGCTCGCCCAGGGCTTGCTGCGGTTCAAGCATGCCTTGCAGCAGATTGCGCCAGTGATCGGCAAGGCTCTGGACGGT
>NZ_JAWRXJ010000323.1:0-271 GCF_046535095.1 Pseudomonas sp. SIMBA_041
GGCCCTGTTCCCATTCCCGCCTCAAAGGGAACAATCCCGCATCGTAGCCAAAGTCGATGAGTTGATGACCTTGTGCGATCAGTTTGAGGCGCAACAGAAAGAACGCCGCAAGCTGCAGAACGCCCTGCGCCAGTCCACCGTGAAAGCCTTGGTTAGCGCCCAAAGTCCGCACGAGCTGCAAGACAGCTGGCAACGGCTACATGCTAACTTCGGACGCTTGTTCAGGGAGCCAGAGGATATTGATGCACTGCGCGCAACCGTTCTCGATTTG
>NZ_JAWRXJ010000324.1:0-271 GCF_046535095.1 Pseudomonas sp. SIMBA_041
GGTAACCGCGTTCGGCTACGAATCCGGCCAGGCGGTGACCTTCTATCAAGGGGGCGGGGTGATCGATCCCTGGCTGCGGCATCGACGGATCGGCATTCCCACCCATCTGACGGTGGATCACTTGCTGGCCAGTTCGGCGATCCCCTTGCTGTTCGCGCCGGTGAAGCTCGACCAGGAGTATTTCGGCGATGGGGCGGTGCGCAAGTCGGCGCCCATCAGCCCGGCCCTGAACCTGGGGGCCAGCCGTGTGCTGGTCGTGGGCGTCACCGGC
>NZ_JAWRXJ010000325.1:0-270 GCF_046535095.1 Pseudomonas sp. SIMBA_041
AGCCTGAACAACACCTTGACCGGCAACGCCGACAACAACGTGCTCGACGGCGGCACCGGCGCCGACACCCTGGACGGTGGCGCCGGCAACGACACCTACTACGTCGACAACGTCGCTGACGTGGTGATCGAGCGCGGCACTTCGACCTCGGAGATCGACACCGTCGCCGCCTCGATCGACTACACCCTGGGGACCAACCTCGAATACCTGACGCTGCTGGGCTCGGCCAACCTCAACGGCACCGGCAACGCTTCGAACAACGTGATCCTG
>NZ_JAWRXJ010000326.1:0-270 GCF_046535095.1 Pseudomonas sp. SIMBA_041
CTACAGGTCTAGTATCGGAGCCCACTCATCAAAGAAGACGCGCTCTATACGGCAGAAGCGAGCGCCTTCCGGTGTCCAGCTATTTGAGGGTGACGAGCACTCTCCAAGTTGACAAACAACCTTCTTTGTCAGCGGGCAAATAAAGCCTCCGCGCTCACCGCCGCACCGCTCACAGTTATGGCGTGTGAGCTTTCGACCAACCTTTGCTTCCAAAATGCGCCTATTTATGCCACCGATTGAATCTGCAGAAATCGACCCTTCGTCCTCTGG
>NZ_JAWRXJ010000327.1:0-270 GCF_046535095.1 Pseudomonas sp. SIMBA_041
GTCACGACCGAATCCGCTTCGCGGCCCCAGAGGTCGAGGAGAAAGTCCGCTTCCTGGTGCTCCAGCAAGCGTGGCAGTTGCAAATGGCGATGGAGCAGTTCGTGCACTTGTCCGGCATCCAGGGGGCACTCGGCAATGGGCGGGCGCCAGTGGCAGGCCAGTAGCTGGCCATCCGCGGCCAGGGAGCCCAGGGCCCGTGCCACCAGTTGCGCCAGGTCGGCGGCGTCCAGGTAATAGCCGATCTCGCTGATGACGATCAGATCGAAGGGC
>NZ_JAWRXJ010000328.1:0-270 GCF_046535095.1 Pseudomonas sp. SIMBA_041
GGCTATGATGTCTGGATATACCTTTTCATCCATAGTATCTTCCATCCATGATTCAATTGCCTCCAGAAAACCGTCTAGTGTTTGGTTTTCCCATTCATCAGGATTAACAGGAAGATCGTGTCGTAATGCCTTAATGAATTAAAATAAGATCATTTTAGGAATCAACATTATTGCATTTTTTCTCTATTAAAGAAGTTAAACGCATTTAGTGTATCGCGGTCTTCAGACAAAGAAAATAAATTTTTTCATCATTGTCTACGGAAAGATAAG
>NZ_JAWRXJ010000329.1:0-270 GCF_046535095.1 Pseudomonas sp. SIMBA_041
GAGCAGGTTGCCCGGCAGACCCAGGAACATGTCTCGGTCGGCACCCGAGACGGCGATGAAATCATCCACCTGGTGCGCAGCCGCTACAGCCACATCGCCTCGTTGTCGATCAGGCCCGGTTCGCGGGTGCCGATGTACTGCACGGCCGGGGGGCGAATCTGGCTGGCCGCGCTGAGCGAGGCAGCGCGCGACGCGTATTTCTCGCGCAACCCGTTACGCCAGCTCACGCCCTACACGCAGACAGACAGGGCGCTACTGGAGCAAGCGCTG
>NZ_JAWRXJ010000330.1:0-270 GCF_046535095.1 Pseudomonas sp. SIMBA_041
GATCAGGGGTCGGTCAGGTGCTCGTCGGGGGCCCGTAGCGCGCCAACGGCGTGATTTGCCAGGTGCGGCTCCAGGGCGAGGATCTCGCTGCGTTCCAGCAGGCGAACGTTGTCTACCCCATTGGCCTGGGCCTGGGCGAGGATCCCCGGCAGCCTGGCCTGGTCCTCGGCGTTCCAGGCCACTACCAGCGCGCCACTCTTGAGCAGTGGCAGGTTCATGGCCGAGTGGATTTCCAGGTATTCCTGGTAGCCGGCCTGCATGCACTGCAGT
>NZ_JAWRXJ010000050.1:0-446 GCF_046535095.1 Pseudomonas sp. SIMBA_041
TTACTGATTTAGAGACTGAAGTTAAGATTGATCTGGAAAGTTCTTCAGCTGCTAGAGCAAAACAGTTGGATGTTGATGCGCAATTAGAATTAACAAATGAATTAGTAAGATTTGTAGCAAATCAAGGTCAATTTCAAACATTACCGTATAATGTGGGCTTAAATAATCAAGATGCTCTTGCCGGTATTACTTCCTATAATCAATTAGTTTTACAAAGAAACAGATTATTAGAATCAGCAACAACAGAAAACCCTGCTGTAGTTGATATTACAAGACAGATAGGAACTATGCGTTCATCAATAGTACAAAGTCTACAACGAAATAAGGCTGGGCTCGAGCTAGCAAAGAATGAATATTTAGGAGAACAAAATAAGGTTTCAAATAAAATATCGAAGCTACCATCTATTGAAAAGTTGTTTAGGGGTATTGAAAGACAACAACAGATA
>NZ_JAWRXJ010000331.1:0-270 GCF_046535095.1 Pseudomonas sp. SIMBA_041
TGGATCACCTGGACAACCCCGACTACGCCGGTGGCGTATGGGGCGCTGCGCAAGCTCTCTGCCTGAGGGGCGGTGGGCTCAACTGCTTTCGCGCTCGATCAGCTGGCATTGCAGCAGGTTCAGGCGTTGCACCGTGCCTGCCACTGGCAGCACTCCCAGGCTCTCCAGCACCCGGGTCGCGGCCAGTACGCCGATCTGAAGCGCCGGTGGCTGGATGGTGCTCAGGCTGGGCAGCAGCATCTGCGCAAAGGGGTAGTCGCCAAAGCCCAG
>NZ_JAWRXJ010000332.1:0-270 GCF_046535095.1 Pseudomonas sp. SIMBA_041
GCGCACCAGCAGCGCCGGCGGCAGGCGCAGCACCGCGGCGGCTTCCCGCAGCCGGGGCTGGGCATCGCGCACGCCCACCAGGGTGTGCAGGGTCACGGGCACCACCACCGCCTTGATCAGCACCACCAGCTTGAGCACTTCGCCGATGCCGAAAAACACCATGAACAACGGGATCCAGGCCAGGGTGGGGATCTGCGACCGGGCGCCGAAGGTGGCAAACACCAGGCGCTCCAGGCGTCGGCTGAAGCCCAGGGCACCCCCCAGCAGGGC
>NZ_JAWRXJ010000333.1:0-270 GCF_046535095.1 Pseudomonas sp. SIMBA_041
GATTACCCAAATAGCTTTCAATAATCCATTGCCAGCCCCATCTCCAATATTCAGGTGCGTCAGTATCAAGCCAGCTTTTTGCTCTTTTTATTAAAGTTTTCGATTGTTGTGTAAACTCATCTTTGCTTTTTAAGTAGAAAATAATACTGCTATGAAAAGGCGTGATGCCGCTTAAACGAATATCAAATAAGTGCCGAATTTCATCAAAAGCATTCGTAAAGCTCAAGGTATTTTCAAAGCAAGTGGCTAAGGTGTCTCTATCTGGCCATG
>NZ_JAWRXJ010000334.1:0-270 GCF_046535095.1 Pseudomonas sp. SIMBA_041
GCCCTGCCTTCGGGTCACCGGGACGGTGCTTTAGGATCCACCATCTTCCGATAATGTGCGGGGTTGAGCTGATCGACGCGCTTGCTGACCGGAATGCGCCCCTGCACGGCAAGGTCGGCACATGCATCCGAAGCACGCAGAAACTTACCGTTGCCCATTCGCTCATGAAAGTGCTCATCATCGAAGACGACGCAGCGATCGCCGCGAACGTCTATGACTATCTGGAAGGCCGCGGCTTTCATGTCGACGTCGCGTCAAGTGGCCCTGCAG
>NZ_JAWRXJ010000335.1:0-270 GCF_046535095.1 Pseudomonas sp. SIMBA_041
GTATTGCGGGTAAAACTGCAAACGGCTGACAAAACCATTCTGCTTTATAGCGCCTCGGATATTGAGATGTTGAGGCCGGAACAACTGACCACGCATCCGTTTTTACAACGCGTTGGTCCCGATGTGCTGGATCCGAATCTGACGCCGGAGGTGGTAAAGGAACGGTTATTGTCACCGCGCTTTCGTAACCGTCAGTTTGCAGGATTACTGCTCGATCAGGCGTTTCTGGCTGGGCTTGGCAATTATTTGCGGGTGGAGATCCTCTGGCAG
>NZ_JAWRXJ010000336.1:0-270 GCF_046535095.1 Pseudomonas sp. SIMBA_041
TCGTACTTGCCTGCGAAACCCAAGCGGCAAGCGAGGGTCCTAGGCAGGTTGCCGGATGTCCGGTACCCACTCATGAGGAATTCACGGATGAAAACAGCGATCTCGCTTGGCCTGTTGGCTGTGGCGCTGTCCGGCTGCGGCAACATTGCCGCCGTCAAGTCGTTCAACACCCCGTATGGCTCGCCGACGTCGGGCGATACCGCACGCCTGCGGGTGATTGCCGATGGCATGGTGCGCGCTGTGCCGGGCAAGGATTGCGTCGACTGGTAC
>NZ_JAWRXJ010000051.1:0-442 GCF_046535095.1 Pseudomonas sp. SIMBA_041
GGCTCGCGCATCTTGGCGGGGTACAAGGCGCGAGCCGACCGACCCCGACGAGGGCTGCAACTACAGCGATGAGAGCGTCTGGGGCGATAACAGTTGGTACTTCACTCCCAAGGGGCTGTTCCTCAAGGCCTACTTTCCTCGGGTAGCGCGGGCCTGTGACGGGCCTGAGTGGGCGGTGCTGCCGTATGCGTTGGTCAGGAAGCACCCCGGGGCCGTCGCTCTGGAGCTGCCCAAGCATTGAAACCGAAGGAGGTTATTTTGCTTCCAGCCCCGGCGCCTCACGGATCACGAAGTGATCCAGGTTCTCGATATTGGCGCTGAAGACCTCGAAGGTCGACTCGGGGTCTTTCTTGCTCGGCACTTGCTTGAGCGCCGGCGTCACGCCATAGAAGAAACAGTACAGCTCCCGCTGGCTGTCGGCGGCGCCCTTGATCTCCTCGAG
>NZ_JAWRXJ010000337.1:0-270 GCF_046535095.1 Pseudomonas sp. SIMBA_041
TGTTTTACGCGGGCGGCGTCAAGCACCAGCAGAATCAGCTTATCTTCCAGCACAAAGCGCGCTTCCAGCGCCTCGCCGATGTCAGATAAACCCTGTTGAAACTCAAGGTAATTATCATGATCGATGGCGGTTTCCAGGCTGGAATCGTAGTAATCCATAATCTGTTGGGTATTGGCTTCGAGTTGCGGCCAAATCTTCGCGGCGCGCGCGAGTTGCCCGTTGCCTTCCAGCTTATGAAGAATGCGCTCATAAATACTGAAATGTCCGGCA
>NZ_JAWRXJ010000338.1:0-270 GCF_046535095.1 Pseudomonas sp. SIMBA_041
GTACAGCAGACCATTGAGCATGCCCGGTTCGGTGTCTTCCGGATAATCCTTGATGTCGAGCATCGCCGCGAACCGCGTTGCCGTCGGCATGCGAATCTCGATTTTCTCGGCACCCACAAAGAGTCTCGAAACTGGCAGCGCCTCGCGGATCGCGCCAGCTGGCACGGGCACAGGTTCCCAGACGCCATTGACCAGATAGCCGAGCAGTTCCAACGCTGACGAATAGCGGAACGAAGCGGCCACGGCGGGACTCGGCCGGCGATAGACACC
>NZ_JAWRXJ010000339.1:0-270 GCF_046535095.1 Pseudomonas sp. SIMBA_041
AAGTAAATATTTTTCCGTACACAACAGTCTTGCATTTAACATGCTGTTTTCATTGATGCTTAGCAAAAATTGCCAGAGGTTAAGGATTGTCTTACTATTAAAGTGACTGAAGTTACAGGTTTTTTAGCTCGGCAGGAGGTTGAGCTATGATTTATTTATGGATGTTTCTCGCCCTGTGTATTGTCTGCGTAAGCGGCTACATCGGTCAGGTACTGAACGTGGTATCGGCGGTCTCTTCTTTCTTCGGCATGGTGATCCTCGCTGCACTCA
>NZ_JAWRXJ010000340.1:0-269 GCF_046535095.1 Pseudomonas sp. SIMBA_041
GGGCGCACCTGGACCGCGAAGGTTTCAGCCAGGTGGAGATCGTCATGGAGCGCTGCTCCCCGGCCACCCGCCTGGACCCGGACAACCCCTGGGTCAGGTTCGCCAAGACCTCGATTGCAGGTAGCAGTGCGCAGCGCCTGGCGCTGTTGCCGAACCTGGCGGGCACCCTGCCCAACGACATCTTCGCCGACGTGCTGGGGCTGCCGACCCTGTGGATTCCCCACTCCTACCCCGGCTGCTCGCAGCACGCCCCGGACGAACACCTGCTG
>NZ_JAWRXJ010000341.1:0-269 GCF_046535095.1 Pseudomonas sp. SIMBA_041
GGGTGCCTTCGTGGCCGATGCTGGCCTGGTCGAACGGGAACTGCACTTCCATGCCGCGCGACTTGCCGATCCAGTTGCGCTGCATGGTCTTGACCTGTTCAGGCCAGCCCGGCAACTCGTCGAGGCTTTCCAGCAGCTCGTCTGCATAGTCGGTGATGCGGAAGTAGTACATCGGGATTTCGCGCTTTTCGATCAGCGCGCCCGAACGCCAGCCGCGGCCGTCGATGACCTGCTCGTTGGCGAGCACGGTCTGGTCGGCCGGGTCCCAG
>NZ_JAWRXJ010000342.1:0-269 GCF_046535095.1 Pseudomonas sp. SIMBA_041
GAGCTGACGAGCGGCTTCCGGCATACCGCCGGCACGCTTGTTATTCGGTTCGACCCGACAGCGCTTGATCAGAAAAGTATCGACGGCAGGAGCCGCTATAACGTAGCAGCATGCTGGAACGCGTTGGACGAGCTCCGAGCGTTTAGCGAATACGATGTCATGGACGCGCAGAACCTCGCACAGGCGATCGCGGACCCGGACGGCGAGGGCATGGACGATCACTGGGTCAGCACGTCCTACGAGTTTCTCACCGGCGGACGCACGAGCGG
>NZ_JAWRXJ010000343.1:0-269 GCF_046535095.1 Pseudomonas sp. SIMBA_041
CGACGGTTACTCCACCGGCGCAACCGCGGGTATTGGCCTGGGCGCTGTCAGCCGCTTGGCGCAGGTATTCGATGTGCACAGCGATGCCCAAGGGGCCGTGGTGCTGGCGCGACTTTATAAACAGGCTGATACGCCCAGGGACATTCGCCTGGGTATCAGCCAGCATTCGCTGCATGACGACCCGGCCTGCGGTGATACGTGGCACGTGACGCTCGGCGAGCAGCGTTTGAGTGCGTTGCTGATCGACGGCCTGGGCCATGGCGAGGAGG
>NZ_JAWRXJ010000344.1:0-269 GCF_046535095.1 Pseudomonas sp. SIMBA_041
CAGATTCCCGCCAACGCGACTTACTGGATCGACACCTTCAACCTGCAGTTGGTCGGCGAGAGCGAGCGTTTTCTGCCCGAGGACAAGTTGCGCCAGCAACTGGGCATGGAGTTGATCCGGCAGTTGGGCAATGCCAATCGCTACGCCACCACCAAGGACAGTGCCGACTACCTGCTGGATGTAGATGCGGTGTACAAGCGCCGCCTCAGTGATTCCCAGGGCGGGCTGGTGTCGATGGTCGTCGATGACAATACGATCCTTGCCAGTGT
>NZ_JAWRXJ010000345.1:0-269 GCF_046535095.1 Pseudomonas sp. SIMBA_041
TGCACACGAATTCGTAAAGCACGAAACTGCCATCGGCGGCCAATTGACGCGCTTCGCAAACGATTGCACAAATGGTTCGTTCAGTACCTGCGACGTCGCCTACCTGGAACGCCACGGGCGCACCGATGAATGCCTTCAGTGGCATTGAAATATCGCTGGATAGCGCTTGCAGGGTGAACCTGAGCGGCTCGCAAATACCTTCGCTTGAAGTGAGTTGATGTGGCAAGACGGCATTGCCCGGCAGGCCCATCGATGGGGCGAACTGCACT
>NZ_JAWRXJ010000052.1:0-439 GCF_046535095.1 Pseudomonas sp. SIMBA_041
CGATCGCGGCCGTCGCGGCTGCCCTGTTCCAGTATCAGCATCGCTGGTTGCCACCTGCTCCGGGCATGTTCGTTTGCGTGCTTGCCGGCCTGCTGTGGTCATGGCGACGTCTACGCGCGTTGCTGCGCTTCGTCGTTCGACTGGCCGACCGTCTCGCCGCCGAGCCGTCGCTGCACGCCGAGACGCGCGCCGTTTCGCATGGCGCCGACCCGGTTCGGCGCGCACTCCAGCGGGCCGCCGCGCTGGACGCACAGGTGCGCGGGTATCGCGCGTTGATCGACGCATGGGTCGACAGTCTGCCGGAGGCAACGCTGATTGCGTCGGCCACCGGCACCGTGCTGCTGGCGAACCAGCGTGTCGCCGCGTTGTGTGCGGACCCCGACGCGGCCGCGCCGCCTTCGCCGGCCGGGCGCTCTGTGTCCGACGTGTTGTTTCAGAT
>NZ_JAWRXJ010000010.1:0-284856 GCF_046535095.1 Pseudomonas sp. SIMBA_041
GTGAGAGTAGGTCATCGTCAAGATTAAATTCCGAAACCCCTATCTGCGTATGCAGGTAGGGGTTTTGTTTTGCCCGCAGGAAAGTTCGTACAGCATTACCGGACAGCTCCCGGCTGTCACAGTCTCCCGACAATGCTAAGGTTCGGCCCTAGCGTTTGTATTTTCCCAAGGAAGCCTTTATGCCGGACGCCACGTCCCTCAATGCTGCTTTTATGGTGGTTCAAAGCAACAGTCTGAATGAACTGCGCAGCCTGGTGATCAGCGTAATGCGGCGTTATCCGCTGGCTCCCCTGGAAAATGAAATCGCCTTGGTGCAGAGCAATGGCATCGCGCAGTGGCTCAAGCTGGCCCTTGCCGAAGATCCGGAAGAGGATGACATGGGCGGCTGCGGTATTGCCGCCGCCATCGACGTGCAGTTACCCGGTAGCTTCATGTGGCAGCTTTATCGCATGGTCCTTGGACGGGATGAAATCCCGGTCAAATCGTTGCTCGATAAAGCGCCCCTGACCTGGCGTTTGATGCGTCTGCTCCCGCAACTGATCAACCAGCCGCACTTTGAGCCACTGCAGCGCTTCCTGACCCATGACACCGATTTGCGTAAGCGCTACCAGTTAGCTGAGCGACTCGCCGACTTGTTCGACCAATACCAGGTCTACCGCGCCGACTGGCTCGAAGACTGGGCAGAAGGTCGTCACCAATTGCGCAACGGCAGAGGCGAAGCCAAGCCACTGGCCCCGGCCAACTGCTGGCAGGCCGAATTATGGCGAGCGCTGTTGCTGGATGTGGGTGAGGAAGGCATGGCGCAAAGCCGTGCCGGCGTTCATCAGCGGTTTATCGAACGCATCAACAGCCTCGACGTCGCCCCCAGCGGATTGCCTGCACGGGTGATCGTTTTCGGGATTTCTTCGCTGCCTGCTCAAGCACTCGAAGCACTCGCCGGACTGGCTCGTTTCAGTCAGGTTTTGCTGTGTGTGCATAACCCGTGTCGTTACCATTGGGCCGACATCGTCGCCGATAAAGACCTGCTCCGGCATCAATACAAGCGTCAGTCTCGCAAGAGTGGCATGCCCGTTGTGCTCGACCCGCAAACCCTCCACCAGCATGCTCATCCGCTGCTGGCTGCCTGGGGAAAGCAGGGTCGGGACTACATCAATCTTCTCGACAGCTATGACGATCCCAACAGCTATAGCGCTGCATTTCGTGACGGTCGCATCGACCTGTTCAGCGATAATCAGCCAAAGAACATGCTCAATCAATTGCAGGACGACATTCTCGAATTACGCCCACTGAGCGAAACACGGGAGTGCTGGCCCGCCGTCGATCTTGAGCAGGACGAGTCGATCCGTTTTCACATCGCTCACAGTGCCCAGCGTGAAGTAGAGATCCTTCATGATCAGCTCCTGGCACGCTTCAGCGCTGATCCCGATCTAAGGCCTCGCGACATCATTGTGATGGTCCCGGACATCGACAGTTACGCACCGCATATTCGCGCCGTATTCGGTCAGCTTGAACGTCAGGACCCTCGTTTCATTCCTTTCACGCTCGCGGATCAGGGCCAGCGTGGTCGCGATCCCCTGCTGATCGCGGTCGAACACCTGCTCAAACTTCCCGACAGCCGCTTCCCCGTCAGCGAGATCCTCGACCTGCTGGACGTTCCAGCATTACGAGCCCGCTTCGGCGTCGAGGAGCGTGACCTGCCAACGCTGCACCGGTGGATCGAAGGTGCGGGCATCCGCTGGGGCATGAATGCCGAGCAGCGTGCAGGTCTGGGGTTGCCTGAAGCACTGGAGCAAAACAGTTGGCGATTCGGCCTGCGCCGGATGCTGCTGGGTTATGCCGTGGGCAGTGCCCTTGCGTGCGAAGGCATCGAGCCTTACGACGAAATTGGTGGTCTGGAGGCCGCGCTGATCGGGCCTTTGGTGGCCCTGCTGGATGCGTTGGAAATCGCCCACCAGGAATTGACTCAACCGGCACCGCCCAAAGAGTGGGGCGTGCGCTTGCAAGCATTGGTGCAGCTGTTCTTCCTGGCCAGCAATGAGCACGATGACTACTTGCTCGCCCAGCTCGAAGAGTTGCGCGAAACCTGGCTCGACACCTGTGAGTCCGTAGGTTTACAGGACGATTTGCCGCTGACCGTGGTTCGGGAAGCATGGCTGGCCGGACTGGATCAGGGGCGCCTGTCCCAGCGCTTTCTGGCCGGTGCCGTCAATTTCTGCACCTTGATGCCGATGCGGGCGATCCCGTTTAAACGCGTCTGTCTGCTGGGCATGAACGATGGCGACTACCCTCGTGCGCAACCGCCACTGGATTTCGATCTCATGGGCAGTGACTACCGCCCAGGCGATCGCTCCCGTCGTGAAGATGACCGTTATCTTCTGTTGGAAGCGCTGTTGTCGGCACGAGATCAGCTCTACATCAGCTGGGTGGGCCGAAGCATCCGGGATAACAGCGAACGTCCGGCCTCCGTGCTGATTGGCCAACTGCGAGACCATCTCGCCAGTGGCTGGCGATTGCAGGATGAGGACAAGGACCTGCTGGAGGCCATGACTCAAGAGCACCCATTACAGCCCTTCAGCGCACGTTACTTCCATGAGGGTGACGCACTGTTCAGCTACGCCAATGAGTGGCAGGTACTTCATCAAATCACCCATCAGGTGGCAGAAGGCGAAGTACTTGAAGCTTACGTACAAGAGGAGCCACTAAGTCTCGGTCAACTGCAGGACTTCCTGCGCAATCCCGTGCGACATTTTTTCAGCCAGCGGCTCAAGGTGTTCTTCGAAGCGGCTGAAGTGCCCTTGGCCGATGAAGAACCCTTTGTCCTCGATGCGCTGCAACGCTACAACCTCAGTGACAGTTTGCTTGCAGCGGCTATGGGACGCATTGATCACGCCGATCAGGCACTGGATGACCAGGCCAAACGCCTGCAAAACAGTGGGCTGCTGCCCATGGCCGGATTCGGCGAATGCCTCCAGCGTGAATTGATCGAACCGCTTCCGGATCTGCTGCAGCGTTATCAACAGCTCCTGGCGCTATGGCCGACGCCGCTGACCAGCGCTTTGCCTGTGAACCTCGAGTTGGAAGGCCTGCGCCTCGAAGGTTGGCTCAGTGGTTTGCACCAGCGTGCAGACGGTGGCTTGCTGTCGGTCACCACCATCCCCAACAGCATTGGCTCAATCAAAAACCGCAAATGGCACCGATTGACGCGGCCCTGGGTCAATCATCTGGTGGCCTGCGCCAGCGGCATACCGATGACCACCGCACTGGTGGCCAGCGACGATAGCCTGCTGCTGGAGCCGCTGGAGAAGGGTGTCGCACTGAAAACGCTCGGACACCTTCTGGAGGCCTGGCAGGCGGGCATGCGTCAACCCCTGCCGGTTGCAGTCAAAACGGCCTTCGCCTGGCTTGGTCAGACCGATCCGCTGAAGGCCGAAGCCGCTGCCCGCAAAGCCTATGAAGGCGATGGCCAGACCACTGACGGAGAGCGCCGCGAAAGCCCCGCACTCACCCGACAATTTGCTGACTACGACGCGCTGCTCGCCGACGAAACGTTCCCCGACTGGTGCAACGCCTTGTACAAACCGATGCTTGAAGCCCCGTGGCGATCACTGACCAGCGAGGGGGCTCGTTCATGACCACAAAAATACCACTGGCGCTGGCCTTCCCCCTGCGCGGCAGCCAACTGATCGAAGCCAGCGCCGGGACCGGCAAGACCTTCACTATTTCCGCACTTTATCTGCGCCTTGTCCTGGGGCACGGCAGTGACGCGAGTGGTTTCGGGCGTGAACTGTTGCCGCCGCAAATCCTCGTTGTGACCTTCACCGATGCCGCCACCAAAGAGCTGCGTGAACGTATCCGTACACGCTTGGCGGAGGCCGCGCGATTCTTCCGTGATGAGACCCCGGCACCGGATGGCCTCATTGCCGAACTGCGTGATCAGTACCTGCCCGAACAATGGTCGGGCTGCGCTAACCGCCTGGACATCGCCGCGCAATGGATGGATGAGGCGGCCGTCTCGACTATCCACAGTTGGTGTCAGCGCATGCTGCGCGAACACGCCTTCGATAGCGGCAGCCTGTTTACCCAGACCCTGGAAACCGATCACAGCGATTTGCTGGGCGAAGTCCTGCGCGATTACTGGCGGCTGTTTTGTTACCCGATGCAAGGCGATGCACTCAATTGGGTCCGCAGCAATTGGGGCGGTCCGGCGGCGTTGTTGCCGCGCGTGCGCGGTTTGTTTGCCAGTGAACGCGACAGTGTCGAAGGAAAAGAGCCGGCCGAACTGATCAGCGAATGTTTGCAGGAACGACGAAGCGCGTTGCTCGAACTCAAGATGCCTTGGCGCCAATGGGCGGACGAGCTGCTGGTGATTTGTCACCAGGGGGTTGCGAGCAAGAGCGTCGACGGTCGAAAAATGCAGGCACGCTACTTCGAGCCCTGGTTCGAAAAAATCAAAGCCTGGGCCGAAGATGAAGCGCTTGAACAACTGGACATTGGCACCGGCTTCACTCGTCTGACGCCGGACGGCATGGCCGAAGCCTGGAAAGGCGAAGTACCCCGTCATCCTGGATTGGACGCAATGCCCGGCCTCAAGGCCAGCCTCGACGGTCTGCCAACCCCCGACGCGGCCGTTCTGCAACACGCAGCCCACTGGGTGGGCGCGCGGTTCGAAGAAGAAAAGCGTCGCCGCGCGGAGATGGGCTTCGACGACATGCTGCTGCGCCTGGATGCCGCTTTACAGTCCGAAGGCGGCGAGCGTCTGGCGACCCTGATTCGGGAGCAGTTCCCGGTCGCGTTGATCGACGAATTCCAGGACACCGACCCGGTGCAATACCGGATCTTCGAAAGCATCTATCGCATCGAAGACAACAATCCCGAGTGCGGCCTGTTCCTGATCGGCGACCCGAAGCAGGCGATCTACGCGTTCCGAGGTGCCGACATATACACCTACCTGCGTGCCCGTCAGGCCACGACCGGCCGACTGCATACGCTGGGCACCAACTTCCGCTCCAGCCACGGCATGGTCAATGCGGTTAACCATGTGTTCGAACGCGCCGAGTCTCGTGAGTCGGGGCGCGGCGCGTTTCTGTTTCGGGAAAAAAATGGCGACAACCCGGTGCCGTTTCTGCCCGTGGAGTCCCAAGGACGTAAAGAGGTTCTGCGCGTAGCGGGCCAAGTGGTTCCGTCCCTGAATATCTGGCATTTGTCCGCAGAACAACCCCTGTCCGGCGCGGTGTACCGGCAACAATTGGCCGCCGCCTGCGCCAGTGAAATCACAGCATTGCTTAATGGAGGGCAACAACGTCAGGCGGGTTTCGTCGAGGACGGAAAGGCTTTCAGAGGCCTGCTGCCAGCCGATATCGCGATCCTTGTCCGCGATGGTAAAGAAGCTCAAGCGGTGCGCGGCGAACTCTCGGCCCGAGGTGTGCGCAGCGTCTATCTGTCGGACAAGGATTCGGTGTTCGCCGCACAGGAAGCTCACGACGTGCTGACCTGGCTCAAAGCCTGTGCCGAGCCCGATGTCGAGCGTCCACTGCGGGCGGCGTTGGCCTGCATCACGCTTAATCTGTCGCTGGGTGAACTGGAGCGATTGAATCAGGACGAACTTGCCTGGGAAGCACGGGTCATGCAATTCCGTGGGTATCGCGAGCTCTGGCGCAAGCAGGGCGTGCTGCCGATGCTGCGACGTTTGCTGCATGACTTCCAGCTCCCGCAGGCATTAATCGCACGCAGCGACGGCGAGCGAGTTCTGACTAACCTGCTGCACCTGTCCGAATTGCTGCAGCAGGCAGCGGCCGAACTCGATGGCGAGCAGGCACTGATCCGTCACTTGTCCGAGCATCTGGCGTTGTCAGGCCAGGCGGGCGAAGAACAGATTCTGCGCCTGGAAAGCGATGAACAACTGGTCAAAGTCGTGACCATTCACAAGTCCAAGGGCCTTGAATATCCCTTGGTGTTCCTGCCCTTCATCTGTTCGGCGAAACCAGTGGATGGCAGTCGTTTGCCGCTGCATTACCACGACGAAAACGGTAAGGCTCAGGTGAGTTTGAAGCCGACTGCCGAGTTGATTGCCCTGGCCGACGATGAGCGTCTGGCCGAGGATCTGCGCTTGCTGTATGTCGCCCTGACTCGTGCGCAACATGCGTGCTGGCTCGGCGTGACGGATCTCAAGCGCGGCAATAACAACAGTTCGGTGCTGCACTTGTCGGCGTTGGGTTACCTGTTGGGCGGTGGTTTGCTATTGGCCGACTCGGCAGGCCTGAAGCGCTGGCTGGAGGACTTGCAGCAGGACTGCCCGGCGCTGACTTACGCTGAAATGCCGCCAGCCACCGCCGAGCTTTACCATCCACCGCAAAACCAGGCGAGTTTGCTTGCGCTGCGCATCCCGAAACGCAAGGCCAGTGAAAACTGGTGGATCGCTTCGTACAGCGCCTTGCGCATTGGCGACAGTATGAGCGTGGGCAGTGACGAAGCCCCGGAGAGCCCGCAAGCGCAAAAGCTCTTCGACGACGAACGCCTCGACCCGCAAGCACCACGAGAAGTGGCGGCCGGTGGCGGTGATATCCATCGATTCCCCCGAGGTCCCAATCCCGGCACCTTTCTTCATGGTTTGCTGGAGTGGGCCGGCGACGAAGGTTTTGCCGCCACTCCACAAGCGATCGAAGACGCGATCGCCCGGCGCTGCAACCGCCGTGGTTGGGAAGGCTGGATCATCACTCTGAGCGATTGGCTGCAACATTTGCTCAAATCCCCGCTGCACATTGGCGGTGGGCAGGCCCCAGTGATTTTCGAGCAACTGACTCAGTACCGGGTCGAGATGGAGTTCTGGTTCGCCAGCCATAAAGTCGACGTGCTGAAACTGGATGAGCTGGTGCGTCAGCACACCCACAACGGCGTTGCCCGAGTGGCGGCCGAACCGGTCTTGCTCAATGGCATGTTCAAGGGTTTTATCGACCTCACCTTCGAGCATGAGGGGCGTTATTACGTCGCCGATTACAAATCCAACTGGCTAGGCGTTGACGACGCGGCTTACACCGAACAGGCCATGGAACAGTCGATTCTCGATAACCGCTACGACCTGCAATATGTGCTGTACCTGTTGGCCTTGCACCGACAGCTCAAGGCGCGGCTGGTCGACTACGATTACGACCGGCATGTCGGTGGGGCGCTGTACCTGTTCTTGCGGGGTACGCGTGCCGCCTCCCAAGGTGTGTATTTCGCTCGTCCACCCAAAGCACTCATCGAGCGACTGGACCGAATGTTTCAGGGCAAGCCAGAACCCAAGGCCGAACCCGCATGGGAACAGGGAGTACTGCTATGAGCCGCACCTTCGCCGATTTGTTGCCCACACCTTTGGCAGCGGAAAGCCTGGCGGATCTCGAGCCATTGAGCCGTGCCGATGACCTGCTGCTGTTACTGACGCGCTGGGTTGAGCGAGGCTGGTTGCGCGCTCTGGACAAGGCCTTCGTCGCCTTCCTCCACGAACTCGCGCCCGGCGATGATCCGTTGGTGCTGCTCGCGGCCGCGTTGACCAGTCACCAGCTGGGCCACGGCCATGTGTGTCTGGACCTGTTCGAGACCCTGAAAGAACCGGATTTCGCCCTGTCGCTGCCCCCTGAAGGTGATGTGCACAGCGGCGCGATGTTATTGCCGTCGCAATTGCTTGAAGCACTGGACGGTGCCCATTGGTGCAAGGTGCTGGCCTCGAGCAGTCTGGTGGCGCTGGCCGCAGACGGGCGTGAAGCGTCGCAATCGCGGCCCTTGGTTTTATCCGGAAAGCGCCTGTACCTGCGCCGCTACTGGGCGTACGAGCGACGCATCGACGATGCCCTGCGCCTGCGGTTGGCAGAACACGAATCGACGCCGGATGATTTATTCCAACGCCTGACCGGTTTGTTCGGTTCCGCCAAAACCGGTGAGGTGATCGACTGGCAAAAACTCGCCTGTGCCTTGGCGACCCGCAGTGCCTTCAGCATCGTCACCGGCGGCCCGGGCACCGGCAAAACCACCACCGTCGTGCGCTTGCTGGCATTGCTCCAGGCGCCCGCAGTGGAAGCTGGCAAACCGCTGCGTATCCGACTGGCCGCACCCACCGGCAAAGCGGCGGCCCGGCTCACGGAGTCGATCAGCCAACAAGTCCGGACCCTGCAAGTCGCCGAATCAGTTCGCGGCCAGATCCCGTCGGACGTCACCACCGTTCACCGCTTGCTGGGCAGTCGACCCGGTACGCGACATTTCCGTCATCACGCTGGTAACCGCTTGCCGCTGGATGTGTTGGTGGTCGACGAAGCGTCGATGATCGACCTGGAAATGATGGCCAATCTGCTGGATGCAATGCCGGCTCACGCTCGATTGGTGTTGTTGGGGGACAAGGATCAACTGGCCTCGGTAGAGGCCGGCGCTGTATTGGGCGACCTGTGCCGGGATGCCGAGGCGGGTTGGTACAACCCGCAGACTCGCCAGTGGCTGGAAGCGGTCAGTGGTGAAAACCTGGAGAACAGTGGTTTGCAGGCCGACACCCAAGGCACTCGTCCGCTGGCCCAACAAGTGGTGATGCTGCGCCACTCGCGGCGGTTCGGCGAGGGCAGCGGCATTGGTCAACTGGCGCGTTGGGTCAATCAGCAACAACCCGAACACGCCCGCCAACTGTTGGCCGCACGAAGTCATGACGACGTGTTTTCCCTGCCGCTCAAGGGGGAACAGGACCGGGCTTTGGAGCGTCTGTTGCTTGAAGGCCATGGCGAAGGACCGCAAGGTTATCGTCACTATTTAAGTCTTCTGCGCAATCAGCGGCCAGCGCTCGACAGCCCGCTCGACGATCCTCGCTGGACCGAATGGGCGCGTCAGGTGTTGCAAGCCTTCGACGCTTTCCAGTTGTTGTGCGCCGTGCGCAAGGGCCCCTGGGGCGTGGAAGGGTTGAACCAGCGAGTGACCGCCGCGTTGCTCAAGGCCCGATTGATCGACAGCGATCAGCAGTGGTACGAAGGGCGGCCGGTGTTGATGACCCGCAACGACTATGGCCTGGGGTTGATGAACGGTGACATCGGCATTGCGCTTAAGCTGCCGGAGCGTGATGGGCCCGAAGCAGGCAAGCAGGTGCTGCGCGTGGCGTTTCCGCGTAATGATGGTCAGGGCGGCGTGCGGTTTGTGCTGCCGAGCCGGCTCAATGATGTCGAAACTGTCTACGCCATGACCGTGCACAAATCCCAAGGCTCGGAATTTGCCCATACGGCCCTGATTCTGCCGGACGCCCTGAACCCTGTGCTCACCAAGGAACTGATCTACACCGGGATCACCCGGGCCAAGCATTGGTTCACCTTGATCGAACCTCGCACCGGTGTATTTGAAGAGGCTGTTCGGCGCAAGGTCAAGCGCTTGAGCGGGTTGATGTTGGAGCTGGAAGAAGGGGTTACACCGAGCGATTGAGGCGCGAGTTTCCGGCGCCAAAAAACCGTTCAAAGCGCCGCAGTACGCGGCCTCGCGGGTGTTTCATCGCTATGCTATCGTGCGATATTATTTCGCTACGATCGAAGAGAATCACTGCATGAAGGTGGCTGCCTGGACGACAGGACGCGTCATTGGCGGCAAGCAAGTGTTGCTCGCTGGCCTGCTCTGCTGGCTGTCCGGCAGCGTTTTTGCGCAGTCGCAAACGCCGTCGAGCATGGCTGACCAGCGTGCCCAATCGGTCACTCAAGTGGTGCTCGGCATTCTCAGTTATGCCCGCTGGCCCGTTGAGCCTGCGCAACTGCGTTTGTGCGTGGTCGGCCCCACTGAATACACCGACGATCTGCTCAAAGGCAGCACTCAGGCCACTGGCCGGCCTGTCACCGTGCGGCGCCTGCTGGCCGACAACCCGTCGATTGTCGGTGAGTGCGATGCGGTGTACATCGGCAAACTGACCGGTGATGAACGCAGTCGGCTGTTCGCCTCGTTGACGGGACGCCCGGTGCTGAGCATCAGTGAAAGCGACGATCAATGCACCGTCGGCAGCCTGTTCTGCCTGCGGGTCGGCGATGAGCAGGTGTCCTTCGAGGTCAACCTCGATTCCGTCGCCCGCAGTGGCGTGCGCATTCACCCCAGTGTGTTGCAGTTGTCCCGCCGCAAGCCGGCGGCCACATGAGCCTGTTCAAGCCCGGTACTCGCCCGACCTTGCGCTCAGTCATCGGTCGTGGGCATCTGATCGTCGCGCTGGTTGCCGTGGCCATGGCCAGTGTGTCGCTGACCCTGCTGGGCGTTCTCGCGTTGCGGGTCTACGCCGACCACAACCTGCACCTGATTGCTCGCTCGATCAATTACACCGTTGAAGCAGCGGTGGTGTTCAACGACAAAGCCGCCGCCACCGAAGCGCTGGCGATGATCGCGTCCACCGAGGAAGTCGCCGACGCTCAGGTGCTGGACGCCAAAGGGCAGTTACTGGCGCGCTGGCAGCGTTCGGAAAGCGGATTGTTCTCCGATCTCGAATTGCAGATCGCCAAGACCTTTCTGGAAAAACCCATCGACCTGCCGATTGTTCATCAGGGCCGGGAGATCGGCAGCATCCACCTCACCGGACACGGCGGCAGTCTGATGCGCTTTCTGCTCAGTGGTCTGGTCGGCATTATCCTGTGTACGGCAATCAGTGCCTGGGTCGCACTGTATCTGGCGCGGCGCCAACTTCGCGGGATCACCGGCCCGCTGCGAAGCCTCGCCGCTGTGGCTCACGCCGCTCGCAGCGAGCGTGCATTCGACCGTCGCGTGCCGCCCGCCGACATCGCTGAACTGGACAATCTGGGCAACGACTTCAATGCCTTGCTCGATGAACTCGAATCCTGGCAGACCCACCTGCAAAGCGAGAACGAAACCCTGGCGCACCAGGCCAGCCATGACAGCCTCACCGGTTTGCCGAACCGGGCCTTTTTCGAAGGCCGGTTGATTCGCGCATTGCGCAATGCCAACAAGCTCAACGAACGCGTGGCTGTGCTGTTTCTCGACAGCGACCGCTTCAAGGAAATCAACGACAACTTCGGTCACGCGGCCGGTGATGCGGTGCTCGTGGCGGTCGCGACCCGCGTTCGGGCACAACTTCGCGAAGAGGACCTGGTGGCGCGTCTGGGCGGTGACGAGTTTGCCGTGCTGCTGTCACCGCTGCACAAAACCGAGGACGCCGAGCGGATTGCCGACAAGATCCTCGCCAGCATGGAAGCGCCGATCCCGTTGCCGGGCGGTAACCCTGTGTTGACCTCTCTCAGTATCGGCATCGCGGTGTACCCCGATCATGGCGTCACACCAGGCACTTTGCTCCACGCCGCCGACGCTGCCATGTACCAAGCCAAGCGCGTCTCTCGTGGCGCGCAGCGCACGGCAGGATCGGAACATCCTGTCACCCATGCTCAAACCAGGAGCTGATTGTTTTGTTTTCTATGACCCCGCGTTCCCTGCGATTTTTCGCGATCACCCTGTTCATGGCCTTGCTGGCATTGACCGGGTGCCAGACAGCACCGCAAAAGGGCCTGACCCCGGCGCAGATCACCGTGCTTAAACAGCAAGGTTTCGAACTGACCGATGAAGGCTGGGCCTTTGGCCTGTCCGGCAAAGTCCTGTTTGGCAGTGACGACGACAGCCTGAATCCGGCCAGTACCGAAATCGTCGAACGCATCGGCCAATCATTGCTCGGTGTAGGCATCGAGCGTGTGCGGGTCGATGGCCACACCGATGCCTCCGGCAAAGAGGCTTACAACCAACAACTGTCCCTGCGCCGTGCGAAAAGTGTCAGCAAAGTGCTGACCACCGTCGGCATGCAAGAACAGAACATCCAGTTGCGCGGTTTAGGCAGCAGCGAGCCGGTGGCGTCCAACACCACGGCAACGGGTCGTACCGAGAACCGCCGGGTGTCGATCGTCGTGAGCGCCGATTAATCGGCGAACAGCATCTCGCGCGTTTCACCCATCAACAGAGCCTGATTCTGCTCTGTGACCGAGCGGATGTAATCCCACAACAGGGTAATCCGCTTGAGCTTCCTCAAGTCCTCGCGGCAGTACATCCAGAACTGCCGCGTAATGTTGATCTCTTGCGGCAACACCGGCAGCAACCGTGGATCCTGAGCCGCCAGGAAGCACGGCAGAATCGCCAGCGACCGCCCTTGCTGCGCCGCCACGAACTGGGCGATCACGCTGGTGCTGCGCAAATTGGCACTGGCGCCGGGCAATACGTTCGCCAGGTACAACAGCTCTGAGCTGAACGCCAGATCGTCGACATAACTGATGAATGAATGCTTGCTCAGGTCAGCCGGGCGGCGGATCGGTGGGTGTTTGTCCAGATAGTCCTGGGTCGCGTACAGCTGCAAGCGGTAATCGCAGAGTTTGCAGCACACGTACGGCCCGTGTTCCGGGCGCTCAAGGGCGATGACGATGTCGGCTTCGCGCTTGGACAGGCTGATGAAGTGCGGCAGCGGCAGGATGTCGACGGAGATGGCCGGGTAGGCGTCGACGAAGTGGCTCAGTTGCGGTGTGATGAAAAAGCTGCCGAAGCCTTCGGTGCAGCCCATGCGCACGTGGCCGGACAATGCCACCCCGGACCCCGACACCTGCTCGCAGGCCATGTGCAATGTGCTTTCAATCGACTCGGCATAACCGAGCAATCGCTGACCCTCAGCGGTCAGGACAAAGCCGCTGGTCCGGGATTTCTCGAACAACAAAGTCCCCAATGCCGCTTCCAGCGAACTGATGCGCCGCGACACGGTGGTGTAGTCCACCGCCAGGCGCTTGGCCGCGGTGCTGGCCTTGCGGGTGCGGGCGACTTCGAGGAAAAACTTGAGGTCATCCCAGTTCAGCGAGCCTAACGACGTGATGTTTTTTTGCATGATGGACCGGCTTTTATGTGCGTTCTTATTAGAAGTTTGCACATCTATACTCCAAAAACAGCGTCACAACCAATTCGCGGCACACGCCTCATCGCAAGGCGACTGTCTCGCCTTGGCTCCCAAGATAGCTCTAACTATAAAAAGCAAACATCCGGAGACCCACATGAACGCATCGCTCACGCCCGACCAAACCACAGTCCAAACGGTAAAGCTGTTGATCGACGGCCAATGGGTCGAGTCCAAGTCCACCGAATGGCACGACATCGTCAACCCGGCGACCCAGCAAGTGCTGGCCAAGGTGCCGTTTGCGACCTCCGAAGAAGTCGACGCCGCGATCAGTGCTGCCCATCGCGCCTTCCAGACCTGGAAGCTGACGCCGATCGGCGCGCGGATGCGCATCATGCTCAAGCTCCAGGCGCTGATTCGTGAACACTCTAAACGCATCGCCGTGGTCCTCAGCGCCGAGCAAGGTAAAACCATCGCCGACGCTGAAGGCGACATTTTCCGTGGACTGGAAGTGGTCGAGCACGCGTGCTCCATTGGCAGCCTGCAAATGGGTGAATTCGCCGAGAACGTCGCGAGCGGTGTCGACACCTACACCCTGCGTCAGCCAATCGGCGTGTGCGCCGGCATCACCCCGTTCAACTTTCCGGCGATGATTCCACTGTGGATGTTCCCGATGGCCATCGCCTGCGGGAACACCTTCGTGCTCAAACCGTCCGAACAGGACCCGATGTCGACCATGCTCCTGGTGGAACTGGCCATCGAAGCTGGCGTTCCGGCGGGCGTGCTTAACGTCGTGCATGGCGGCAAGGATGTGGTGGATGCGCTGTGTACGCACAAAGACATCAAGGCGGTTTCCTTCGTCGGTTCGACCGCCGTCGGTACGCACGTCTACGACCTGGCTGGCAAGCACGGCAAGCGCGTGCAATCGATGATGGGCGCGAAGAACCACGCCGTGGTGCTGCCGGATGCCAATCGCGAGCAAGCGCTGAATGCCCTGGTCGGCGCCGGTTTTGGTGCGGCGGGTCAACGCTGCATGGCCACCTCCGTGGTGGTGTTGGTGGGCGCGGCCAAACAGTGGTTGCCGGACCTGAAAGCGCTGGCGCAGAAACTGACGGTGAATGCCGGCAGCGAGCCAGGCACTGACGTCGGCCCGGTGATCTCGAAAAAAGCCAAACAGCGCATTCTCGATCTGATCGAAAGCGGCATCAAGGAAGGCGCCAAACTGGAACTGGACGGCCGCGAGATCACGGTTCCAGGTTACGAGAAGGGCAACTTTGTCGGCCCGACCCTGTTCTCCGGCGTGACCACCGACATGCAGATCTACACCCAGGAAATCTTCGGCCCGGTGCTGGTGGTACTGGAAGTGAATACGCTCGACGAGGCCATTGCCCTGGTCAATGCCAACCCGTTCGGTAACGGCACAGGCCTGTTCACTCAGAGCGGTGCGGCAGCACGTAAATTCCAGAACGAAATCGACGTCGGCCAGGTCGGTATCAACATCCCGATTCCGGTACCGGTGCCGTTCTTCAGCTTCACCGGTTCGCGCGGTTCCAAGCTGGGCGACCTCGGCCCGTATGGCAAGCAAGTGGTGCAGTTCTACACTCAGACCAAGACCGTCACCAGTCGCTGGTTCGATGACGACAGCGTCAACGACGGTGTGAACACCACCATCAACTTGCGTTAAGGAGCCGGACATGAAAATCGCTTTTATCGGTCTCGGCAACATGGGCGCCCCGATGGCGCGCAACCTGATCAAGGCCGGCCACGCGCTGCGCCTGGTCGACCTGAACAAAACCGTGCTGGCGGAGCTGGAGCAACTGGGCGGTAGCATCAGCCCTTCCGCCCGTGAGGCGGCGCAAGGTGCAGAACTGGTGATCACCATGCTCCCGGCCGCTGTGCATGTGCGCAGCGTCTGGCTGGGCGAGGACGGCGTTCTCGCCGGGATCGGCCAAGGTGTACCGGCCGTGGATTGCAGCACCATTGATCCACAGACCGCACGCGATGTGGCCGCCGCCGCTGCCAAGCAAGGCGTGGCCATGGCCGATGCACCGGTGTCCGGCGGCACCGGTGGCGCCGCGGCCGGGACGCTGACCTTCATGGTCGGCGCCACTCCGGAACTGTTCGCTACCCTGCAACCGGTACTGGCGCAGATGGGCCGCAACATCGTCCATTGCGGCGAAGTCGGCACTGGGCAAATCGCCAAGATCTGCAACAACCTGCTGCTGGCGATCTCCATGGTCGGCGTCAGCGAAGCCATGGCGCTGGGCGATGCCCTGGGGATCGACACGACCGTGCTCGCCGGGATCATCAACAGTTCCACCGGACGTTGCTGGAGTTCGGAGATGTACAACCCGTGGCCAGGCATCGTCGAAACAGCGCCGGCCTCGCGCGGTTACACCGGCGGCTTTGGTGCAGAACTGATGCTCAAGGATTTGGGGCTGGCCACGGAAGCGGCCCGTCAGGCGCATCAACCGGTGGTGCTCGGCGCAGTGGCCCAGCAGTTGTATCAGGCGATGAGCCAGCGCGGGGAAGGTGGGAAAGACTTCTCGGCGATCATCAACAGCTATCGCAAACCGCAGTAAAAGAGCGGCTGCGATCAGAGGGGCTTGAAGTCGAAAACCTGTGGGAGCGAGCAAGCTCGCTCCCACAGTGATTGCATTTACATAAAGATATTTACCGGGAGATCACG
Organism: Pseudomonas sp. SIMBA_041; assembly: GCF_046535095.1. NCBI lineage: Bacteria > Pseudomonadati > Pseudomonadota > Gammaproteobacteria > Pseudomonadales > Pseudomonadaceae > Pseudomonas > Pseudomonas sp. SIMBA_041. The sequence continues at coordinate 15,531 of NZ_JAWRXJ010000010.1, forward strand.
TCGGGTGATCCCCCGGTTTTTTTGCATCAGGCAAACACGAAATACTTGCGCACGGTTTCAACCACTTCCCACGTGCCTTTCATTCCTGGCTCAATGACGAAAATATCACCGGCGCGCAGATGGATTGGCTCTTTGCCTTCCGGGGTGATGATGCAATACCCCTCACGGAAATCGCAGTATTCCCACTTCACGTATTCGACGTACCACTTGCCCGGCGTGCAGATCCAGGTGCCCATGATCTTGCTGCCGTCTTCGCTGGTGTAGGCGTTGAGGTTGACGGTGTGCGGGTCACCTTCGAGTTTTTCCCATTTGCAGGCGTCAAGCACCGGCAGTGGATGAGTATCGCGAAGGACGGTAATCGGTGCGGTCATGATGACTCCGGGCAGTGGCTTCAAGAACTGAAGTGGCACCCTATAGCCCCGATGTACCGGTCAGTTGTCTGAACTCGACATCCAGGTGTCCAGAAACGCGCAACGCCTCAAAGACTTTCCAAAGGGCAATCGGCCCGGGATTGTTCCAGGCTGGCTTCGAACTCAATCAATTGGGCGTGCTGGCGCGACAGTACGGTCATTCGCTCGCTGATCTCGCGCTTCTTGGCATCGATGGCCTGATGCGCCAGTGCCCACGGCATTGCCTGACCCTGATGGCCGGCGAAGATCGCCTGCAACTCCTTGAGCCTGAAACCCAGTTGCTGGGCGCACTTGATGAAAATCAGCAGGTCGACACTTTGCTGGTCATAGACGCGGTATTTCCCCAAGCGCTGGGCCGCAGGCAGCAGGCCGATCGACTCGTAATGACGGATGCTTTTGATCGTGGTGCCGGAGCGTTGCGCGGCTTGGCCGATGTACATGAAAAGTCCTTTTTACCGTGGTACAGCCCCGCGCATTATCGGCAGACTCAGCGGCTGGCGATAGCCTGGGCTTGCAGCAACCAGGCTTCACGCTGATCAGCGCTGGCGCCGAGAATCGGGCCGAACGTGAGTGTGCGCCTGGGTTTGATGCCGCAGAAGGCGAGAGTGGTTTCGCGGACCTGATGCAGTCCGGGCATGTGATACACCCAGCGGTAATACCAGGGTGGCGTGTCCATGGTCACCAATAAATGCGCGCTGCGACCGCGCAACAATTTATCGGGAAAGGCTTTGCCCTCACGGTATTTAAAAGCGAAACCGGGCAGGAACACGCGATCAAAAAAGCCCTTGAGCAAGGCCGGAATCCCGCCCCACCAGATCGGATACACCAGCGTCAGATGCTCGGCCCACAGGATGTCGGCCTGTGCCTGACGCAAGTCGGCTTCCAGAGGTTGAACCTGTTGATAGCCTTCACGCAGCACCGGATCGAAGTCCATCCTGCCGAGAAACAATTGGCGGACTTGATGCCCGGCGCGCAACGCCGACTGTGCATAGCGCTCGGCGAGTGCTGCGCAGAAGCTGTTGCTGGAAGGATGACCGAGAATCACCAGAATTCGCTTGCCCATCGACTCTGTCCTTGAAGATCAAACCTCAAGGGTAAAGTCTGCCCCTCAGGGGAGAGTCAAGGCTTGCAGCAGGGCTCTGGCATAACCGGGCAGCGCGGCAAAGTCCCGGGCACAGAGCAGGAGTTTGCGTTGGGCCCAGGGTTCTTGCAGCGCGATGCTCTGGAACGATGGTTCGCCGGTCCAGCGCTGGACAGCCGCCTGCGGCACGATCGCCAACCCCGCGCCCCGGGCGACCATGCGCATGACGCCATCAAAACCGTCGGCGCGGATGCGGATTTTCAGGCGTGAACCGATGTGCAGCGCCTGTTCTTCGAGGTACACGGCCAGGGCGCTGCTGGCGTTCAGGCCGACATAATCGTGGTGCAAGGTGTCGCTGAAACTCAGGGATTCGGTGTCGGCCAGCGGATGATCGCGGGGCAGGATCAACACCAGGGGATCGTCACGAAAGGCGCGGGTCTGCAGGTCATCGGTGTCTACAGCGTCAGACACGATGCCCAGGTCTGCCGCACCTTGGCGCAAGGCGTGGGTGATGCGTGCGCTGGGCAATTCCTGAAGGTCGATGTCGAGATTCGGATGCTCACGCAGGAAGTCGGCGAGCAACTCCGGCAGGTGCTCGGTGATTGCCGTGGTGTTGCACAGCAGGCGCACCTGACCTTTGACGCCTTTTGCGTATTCGGCCAGGTCCTGTTGCATGCGCTCGGCTTGTTGCAGCAGGGATCGGGCGTGTTTTGCCAAGGCTTTGCCGGCCGGAGTCGGCGTGACGCCGCGACGCCCGCGTTCCAGAAATTCGATGCCGAGCGAAGCCTCCATGGCGCGGATTCTCGCGCTCGCCGCCGCCAGGGACAAATGACTGCGCGCGGCGCCGGCGGTGATGTTGCCGCTGTCGAGGATGTTCAGGTAGAGGCGCAGGTCGGTCAGGTCGTAGTGCATTGGCAATCTCTGGATGTGTGTTGTCTGGAAAGCCGCCATCGCGAGCAAACTCGCTCCCACAGTGGACCGCGTCGGTGCGAACAACGCGGTCACCTGGAGTGAGCCTGCTCGCGATAGCGCTTTGCAACACGACGAAACTTTCAGCCTTTTGCTAAACAAGAGGCATCCTCAGTATATGGCAGATTTTCACGCGGCAAATCCAGGCTCAGGATAACCCCATGAATACACTCGCCGCGTTCTATCAAAACCTCGGATTGGCCTTGTCCTTACTGGTCATCGCCACCTTCCTCCTGGCCGGCATGATCAAAGGCATCATCGGTCTGGGCTTGCCAACCATCGCCATGGGCCTGCTCGGTCTGGCTATGGCCCCGTCGCAGGCAGCCGCGCTATTGATCATCCCCGCAACGCTCACCAATGTCTGGCAACTGGCATTCGGTGGGCACCTGCGCGGCTTGATCAAGCGGTTATGGCCGATGCTGCTGGCGATCTTCCTTGGCACGGGCGCCGGCACATTGTGGATTGGCATGGCGGGAGGGCATTGGGTCGTGCGGGCGTTGGGTGCGGCGTTGTTGTTCTACGCATTGAGCGGGTTGTTCCTGCCGGCCTTGCGTGTCGGCGGTCACGCTGAGCGTTGGGTCGGTCCGCTGTGCGGCGTGCTGACAGGCATCATCACCTCGGCCACCGGCGTCTTCGTGATTCCGGCGGTGCCTTATCTGCAAGCGCTCGGTTTGAGCAAGGACGAACTCGTGCAGGCGCTGGGCTTGTCGTTCACCGTGTCGACCTTGGCGCTGGCGGCTGGCTTGTGGTGGCGCGACGCGCTGGGCGGTGGCGAATTGAGCGCGTCATTGCTGGCGCTGATCCCCGCGGTGCTCGGCTTGTTACTCGGCCAATGGTTGCGTCAGCGGATCAGCGCGGTGCTGTTCAAGCGAGTGTTCTTCATCGGCCTCGGCGTGCTAGGCGGCCATTTGCTGATCAGCGGGTAGCGGACGACGGGCTGAGCATGTCGATGTCACGGATCTCGAAATCCCGTTCCAGGAATTCATCGCGGTGCTCAAGGAACTGCTTCATGTGCGGCAGGTTCGAGTGCACGTCCAGGTGAGCCTGGGATTGCCAGATCTCGTAGAAGATAAACAGCGTCGGGTCCTGTTTGTCGCGCAGCATGTGATATTCGATGCAGCCGGGCTCGGCGCGACTGGCTTCCACATAGCCGCGGAAAAACGCTTCAAAGGCATCGGATTTTTCCGGGCGGGTCTTGGCGTGCAGGATGAAGCCTTGCATTTCACTCATCAGAAATTCCCTCAAGTTAAGAATCGGCGCAAGTCTATGGCAACAATCGCCTACTGATTCGTGCGTATTGGTCAAAAGGGTTTTGTGCATTCGGGGCTTATTCCGCGCGAGCCTCGCCGCTAACCTGCCGCCATCCAATTTCTGACCTTCCGAGATTTCTCATGAAAAAAGTCCTGTTGCTCAATGGCGGAAAAAAATTCGCCCACTCTGATGGCCGCTACAACACCACCCTGCATGAAACGGCGCTGAGCGTGCTGGATCGTGGCGGCGTGGACGTGAAAGCCACCTTCATCGACGAGGGCTACGACGTCGCCGAAGAAGTCGCCAAATTTCTCTGGGCCGACGTGATCATTTATCAAATGCCAGGCTGGTGGATGGGCGCGCCGTGGACCGTGAAAAAGTACATCGATGAAGTCTTCACCGAAGGCCATGGCAGTCTCTACGCCAGTGATGGCCGCACCCGTTCCGATGCGTCGCAGAAGTACGGCAGCGGCGGTTTGGTGCAGGGCAAGCAATACATGCTGTCGTTGACCTGGAATGCACCGCAGCAAGCCTTTGACGACCCGACCGACTTCTTTGAAGCCAAGGGCGTGGACGCGGTGTACTTCCCGTTTCATAAGGCCAACGAGTTCCTCGGCATGACCGGCCTGCCGACCTTCCTGTGCGTCGACGTGATGAAACGCCCGAACATCGAAGCTGATGTCGCACGCTATGAACAGCATTTGACCGAGGTGTTTGGCCTCAAGGCTTGAGGTTCCTTTTGCCCCGCATCCAGCTACTATCAAGCCAGTTTTGAATGAGGGGCCTTTGTGAAAGCCAGATCCGATGAATTGCAGATTTTCGTCTGCGTGATTGAATGCGGGTCGATTTCCGCTGCCGCCGAACAGGTCGGGCAAACGCCTTCGGCGGTCAGTCGCACGCTGTCGCGGCTGGAGGCCAAACTCGATACCACGCTGATCAACCGCACCACACGACGCATGGACCTGACCGAAGAGGGCAAGTACTTCTTCGAGCACGCCAAGCGGATTCTCGATCAGATGGACGAGCTCGAAGAACGCCTCAACTCACGCCAGCAAACCCCGTCCGGGCGGCTGAGGATTAACGCGGCGTCACCGTTCATGCTGCACGCCATCGTGCCGTACATCGACGAATTCCGCCGTCTCTACCCGGACATCCAGCTCGAACTCAACAGCAACGATCTGATCATCGACCTGCTCGAGCAAAGCACCGACATCGCGATCCGCATCGGCACGTTGGCCGACTCGACCTTGCACGCTCGCTCGCTGGGGTGCAGTCCACTGCACATCGTCGCCAGCCCGGCCTACCTCGAGCAACACGGCGCGCCGCAGGCAGTGGCGGACTTGAGTAAGCATGCGTTGTTGGGGTTTACCCAGAACGAAGGTCTCAACCAATGGCCGTTGCGTTACGTGCATGGAGATCGCTGGCCAATCGAGGCGTCGATCAGTGCCTCCAGCGGCGAGACGATCCGCCACCTGGCGCTGGAAGGCCAGGGCATTGCCTGCCTGTCGCACTACATGACCATCGAAGATATTCGCGCCGGCCGTTTGCAGGTGCTGCTGGCGGACTTCAACAGCGGCTATCGCCAGCCAATCAACGCGGTGTACTACCGCAACTCGCAACTGGCCCTGCGCATTCAGTGCTTCCTCGACTTTATTCAGGGCAAGTTGGCGTTGTATGCGAACTCGGATTTCAAAGGCTGATTCGTGATTCCTGCGCAAGAGTGAATTGGGTCAGAGGGGATTTTTCGTCAGAGATCACTCCTCGATACTCGTCGCATCACTTATTCACGCAGGGAGTTTCTCCATGAACGTATTCGTCACCGGCGCTGCAGGTTTCATCGGCGGCTCCATCGCCACCGGTCTGATCCGCGCGGGCCACAAGGTCACCGGCCTGGTGCGTAGCGAAGCCCAAGCCAATGAGTTGAGCGCGCTGGGCATCACCCCGGTAATCGGCACGCTGGACGACAGCGCACTGCTCGCCGAACAGGCCCGTGCGGCCGACGCCGTGATCAACGCCGCCAGCAGCGACCATCGCGGCGCGGTGCAAGCGTTGCTCGACGCCTTGCGCGGTTCCAACAAAGTATTCCTGCACACCAGCGGTTCGAGCATCGTCGGCGATGCCTCGGGCGGTCACGCCAGCGACGTCATCTACGTCGAAGACAAACTGCCGGAACCGACCGTCGACAAGGCCGCCCGCGTGGCCATCGACAACCTGATCCTCGCCGCCGCGAACGATGGCGTGAACTCGGCGGTGATCTGCAACACGCTGATTTATGGCCATAGCCTGGGCGTCAATCGTGACAGCGTGCAATTGCCGCGCTTGCTCAAGCAGGCGCGTAAAAGTGGCGTGGTCCGGCATGTCGGCCCGGGTCAGAACATCTGGTCCAACGTGCACATCGAAGACGTGGTGTCCCTGTACCTGCTGGCACTGACCAAAAATGTGCCGGGCACGTTCTACTTCGTTGAAAGCGGTGAGGCGTCGTTCATCGACATGACCACCGCGATTGCCCACGCGCTGGAGCTGGGCGCGCCGCAAGACTGGCCGCTGAAAGACGCCGAGGCCGAGTGGGGGTATGAAATGGCCAACTATGGCTTGGGTTCGAACAGTCGAGTGCGCGGGAAAAAGGCGCGTGAGTTGCTGGGCTGGGCGCCGAAGCGGGTGTCGGTGATTGAGTGGATTCGGGACGAGATGGTTTGAGTTCGCTCTAAATCGTGTCGCGGCCATCGCGGGCAAGCCATGCTCCCACAGGGTATTTGTGAACGACGCAAATCCCCTGTAGGAGCATGGCTTGCCCGCGATGGCATTTGCGAAGGCCCAACAACTGGCCGGGCTGCCCGCAATTCCGTACCATCCGCGCACTTTCTTCTCGTCACTCCCTGCGTGCGATTCCCTCATGAAACCAAAACGTCTACGCGCCGATGTCCTGGCCGGGCTCACGACCTCTTTCGCCCTGCTGCCCGAATGCATCGCCTTCGCGCTGGTGGCTCACCTCAATCCGCTGATGGGTCTTTACGGGGCGTTCATCATTTGCACCCTGACCGCGCTGTTCGGCGGTCGGCCGGGCATGGTGTCCGGGGCTGCAGGTTCGATGGCGGTAGTGATCGTCGCGCTGGTGGTGCAGCACGGTGTGCAGTATTTGCTGGCCACCGTGTTGCTCGGCGGGTTGATCATGCTGGCGTTCGGGTTGCTGAAACTGGGCAAACTGGTGCGCATGGTCCCGCACCCGGTGATGCTCGGTTTCGTCAACGGCCTGGCGATCATCATCGCCCTGGCGCAGTTGGAGCATTTCAAAAGCGGTGACACCTGGCTCAGTGGTACGCCGCTGTACATGATGACGGGGCTGGTGGCCGTGACCATGGCCATCGTTTACCTGCTGCCGCGCCTCACGCGTGCGGTGCCGCCGGCACTGGTGGCGATTCTCGGTGTGGGGCTGGCGGTGTATCTGCTGGGCTTGCCGACCCGTACGCTGGGCGACATGGCGCACATTGCCGGGGGCTTGCCGAGCTTTGCGTTGCCAGACATTCCCTGGAGTCTGGACACCCTGCGCATCATCGCGCCCTACGCGATTTTGATGGCGCTGGTCGGCCTGCTGGAAACCCTGCTGACCTTGAACCTGACCGACGAAATTACCGAGAGCCGCGGCTTCCCGGATCGTGAGTGCGTGGCGCTGGGCGCGGCCAACATGGTCTCTGGCGTGTTCGGTGGCATGGGCGGTTGCGCGATGATCGGCCAGACCGTGATCAATCTCAGTTCCGGCGGTCGCGGTCGACTGTCCGGGGTGGTTGCCGGGGTGCTGATCCTGCTGTTCATTCTGTTTCTGTCGCCGCTGATCGAGCGCATTCCGCTGGCGGCGCTGGTCGGGGTGATGTTTGTGGTGTCACAGCAAACGTTCGCCTGGGCCTCGTTGCGGGTGGTGAACAAAGTGCCGTTGAACGACGTCCTGGTGATCATCGCGGTGACGGTGATTACGGTGTTCACCGATCTGGCCACCGCCGTGTTGTGCGGGATCATCATCGCCGCGCTCAACTTTGCCTGGCAGCAGGCCCGGCAGCTGTACGCCGACAGTCATCTGGAAAACGACGGCAGCAAACTCTACCGGGTGCATGGCACGCTGTTCTTTGCCTCGACCACCCCCTTCCTCAATCAATTCGACCCGGCCAATGATCCTGCCCACGTCACGCTGGATTGCCGGCATTTGAGCTTCGTCGATTACTCGGCCATCTCTGCGCTGGATACGTTGCGCGAACGCTACACCAAGGCCGGCAAGCACCTGCGCGTGCTGCACCTGTCGGAGCGTTGCAAGAAACTGCTGAAACGCGCCCGGGTGAATCACGACTGAGACTTCCTCGAGATCATTCCCACGCGGCGCGTGGGAACGATCAGCATGAAAATTCACCTACCTGACTTTCATATTCACCGACCTCGCATATCTCTCAGCGACAACCCTTACCCCTGTACGAAAATAACTTTCACCTCGTTTGAAAATCACCTCTCGAAATGTTTTAAGAGTTTCACAATCCATTCGACGTGACCCTTTCGAGGAGTACCGCATGACCCTGTCCTTCGGCTATTGGCTGCTGGTGTATGCCGCCATCGCCATCATTGCGCTGATCGTGCTGATCGCCCGTTACCGACTCAATCCCTTCATCGTCATCACCCTGGTGTCCATCGGCCTGGCCTTGCTGGCCGGGATGCCGGCGTCCGGCGTGGTCGGCGCTTACGAGGCGGGCGTCGGCAAAACCCTGGGGCATATCGCGCTGGTGGTGGCGCTGGGCACGATGCTCGGCAAGATGATGGCCGAGTCCGGCGGTGCCGAGCAGGTGGCGCGGACCTTGATCGACCGTTTCGGCGAGAAGAACGCGCACTGGGCGATGGTCTGCATCGCGTTCCTGGTTGGGTTGCCGCTGTTTTTCGAAGTCGGTTTTGTGTTGCTGGTGCCGATTGCCTTTACCGTGGCGCGGCGTGTCGGGGTGTCGATCCTGATGGTCGGCTTGCCGATGGTCGCCGGTCTCTCCGTGGTTCACGCCCTGGTGCCGCCGCACCCCGCGGCGATGCTGGCGGTGCAGGTGTATGGGGCGTCGGTCGGGCAGACCTTGATGTACGCGATTTTGATCGGCATTCCGACGGCAATAATTGCCGGGCCGCTGTATGCGAAATTCATCGTGCCGCGCATTCAATTGCCGGCGGAAAACCCGCTGGAGCGCCAGTTCCTCGACCGCGAACCGCGCGACAGCCTGCCGGGCTTCGGCATCACCATGGCGACTATTTTGCTGCCGGTGGTGTTGATGCTGATCGGTGGCTGGGCCAACCTGATTTCCACGCCGGGCAGCGGCTTCAACCAGTTCTTGCTGTTCATCGGCAACTCGGTGATCGCCCTGTTGCTGGCGACCTTGCTGAGCTTCTGGACCCTGGGTATTGCCCAAGGCTTCAGCCGTGAATCGATTCTAAAATTCACCAATGAATGCCTGGCACCCACGGCGAGCATCACCTTGCTGGTCGGCGCCGGCGGCGGCCTGAACCGGATTCTGGTGGACGCCGGCGTCACCGACCAGATCGTCAGCCTGGCCCACGAGTTTCACTTGTCGCCGTTGATCATGGGCTGGCTGTTCGCCGCGTTGATGCGCATTGCCACCGGCTCCGCGACAGTGGCGATGACCACGGCTTCGGGGATTGTTGCGCCGGTGGCCATCGGCCTGGGTTATCCGCACCCGGAATTGCTGGTGCTGGCAACCGGTGCCGGCTCGGTGATTTTTTCCCACGTCAACGACGGCGGCTTCTGGTTGATCAAGGAATACTTCAACATGACCGTGGCCCAGACCTTCAAGACCTGGACGGTGCTGGAGACCATTATTTCCGTGGTCGCTTTCGGCCTGACCGTGGGCCTTTCCTACCTGATTTAACCGGAGTCGCCTGCCATGGACATCCTTTATCAGATCCGCGCCCGCCAGGATTCCTTCAGCGCCGGTGAAGGGCGTATCGCTCGCCTGATGCTCGACGACGTAGGGTTTGCCTCCGCTGCCAGCCTCGATGAGCTGGCGCTGAGGGCGGAAGTCAGTACCGCCACGCTGTCGCGGTTCGCCCGCACGGTGGGCTGCCGCGACTTGCGTGACTTGCGCCTGCAACTGGCCCAGGCCAGCGGTGTCGGCAGCCGCTTTCTCGACCCGGCGGGCACCCCCGATCAGTCGGCGTTTTACGGGCAGATCGTCGGTGATATCGAGTCGACCTTGCGCCAGCATCTGTCGGCGTTCGACGAGTCGCGCTTCGCCGATGCGGTGAAGCTGCTGGGCAAGGCGCGAATGATTCACGCGTTCGGCATGGGCGGCTGCTCCACTTTGTGCAGCGATGAACTGCAGGTGCGGCTGGTGCGATTCGGCTACCCGATTGCGGTGTGCCACGACCCGGTGATGATGCGCGTCACCGCCGCCAGCCTCGATGCCGGCCGGGCCGTGATTGCCTGTTCGTTGACCGGCATTACGCCCGAACTCATTGAAGCCGTCGAACTGGCCCGCAGTTACGGCGCCCGCATTGTCGCCATCACCCGGGCCGACTCGCCGCTGGCGCAATTGGCCGACGTGCTGTTGCCGCTGCAAGGCGTCGAAACCTCGTTTATTTACAAACCCACGGCGGCGCGCTACGGCATGCTGCTGGCCATCGACGTGCTTGCCACCGAGCTGGCGCTGGCCAATCCTGAAGACAATCAAGAACGTCTGCGGCGGATCAAACTCGCCCTCGACGATTACCGCGGCGGCGACGATCACTTGCCGCTGGGAGACTGACATGCAGTACGACACGCTGATTCGCAACGCCCTGATCATCGACGGCAGCAATGCCCCCGGTTATCCCGCCGACGTGGCAATCCTGAACGGCCGCATCGAGCGCATCGGCGACTTGCACGACGCCACTGCCAGCGAAGAAATCGACGCTGCCGGTCGCGTGCTGGCGCCGGGTTTCATCGACGTCCACACCCATGACGACACGGTGGTGATCCGCCAGCCAGAGATGCTGCCCAAACTCAGCCAGGGCGTGACCACGGTGATCGTCGGCAACTGCGGAATCAGCGCTTCGCCGGTGAGTTTGAAGGGCAATCCGCCGGACCCGATGAACCTGCTCGGCACGGCCGCAGCATTTGTTTATCCGACCTTCAGCGACTACCGCGCGGCGGTCGAAGCGGCGAACACCACGCTGAACGTCGCCGCACTGGTCGGTCACACGGCGCTGCGCAACAATCACCTCGACGACCTGTTTCGTACCGCCACGCCAGACGAAATCAGTGCGATGCGCGAGCAACTGCGCGAAAGCCTGGAGGCCGGAGCATTGGGCTTATCCACAGGCCTGGCGTACGCCAGCGCCTTTTCGGCCTCCACCGAAGAAGTGATGCAACTGACCGAAGAGCTGACGGCATTCGGTGCGGTGTACACCACCCATTTGCGCAGTGAGTTCGAACCGGTGCTAGAGGCCATGGACGAGGCGTTCCAGATCGGCCGACATGCGAAATCCCCTGTGATCATTTCCCACCTCAAATGCGCGGGCGCCGGAAACTGGGGGCGCAGTCCGCAATTGCTGGCCTCCCTCGAACACGCGGCGAAAACCCATCCGGTGGGCTGCGACTGTTATCCCTATGCGGCGAGTTCTTCGACACTGGACCTCAAACAAGTCACCGATGCCCATCGCATCACCATCACCTGGTCCACCCCGCACCCTGAAATGGGCGGTCGCGACCTGATGGACATCGCCGCCGAGTGGCACCTGTCATTGCTCGACGCCGCCCGCCAATTGCAACCGGCGGGCGCGGTGTACTACGGAATGGATGAATCAGACGTACGAAGAATCCTCGCGCATCCGCTATCGATGGTCGGCTCTGACGGATTGCCGGAAGACCCGTTCCCGCATCCACGCTTGTGGGGCGCATTCCCACGGGTTCTGGGACATTTCAGTCGCGATGTCGGGTTGTTTCCGCTGCACACCGCGGTACACAAAATGACCGGGCTGTCGGCGGCGCGGTTTGGCTTGAAGGCGCGCGGAGAAATCCGTGAAGGGCATTGGGCGGATCTGGTGTTGTTCAATCCGCTGACCATTCGCGACGTGGCGGACTTCAACGATCCGCAACGAGCGGCAGAAGGGATTGACGGCGTGTGGGTCAACGGCGTGTTGAGTTACAGCGACGGGCAGGCGAACGGTAAAAGGGAAGGGCGGTTTCTGGCGCGGGAAGGGGATTTGCGGGGCGGGTTTCAGTAAGCATTTTTTGCGGACCGTCGTACTGATGGCACATTGCGATTAAAGAAAGCCACTCCCAAGCCGAAGCGCTGACATTCAGTGGATTTTGGCGTGCGTCGCCCAGGGAGTTTCATGTACCGCATTTGTTTGTTCGTTGCCGTTACGTTATTGGCGGGTTGTGTCAGCCCACAGGCACGCCGGGCGGCGGAAGCCGAGACGTTGTTCAACGGCGTTCTGTCGAAGCCTCTGGTCAGTGATTCGATCATGCGTGAAGGCGATGTCCTGAGTTTCCAGATCAGCCATTCCGGCAATGCCCAGGCGGCGGCAGGGCTGGTATTTCAAATGGAAGCTTCCTGTACATCTGATCGGGCCACCTTGCTCTATCTGGGCGGTGGCGGCCGGATGTATCCAGGTCTAAATGCTCACCAGTATTCGACGGGCAGAGCGGTTCCGGCCAACGTGCTCGGGGTGCTGAAAAGCAACCCGGATTTCATCAAGGCGTGTGCCAGTACTCCAGCCTCGGATTGGCGTGTCGTCAAAGGCAGCGGCGAGGATCAATGGGTATTGATTGATCGCAACAGCCTCAAGAAGGACGGTGCCGAACTGAGATTCTGGGCGGCCTACGATAATCCTTTGATTGGTTTTGATGCGCCCTACGACGCGCCCTATGCCCAGAAACGCGAGCGGTATGCGGTCGATTGTGGCAAGCAGACGTATCGCGTGGTGGCGGGATACGATCTGGACGCCAACAACACCGTCACAGATGGCCAGGATGCCGTTGCACTGACGGCCACGGCGATTAGCGGCAGCAACGACGACTATAACCAGCTGTTCAAATTGGCCTGCGATAAACCGGAGTCGGCAGCGCAACTTCCGAAGTTCGTTGCCCGTGCGAAGAAAACCGCGCCAGTGACCCTGGCGCCGCTTTCCCCTGCTGTCGCATCGGCCATCAAAAACCTGAACATGCCGGTTGCCGTTAAACCGCTCAGCTATGTGGAAGTGGCAGGGCAGTCGACTTACAAGGCCAAGACCACGGACATGCGTGAAGAGCGTTTTATCGGTATCGATAGCGCTTCGCAGCAGATGACCCTGCGTTTGTCAGGGACCCATTACGAGAGCGATGCAGTGTCCTTTCACGGACTGTTCGATCTGGCGAAATTGAGTCGATTCGGCGTCTCGAAGGGCCCTTCGATGAAAGACAGTTCCAGTGTCATCAACTTGAGTTTCACCGGCGACTGGCAGCATATGCCGATCAACGAGCGGTTGAACTACAACGCGACGGTCCGCAGCACCAACACACTGTTCGGCAAAGTCGAGGAGCGTCAAGACAGTAACGATTGCACCGTCATTCGCGAGCTGCCGGCCAGCGAACTCAATGTCACCTTGAGCGGTTCAGCCAAAGAGTTGACCTGCAGTAAAAAAGACGATGAGTACAAACGGCTCAATACCTACTATTACTTGTCGGATTATGGTTACTTCTTCTTTGCGCGCACTGGCAAGAACAGCTTCTACTACAGTGATCTCGCGCTCAAGACGCTGCGTTGATCCGATCATTTGAACCAGACACATGGCCCGCTGAACACGGGCCCTTCCCACTGGCGAGAACACTCCTATGAGCTTCGGCAAAACCACCCCGATCCTGCGGATTTTCGATGAACGGAAAGCGATAGAGTTCTACGTCGACTTCCTCGGCTTCAAGATCGACTGGCAGCATCGTTTCGAAGCGAACTTCCCGTTGTACTTGCAGGTGTCTCGCGGCGAATGCGTGTTGCACCTGTCCGAACACCACGGCGATGCGACGCCGGGTTCGGCCTTGCGGATCGAGACGGATGAGCTTGAGGTGTTCCAGCAACAGTTGATTGCCAAGGAATACACGTTTTCGCACCCGCAGATTCAGGCCATGCCGTGGGGCAGCCAGGACATGACCATTGCCGACCCGTTCGGTAACCGGTTGGTGTTCACCAACGCGATCAGCCTCTGAGCGCAAACGTTGTAAGCGGAACAAAGAAGCCCGCTGCCGAACCCTTTTGGTTTGGCAGCGGGCTTTTTTCGTTCGTGGAAGCAGTGATCAGTCAGTGGGCACTCATTTATCCAGCACTTGATTGACCGCCATTTCCGCCACCATCACCACTTGGGCGATACCTTGCGCGGTTTTGCGGTGCGAGCCTTCGAGCAACGCGGCGAAGTCGTTGAGCATGACGGTGGCTGAGCCCAGGGTTTCACAGGCATCGGTCAGCAAGGGTTCGGTGCCGGACGCCGGGTTGGCCATGTAGAGGCGATTGGGTTGGTAGGGCTTTGTCATGACGTGGGAGGCCGGAGGGCCCAAATAGTGATTGAGTGCGCGCTCGGCGGCTTCGTGGAGTTTCTTTGATTCCGGTGTTTCGTAGGGGGATGCCGGATCGGTGTCCGGTGGGTTTGGCGTAACTTTGAACATGGGGGACTAACCTCTAATAAGGCTGCGTCCATCTCGCTGCTAAACGAAAGGGTGGCAGCTGTGCGCAAGTTAGCAGACCGGTAGTCACCCAAACCCGGCGCACCCGAAGGTGCCATGCGCACAGCCACCATCAAGCGCAGGCAAATGCCTGACTGGATGAGACTTGTACGGCCGGGCAACTATCCGGGCTGCTAAACCCGATCACTGGGAATCAGTGACGCGATCCACGTTACCGAGCAGCCCCCAAGCGCACAAGCCGGCGGATTCTGGCGCAGTCGTAGGCAGCGGCGCAAGGATCTGTGGGTGTTGTCGCGTAACGCCGAGTGTCTTTAAACAGGTGCAATGAAAGACGTTTACTGCGCTGTTGCGACTGACGCTTTCGCGAGCAGTCACACCCGGTAAGTCTGCCGAAACTCGCCGGGCGGCATCCCGCGCCGGCTCTTGAACGTACGGTGAAACGAGCGCGGTTCGGTGAAACCCAGGTACTGAGCGATGTCCTGAATCGGCAGCGTGCTGTTGAGCAGGTAATGCTCGGCCAGTTCCTGGCGCAGGTCATCGAGGATTTGCTGGTACGAGGTGCCGGCCTGATGCAACTGGCGTTGTAGCGTGCGCACCGACACGGCGAGATGCTCGGCCACTTGCTCCTTGCGTGGCAGGCCTTCCTTGAGCAACTGACGCAGGATGCTTTTGACCCGCTGCTCCAGCGACGCGTCCTCCAGTGTGGCCATCAACCCCTGCGCATGTTCTTCCAGGGTGCGCAGCAATTGCGCATCGGCCTGGCGCAACGGCAACTGCAAATACGGCAACGGCACTATCAGCGCCGAATAAGGTTGGTCGAACAGCACCGGGCAATCGAAGAACTGCTCGTATTGCGCCAGCGTCGCCTCGGCCGGGAGTGCATGTTCCAGCCAGACGGCGGCCGGTGACATCTGTGTATCCGCGATCCAGCGCGCGTATTGCAACCAGGAACCGAGCACGTTTTCGACCAGGTGCCGGCGAATGCGCGGGCGTTGATAGCGGCAGGTCCAGATCAGGTGCACGTCGCTGTCCAGCACCTCGGCGCGGCTGACGCCCATGTCGCCCACCAGTTTCTCGAACGGCATGATGCGGCTCATGGCATCACCCAGGGTCGCGCAGTTCATGGTGATGTAACCCAGCACGCTCCAGGAGTTGGGCAACACAAAATGCGCGGCGTTGAGACCGAACAGCGGATCGCCCGAGTGTTCGCAGAAATAATCGAGCAAGCGTTCATGGGCCTCACCCGGCAACCGCAGGCTGTTGTCACTCAACTGCTGCGCCTGCAACCCGGCCGCCGCCAACGCAGGCTCGATGGCCATGCCCAGCTGTTCGGCATGACGCAGGTATTTGAGCAGCGGCGGAACGGAAGTGAAGCCCAGGGATTGCATGATCGTATTCCTTTGATCAAGGCCCGCGTGCGCGGATGAATGCGCTGAAAGGTAATTTGAAACCACGGCTAAAGTAAATGGCTGACACTTGCGCGACGTTTGACTCAATTGGCTACTCGAACTGGCCGGATGCGACCGTGACACTTTCGGGCAGCTGACTAGTATGGGGGCCTGAAATATCACCAATAAGAACCGCAAAAGGACACACGCATGCGACGCTGGAACGGCTGGGGAGATGCAACCACGGTGGTCGAACTGCCGGCACAAGGCGCGAGTTTTCTCGCCGAGCGGCTGGGAGACGGTCGAGCGCTGCCCGATGCCACGCTGGAGGCGGCATTGGCCCGCGTGCCGGCCTCGCGGTTGCAGGAACACGCCTTATACAGCGTGCAATCGCACGATCGTTTGCTGCATGCCCGGGGGCAGAGCCTGCCGGACTGGCTGGCGTTGCGTGAAGG
The DNA here is from genome assembly GCF_046535095.1 of Pseudomonas sp. SIMBA_041. Lineage (NCBI taxonomy): Bacteria > Pseudomonadati > Pseudomonadota > Gammaproteobacteria > Pseudomonadales > Pseudomonadaceae > Pseudomonas > Pseudomonas sp. SIMBA_041. The sequence goes on from NZ_JAWRXJ010000010.1 coordinate 31,751, forward strand.
CGCGCTGGGGAATTATCCCGACGCCGTGGCCTTTCCCGAGACGGCCGAACAGATCCGCCAATTGCTCGCGCTCGCTCATGAACAGGACGTGTGCCTGATTCCTTATGGTGGCGGCACTTCGGTGGCCGGGCACATCAATCCACCGAATTCCACGCGGCCCGTGGTCACGGTGTCCCTGGCCCGGATGAATCGCCTGCTGGACCTCGACGAACAGAGCCTGCTGGCCACCTTCGGCCCTGGCGCCAGTGGGCCGCAGGTGGAAAGTCAGTTGCGCGCCCGGGGGTATACGCTGGGGCATTTTCCGCAGTCGTGGGAGCTGTCGACCCTCGGTGGTTGGGTCGCCAGTCGCTCCAGTGGCCAACAATCGTTGCGCTACGGGCGTATCGAGCAACTGTTCGCCGGGGGGACTCTGGAAACCTTTGCCGGGCCGTTGGAAATCCCCACGTTCCCGGCCTCGGCCGCCGGGCCCGATCTGCGCGAAGTAGTGTTGGGTTGCGAGGGCCGATTCGGGATTATTTCCGAGGTCAAGGTTCGGGTCAGCGCATTGCCCGCCGATGAACGTTTCTACGGTGTGTTTCTGCCCAGCTGGACCAAGGCGCTGCAAGCCATCCGCCAGTTGGCCCAGGCGCGGGTTCCGCTGTCGATGCTGCGCTTGTCCAACGCGGTGGAAACCGAAACCCAACTGGCGTTGGCCGGTCATCCGCAGCAGATCGCCTGGCTGGAAAAATACCTGTCGCTGCGCGGTGCCGGTGAAGGCAAATGCCTGCTGACGTTCGGCGTGACCGGTAATCGCCGGCAAAATGCGCTGTCCCTGAGCCAGGCCCGCCAGCACCTCAAGGCATTCGGCGGGGTGTTTACCGGCACCTTGCTCGGCAAGAAGTGGGCGCAGAACCGTTTTCGTTTTCCCTACCTGCGCGAGAACTTGTGGAACGCCGGTTATGTGGTCGACACACTCGAAACGGCCACCGACTGGAGCAACGTCGACAACCTCCTGACCCTGATTGAAGCCAGCCTGCGCGACGCCTTGGCGGCTGAAGGTGAACGGGTGCACGTGTTCACTCACCTGTCCCACGTCTACGGTGAAGGCTCGAGCATCTACACCACCTATGTGTTTCGCCCGGCGGCGGACTATCCCGCGACCCTGGCCCGCTGGCAGGCGCTCAAGCACGCGGCCAGTCAGACCATCGTCGACAACCATGGCACCATCAGTCATCAGCACGGCGTGGGCAAGGACCACGCGCCGTACCTGCTGCGCGAGAAGGGCGTGCTGGCGATGGACACCCTGCAGGCGCTGAGCCGGCATTTTGATCCGGCCGGGCGCCTGAACCCCGGCACGTTGTTGCCGGAGTGACGGCCATGAGCCCGAACTGGAACGCCGCGTGGCGCCAGCAAATGCTGCCCACGCTGGCGGAGGAAACCTGGGACCTGATCGTCATCGGCGGCGGCATCAGCGGCGCCGGTATCCTGCGCGAAGCCGCGCGTCGTGGCTGGCGGTGCCTGCTGCTGGAGCAACGCGATTTTGCCTGGGGCACCTCCAGCCGATCCTCGAAAATGGTCCATGGCGGTTTGCGGTACATCGCCAAGGGTCAGTGGCGCCTGACCCGCGATTCGGTCCGCGAACGCCAGCGCCTGCTCGACGAAGCGCCGGGGCTGGTGGAGCCGATGAGTTTCATGATGCCGCATTACCGTGGCGGCTTTCCCGGACCGCGAGTGCTGGGAGGGTTGTTGTCGATCTATGACGCGCTGGCGGGACGGCGTAGCCATCGCTTCCATGACGCGCAACAACTGCGTTATCTGGCGCCGGGGGTAAAGGAACATGACCTGCTGGGCGGCACCTGTTTTGTCGATGCGCTGACCGATGACGCCCGTTTGGTGATGCGCGTATTGGGCGAGGCCCGGGCCGATGGCGCCGTGGTGCTTAACGGCGTGCGCGTGCAGCAATTGCTGCGTAAGGAAGGACGCGTTTGCGGGGTCCAGGTGGAAGACTGCGAAGGTGGCGCGTCACTGCAATTGCGTTGTGGTGTGCTGGCCGTGGCCACCGGTGCCTGGGCCGAGCGCTTGCGCCTGCCTGATGCCCCGCGTCAGTTGCGCCCGTTGCGTGGCAGCCATTTATTGCTGCCGGGCTGGCGCCTGCCGGTGGCGCAAGCCTTCACTTTTCTGCACGAGCGCGACCGTCGCCCGGTGTTCGTTTTTCCTTGGGAGGGCGCGACGGTCGTCGGCACCACGGACCTCGATCATCAGGGCGATCTGGACCAGAGTGCGAGTATCAGTGCCGAAGAACTCGACTATCTGCTGGCGGCCTGCACTCAACAATTTCCCCAAGCCGAAGTAGTCGCCGCGGATGTGCTGTCGACCTGGTCCGGGGTGCGCCCGGTGGTGGGCAGCCCTGCAGGTGAACCTCAAGGCAAACCCTCGAATGAAACCCGCGAGCATGTACTGTGGCAGGAGCCGGGTTGCGTGACCCTGGCCGGCGGCAAGCTGACCACCTTTCGCCCGCAGGCCATCGAAGTGCTCAAGGCCTGCGCGAGCATGCTCGACCGTCCCTTCAATGATGACGCCGCGCCGGTGTTTGCCGTGGTGCCGCCGCTGGCGATTCCAGGGCTCTGTGGCAACCAGTGGCGGCGCCTGGCCGGGCGACATGGCCGTGACCTGCCGAGGCTGGCGACACTGATCGCGGAATTGGGTCATGACAGCGTGGGCGCCACGGACACCTTGTGGGCGGAACTGGCGTTTGCCTGTGAGACGGAAATGGTGCTGCACCTGGATGACTTGCTGCTGCGTCGAACCCGTCTGGGCCTGTTGCTGCACCGCGGTGGCGAGGAATACTTTGCGGCCATCCGCCAACTCTGCCAGCCACGACTCGGTTGGGATGATGAGCGTTGGCAGCAGGAGTTACAGCGCTATCAGGCGTTATGGCAACGCCACCACGGTTTACCCAGCAGTCGCGTTGAGCACCCCTAACCCTGTAGCAGCTGGCGAGCGCAACGAGGCTGCGTTCGGTGGCAAAGCCGTCGCAAAACCACCACCCTGGTGTTTCAGAAAAACTTCGGGGGCAGGGATTGCGAGAACGTTGTTCTCGAACGCAGCCTCGCTGCGCTCGACAGCTGCTACAGGGCTACGGGCTACGGGCTACGGGCTACGGGCTACGGAAAATAAGAATTCAGGAATGTGCGCGACCCATGCCCATTGAAGAGAGCTCCATGGATAACCACCCGAACAAGCGTTACCTGTTGGCCATCGACAATGGCACCCAGAGCGTGCGCGCGTTGCTCTTCGACCTGCAGGGTAATTTGCTGGGCAAAGGCAAGGTCGAGTTGCAGGCCTATTATTCGTCTCAACCCGGTTGGGCCGAGCAGGACCCGGAGTATTACTGGGCGAAACTGGGCGAGGCCTGTCAGCAGGTGTGGCAGCAAACCGGTATCGATCGCTCACAGATTGCTGGCGTGTCCCTGACCACCCAGCGCGGCACGGTGATCAACGTCGACGCCCAAGGCAAGCCGTTGCGCCCGGCGATCCTCTGGCTCGATCAACGCCAGAGCGAAGTCGAAGGCGGGATCAAGGGGCCGTGGGGCTGGCTGTTCAAACTGGTCGGCGCGCAAGCCACCGTGGATTATTTTCGCGCCCAGGCCGAGGCCAACTGGATCGCCCGCCACCAGCCTGAAGTCTGGGCGGCGACCGACAAGTTTTTGCTGCTCTCGGGGTTTCTGACTCATCGCCTGTGCGGGCGTTTTGTCGATTCCGTGGGCTGTTGCGTTGGCTACTTGCCGTTCGATTTCAAACGTCTGAAATGGGCCGCGCCCAGCGACTGGAAATGGCAGGCGCTGGCGGTGCGGCCCGAGCAGTTGCCGAGCCTGCACAAACCCGGTGAAACCCTGGGTTTCATCACCGCTGAAGCCAGCCGTCACACGGGCATTCCAGAGGGGATTGCGCTGATCGCGGCGGGTGCCGACAAGGCCTGCGAAGTCGTCGGTTCTGGCGTCGTCGATGCAGACACGGTGTGCCTGTCCTATGGCACCACGGCGACGATCACCAGCACCCGGTCGCGCTACCTGGAAATCGTCCCGTTGATTCCGCCTTACCCGTCCGCATTGCCGGATCAATACAACTGCGAGGTGATGATTTATCGCGGCTACTGGATGGTCAGCTGGTTCAAGAACGAGTTCGGCCTGCGGGAAATGCAGCAGGCCAAAGCGCAGGGCATCGAACCCGAGCAACTCTTCGATGCGCTGGTCGACGCCGTGCCGCCGGGGTCGATGGGGTTGATGCTGCAACCCTACTGGTCGCCGGGTATCCGTGAGCCGGGGGTGGAAGCCAAGGGTGCGATGATCGGCTTTGGCGACGTGCATACCCGCGCGCACATTTACCGGGCGATCCTCGAGGGGCTGGCGTATGCCTTGCGCCAGGGCATGGAGAAGATCGAGAAACGTTCGAACATCTCGGTCAAGCGTTTGCGCGTTGCCGGTGGTGGTTCCCAGAGTGATGCGGCGATGCAGCTCACGGCGAACATTTTTGGCCTTCCGGCCGAGCGTCCGCATGTCTATGAGGCGTCCGGTCTGGGCGCGGCAATTTGCTGCGCGGTGGGGTTGGGTTTGCACGCGGATTTTCCCACGGCGATCGCGGCCATGACTCGGGTGGGGGCAGTGTTCATGCCGCAACCCGAGGCGCAGCAGATTTATGAGCGACTGTACAAAGAGGTTTACCTGCGCATGTACCGCCAGCTCAAGCCGTTGTACCAGAGCATCCGCAAAATCACGGGTTACCCCGCTTAGCCGACCACCTCAAATCCCTGTGGGAGCGAGCTTGCTCGCGATAGCGGCGCGTCAGTCACCATCGATGTTGACTGTCACACCCGCATCGCGAGCAAGCTCGCTCCCACAATGATCTTCGGTGTTTTCTGCACCGGGGCGTGGCGCTATCGGAGAACTTTTCTGGTGAGATTGGACAGTGTCAGGGGCAGGGTCGGTTGTTAGGCTCAACCCCACTGCTCATCCAATAAGAACCAAAAGCAATGAAGCTGACATTCCTCCTGTTGCTGCTTTGTGGAACGGCACCGATGGCGTGGGGCTGGTCCAACCATACGGTCGGCAGCTACCTGGCGTTGCAGGATCTGCCGGCCTTGCGCGATGCCCCGCAGGTCGAGGTTGAGCCGTTGGAGCAGTTTCTCGCGCAACAATACCCGGCCGTTTCTGCGCTGCTGGACGAACAGGAACGCTTCGCCCGTGAGCACTTCGCCCACTACCCGCCGCGCCCCGACAACCTGAAATTGCCCGCCATGCCTGGGGACAATCTGCGCCATGACTTCCTCACCGCGCTGCGGATCAATCCGCGGATTCATCTGGCGATGGTTATCCAGCCGATGCCCGGCAAGGACCTGCCCGAGCGAGAACACCTGAAGGCCGAGCAGGTCATGGTTGAACAGACCCTGTCGCCGTGGAATCGCCAGCGTTTCATCCGCGTGGCGGACGGTGAAAAAGTATCGCCCCTGGCCGTGTTGGCCAGCGCCGCCGAGGAGCCTGATTACGGCCACGACATCAACCTGTTCAACGACAACCCAGGCGAGGTGGGCGCCTTGTACGGCTTCGGCCCGCAGCCTTTCGGCGATGCGCGGTTTCCGTACAGTTCCCAGGCGCCGTTTCATATGGGGTTCTTCCATGAAAGTGCGGTGGTGTATGCCGCGGCCGGATTTCTTCAGCGCAGCTGGCCGGACTGGCGCGTCTACCAATACATGGGGTTGGCGCGACTGGCGTTTGCCAGCGGCCATCCTTACTGGGGTTATCGTTTTCTCGGCTGGGGCCTGCACCACGTTCAGGACCTGACCCAGCCTTATCACGCCAAAGCACTGCCCGGCGTCGAGCTCGCGAGTCTGCTGTTGCTGGAAAGCAAGGCGCTGGCCGGCTTCGATGCCGACAAGCATGCCGCCATTGAACGGGTCGCCACCCGGCACACGGAAGTGGAAAAGTATCAGTCGACCTGGCTTCGGCGCCTGCTGCGCGCCAGCCAGGCACATCCGATGCTCGACGCTTACACGGACTCTGCACAGGACGCCGGTTACCCACCGTACTCGGTCGACTACCTGCGCGAAGTGGTGAGCGCCGAGTCCGCCGACGAATCCGCAGCGTTTGATGAAGCCATCGGGCAGTGGCTGGAGACCGCCCCGATCACCCGCGATTTCAGCGCCGGTAACCAGGTGCAGCGCGAAGACTTCGACCATCCGGCTCTGAACCAACAGCTGTTCAAACTGCTGGGGCATTTCGGTGCGCACAGCCGGATATATGTCGATGCGGGATTGGCGCCATAGCCATCGCGGCAACGTCGCCTACTCACACAGGCAGCATAAAAACAATAAAACCAGGGAAGAGGAACAGATCATGAGAACCCGATTTCGCCTGTCTGGCGCGGCGCTCCCCGGCGTCGGCCTGGCAGGGCTGCTGCAACTGTGCGCAGTCGACGGCGTGCAGGCCGAGGAATTCAGTGTGCTGGACAATCAGGTCACCGGCTCGTTCGACAGCACGTTGTCCTATGGCCGCTTGTGGCGGGTCCAGGGCCGGGACAAGAACAACGACGACGTCAACACCAACGACGGCAATCGCAACTTCGACACCGGGCTGGTTTCCGAGGTGTACAAGATCACCTCGGAGCTTGAGGCCAACTATCAGAACTACGGGATGTTCATGCGCGGCACCGCGTTCTATGACACCCAACTGATGGACAAGCGCAACGATTACTACCGCAACAACAACCCCTCACAACCGAGTCAGAGTTACCCGCAGGACGACCACTTCACTGGCCAGACCCGCGATATCGCCGGCAGCCGGGTGGAGATGCTCGACGCTTACCTCTATGGAAACTGGGACGTCGCGCAGATGCCGGTCACGGCCCGTATCGGCCGTCAGGTGTTCAACTGGGGCGAGGGGATTTTCTACCGTGGCGGGATTAACACCACCAACCCGGTGGACGCCGCCAAGTACCGTTTGCCCGGCGCTGAAGTCAAGGAAGTGCTGGTGCCGGTGGAAGCGCTGAGCTTCAACATCGGCCTGACCGACACCCTGACCATGGAAAGTTTTTACCAGACCAACTGGAAGGAAACCCGCATCGACCCGGTCGGTACGTTCTACTCGCAGACGGACCTGTTCGCCGATGGCGGCAACACCGGCTACAACAACTTTACCGATACCGCGCTGGACACTCCGGTGCCCGGTTTCGGCAACGTGATCGGTTTGTACAGCGCGCTGGGCAACAACCCGTTGCTCAATCAGACCCTGAGCACCACCGGCCTCTACGCCAACGGGGTCACGCCGACCTTCGGCAATACCGTCAAAGTGGCCTCGGTCGGCAAGGATTACAACGCGCGCAATGACGGCCAGTTCGGGTTCGCGTTTCGCTACATCGCCGAACAACTCAACAGCACCGAGTTCGGCGTGTACATGGTCAATTACCACGCCAAGGAACCGACCATTTCCGCCGATCTGGGTGGGTACAAAGGCATCGACATGAATGCCCTGACCAACCTGTTGACCGGTGTCGCCGGCAGTCAGGCGGGGCAACTGGCCAACGGCCTGGCGACCGTGGATGTGCTGGGCAATATCCAGGCGCATCGCCGTTACGCCGAAGACATCCGCATGTACGGCTTCAGTTTCAACACCACCCTGGGCCAGGCATCGGTGTTCGGTGAAGTGGCCTATCGGCCGAACCTGCCCATCGGCGTTGCGGCCACCAACGACCTGATCGGCGACCTGGCCAACGGCGCTGCCGCCGCAGCAGCCGGTCAGACCATCAACATTGGCGGTCAGCAGGTCACGCTCGCCAGCCAGATCAATAACGCCGAGCGAGTGGAAGCGTTCAACACCTCCCTGGGCACCATTTACAACTTTGGCCCGAGCTTGTCGTTCGACTCGATGTTCGGGGTGTTCGAACTGGCGTCCGAGCACCTGCGCGGCAGCAGCCTGCATTACACCGCCTATGACGGCAGCACGCGTTACTACGCGGGCACCGGCAACTTTTCCTATGTGTCCGGCGGTGATCGTGCCGACCAGGTCAACCGCGACTCCTACAGCTACACCGCGATGATCAACGGCACCTGGAACGACGTGTATGCCGGGGTCAACGTCTCGCCTTACGTCGTCTACAAGGACGACTTCCAGGGCAACAGTTATCAGGCGGGCAACACCATCGAGGGCCGCAAGGCCTACACCCTGGGGATCAAGGCCAACTACCAGAACAAGCTGGAGGCCGAGCTGCAATACACCGAGTTCTACGGCGGCGGGCAGGACAACGGCCTGCGTGACCGCGACAACGTCGGCTTCAACCTCAAGTACTTCTTGTAAGCGCCATACACAAAACCCCTGTGGGAGCGAGCTTGCTCGCGATGAGGGCGGCACAGCCAATACAGATGTCGTCTGGCAGGCCGCTATCGCGAGCAAGCTCGCTCCACAGGGATCTGCTGTGTTTTGCAGACCTGCTGGATTTTTTCGGAGAACGATGATGTTTCACACTTCACGACTGACCCAAACCACACTGGCGCTAATCCTGAGCCTGGCCGCCGGCAGCACGCTGGCCGCCATCTCGCCCCAGCAAGCCGAACAACTGAAAACCACCCTGACCCCGCTGGGCGCCGAGCGTGCCGGCAACGCCGCCGGGACCATTCCGGCGTGGGCCGGCGGTATCACTCAGGCGCCGGCCGGCTACAAACCCGGTCAACACCACCCGGACCCGTACGCGGCGGACAAGCCGCTGTTCACCATCACCAAAGCCAACCTTGATCAGTACAAGGCCCACCTCAGCCCGGGTCAGGTCGCCCTGTTCAACAGCTACCCCGACACCTTCCAGATGCCGGTTTATCCCTCTCGCCGGTCGGGTTCGGCGCCGCAGTGGCTATACGACAATACCTTCAAGAATGCGACCTCGGCCAAGCTGCTCGAAGGCGGCAGCGGGTTTGCCGATGCCTATGGCGGTGTGCCGTTCCCGGTGCCCAAGGACGGGATCGAAGTGCTGTGGAACCACATCACCCGTTATCGCGGTATCTATGTGGTGCGGCGTGCTTCCGAAGCGCCGGTGCAGCGCAACGGCAGCTTCGCGCTGGTGACCTCGCAGCAGGAAGGGCTCTTCAACTATTACCGGCCGGGCGGACAGTTTGCCGACTTGAAAAACATCCTGTTTTACTACCTGGCGTTCGTGAAGAGCCCGGCCCGGCTGGCCGGTGGTGCGGCGTTGATCCACGAGACCCTGGACCAACTCAAGGACCCGCGTCAGGCCTGGGTCTACGACGCGGGCCAACGTCGTGTGCGCCGTGCGCCTAATCTGGCGTATGACACGCCGATCGCCTCATCCGACGGCCTGCGCACGGCGGACGATACTGACCTGTTCAACGGCTCGCCGGACCGCTACGACTGGAAGCTCAAGGGCAAGCAAGAGGTCTACATTCCGTACAACAACTACAAAGTCGGCAGCCCTGATGTGAAGTACGCGCAGTTGCTCACACCGGGCCACCTCAACCCGCAATTCACCCGTTATGAGCTGCATCGGGTCTGGGTGGTCGAAGGCACGCTCAAGCCGGGCTCGCGGCATATCTATTCCAAGCGTGTGCTGTTTCTCGACGAGGACAGTTGGGGCGCCGCTCTGGTGGATCAATATGACGGGCGAGGGGAGTTGTGGCGGGTGTCGATGGCCTACCTGAAAAATTTCTACGACCTGCCCACCACCTGGAGTGCGCTGGACGTTTTCCATGACTTGCAGGCGCGCCGTTACTACGTGCAGAACCTGGACAACGAAGAACCGGCCACCGTGGACTTCGCCCAACCAGTGCCGGAAGACGCGTATTTCATGCCGTCGGCATTGCGTCAGCGCGGGACTCGGTGAGTGGCGACATTTGATCATGCCCACGCTCTGCGTGGGCATGCAGCCCGTGACGCTCTGCGTCACATTTAGAAGCAGACGCGGAGCGTCCGTTGCGGCATTCCCACGCGGAGCATGGGAATGATCAAGACGGCGACTTAAACGCGGAAGTGGCTGACCATCTGCTGCAATTGACCACCCAACCGCGCCAGTTCAACGCTCGACGCAGCGGTTTCATCGCTGGCGGCGGCGGTCTGTTCGGACACGTCGCGCACGTTGATGATGCTGCGGCTGATCTCTTCGGCCACGGCGCTTTGCTGTTCGGCAGCGGCGGCGATTTGTTGGTTCATCGACTGGATGTTGGACACCGTGCGGGTGATGTTTTCCAGCGATACACCGGCCTTGCGGGTCAGCGCGACGCTGCTGTCGGTGAGGGCGCGGCTGTTGTTCATGACCGCCGACACTTGTTGCGTGCCATTTTGCAGGGCGGCCACCAGGCCTTCGATTTCTTCGGTGGACTTCTGCGTGCGCTGGGCCAGGCCCCGCACTTCATCGGCCACTACCGCAAAACCACGACCGGCTTCACCGGCGCGCGCGGCTTCAATCGCGGCGTTGAGCGCCAGCAGGTTGGTCTGTTCGGCGACGGCCTTGATCACGTCCATCACGCTGCCAATCTTGTCGCTTTCCTGTTGCAACACACTCATGGCTTCGGTGGAACGCACCACTTCGCTGGCCAGACGCTCGATCTGGGCGATGGCTTCGTTGACCACTTTGTCGCCTTCGCGGGCTTCACCGTCTGCCGCGGCGGCGGCTTGCGACGCTTCTTCGGCATTGCGCGCGACTTCCTGCACCGTGGCGGTCATCTCGTGCATGGCGGTGGCGACCTGATCGGTCTCGATCTTCTGGCTGTTCACCCCGGCGCTGGTTTGTTCGGTCACGGCCGACAGTTCTTCGGCAGCGCTGGCAATTTGTGTGACGCCGTCGCGAATGCCGCTGATCAGGTCGCGCAGGGTCACGCCCATGCGCGCGATGCCTTGCTGCAACACGCCAAGTTCATCACGGCGCGTGACTTTGACGTCCTGAGACAGGTCGCCGCTGGCGATGCGTTCAACCACGGCCAGGGTGTCGCGGATCGGGCCGGTGATTTGACGGGTGATGATCACGGCGGCAATCACGCCGACCAGCAACGCGAGCAAGGTGCTGATCAATTGCAGGGTACGTGCCTGGGTGCTTTCGGCGTCGCGGCGGTCGAGCTGGATCTGATACAGCTGATCGCTCAGGGTCACGATGGCGGCCCCCTGGTCGGTCATTTCCTTGCGCGCCTGCACCGCATCGGCGTTGGCCGCTTTATACGACTGCAAGGCGCTGCGGTAGGCAACCAGCGCGGTTTCCAGCTGACGCAAGGCGTCTTGCTGAGTCTCGGCAAACTGCGCATTCAGTGGTTTGAGGCTGGCGATCGCGGCGTCCAGTTGGCCGACGGCTTTTTGCTCGGTCTCGGCATTGGTGGTGGCGGTGTAACCGCGCACTTCGTAGCGGGCCAGGATGAACGCTTCCTTGGCGGCGGTGATGGCCTGGAATTGCTCGAAGCGTTGATCGCTCAGCGGCATTTGCTGCACGCGACTGCTGATGGCTTCGATCAGTGTGCTGGCGGTTTCAGCATTGGCGCCCATGGTGTCGCGGGCACTGTTGCCGGTGCGGTAGGCGCTGCGCATTTTGTTCAGCGAGGTCTGGTACGCCGCAATGACGGTGCCTTGCTCTTTGAGCAACTTGAGGTTTTCCGGGCTCTTGAATTTCGACAGCAACGCTTGTTGCTGAGCCGAGAAGGCGTCGAGGGTGGTCTGGACGTTCTGCGCGGCGGTTTCGTCGCCGTTGGTCAGCATGTATTGCAGGCGAACGACGCGCAGCTTGGTCAGGCCGGCATTGAGCTGGGTGATGTCGCTCATCCAGTTACTGCGGTCAATCAGGCTGCCCAGGCTTGTCCAGCCGGTCAGGGCCAGGACGCAGGTCAATGCCAGGACCAGGCCGAATCCCAGGCCCAGTTTCATGTTCACGCTGATATTGCCGAACCAGCTATTCATCAATTCCTCCAGGAACGTTGTGCTTCTTGATCGTCGGTTGGCTGGAAGATTGTTGTTTTTGGGAGCCAGCAAGGTAGGTAGCAGGTCTGTATCGGCCGCATCCGCGAGAGCTGAAAGGATTTTTCAGGGCGCAACCTGTAACAAGACTTTGCGCAGCTTTTAAGCTTTTTTTCACATACGTTTCACCCGCTGCCGACGCTTGCCTCTCTAGTCTCAGCGGATTTAATGAGCGCGGTACGTGCCGGCGAGGCGGCTTGGTGTGGAATTGAGACTGAATCTACTCGGGATAAAACGCTCGATCGATTTGAGCCGCTATGCCCGCTATCGCAATGCGGCGGTGGTGCTGGCGTCGGCGCTGTTGGTGATTCCGTTGACGATCTGGCTGTTGCAGCCTGCCGCCGTGCCGGACCTGGCCCATGACAATGTTGCGGGTGCCAAGGCACTGATGGACGGTTGGGCCAAGGGTGACATGATCGTGCTGGTGCGCCATGTCGAACGCTGTGATCACTCCCCGGCCCCTTGCCTGGCAGGCGATGATGGCATCACCGAGCGTTCCCGTAGCGTTGCGGTCAGTGTCGGCGAGCAGTTCCAGCGCCTCGGAATGAGCAAGGCGGACGTTTACAACAGTCCGATCCTGCGCACTGCGCAGACCGCCAATTTCATGTTCAGCAAGGCAGGCGTCGGTGAAGACTGGCTAATCAGTTGCAAGGGCACTATGTTGCGTGATGCCCTGGCGCACAAAGTGGCGGGCCGCAATTTTGTGCTGGTGACCCACAGTGAATGCATGGCGCAACTTGAAAAAGACCTCAAGTTGCCGACGTCGACCCTGGGTTACGGCGCCTCATTGTTTATCTCCGCTTCAACACCGCAAACGACACACATGTTGGGTTTCATTGAAGCCTCCGATTGGCACACGGTAACCACCGAATGACTTTTTCTCTGGATCAGGACACACAATGCTGAATTTTTCCCGCCACCGCTTTTACTGGGTGAACTTTGGTATTGCGCTCGCCTGCGCGGCCGTGGTTTTCCTGATGTTCGACATGACAAAAATCGACATCTGGTTCAGCAACCTTCTTTTTGACCCGGCCACCCAGACCTTCCCGCTCGACAAGGTTCACTTCTTCGAGAAGCTCACGCACAAGTGGGCGCGGATCATTCCGAACTGGACCGGTGAAATCGCCTTGATCGGCATGTTGCTTTCGTTTGTCTGGCCACTGGTCAACCCGCAAAAACGTCCGCGTATCGGTCAATTCCTGGAGCGGATCAAAGCCGCCCCGGTGCTGCGGTTTACCGCCGACCATCGCCGTGACTTTATCTTTGTGGTGGTGGCATTTGCCGTGTGCACCGGCGTGATCCATTTCCTCAAGGCACACACCAGCGTGTACTGCCCGATTGAAACGACCCTCTACGGCGGCAAGATTGCCCACATGGAGTGGTACAACAACTTCCAGCTGTTCCGGGAAGCCGGTGACGGTCGCTGCTGGCCGGGTGGGCATGCGTCGGGCGGTTTCACCATGCTTGCGCTGTATTTCGTTGCGCGCCGCTACCAATGGCGTTTTTCCAAAGCGGTGTTGTGGTTTTCGTTGGTGCTGGGTTTCGTTTACGGCACTACGCGGGTTCTGCAAGGCTGGCACTACATGTCCCACACCTTCTGGGCCGGGATCTTTGTCTGGCTGGCGTGCTTGCTGACAGCCCTGGCGTTTTACGGTCGGGCCAGGCTGGATGTGCCGGTGCTGCAAAAGGCCGAGCGCTCCAATGTTTATGTGGCTACAGGCTCACAAAGTAGTAAGCCTGTCGCCCCACCGTCATTGTCTTGAGCACTTTCAACGGCGCGGCCGGTTCGGTATCACCGGACATGACCGCGACGTTGGACGCTGATGCCGCCAGAAACTCATGCAGTTGCGCGTCAGTGTCCAGGCCTTTGAGCAGGCGCTGGCTGTAGAACACACTGGCGCCGCCCACCCGCTCATTGGCCTGGAACAAGGCGACGAGTTGTCCATTGGCCTGCATCGTCTGAATCTGTGCGATCAGCGGCACAAAGGACAACGTGCGATCCGCCAGCGGCATCGCCCATTGTGCGGCGCCAAGGTAGCCGCCAATCACCACGGCGAACACGCCGATCACCCCACCCCGTCGATACCGTGCGATGCAGCCCAACAGGGAGGCGGCGGTTTCACGCGTCTTCAGTTTTGCGTAGAGCACGCTCGCGTATTCCGCCGCAATCACCGCTGCCGCCGGTGTCATCGACATCAGGTACACGGTGCGTTTGCTTGAGGCCAGCGTCAGCATGGCGAACTGTGCCAGCAGCCACAGCGTGAAAAACAACAAGTAACGATTGGCCATCAGGCTTTTACGGAAATGCCACAGCCCCAGGTACACCAGAATGTTCCATGGCAAAAACGCTTGCGGCAGCTTGGCCAGGTAGTAGTAGAACGGTTCGTAATGGCCGGCCTCGACGAACGAGCCGCTGAAGCGTCCGACACTGTTGGTCAACAGCACATCCGTCACGGCCTGCGCACCACTTTGCCGGTAAAGCAGGGCGAGCCAGATCAGCAACGGCGCCAGTCCCAACAGCGTCAACAGTGCGGGGCGCAGCCAAGCCGACAGGTTCAGGCGCTTGTCGATCAACGTGTCGGCCAACAGGTACGCGAAGATCACCACACCCGGCATCGCCAGGCCCAACACGCCTTTGCTCAAGGTCGCGATGGCAATCCCTGCGCAAAACAGCATCGCGTTGCCGAGCGTCGACTGTCGATGCCCTTGAAAGAACGCGAGCAATGCCATGGTCACACCCAATGCCAGCAAGGCGTCTTCGCCGACGCCACGCACGTTGCTCCAGTAACTGGCCATGGTGGCGAGCAGGATACCCGCCGTCCACGCGATTTCTTTCGGGCGGCCAAACCGGCGCAGCATCGCGTAAAGCATCATCACGCAGAACAACCCGGCAAAAGCCGACGCCAGTCGTACGGCCCACGGTGTGCCGCCGAACACGCGAATTGCTGCGGCATCGAGCCACAAACTTAATGGCGGTTTTTCAAGAAACGGCTCGCCAAACAAGCGGGGTGTCACCCAGTCGTTATCCAGGTGCATTTCCATCGCGATCCCGGCGACCCGAGCCTCGGTGGAACCTTGCAGTTGGTAATTGCCCAGCGCGAAGAAGAACAACAAAGCGGCAAGCAGAAACAGTGAAGCGGCGGGGCGGGACATGGACGTCGATGACCGGACAGAGAGCTGAGAGGCCGATCATAGGAAATGAGAGCTGAACGAAATGTGAACGGCGCGTAGTAATCGAGTAATAGAAAACCCAACCCATTGGCAGTGCCGATCAGTTAAGCCTGATCGCAATCCTACAAAAATGACGTTGCGGCAGAAATTGCTTAACTGATCGGCATTAGCCTAATGGCGACCCTTTCTTTCAGGCAAAAAAAAGCCCGCGGGAGGGCGGGCAAACCGTAGTTTCTTGAATGAGCGAGGGCAATGTACCGATTGTTGAGGCGCGATGGGGTGAAGAAAAGTTCATGTAGATGAACGCCCGCGCGCCAGTGTGTCTACGGCAAGTGATCCGCCGCAAAGTCCGCCTCTGAACGCGCGCGCAACTGGCCTTTGCGGCAGGCTTGCTGGAATCGTTCATAGTCGCGGTCATTCTGGTCGGTGTATTTTTTTGCATACTTGACCAGGGCTTCCGCCAGCGCATCGCTCTTGCCGATGTAGCCGCTGATCTGCGAGGCGTGCCCGGATGATTTGGCATGCGCGCGGGCGAGGGCGCGACCACACAAACGTCCGTAGGCCGCAAAGGCTTCGGCATCGAAGTTTTCCAGTTCGGCTGAAATCTTCATGTCGCGCAACTGGCGCACATAAAAGTGTCGACCGCTGGGGCCGGTGGCCCAGCCGAGGAACAGGTCACTGGCCGACTGCATCAAGCGCTGACCATTGACCACGCGCTGCCCCTCATGGCGGACACGTGATTTGACCTTCACGTAATCAGCGAGCACCGAACGCCGCGCTTCCTTGAATTGCAGGAACAACGGGAACTCCTGTTCATCCGTCAGCAACGCCACCAGGCAACGGGTGCCGACACTGCCCACGCCCACCACTTTGAAGGCCATGTCGTGAACGTGAAACCGTGACAGCAACTCACGCCGGTCAGCTTGAAGTGTGGCTCGGTAATCGCTCATGAACGTTTTGTACAACGGGCGCCAGTCCGAGAGGCGCAGCCAGTCATCGTCGGCATCCAGCAGCGTGGTGTCTTTATGCAGGTGGAAAATTTCCGGCAGGTCATCGCGAATCACCAAATGACCTTTCGCGTCACGCTCGCTGATCTTTGGCAGCAGCTCGGCATGCGTCCGCCGCTCGGCTTTTGCGATGGCGCGCTCCACATGCTCCAGCGTGCTTTTGCTCGCCTGCTTGAGCAAATCATCGTAATTGATGGACTCGTACCAGTTTTCCAGAGAGCTTTGTTGGGCACACTCGAGCATGGTGTCCTGATAGGCGCGCACAACCTGGAGACAGACGTTTTCTTCCACCGTCTCACCATGGCGCAAATCACGGGCCGCCACCATGAAACTCGCCACCAGGCGCTTCACGTCCCACTCCCAAGGGCCGGGGTGGACCTCGTCGAAATCATTGACGCTGAACAACAAATTGCGCTCAGGTGTGGCGAAACCGCCGAAGTTCATCAGGTGGCAATCGCCGCAGATCGTCGACACCAGCCCCATGTTGGACGTGGTCGCCAGGTCGTGAGCTTGCAGCAAAGCGTTGCCACGATAGAAGGTGAACGGCGACACGAGCATGCGCCCATACCGCAACTCGACCAGCGACTTCACCCGGCCTTCGCTGGACCGCTTGATCAGCGGGATGGGGTCACGGGTCACTTTTCCCATGGACGCTTGAGCACTGCGCGAGCAGTTTTTGCGAGCATCCTTGCCTTGCTTCAAACGGTTTTCGAGGGTGGTCATGGGGGCTCTTTTTGGGTCGGTGTCATGAGGTGGGATCGAGCTGAGTGTAGAAGGGGTTCGCAGGCTCATCCAAAGTGATTGAGCAGCGACTAATCTGTCCTTCATGCCTTTGTTCCCACTCGCAACCCGGCAACAAGGAGGCTTGTGCTCTCACTGCTTATATCGCTGCTGCTGGCCTTCCTGATCGGCTGGGTGTCCCAGCGCATGGGCATGTGCCTGGTCAATGCCACGGGGTTGTTGCTCAGGCGTCGACCGACGTTGTTTGTGTCTTTGATCACATGCGGTTTGTTCGGCCTGTTACTGGCGCCGCTCTATGCAGTGTTTGGTGTCAGTCAGCCGCTATTCATTCCTGAAGTCGGCTATCTGTCACTGGTAGGCGGCGGGCTGTTGTTTGGTCTCGCCTCGGTCCTCAATGACGGTTGCAGCGTCGGTACGCTCACCAAACTCGCAAGCGGCAACCTGAACAAAGCCTTCACCATTTTTGGCTGGGTGCTGGGGATCGTCCTGTGGTATCACCTGAACATGCTCGTCGAACACAAAGCCCTGCAAATGCCGACCATCACCAGCCGCCACTACTGGTTGATCCTGGGTATCGTCCTGCTGGTGCTGCTATTGCTGATCCGCGTTCACGGTGACAAACACCTGGTCCTGTCCAGCATGCTGCTGGGCGCCCTGACCAGCGCCCTCTACACCTTCGAACCGCTGTGGACCCCGAGCGTATTCATCTACAACGTTTCGCAAATGTTCTGGGAATCGGGGGATAGCTCCCTGACCGGACGGAGTTGAAATCAAAAAAGCACCTGCGATGTTCTCGTCAGGTGCTTTTTTGATTGATGGGCTATGGCCACTTCGTTACATCGTCGAAACCTGCGCCCGCAATCGCCGGCCTACGACATCGAGCAAATCACAGCCATCGCGTAGCGACGTCACCAGTACCCGCGCCAGCTCACTGTGAATACCCTCGCCAAACGCGATGCTCTCCAGTCATTGAGTCGCGGTGTGAATGCGGTAAGCCGCGGTTTCGTGCAGTACGTCCAGCGGTGCTTCGGTGTCGATCAGCAACGACGCGATGGTGCAGTCGATGCCGGTGATAGGCATGTATCTATCCATGAAAAACCCTCCATTTTGTAAAAGAACGCAACTAAGCAGCAGTGTTTGTAGACGTAACCTCAGGCAGTCCCTCAGGCGGATCCAGGTTGTCCAGCGCGCGGTTGACCAACAGCTCCGCCAGTACGCTTAACTGCTGAATGGCCAGTGCCACGTTGCGACGCGAACCTTCGAGTTCACAGGCGAGGTCGGTGGCCATGACGTTGAGCGAGGCGAGGGTTTCGCAGGCGTGAGCGAGCAGGGTGGGAGTGTCGATGTCGGGGAGGAGGGTGAAGATGTGGCTGATGGGGTCGGGGCGTTGTGGGTTGCGCAGGCGAGAACTGACGGTGCGTTCGGTGGCGTCTGAGAGCGCCGACAAGTCGGCAGTTTCTGTTGCCGGGTCCGGCGGATTGGGGCTGTGTTTTTTCATGGTCTATCTCTGGTTTACTCAAGGAGCCGCCACGCCCCTGCTGTCAAACAGGGATGGGTGGCAGCCGTACGCGGGTTGACAGACCGGCAAACCAAAAACCGGTGCATCCGAAGATGCCCCACGCACAACCGCCATGAAAAAAATGCACACGCGTAAGCATGCCGTTTTATCAGGAAGAGTGAAAGTTACTGGTTTTCAGCCTGTCAAAGCCGATCGCTGTTTTGTAGCGACATCTGAAGGCTATCGACGCAGAACCGCTTCCGTCAGTTCATGGAGGTCGATACGAGTTGCGGGAAGTTTCCTAGGACTTGGACTACATATTTTTTCAGGGGAGCGAATGTTTCTTGGAATACGGTTTGGAAGTGTCAGAGGAATCAAACTACATTCACCAACCTATATTCCTACAGGGTGTGTCGGTTGACTGCTAGGAAGCGGATACCTCAATGTTTGTTCATTGCCTCGGCAGATCGACAACTCTCAATGATCATCAAATGGGCATTGACGATTGTGGTTTAACTGCTTAAAGTCTGCGTCAACAACTAACCCATATCTCCGGCGTGGCGTGACCATCTGGAGAATGGGGGAAAAAGCCGACGAAAGTCGGTTTTTTCGTATCTGGAGCATGGAAATGCAACAAAATCTGCAGATCGGACCTCTGCGAACGCGTATCTATATTGACGGCTATAACTTGTATTACGGTTGTCTGCGAAATACTCCTTATAAGTGGCTCGACATTGTGGCTCTTTTTGAGCGCTGCATACTTCCATCGATTCTTTTGAGGTGCGAACTGGGGGATACACTTATATCGAGTCTTTCATCTGCTCCATCAATAAAATATTTCACAGCAAAAATCGTGGAGCGCGTGGCACGTGGTAGCGACTCTGTTTCATCTCAGGCGCGCTATCACACTGCATTAAGGAAGCTGTATACCGATGATGTTCAAATTATCGAGGGCTACTTTTCTGTGAGTAAAACCATCGTAAAAACGGTGGACGATAATTATCCGAATCGAGCTCCGCGCGAATGTCATGAAATGCTTGTCTGGAAAATAGAGGAGAAGCAAAGCGACGTAAATATTTCGCTGGAGGCCTATCACGACTCCCTTTCAGGCTCTATCGATCAAGTGGTTTTCGTGACTAATGACACGGACATAGCTCCAGCTTTAAAAATGATTCGCGAACATTCTCGTGTGAAAGTTGGACTGGTTATTCCAACAACGGATCATGAGCGTGTACCGAACACCGAGCTTGCCAATTTGGCTCACTGGGTCCGGACACACATCACCAAGGACGAGCTTGCATCTAGCCAATTACCCCGCGTGATCCTTGGGCGAAACCGACGGTAAAGCCAGAGTCCTGGTATGCCCGACCAGATTTGCTGCACAAAATCCTGGCGTTGGCGATTCCAGTAAAAGGAGATAAGGGGCGAGCGTTCAAGTGGATGGGACAACCTAATCCTTATCTTGATAACAGGTGTCCAATTGACCTTGTTGAAACGGAAGAGGGTGCCCAACAAGTGATTGATTACATAACCCTCTGGCTAGGCACTCGGGCTTCGGAAATAGAGCTTCAACCGGACTGAGGGGATTACTCAACTATCCATGTGAAAAGATGCGTGCAAACATTTTGAATGCTATGCGTGCGTGGATTCTCAAAACTCAGTCCCCTCACCCCCCTTCAAAACCCACCCAGCCTCCCCAGCCACCAACCGATACTCAACCTGCCGCATCTTCCCCGTCCTCCCCGCCCCAGCCTCCGCACTGTCATAAACCGGAAACCGCCGCACCAGCGCATTCTCCACCACTGCAAACTCATCTTCCCCCTGATACCCCTCGGCCACTTTTGCGTTCTCACTAACCGGCGGAAGGTAAATCTCGCTCAGCGACTTCTTATGGTTAGCCGCATACGCCACCAACTCCCCCGGCATCCCGCGCCCCGGTGCTCTGGCGAACACGTAAATCTCCGGCGAACCATCGCGATCCAGGTCGGCGACTTCTGCGCGGGCAATGTTGCCTGTCAGTGGTCGAGTGATCGCCGAGTTGTCGATTTCCAGCCCTTGCGGCGAGATACGCACCACGGGATTCCCGTCGACCCATTCGCCCTTCACCTGAAAGCGTATGCCTTGCAGCTCGAGTGTCTGATCAAACGGCTGGGCGCTGTCCGTCACCGGGCTGAGGTTCAATGAGAGGTTGTAATTAGCCACTTCGTTGCGCCGCGCCGCATTGCGCATCAGGTACACCTGGACCGTGTACACCCCATCAACAGGCAACGGGCCCATGAAGTGGTTACCCATGATCGAACCGTTGAACAGCGCGGTGTCCTGGCCTTTGGTGGCGATGTTGAAGTACGCCGATGCGTTGGAGGGTTTGAGGTCGACGGTCAGTATCTGGCCTGCTTTTGCGCTGACGCGGTATTGCGCGGTGAGTGGGCCTTTGATGGATTGGTCGAACCTGGCGCTGTCGCTGCCTTTATCAAAAGGAACCTGCTCGACACGTGGTTCGACCTCGGAGGCAGCCTGCGCAAAAGTAGCGATGATTGAAAACAGACCGACGGTAATCCAGCGATTCATGATTAGTTTCCGCGAAGTGCTGAAGCGAAAGGATAGATCAGTGAATCAATTCGGCCGAAAACCGATTGGATCTGCCCAGAAAGCCCGGTCTGGATATCGCCGCGATCCGCCTCGATTCTGCGGTCATCGTCCAGTGGCTTGTGTCGATAAGTATTGAAGTACTGACGCAAGTTCAGCGTCGACGGGAGAAGGGTTTGTAACCGGACGTAGAAGCCCGGTTTAGACGAGTCTGTCGGGCAATCGTGGCAATAACATGACACTTTGAATCTAATAAATGCCGTCAAATAAATGACTGTTTTCCAGTTCGGCGTTAGTTTAGACAAACTATTGACAGTCCCCCTCTGAACTCCCATTATCGGCCGCGTTTTGGTGGCCTTGCGCCATAAAAGCGGCGGAATTCAACCACTCGTATCCGCTCAACTGTTCAGGGAGAAAGTCATGTTTGTCGAGCGAATACTGGTTACCGGCGGGGCGGGTTTTATTGGGTCGCACCTTGTTGAAGCGTTGCTTGGCAAGGGCTACAAGGTTCGCGTGCTGGATAATTTGTCGACCGGCAAAGTGGCTAATCTGCCGATGGACAATGCCAATCTGAACCTGGTCATCGGTGATGCGGCGGATGGTGTTGTCGTTGAGCAGGCCATGCGCGATTGCAGCGCTGTCGTTCACCTGGCGGCGGTCGCCTCGGTGCAAGCCTCGGTGGATGATCCGGTCAGCACTCATCAAAGCAACTTTGTCAGCACCCTGAACGTCTGCGAGAGCATGTCGAAGGCCGGGATCAAGCGCGTGGTGTATGCGTCCAGCGCGGCCATTTACGGCAATAACGGTGAAGGCACGGCGATTCACGAAGACACGCCGAAATCCCCGCTCACGCCGTACGCGGCCGACAAACTGGCCGGTGAGTACTACCTGGATTTCTATCGCCGCGAACACGGCCTGGAACCGATGATCTTCCGCTTCTTCAATATCTTCGGGCCGCGCCAGGATCCGTCTTCGCCGTACTCCGGCGTGATCAGCATTTTCACCAAGCTGGCCATGGCCGAGCAGTCGGTGGCGATCTTTGGCGACGGTGGGCAGACCCGCGATTTCGTTTACGTCCAAGACCTGGTGAGCATTCTCGTCCAGGCCCTGGAAGTGAACGAACCGAGCCCCGGTGCGGTCAACGTTGGGCTCAGCCGTTCCACCAGCCTCAACGACCTGATCGCCGAATTGGGGACTGTCGTCGGCACCCCGTTGAAGGTGATTCATCACGCACCACGACAAGGCGACATTCGCCACTCGCGTGCCAACAACGCTCGCCTGCTCGAGCGTTTCAAACTCCCTGAGCCGACCACCATCGGCAAGGGTTTGGCGCAGCTAATCCGCAGTCTGTAACGCGGCCGGTCCCCCGGCACGACGTTCAATCAGCATCGACTCAGTCACACTCAAGAGTGCGTTATGGAAATCGTTTTTCGCAGGACGCGTGTCCGCTCGGCCGCCAAACGGCTGTTGGCTGCCATCGCGCTTATCGTGAGTGGCCCGGCTGCCCAGGCCGCCGCGTTGCCACAGCCCTCTAGTGTGACGTTCTGGTACGCCGATCAGCCGCCGATCCCGGAGCTCGCACAGTTCGACTGGTCGGTGGTCGAGCCCGGGCACATGAGGCAGGGCGACGTGAAAACCCTGCGTGATTTGGGCAGCCAACCATTCGCTTACCTGTCGATTGGCGAGTTCGCCGGCAACAAGGCTGACATCGACAAAGCCCACCTTGGCGGCGCAGTCAGCCCGGTGCGCAACGGCGCCTGGGACAGTCAGGTGATGAACCTGGCAGCGCCGGCGTGGCGTGAACATTTGTTCGGCCGCGCCAAGATGTTGCAGGCCGAAGGCTATGCCGGGTTGTTCCTCGACACCCTCGACAGTTTCCAGTTGCAGCCCGAAGCGGACCGAGAAACACAGCGCCTTGCACTCGCCAGTTTTCTGCGCGAATTGCACCAGCGTCAGCCGACGCTGAAGCTGTTTTTCAACCGTGGCTTTGAAGTCCTGCCCGAACTTGACGGTGTGGCCGCCGCGGTGGCGGTCGAGTCGATCCATGCCGGTTGGGATGCGACCGCCAAGCGCTATCGCCCGGTGCCTGAGGCCGACCGTGCGTGGCTGGAAACCCAGATCCAGCCGTTGCGCGCCAAAGGCATCCCGCTGGTGGCCATCGACTATTTGCCGCCGGAACGTCGCGATGAAGCGCGCAAGCTGGCCAAACGTCTGCGCGAAGAAGGGTTCATTCCGTACATTGGTACACCTGAACTGGACTCGATGGGCATCAGCAACATCGAAGTCCAGCCGCGCCGGGTCGCGCTGCTGTTCGATCCGCGCGAAG
The DNA here is from genome assembly GCF_046535095.1 of Pseudomonas sp. SIMBA_041. Taxonomy (NCBI): domain Bacteria; kingdom Pseudomonadati; phylum Pseudomonadota; class Gammaproteobacteria; order Pseudomonadales; family Pseudomonadaceae; genus Pseudomonas; species Pseudomonas sp. SIMBA_041. The sequence continues at coordinate 55,046 of NZ_JAWRXJ010000010.1, forward strand.
GCGACCTGATCCGCAACGCCGGCCACACCCTGCTCGGCGGCTTGCTCGAATACCTCGGCTACCGGGTGGATTACCTGCCGGTGGACAACACCCTGCCGCAGTACCGCTTCAGCGGTTTGTACGCCGGCGTCATCACTTGGATGACCAGCGGCCCGCCGCAGGACGCCCCGGCGTTCAACACCTGGATCGGCAAGCGCCTGGACGAGCAAGTCCCGGTGGTGTTCTTTTCCGGGCTGCCGATTCTGGACCCGTTGCTGCTCAAGCGTCTGGGCCTGACACGCGAAGCGCCCATCGCCACCCAAGCGTTGAGCATCACCTATCAGGACAAGGCGCTGATCGGAGCGTTCGAAGCACCGGTGCAGCCCCGATCCCGTGACCTGACCGCGATTTCCCTGCTGCCCAAAGGCCCGAAAGCCGCGTTGCTGCTGACCGCCGCCGACGGCCAGACCTTTGCGCCGGTCGCCGTCGCCGACTGGGGCGGACTGGCGCTTGCGCCGTACATTCTCGAAGCGAACAACGAGCGCAGCCGCTGGATTCTCGACCCGTTCGCGTTCCTTCAAGCCAGCCTGCGCCTGCCGGTGCAACCGCGCCCGGACACCACCACTGAAAACGGTCGACGTATCGCCACCGTGCACATCGACGGCGATGGTTTCCCGTCGCGCGCCGAAGTACGTGGCACGCCGTACGCCGGCAAGCAGGTGCTCGACGATTTCATTCGTCCCAATCCGTTTCTGACCTCGGTGTCGGTGATCGAAGGTGAAATTTCGCCACGCGGGATGTTCCCGTTTCTCGCCCGCGAGCTGGAGCCGATTGCCCGTGAGTTGTTCGCCGACCCGAAAGTCGAAGTCGCCACGCACACCTTCAGCCATCCGTTTTTTCTGCAGCCTGAACTGGCCAAGCAGCGTGAAAATTTCCATCCGGAATACGGCTTGAAAATGGCCATTCCGGGCTACGACAAAATTGATTTCCGTCGCGAAATTTTTGGCTCGCGCGACTACATCAACCAGCACCTCACCACCCCGGAAAAACCGGTGAAGATGGTGTTCTGGCCGGGCGATGCGTTGCCGTCGGCCGCCACGATCAAACTGGCTTACGACGCCGGCCTGAAAAACGTCAATGGCGCCGAGACCATGATGACCAAGGCCAACCCGTCGCTGACCGGTTTGAACCCGTTGCTGCGTCCCACCGAAGGCGGTTTGCAGTACTACGCGCCGATCATCAACGAGAACCTCTACACCAACCTGTGGAAAGGCCCGTACTACGGCTTCCGCGATGTGATCGACACCTTCGAACTCACCGACAGCCCGCGACGTATGCGCGGCTTGCACCTGTATTACCACTTCTACTCGAGCACCAAGCAGGCCTCGATCAAGGCCATGGGCGAGATCTACGGCTACATGAAAACGCAGCAGCCGATGTCGCTGTGGATGAGCGATTACCTCGATCGTTTGCACGGTTTGTATCAAGTGAGCATGGCGCGCACCGCTGACGGCGCCTGGCAAATTCGTGGGCTCGACGCACTGCGTACTGTGCGGCTCGACCCGCAAATGGGCTGGCCGGACCTGATGCGCTCGCAAGGCGTTGCCGGTGTTCGCGACTTGCCGCAAGGCCGTTACGTGGCCTTGAGCAGCGACCATGCATTGCTCGTATTGCGTCCCGATCGGGATGAAAGACCGGCACTGGAGGACGCCAATCTGCCGCTGGTGGACTGGCGTTACGTGGATGAGCGCCAGGTGGACTTTTCGTTTGCCGGGCAGGTCGACCTGACCTTCTCCGTGCGCGCCTCGGGCACATGCCGGGTTGAAGTGGACGGACAACGTTTTGCAGGCAAGGCATCCGCCGGCCTGTGGACTTTTCAATTACCAATGAAGCAGGTGAGTCATGGTCAGCTCTTCTGCAACTAAGTCTTCAGCCACTAAAAGCAGCCGCCTGCTCAATCCGTGGACATTGGCGGTGGTGGCCGTGGCGGTCGGCGGCATCCTTTGGCTGACGTTCCAGCGCGAAGAAGTGTTCCAGCCCGATGGTCGTGAACCGGATGCGGTGTCGGCCAATTACGCCGAACTGCTGTTGTCGGCGCACCCGGACGACGATCACTTGCGACTGCAATTGGTCGACCTGTTGATTCGTCTCGGCGACTACACCAAGGCGCGTCAGCACCTTGAGAGTTGGCCGAAGCCGGAGCTTGGGTTGCAGGCGTATTACCGGCTGGAACTGGACGCGCTGGAAGCGGCGAAGGCTGACGATCCGGTCGCGCAGAAGGCGTTGATCGAACGCCTGCAAGGCTTCGATCACAGCATGCTGCCGCTGCCGCAATTGCAGAACCTGGCCAAGCTGGCGCTGACCCTTCAGGCACCGGCGTTCGCCGCCAGCGTCTACGAAGAAATTGCCGGGCGCGATCCGGCGCAGCGCATCGAGTCGCTCAAGTCCGCCGCGCAGTGGTATCTGGCCGGTGAGAAACCGGATCGCGCTGCCGAGATTTATCTGCAACTGAAAAAGGACAGTAAAGGCTCCGAGCGTCGTGAATACGCACAACTGGCCTTCAACAGCCTGTTGGCCGCCGGTCACGGGGACCAGGCCGTGCAGGTGCTCGCGGATGAATTGGATCAGCTCAAGGATCCGCAAAATGATGCGGTGTGGCTGGAGCAGGGCGTCGATGTCGCCGTCGGCAGCCAGCGCTTCGATCTGGCGCAGCGATTCGTTGATCAGTGGCGAGTCTTGCAACCCGACAACGCGCAAATCCTCAGGAAGGAATTCGGCATGCGCCTGGCGCTTGGCGATCTGGCCGGTGCCTGGGAAAGCGGTGAGCAGCTCGTGGCCGAACACCCGGATGACTTGGCCTTGCTCGAGCAAATGGCCCATCTGGGCGAATGGCGTGGCGACGGTCAGGCGGCCCTGGCCTATTGGATTCGCTTGCTGAAACTGCACGAAGACCCGCAAACCCGCGAACACGCGTGGCGTCTGGCGAGCCAGCAGTACGACTTCGATCAGGCGATTCCTTTGCTCGCCGACATCATGCAGCAGCGTGCGCTGACTGACGTCGAACTTGATGCGCTGATCTACGGCCACGAATCACGCGGCACGCCGACCGAAGCCGAAGCCTGGTTGCGCGCTTACCTGAACAAGTACCCGACCCATCGCCTGGCGTGGACGCGTCTGGTGCAGAACCTGGAAAACACCGGGCAGTACGCGCACAAGGCCGAGACTTACAAGAGCTACTCGAAACGTTTTGCACTGACCACCTCCGAGCGCATCGATTGGGCCAACACCTACTTGAAGCTGTTTGATAATCAGTCGGCCTGGGGCGTGGTGCAGATCGATAACCGCAAGATCACCGACGAGGAATATTGGAGTCTGCGAGCCTCGCTGGCCTGGGCTCTGGAACTCGACGACGAGCTGCAAGCGTCTCTGGAAAAACTCCTCGCCCTGCGCGGTTCGCTCAACAGTGGCGACGAAAGTCAGCTGATCACGATGTACCGCACCAGCGATCCAAAACGCGCCCTGACCATGATGGTCGGCAGTTGGCAGCGCGTGCATGATCCGCTGCGTCTGGTCGAGGCCTTGCAGCAAGCTCAGGACTTGCAGGACTGGCCGCAAGTCGCCGCCCTGCTCAAGAGTGCCGAGCAATACCCGGACGCCAACGAGCAGGCGCAGGTATTGGCGATTCGCGGTGCTTTGGCGGTGCAGCAGGGACAAACCGAGGAAGCACAGCGCTTGTATCAGTTGGGACTGTCGCGTTTCCCGGATGACAACCTGTTCCGCGAACGCCTGATGTGGCTCTACATCGATCAGGGCAATACCACCGCGCTGAAACCGTTGCTGACTGAATGGCGCCCGCAAGCGCGGCAAGACCGGATTCTGTGGCTGCCGTTCGCCAGTGCCAGCCAGTTGCTCGGTCGTGAAAGCGAAGCGTTGGCCTGGTATCGCCTGTACCTCAAGACCAGTCCGCAGGATTGGCTGGTGCGTGCGGCGTATGCCGATGCCCTCGAAAGCGCCGGTTATCGCGATGCGGCCCAACGCCTGCGCCTGAAGTTGCTGCGCAGCCCTGAGGGTGAAGAGATCAAACCGTCTTCCCAGCGTTATGCGATCTGGTTGCGTCTCATGGCCAGCAGCTATTCGCCGGGCAAAGCAGCGAATGAAGTCGCGCAGTGGAAGGACGGTTCGCCGGCGATGCTGCAATTGTGGTTTGAACGGTTGCTGGCGCGTCTCGACGCGACGAACCAGGAATCGCAGAAAGACCAGTGGCTGGATTGGGCGCGCAGCCAGGGCTTGAAGGTCGAGCGCTATGAAGAGATTCAGCAAGCCTTGCGCAGCCGCAACAAGCAGCAGGTCGAAACCCTGTTGGCCAGCAACGACCTGAACCCGGCGCAACGTGCGCAGGCCCTCAGTCGTCTTGGCCGATACGCCGAAGCCCTCGACCTTAACGAATCCGCATTGGGTGACGATCAACCGGCCGCGGTACGTGAGCAATTGCGTCGCCAAGCCGTGGAACTTCAGGAATTGACGCCGCAAGGCGCGCAGTTGTCCTGGCATCAACAGGATTTCGGCGGCCTGGAATTCAACGGCCCGCGCCTGCAAGTGGCGCACAACCTGGGCGATCAGTGGTACGCCAACCTTGAGCTGGAGCAGGGCACGTACAACAGCGACCAACTGATTGAATCGCGCATGGGCGACGAGAATAACGCCGGCCTGACCTTGCAGCGTTTCGTCGAGGACGGCAGTTACAAGTTGTTCGCCGACACCAGTCAGCGCAAGGACGACGACCGCAATGGCCTGGGCCTGTCGCGGATCTGGCAGCTGGACGTCAGTGACCAGATCGAGGCGGGCCTGGACTGGAATCGCAAGAGCGAAGACAGCGGCTTGATGCGCGCTTTCGGCCAACACGACAGCCTGTGGCTCGGCGGTCGTCACGGCTTGTCGGCGCGGGATCAGATCAGTTGGGAAGTGGCGCAGAAATCCTTCTCCACCCGTGCGGGCGATTCCCTGGGTAACGGCCAGGCGCTGAAGATGGAATACAACCACACGCTGGAGTTCGCCGGGCCTAATTGGACCGTGCGCAGCGGTGTCGATTATCAGCACAACAACGTCAAGGACCGCACCCTGGATTACCTGTCCAGCGCCAACGGCGGCCCGGTGAAAAGCGTTGATAACTCGGATGATCCAGCGGTCGTCACGGCCGAAGATTTGCTGCAAAGCCGTTACGGCCAACTCTATGTCGGCAGCTCCTGGCGTCGCGGTTTGCCGGGCGCGCTGGTGCGCACTCGTCCGCAATACACCTGGCTGGTGGACGTCACGGCGGGCTGGCAATGGCTGGATCAAACCTTCAACTACGGCATCAACACCGGGATCGGCGTCGAAGTGCTGGGCGATGACGAATTGGCCCTGACCTTCGGCTACCAATCCGCGCCACAAGGCGGGGATGGTCAGGCGGGCGGAACACTGGGTGTGAGCTACGGCGTGCGATTCGGACGCTGATCATGAAATGTTTACGGGAGAAAAACTGATGCAAGCAATTCGTAATCTGAGCCTGGCTCTGGCAGTCCTGTTCGTCGCCGGTTGCGCCAGCTTCACCGGCGACACCAGCCCCAATCTGCCGCGTACTGCGAAGTGGGGCGTGGTGCCGATGGTCAACTATTCGCAGACCCCGCAGGCCGGCGAGCGCAGTGAGCAAATTCTGCTCAGCGTGCTCAGCAGCCACGGTCTGCAACCACGGGTTTACCCGGCCAGTACCCAGGGCGAACAAGCGCTGATGGACGACAACGAACGCCTGGCCGGCGCCCTCGATTGGGCCCGGGATCAGAAGCTCGATTACGTGGTCTCCGGCAGCGTTGAAGAGTGGCAGTACAAGAACGGTCTGGACGGCGAACCGGCGGTGGGCATCAGCCTGCGCGTGCTCGAAGCCAGCAGCGGTCGTGTGCTCTGGAGCAAAAGCGGTGCGCGCGCCGGTTGGTCCCGTGAAAGCCTCGCCGGCACCGCGCAAACGGTGCTCGACACACTTGTTGGCGCCCTTCGGTTCGAGTGAATGCAATGAATTCTCCTCACATGGATTACAGCCTCGCGCCGCGTGCCAGCGGCCCGGTGTCCTGGCTGGAAACGCTGTTGGTGACCGGCGGGGCCGTCGGCCTCGGCTTGTGGCTGACCCCGCAGGACCCACTGCAAATGCACGCCGGTTTCCCCTGGCCGGTGTTGGCGCCATTGCTGCTCGGTGTGCGCTACGGTTTTGTGCGCGGCCTGGTCAGCGCCAGTCTGCTGGTGATGGCGATGTTCGCCCTGCGCTATGTCGGGCATGAAGGCTACGAGCAGCTCGATCCGTCGTTCATCGTCGGCGTGCTGGTCAGCGGCATGCTGGTGGGCGAGGTTCGCGATCTGTGGGAACGGCGCTTGCAGCGTCTGCAGATGGCCAACGATTACCGCCAGTACCGTCTCGACGAATTCACCCGTGCACACCAGATTCTGCGGGTCTCCCACGACCTGCTGGAGCAGCGCGTGGCGGGCAGCGATCAGAGTTTGCGCAGCTCCTTGCTGGGCTTGCGCGACAAGCTCCGCGTGATGCCGGAAGAAGGTGATGCACTGGCCGCGCTGGCCGACCCGATCGTGACCATGCTCGGTCAGTACGGCGCGTTGCGCGTAGCCGGTTTGTACCGCGTCGACGAGCGTGAAGAAAACGTCTTGCCCGAAGCCTTGGCGACCATCGGCATCATGGGGCCGTTGGGCACCGAAGACGGTCTGGTCAAGCTGTGCCTTGAGCGTGGCGAGCTGGTCAGCGTGCGTCAGGAATTGATCGATGCCGGCAGTTCGGCGCAGTTCTCGTCGTTGCAGGCGTGCATTCCGCTGATCGATGCCGAAGGTCGCTTGCTGGCGATTCTGGCGGTGCGGCAGATGCCGTTCTTCGCGTTTCAGGATCGTACGTTGAGCCTGTTGGCCTTGCTCGCCGGACACATCGCCGACCTGCTGCGCCGCGACCCGCAAGTGCTGCTACTGGCCGACGCCGATGCGCAGCACTTCACGCTGCAACTCAAGCGCTCGCTGCTGGATGTTGAGCAGCACAAGCTGGCGGCCGGCCTGTTTGCCTTTGAAATGACCCGTCCCAACGATGAGCTGGCGCGTTTGTTTGAGCGCAGCCAGCGCGGTCTCGATCTGCAATTGTCGCTGCGTAACGACCGCGATCATTCGTTGTTGCTGGTGCTGCTGCCATTGACCAGTCCGCAAGGCAGCGAAGGGTATCTTGCCCGAATCAACCTGTTGCTGCACGAGCACTTTGGTATCGAAAGCAGCCTGGAAAGCCTTGGCGTGCGTGTGTTGCCGTTCAACCTGGAGCCTGGCTGTGAACGCAACGGGCTGCGTAATTTCCTGTTCAACGAGTGTGGCCTGAATGATCAGCAAGTGGCTGTTTAGCGGAGCCTTGTTGTTAGAGGCGGGCAGTTGGGCCAGCTTGTGGCTCCCGGCGCCCGAGTTACGACAATTGCTGGTGTTCACCTTGAGCCATGGCCTGGCCTGCGTGATGTTGTGCGCGGCGGTGTGGTTGCTGTTGCCGGCGCGTTACCGCTCGCCGCTGCCGTGGAGCCCACTGTTCATCTTCAGCCTGGCGTTCTTTGTGCCGGTACTCGGGGCGGTCGGTGTGGTCGCGGCGATTTTCCCGGCGCTGTACCTGCCGCGCAAACGCGACAAGCAGGCATGGCAAGCGGTAGGCATTCCGAAGCTGCCGTATCGGGCGCAACTGCAATTGCATAAACCGGTATTTGCCGATGGCGGTTTGCAGGACGTGTTGCGTCATGCGCCCGATCCGGACCAGCGTCTGGCCGCATTGCTGGCCACCCGACGCATGCCCGGCAAAGAAGCCGTGCCGATCCTCAAACTGGCGCTGGCCGACCCGAGCGACGACGTGCGCTTGCTGGCGTACTCGATGCTCGACAAGCAGGAAAGCGACATCAACCTGCACATCCAGATCGCCCTCGGCGAACTGCCCGACGCCAACGCCAAAGCGGCGGGTGCGCTGCATGGCCGGTTGGCGCGCTGGTATTGGGAGCTGGCGTATCTGGGGCTGGCGCAAGGCAGTGTGCTGGATCACGTACTCAATCAAGCCAGCGAACATGCCGAACTGGGCCTGGAAGCAGGCGAGGGCGGTGAGTTGTTTCTGCTGGCCGGGCGCATCGCGCTGGAGCGTGGCGACATCGAGCGCGCTGAAGTGCTGCTCCGTCAGGCCCAGGAGAATGGCATGGGCGCAGCGCAGGTGCTGCCGTTCCATGCAGAACTGGCCTTCGAGGCCGGTCGTTATCACGAAATTCCCGGACTGCTCGCGCGGCTTCCCGAGGAAACCCGTCAGCGGCCACCGTTCGCTGCATTGGTCAGGAGCTGGACATGAGTCACAAGGAACAGGCACCTGTTGCCGACATCTGCCTGCTGCTCGAAGGCACCTGGCCTTACGTGCGTGGCGGCGTTTCCAGCTGGATTCACCAGATGATCCTCGGCCTGCCGGAACTGACCTTTTCGGTGATGTTCATCGGCGGGCAGCGTCAGGCGTATTCGGCGCGCCGCTATGACGTGCCGGCCAACGTGCTGCACATCGAAGAAGTGTTCCTCGAAGATGCCACGCATCCGACCAAGACGCTGGGCGATCCGCGCGAGGCTGACCAACAGCAACTTCAGGACTTGTATCGCTTCCTGCATCACCCGGACGCGCCTGACCTCGACATGGGCGAACGCTTGCTCGACTGCATCGCCCAGGGCCACATGACCCTCGACGATGTGCTGCGCAGCCGCGCCAGTTGGGAAACCCTGAGCGAAGGCTACCGCCAGCATTGCGCCGACCCGTCCTTCGTCAATTATTTCTGGACCCTGCGCTCGATGCAGTCGCCGTTGCTGATGCTCGCAGAAGCCGCACGACGGATGCCGAAAGCGCGGGTGCTGCATTCGATTTCCACCGGCTACGCGGGTTTTCTCGGGTGCATCCTCAAGCAACGCTGGAACTGCACCTATTTGCTCAGCGAGCACGGCATCTACACCAAGGAACGCAAGATCGACCTGGCCCAGGCCAGCTGGATCGCCGAGAGTTCCGGCCAGGCGCTGAACCGCAGCCTTGATGCCGGTTCGGGCTATATCCGCACCTTGTGGGTACGCTTCTTCGAGCGCATCGGCCAGCTGACGTACAACAGCGCTGACAACATCATCGCGCTGTACGACGGCAACCGTCAGCGGCAGATCAAGGACGGCGCCATGGCGTCCCGCACCCAGGTGATTCCGAACGGTATCGACCTGCCGGTGTGGACCGCCGCGCTGGAATCCCGCGCCCACGGCATTGCGCCGGTCGTCGGCCTGATCGGCCGTGTGGTGCCGATCAAGGACGTCAAAACCTTTCTGCGTGCCATGCGCGGCGTGATCAGCGCCATGCCGCACGCCGAGGGCTGGATCGTCGGCCCGGAAGAGGAAGACCCGGAATACGTCAGCGAATGCCGCAGCCTGATGGCCAGCCTGGGCCTGGAGGGCAAGGTGCATTTCCTCGGCTTCCAGCGCATTCAGGAGATCTTGCCGAAACTCGGCCTGATGGTGCTGACCTCGATCAGCGAGGCGCAACCGCTGGTGATCCTTGAAGCCTGGGCCGCCGGTACGCCGGTGGTCAGCAGCGACGTCGGCTCGTGCCGTGAGTTGATCGAAGGCGGCAGCGCCGAAGACCGTGACCTCGGGCACGCCGGCAAAGTGGTGGCGATTGCCGACCCGCAAGCCACCAGCGCGGCGATCCTCGAACTGCTGCGCAGCCCGCAACGCTGGCAGGCCGCTCAGGCCAGCGGCTTGTTGCGGGTCACTCGTTACTACACCGAAGCCTTGATGCTGCAGCGTTATCGCGACTTGTATCAAGCTGCCATGGAGAACAGTTAAATGGCCGGGATTGGCTTCGAACTGCGAAAAATCCTTTCGCGTGATTCCTACACCGCGACGTTGCACGCCTACGTCTACGCGGGGCTGATCAGCTCCGGGCCGTGGGTGTTGTCGATCATCAGCGTGATGCTGGTGGGGATCATCAGTATCGGCTTGCTGCTGCCGAACGCCTTGGTCGGGCAGTTTCTGGTGACGGTGACGTACCTGATGGCCACCTCGCTGATCCTCACGGGCGGCCTGCAGTTGTTCTTCACCCGCTTCGTGTCCGACCGGTTGTTCGAGCACAAGTACGATCAGATCCTGCCCAACCTGTTGGGCGTGTTGTTGCTGGTCACCTTGGGCGCGGGGCTGCTGGGTATCATCGTACTGGGTCTGTTGTTCGACCAGCCGCTGATCTACCGCGTGTTGGTGTTGGCCAACTTTGTGGTGCTGTGCAACTTGTGGCTGGTGATCATCTTCCTCTCGGGGATGAAGGCCTATAACCGCATCTTGCTGGTGATGTTGGTGGGTTACACGCTGATGCTAGCGAGTGCTTACCTGCTGAGCTTTCTGCAGATGCCGGGCTTGCTGCTGGCGCTGTTGATCGGGCACAGCACGCTGCTGTTCCTGTTCCTCTACGACATCTTGCGCGAGTACCGGGCCGAGAAACTCATCGCCTTCGATTTCCTCGCACGGCGCAACGTTTTCCTCAGCCTGCTGGCCACCGGTTTCTTCTACAACCTGGGCATCTGGATCGACAAATTCATGTTCTGGTTCAACCCCGGCACCTCCAACGCAATCGTTGGCCCGCTGCGCGCGTCGATCCTGTACGACTTGCCGATTTTCCTCGCGTACCTGGCGATCATCCCTGGCATGGCGGTGTTTCTGGTGCGCATCGAAACCGATTTTGCCGAGTGGTACGACCGTCTGTTCCGGGCAATCCGCGAAGGCGAAACCTTGCAGCACATCGGTCAGCTGAAAACCGAAATGACCTTGTCGATCCGCCAGGGCTTGCTGGAAATCTGCAAGGTCCAGGGCCTGACGGCGGTGCTGTTATTCCTGTTCGCGCCGCGCTTGCTCGATTGGCTGGGTATCTCCAGTTACTACCTGCCGCTGTTCTACATCGACCTGATCGGCGTGAGCATTCAAGTGGTGTTCATGGCGTTGCTCAACGTGTTCTTCTATCTGGACAAACGCACCGTGGTGCTGGAATTGTGCGTGCTGTTCGCGGTGTTGAACGCGATGCTGACGCTGTTCAGCATGTACCTCGGCCCGAGCTTCTTCGGATACGGGTTTACGCTGTCGCTGCTGATCTGTGTATTGCTGGGCTTACACCGGCTGACCACGGCGCTGGAAGATCTGGAGTACGACACGTTCATGCTATCGCGCTAACAGTTTTTCAGGCACAAAAAAGGCACTGGCGATCATCGCTCAGTGCCTTTTTTTCATCCGACCAACGTCACCGATGCGCGGACGCTGCGCTGCTAGGCTTGCCTACTCTGTCGCTTCCCTTCAGGAGTCACGGCCATGAGTACTGCACTGGAAACCGTTCTGTACACCGCAAAAACCCACACCGTCGGCGGCCGCACCGGCACCGGCAAGTCCAGCGATGGCGAACTCGACGTCACCTTCAGCTCCCCCGGCTCGGGCAAGCCCGGCACCAACCCGGAGCAACTGTTTGCGCTGGGCTATTCGGCGTGTTTTATCGGCGCGATCCAGGTGGCGGCGGGCAAGATGAAAATCAAATTGCCGGAAGACACGTCGGTGGATGCCGAGGTGGATCTGGGTAAAACCAGTGGTGGGGATTTTCAGTTGGCGGTCAGGTTGAACGTCAACATTCCCGGGCTGGAAGATGGGGTGAAGCGTGAGCTGGCCGACGCTGCGCATCAAATGTGCCCGTATTCACGGATGACGCGGGGACATGTTTCGGTTGAGCTGAAAGTGGTGTAGATCCTGGCCTCACACCGGATTTGCTTTTTGTAGGAGTGAGCCTGCTCGCGATAGCCATCGTACATTCAAAAAGGAGGGTGACTGACACACGGCCGTCGCGAGCAGGCTCACGCCTACAAGGGGTCAGCGGTGTGGCGAACACCTCGGGGTTCAGAGCCTAGTTCGAAGCCCCAACCCCAAACTTCAACCCACTCCAATTCCAGTCCTTCGACTGCTTCGTGTAACACCCCCGCTGATTGGCTGGCTCGGCATCACAGGCAATCCGTCCGTTCTTGCTGGTGTCGGTGGTGCGGTCGTTGTAGTACGCACAGCCGGACGTCAGGGAGAGGGTTAACACGACAATCAGTGTTTTGAATTTCATGGCGCCATCCTTGGGATTAGGACGACAGCATAGGCCTGATTGTGTTGAACCCCGCAACCCGAGGAATGGGAGCTGCAACATACCAACCCCCAGATGCAACAAAACCCGCACTTGGCGGGTTTTGTTTTGCTTCGGATTTGGTGGGCCGGGGTGATCTGAATTGAATCTATAACTAACTGATTTATAGAGGTTTTTATGATTTTATTTTTTTCTTGGAATACATATTGGAATACCGTGTCCCTTTGTGATGCTCTGAGGAGAGCTCGACCGAGCCGATGATGTTCACTCTGATCTGGATGACTCGATCTAATACCTTTCTAACGTTGGGCTCTGCTAATAACCCCTCCTGCTTTAGCTAATCGGTTTTAGGTTAGCTCGGCTTGTGGGCGGCATTATTGGTGATATTTCTCTTTATTTTGTTGGGTTTAGTGAGAGTTTATAATTTTGTCCCCCCGTTTGTCCCCCCAGCTCGGTCTGCGGACAGAGGTCGTCAGTCTGTTTTCAGCACCCGCTTTAGAAGCCCCCACAGGAGGCTCCCCAAAGCTTCGGCTCTTTTTAAACTGAGAGCCATGAGCGACATTGGATTAGGACGTGCTTATACGGCGCCAGTGGCCACAACTAGTTTTCTAGTACCAGGGCTTTTTTTCAAAAAACCTTCCTCAAGCAAGCTTGATACGAAGCCGTCGGTGAGCGCTTCACGTTTTCGCGAGGTTTTCTTCCATCCCCAGTATTTGGCTATGGCCGGATATATCGCATCTGAAAGTTCAGATCTGGTACCGGAGGTCACCTTTGCTTTTACCAGAGCGCGTAAACAGATTAGGCTCAACGGCTCTTTGTCGAAGAGCTTCGAGTCAAGATACTCGATCAGCTTCTCTGCCGTGTGTGTGCGCTGTGTTGCCGCATTTTTGCAGCGTTTGGCGAGCTCTACGACTAAGTCATCGATGTAGAAAGCGCCTGAAGGGCGTATGGCAACAGCCTTTCGAATAGCTGATGGATTAGCCAAGTCTTCGTGCTCCGGTCTGTGCCCAGTCACCAACTCGACGAACGTTACCGCAACCGCATATAGATCGAAGCCGGGCCCTACCGTTTGCATCTGTGGAGGACGGTATTGGGGTGTGTAACCACGCGGGGCTCCTCCCGTATAGGTGCTTACACCTAGGTCGATGATTTTGATCATGTCGACATAGGCGGGCATTCGAAAAACGGTATGAGGCCGCTGCTTTTTTTTGTTAAGAAGAAAAAGATTCGCAGGCTTTATATCTGCGTGAACGACTCGATTGCCCCGCTGGTACGGCCTTCCGTGCAAGGAGCTTAAGCCGTGAAGTATCGCACGGAGAATCTCGAAACATTCTAGATAGAATTGTATATCTGAGGATTTGTATCGACGTTTTCCTATCAATTTGGAGAGAGTCACCCATGGATCTTTGAGGTGCTCCATGGCGTATGCTTCCCAGCCGCTCACGCCCTTATAGAAATCAAATACACGGGCGGTTTCACCGTCAATTTCCCGGCAAAGCCTAACCTCGTCTGACAAATTATGTTCACTAATTTTGATGGCTACTGATGAGCCAACCCATTTGTCGTGAGCTCGCCAAACCGAACCAAAACCGCTGTCCTCGCCGATTGCTGCATCTCCCTCAAGCGTGTATCGGGTGGCGATTTCCGGAAACTCCGCATAGATGTCCTGTTTACGAAAATGTGCTGCTGCGTTCATGCGAATCCCTGCCAGCCTGTCAATAAGGGCACGGATAATAGCCTAGAGCCAGTACTGGGGCTATCGCGCCAGATCGGTATCCGAGGAGCTGGCATGGACCGAAATTGGACTCGTCCATGATTAGTTGTATCAATTTTTCTGAAGCGACGCGACATGACTTGGCTAAGCCCTATTTTCTCATTTTCTCATTTTCTCATTTTCTCATTTTCTCGCTTTCAGGAAGATGCTGAGCATTCCGTGGTGGCGTATTGATATTTCCTCTATAGTTCAACTCTGTCTTCGCGTATGTCTATATAGCCTGATGCGTGGTTCTGGAGTGAAAATGTCCCCCTTTGTTATTGGTGAAGAGTATGAAAGATCCCGCTTACTTGAGTTTCTCGGTAGTGGGCAAACGCAGTCAGGTGTTCTTTGGGGGAGGGAGGAGCAAGGGTGTCTTATTTGTACATCAGGAGGCCGAGGCGGTAAGAAAGCTGGTTACTCGGATGAGCGAATCTCTGATGGTACTTGGTGGTATTTTGGCCAAGGGCGTACAGGTGATCAATCTTTGAGGAACGCCGCGAACTCCAAGCTCTCTTCTGGAAATTTTTCAGTTCTGCTCTTCACGACAAGAGAACCCACAGCGAAAGAAGTGGCCGATCGAGGAACTTATGGGAAATTGTTTTCCTATTGTGGGCAGTTTAATGTGTCAGGTTTTGAACAGTTTGTGCCCATTAATGGCAGTCGTCAGGGTGATAAGTTATGGCGTTTTCGCCTTTTGCCGGTTGGTGAAGAGAAGTATAATTATTATAGTGAGCAAAATGATCTGGCTCTAGACTCATCCAGTGATTTGAGGGAGATGCAGCATCGACTATTGTCGTTGAACTCCAGTAGAGTCGAGCCTCGGATAAATCTTGCGGAATATAGGTCTAGAAGTGCCGCAGTTCACCTATATGCATCGCTTAGATCAAATGGGCAATGCGAAGCGTGCGGGTCTGTGGCTCCTTTCACTCGTTTAGATGGACGGGGGTTTCTTGAAGTGCATCATCTCACTCGGCTTGCCGATGAAGGACCAGATTTACCTTCAAATGTTGCTGCGCTTTGCCCTAATTGTCATCGTCGTGCCCATTACTCTATTGATCGGAAAGATTTTGGTAAAAGACTTCAAGATGCAATTGAATTAAAAGAAAATATAATTGCCGGTTAGAGGGGTTTGATAATGGGTATAAATAAGGATTTGCAAAAAATTATTTTGCAAGTTGTTTCTAGTCAGGGTGGTCTTGCCTTTTATTAGAAAGTTGTTCTGCTATTCTGCTCGTATTAAATCCGCAATTCGCTTTCCGGTTGCATTAGCTTTTTTGGCAGACGCCACCTCACACTCCCAAACTATGAATACTTTCCATCCTGCTGACTTTAGAGACGAGGTCACTCGATTATCTCGGGCGACATTCTTCTCGAACTTTTCCACCCAAAATTCAGTGTTGCTTTTTGGTGTCGTGGCGATGTTGCAGTTGGAATGTCGATGCCAGAAGCATCCATGGACAAAAACAACGGCCTTGTACCGGGGAAACACAAGGTCGGGCTTGCCGGGCAAGCCTAACCCATTCAGGCGGTAGCGTAGGCCAAGGCTATGCAGCACTTTGCGCAGCGCTATTTCTGGGCGGGTGTTACTCCCTTTGATTCGGGCCATCCTTTCTGACCGCTCATTAGGAGAAAGGAAGTCGGTCATATCTGGCCTCCGGTTTGAAATCTCCTCGGCAAGGTCTCTATTTCCTTCGTTGACCAGTTCGTAGAGAGACAGTTCACGAATTACCTCTTCTGAAGTATCGAAAAACCTATAAGGCTTACACATGCTCAAATAACACCTCAAGTCGAACGGAATAATGGCGTTCGACTGAGGTATATAGATCAAGAGGTCAGTTTATTGCTCCTGTCACTTGCTAGTTAGTCAAGTTGATAGAAGGGGACCTCCTCGATGAACTCCCCGCTCCAATCAAGTGTTTTGCAGAGGGAGTTGAATTTCTCCAGGCCTGATATGCGATTTACCATGCTGTCAGAGGCGGCAGGTAGGCCAATTTTGTCTAGATCTCTCGCTGTTAATCCTGGTACTTGATGGATAAACCAGCTCCCGATCGGCTCTAGGTAATCTGTCCGCGTTGTTTTGAAGTGGCTGAAATACTGGGAGGCAAGAATTACGCCGACTCCGAATGCTCGACCTTGTACCAAGAGTTTAGTTAGTACTTCAAATTCGTAAGGCATAATGTTGTGGGCCTCATCTACCAATAGGTAGGAATCGATGAAGCGTGTTTGTGGGTCTGTACCCAGAAAAGGCTTCTTTTTTACCCTCAACATGTAGTCTAGATAGAGATTAAGGAAAATAACGACTACCATTTTCTTCAGCTTCTCATCGCTGAGGTCTTTCAGGTCAATGGCCACAACACCTTCAAAAAATTCGTCGAAGCTAACGATTTTTGTCGGATCATCTTCGAAGATCTCGTAGTCCACCAAATCGCTGATGATTCCAGTCACGGAGTCGGGCTTATCGACGATCGCTTCGTAGTGTTTGAAAACGTCGTAGATAGTAGGATCTCGTCCTTCGTCTTCCCTCGTGTGATGATAAGCCGCCTTGATGGCCTCCTTAAGATTTTTATCCTGAACCGGCGCGTTCACGGAGAAAATTTTGCGCAGGATGTCTCGGAAAAAGCCGATTTTGTCGAGCATCGTCCGATTGGAATTATCTCCGCCTGTCGCGAATAAGTTCAGAGGTATCTTGTGAGGAGATACGACCTTAACCTTAGCCTTATTAATGAACTGGCAGTTATCTTCTTTGTCGCTGAAATCCCGCTTGTAATCCAGAATCAAGACCTTAGGAGCCACTCCTCGGTTTTGCTCTGGTTGCTTTACCATCTGGTAAACGAGTGATTTCAGTAATTGCGTTTTTCCAGTCCCTAGATCGCCTACTACTCCTATGTTGATATTAGTTAGCTCAGTATTACCCGGGTAAAAAATGACTTCTTTACTTCCAATTAGATCCTTGGTGCTGCCAATTCTGAAATTAAGTCCAGCGACAGCTTCGGGTACAATGATTTCAGATTCATTGCTTGTAAGAGCGGGCTCTTCTGGCTGCAACGATGATTCGTTTGACTCGGGAGAATTCTCGATAAGTCCGGAGGGCTCTTCTTTATCTCCGAGATACGGTTTTTTTTCCTCGGTTATTGTTTCCGCAGTGGAGCTGCTGACTGCCAGCAGCTTCCAGTCACCTACCTGCTTCACCATGTCTGCAACGACCTGTGGCTGATTACCAGCCAACAGTGCTCCAGCTAACTCTAAGCCGAGAATAGCAGTGTTTTTTAGAGGGCTTTTCCCCGTGCACACGACTCGGCTCTTGGACGTGTTCTCAATTGATATCAGACGCCCTTCAGGGTCGAGTTCGATTTCGAGCTTGTTCGACATCAATCTTGCGATAGTTTGCTGGTGATACTGAACCCAGCGAGGACTAGCCTGAGCTACGTCAGTTTCACCGTAAACACGGAAGCCATAATCCAGCCAGCTGGATATCAGGTCACGGTAAGCAATTCCCCAAAGGGCAGAATCTTTTCCGCGTTCTTTCAAGTTATTGAGAAATCCGGCGAACGATTTAGCCTGCGTTAACGCTTCGTCACGTTGTCTTTCTGTCATCTCGGTGGATCGGGCCTTCACCTCGATTGGCGTGATCTTGAGGGCATTCGGCTCGAGTAACTCGTTCCCTACATCTATGCCGAAGGCGATGCTTAAAACAAGCAAGTCAGGCCTTTCTCTGGTCTCCGCGCCTAGGGCTTTGCGTAACTCGTCGAAACGCGGCTGGAATACGTCCGCCGGGATCACGAGATTCACCATGCGGTTACCTATTGCAGGAACCAAACCCTTTCCTTCACTACCGCGTTGGAAGTCTGACTGAAGCAAGCGTGCAGCTATCAGCATGCCTACTTCACCCAGGCTGGCAGAGCCCCCGCTGGTCAGCCTTTTTAGAGTAGGGATCCCGCGCCGAGAAACCTCGTCAAGCAGCGAAGCCACTTGTTCGTCGCTAACGTTTCTTGTGCCGGGGAGCTGTTTCAGCACGTTCCTCACCGCCGTGACCATGGTTGGTGACTGTTTTGCCACCAAATAGAATCCGCTCGATTGCCCCGCACCAGGCGCATAACGTGGCAGTTCAAAGTCCCACAGGTATGCGTCTTTGCCGGGGCTGTGAAAGCAGGTAGCGTCGACGGCAGAAGAAGATATGGCGCTGTAGCGCGTATCCCTCAGCGAGTTGTTCAAAGTTTGTAAGTTGGGTGCGAAGCTAAGGCTGTCAAACTTTGCGTCATTGACACAACCGGATTCGAGCAACTCCAGTGCTCGGGACAAGCTATCCTGCAGCACGTCACCAGTTGACTCACTAACGAATTCGCCAGCTCTGGATAGAGATAAGTACTGCCTGTGGGCAGCCGCGTTTTTCTTGATGCTAACGCGGGATACACAGGTAGGATCAACAGGGGAAAGTACGCCGTCTTTGCGGAATTCTTGGTCCATGGTCTGCAAGTGGTCGACGATGGAAAGATCCCGCACAGCGTGATCTTCTTTGCTATTGGTATACCACCTAATCTTGGTGCCTGAGCGCTCTGTTAGTGAAGCAAGCACTGCTGGCCTGGGCTGCTCTACCCGAGGTCTCCTATCTATGATCTGAAGTGTTAAACCATGGGCAGGAGACCATTCGTCGGCATCCGGCCCAAGATTTTCCAGGCACCATTCATCTATTCCATCATTGCAGGAGCTATACCCAGATGAGTCGCTGTGCAGGGAAATCCGGAGAGTGGACTTGGCAGGGTAGAGGTGGCGGATTTCGTCTAAGGAGCGCTTCACCTGCTGCCTATTGAAACCATTTACCATTCCCTCGATCTTCAATCCCAGATCATTGCCAAATACCTCTTCGTCGTTGCCTTTGCTCACCTCGGCTATTAGATCGGCCCGCCACAGGACTGACCAGTAATCCGACGAGCTTTTAACGGTGACGTACCCTGCTGGATTAAAACGGCCGTCCATATCCCTGCACTTCAGAGCCAGGCAGTCGGGAAAACTGTATGGCTCGATGATCCCGGCAACCGGACAGGGTAATCCTGCATTAATCGAATCCTGCATGAGTTGCTGGGCATTGCATTGCCAAGCCAACCGAACAGGGTGAAAGGGCGACAGTAGTACCGCGAGAGGTTTGGATTCTAGAAAGTGGCTTTGCTGCTGAGCCTTGTGAACTGTGATTAGGTCTGCCCAGGCTGCGAGGGAGTTAGGCGCAGATAGCCAGTCTACGTACTCGCACACGTAACGCTCAATAATGCTGCGGTTATCCTTATCCAGCATGAGCTGGCCCAGGCTGAGAGCCTCGATAGTGCATCCTTTATCGTCACAAAGTTTTTTTAGAAGCTCCCGTGCTTCTTTTCTGGCTTGTAGGTAACCGGTAGGGGGGGCTAGCTCGTCCGTCCTTGGGCGCGGATCTAAGGACAGGTGACGGGTGGAAATACGGGGTTGCACGGTCCAATCTGGTTGATGCCAGCTCTCCTTAAAACCGGGGCCAATGACCAATGGTTGGTATGACTCCTCACTCTCTAAAATCCATTGCTCAAGGAGAGTCAACATGGATTGCTCGACATCTGTCTTGGCCACGTTTTCAGAGCGAGTGCAGTTGTTGGTGACTAACCTATCGAACTCGCTAGAGGCCCCTTTGGCCGTAAATTCGTTGGCGCTAATATTAAGGGTATAGATGATCGGGTCGTCTAACTCTGAAAGGCTCATCTCGAAGCTGACTTGACAATCTTCGGTAATCTCAATAACGGCTAATGCGCGGCCCTCTTGTACCTCGGCGGTTGTTAATGGCCAAACTACTTCGCTAGCGTTTATCCCTTCGCCGAGTTGACCGTGAATACTGTCAGGCAGGCTCACAGAATTACAATGAAAGAACTCGATAGTCTGGGTGCCGGTACCGTTAGTCACCAATTCACATTCGTATTGAACGGTGGTCTTCGCTCCACGGCCTACCCTTTTCTTTTTAAAAGGAGTTAATTTCTGGGCTGATCGGCAGTTTAGTACCACTTTAGGGAGGTAAGACTCCAGTGATATTAATTTGAATGTGGCAGGCTTTTCCTGCTTTTTGCAGGCGAATTCATAGCGAACGTACTGTTCATGATCACAAGGCCACAAATTATCATCCCAATTAGTTTCAAGATCACTAATGGTGATCGTCTGAATCAGCTCAAGGGTTTTCCGACCTGAGGCACGGTACACAGAGAGTTCCTCGCCCAATAACTCCTCGTCAACGCGGAGTAGGAATTGGGGTGAGCTTTTTACAACTGCCAATTGGCTATTCAAAGTAGGGCGGAACAACTCATTGGAGCAGATAACTTTGACCGTGCCCAGATCTTTACTTTCTTCCTGATTGAGCAGCTCTACCCACACGGATTGCGAAAGTACGTGCCACCATTGTGCCCTTTCAGCATTCCCGGCTTTAGCGTAGTTTCCGAGCGGGCGGGTAACGAATCTCTGTGGCGTCCGGTACAGCATCACGAAATCCTGACTCAAAAGTTTCAGAGCTTCGGAAACCTCCTCTGAGCCAGCATCCTCTTGCAGCAAGTTGATACCGGCCGTGAAGCCATGAGTTTGCATGTAGCTGGCAATGTTGTAGTTCAAATTTGGCTGGGGAGGTTCGCCTTCTTCCAGTTTGGGTACTCCAAGGGCGTGACATAGGTCCCGGCTGGTTTTTCCATTCCCCCCTAGATCGTATAAGGCCCGGAGCAACTCCCAGGGTTCTTGCATGTCTCCGGTCTGCGCAGACTCGATGAAGGCCTCCTCCAGAGCTTCCCAGGCTAGTTCTTTTACCTCTGCAGGCACTTCTTTAAACCGGCTCAAGACTGCATTAAAGACATCATCAACGAAAGGTTCATCTTTCCATGTAGAGAAAGACACGTGATTTACCCGATTCAAACCCAGTTTGTTTGCTGTGGTATCTGTAGATAGTAATGGGGGGGAATTTATGGTCGAAAGTGCCAAGTAAGAGCCATATGAGGTTCTAATCGCCACGACATGGTTACTCGAACACCGGGTGGTATTCTGGTGTGAGGGGTCTTCAACTCCTTCCTGAACCCGTAATACGGGCACCCGCATTACATGGCCATCAGACTCTAGCTCCAAACGGGGGCCCATTGCATCGAATCTGTCGTAGATCTCGTCGAGAATGCCACCTGGAGGGGCACAGAATGTGACCCTCAAGTCGTTAACTTCCGACGAGATAAAGTGTCCAGCTTCTGCTCGTATCTTCGATACCAGATACCCTATAAAGTCACCGATCACTTTAGTTTCCTTCTTTGCCGGCTTTCGCCAAGGGGCTTGTGATAACCATGCCACCTTCGGCATCTGGGCTATCGATGGCGATGGACATATCTCTTAGTCTCTTGTTCAAGCTTTCACCTTTCCCTAGTGCCATTTCGGCGCTGATACCATATCCGGCCAGCTGCTGGCAAAGATTCTGAACGGTGCAGGGGCCTGTTACCCGACTAGCTGCACAATGGACCATCAGCAACGTTGACAGGGGGCCGAGACCAACAACGCGCGGTGAGCTTTTGTGGTTACCGCGTTTCTCCATGTAGTACCCCTGATCATAACCTTCGAGTCCGGCCTCGGAAGTTATGCGCTGGCGAGCAACATGTTCTAGAAACTCCAACACGTTCTTCGACGAGCCCTTCTTACATTCTGCAATCTTGGGGTCACTTTCTATTATTTGGTTAAAGTTATTAAGATACAGTTTGAAGTCAAACTTATCGCGATGCTTGGCTAGATAGTCCAGAGTTTCGGCGATCTCGACAGTAGTTCCTAGGCTGACCTGCGACATATCGAAGCCGGCATCCTCCAGCATATACATCAACAAATTCAGGGCGCCACGCCCTTCGATATAATGACGTGCTGCCTCCTTTATCGGTTTCGCTGTAAGTTGGCCAAGACTCCAAAATCCTTTTCCTGTTGATAGCTCTTCAGATACTTCGTCTTCGCTACGGATCTTCCCTAGGCTCAGCGCTTCCTCTATAAGTTCGCAGCATTTGTTATTAGCGTGGCAACACCAGGTGACATGAGCTGCGGTTCCAATCCGGCATAAAGACTCCAACATGCTTACCCATTGCCTACGGGTGAGGTCCTGCTTTAAATCGAGCACTACGTGGAGATCTTCAACAAAGCGCTTGGCTGGGAAATCAAGGTTTAACGGGCCGGGAAAGATGCCTTCGTCCTGCGGGAATTCGCTCGGCAACTGCCAGGCTTCACTTATCTTTTTTACACGCCAGGACTCGAATTCCGATTGCAGCATTCTGGCCCAAACATCATCTTCTTCTGACGTGACGCTTAGCTTATAGAAAAGTTTCTGCCAGATTGCTAGAGCTGTGTCGTAGTCATCGCTACCAAGGGCAATCATTCTTGCCACTAGTTTACCTGGGTTCCATGGATGTCCCGTAAGCCGTGCAGACATGGAATATAGCGTGGCATCGGGTACGAGCGGGGCGATTTGGCTTCCTCGTTGGCGGGATTGTCCCGAGAGATTCGGTGTGGCAATTACGCAATTTACTACCGTGTTCCACAGCTTGGTATCAAACGCCACCTCGCTTTGCGCGTTATCCGGACGCTTCCCAGTTGCCAACTGTTTTTTGAAAGGTGTTCCAAGCACCCAGACTGCTTCTCCAGCTTTGCTATCTGCGAATCCTACGTTCCTATATAGAGACGCGAGCAGGATTTCGCCAGTTGTGACTTCAGGCGACGGTGTCAAATGCAAGAAGCTATTCTTGTAAGTCTTGTGCGAACTAGATTTCCCCCAGGGGTCATTCAAGTAGTCCTTTAGCTTGTCCATGACTCACCCTCTAAACCGGATAGATTTGCTAACTTTCAACGTGTAGGTGTCCTGGCCTATGGTCAGCTCAACGTTACCGTCTACGAAATTTTTATCCCTTGCAATTTGTCCAGCAGTTACCGATTTCACTTCGTCGAATAGGGCAAACACCTCCTGTGGAAGGGAGGCGGCGTCGAGCCCTTCCTCAAGCTCCACGAGTGCCTTGTAGAGCGCAAAAGTGACTGGTATATACCTGTTGTGAACTTTTATGAACGGGAAGCGATTTGCTGGCCGGGAAGCATCTCCTAGGAACATTTCCATTGAAGTTTTGACGCTGCGGACACGTAGCGAAACTTCCCTATCCCAGTGTGCAACGGGCTGACCAAAAGTCGTGGATAGGGGGATCTTAAAAACTCGCCTGTCTTCGTTTACTAATTGCTCGACTAGGTCTTCGAGGTTTTCATGCTGAAAATCGCTCTGGTATAAACCGGCGTAATCCACAAATAGCTTTACGTCCTTGGATACCCCGTACTTTAATCCGAGGCTCCGTTTCACAAGCCTTCCTGCGAACTGTCTCATGGAGGACTGCAGACGCCGCACTTGTCTGGATACCTTGGCAGGATGGTGTTGGTCCATCAGGGCTTCGTCTGCTTCCGATAGCTGTGCAAGTAGCTTGCGCTCGCTCGGTGCCAGACGGCTAGATACCAATTCCAGTCCATCTTTTATGGAGAGACTAAAGTGCTCATCCACATCGTTGACGGTAACTATCTTTCCATCCTTCGCCTCGGTATACATCTTCTGTTCGCCGTATAAGAGCGCGGGGTCCAGGAAGGTGGCGAAATCACCTGACAGAAGTTCACTGATCGCAGTGTGTTCTTTCTCGGCTAGGGCTTTAAGAGACCCGAAATGATACTTCGCCATGTTGAAGGCTTTTTCGTCAAGCTGGTCTGGTACCTTTGACCCTGCGAACACTGCGTGATAAGCCTCGAGATGCTTGCCTGAGGCTAGTCGGGGCCAGTTGGAGAACAGCCGGTGATGATATAGCCGAGAGGTCAACAAGTAGCGAGCACGAGCTCCTGCCAACGTGCTGGGGCCCTTCGTCTCCAGTTGGAGCATCTTGGCCGTCCAGTCGCAAGGCGTGTAAGACTTACCGTCAATCGTCAAGGATCCTGGTTCCCCAATGAAAAGGTGAGACACCAGTGAGTACAAGTCGCGAAACGTCCATCGTTTGCCAGATGCGAGCTCGTAGTAGTAAAGAAATTGGATCAGGTTATCGCGAGCTTTTTCGCTCGCCAGCAAAGTTTTGTTTTGACAAAACGGGCAGTCTGCCTTGTTGTTGCACGCTGGCTTCCATTTTTCCTCGGCCAGGGCCTTTTCTAGTACTAGGTGTGCAACTGTGCTGCCTGAATCGCCATCACGGGGGGCAACCAAAGAGTCCACGTCCATGGGCCATAATGCGAGGTTGCTTTCTTGAAGGGGCCAGCAAGCTGGAGCATCTACGCCTCCACTCACGGCGGAGACGATTTTTGCGATAAATGAAGCCATCTCTGTGTCGCCGGTTCGGATGGCAAGCGCTGAAGTGTTTGCCAGAATCCCGCGATTTACACAGCCGATGTAAATACCTTTGTACTCGCCGTACCTAATTGCCCGCAGTTCTTTTAGTAGCAGCGACTCTGCTGTCTCACCTGGTTGCGCCGGGTCTTTTTCAGTGGCGTCTTGAACCAACTGGATAACAGGAATCATGCCACTAACATCAGGTACGATACCGTTGAATTCAACCTCGGTTCGTCGAGGGGGGAGGGACCCTGAGGGGTTCTTGTACTGATTCGAGAAACTAGCCAGCAGCTGCCCACCCGCACCGCTTAGCCGATCAAAAGTCTCGATTGCCCCCTCAACCGCATCAGTTTTCCCATTTCCGGGCCCGCCGACCAGTAAGATGGCCGAAGGAGTTCCAGAGGTGCCTGCGATAACTGATTCAACCCAGCTCGATAATTTCTCTACTAGAGGGGTTTTTAGTTGCTCTTTTACCGGCCTTCCGGACTCTTCTTGAAAGGGCTGCCTGACTCCTCCTTTCTTGGCCCCAGACCAGTTGATCAGACCCTCTGGGTAAAGCAATTCATCTTGCTTTTCAAATTCCATGTTATCCCTTGAATACAATTGCTTGAGCTGCTGCGACCTTTAGATGAGCCAGGTCGATTAAATTGCAAAGAGTTGGAGCTGGGGAAGATGGCTTCCCCTAAGCAGTTGCTTGTTTCATTGGCCGCTGTCGATCCGAAGGATGGCAAGCCCGAACGACAAGGGAGCGAGGTCGCGCGGTCCTTCCAGTCGGGTGCCATCCATTTCCCTCGAGTCCTATGTTTTAAGCTATGGCCAAGGTTTGTTGTTCTACTTCATCGACTGCTTGTTGGCTAGAGGCCGCCACGGCTTCCTCTAGTACCGACCTGATGGCTAGCCCAATGGCTCTCGCGAGGTAGGGAGGGACAGCGTTGCCCACCTGCGTGTAGCGCGGGCATTCCTTAGTTCGTCGGCTGCCACCTGTAGTGAATTTACCGCGGAACTGGAACCAGTCGGGAAACGACTGGAGGCGTGCAGACTCTCGGACGGTCAGTATTCTGGGCTCGCTGTAGTGGAGCACATCGTCGGGTAACGTTGTGATTGTTGGTGCGGGATTTTCTGCTCGCATTAGGCATATGCGGTGCTTCTTGAGACCATATTTTTCCCTTTGCGCCAAGCTCATTAAACCGCCCTTGGTGCACTCTGGGTCCTGAATGATCTTCATGAACCGTTCACTGATCTCGGGCTTATGTTTTGCCAATCGTACGCTGTCCATGGAACCGTCCACTCCCTGTTGCATGAGGGTT
Organism: Pseudomonas sp. SIMBA_041; assembly: GCF_046535095.1. NCBI lineage: Bacteria > Pseudomonadati > Pseudomonadota > Gammaproteobacteria > Pseudomonadales > Pseudomonadaceae > Pseudomonas > Pseudomonas sp. SIMBA_041. The sequence goes on from NZ_JAWRXJ010000010.1 coordinate 80,629, forward strand.
TGGTAAGGTGTCCGAGGCCCCTTATATGCAAGCTCTTGAAAGCCGGTCCGAGAAGAGGGATCAGTGCATGGTCGGGTCCCCGCGTGGCTTATTTCCAGATCAGAAATGGCCTCCGAAGCGCTGACGGTTTCTGGAAGGCCAAGATCTTGCAGTTGCTTCAGCCTAGCCTCCTCTAATAGCTCGAAGGCTCTGGTGGCGCCGCCACGAAGATGACGAGCGAGATCCTTGCGAATCCCAATTACGATTAAGCGTGGGCGCTTCTGGGGTACTCCGAAAAGTGATGAATCCACTATTCGGCCGAGGACCTGATAGCCGACTCGGTCCAGGCTTTCGACAAGCTTGTCATAGTAGGATTGGGGCTTAACTTGTATCCCAAGCTCTTTCCAAGATTTGGCTTTATGCGCGACCTTCATGCCCGGTACGTTTTCTAGGACAATGGCTGCAGGCTGAATGGCCTTGACCATTTCCACGTACTTCTCAAACAGTTGGTTTCGTGGATCGGACTCTAGCCGCTTCCCTGCGAAGCTGAATCCTTGGCAGGGAGGACCTCCTGCAAGCACATGCACCTTGCCCTTAAGTTTGGAAAGTTCAAGTGGGTGCCGTTCAAGAATTTCATCGATACCCCAGGCCTTTCTTTCCAGCCAAGAGGGCCATTCGAACTGGCGGACGGGCACGTCACGCCCTTCTAGCAGGTTCGCCGACAGCGTGGAAAAGGCCATTTTGTCGCGTTCGACGGCAAAAACGCCATTTAGCCCTGCGAGCGAGAGGCCGAGGGACAAGCCTCCACAGCCCGCAAAGAGATCTGCAAACATCAAAGGTTGCCCGTGGGCGGGTAACGGGGGGTGGGTTTCGATATTTTTCATGGGCTCCTGCCCGGATACGGTCGTTTTCAGGGTAGGGAGCGTCTCGCGAAGCCCTTGGCTATCGCCTATATAGGCAGAACGATGGTGGTCTTTTTTCGCCACCGATGATTGAGGTTTATTCGGCAAGTTGACTAGAGGTTGCTCGGTAGGCGTCGAGGGGGCAATAGTGATGGATAACGGATTTTGCCGCAAGCAAACGCCATCGCTTGGGCTGCCTGGCGGCTGGCTTGGTTTGAAATTGAAACATTCACTTAAATCGTTGAATTCATTCAAAAATATTTCATCGGCTAAGCCTGGGGCTTCGCTTGGTGGTACCCACATTGTTGAGCTCCTTCAGCCGGTCTGAAATCCGATCAATCTCTTCTCAGCGCAGCCCTATGCAGGCCTAATCAGTCGCTAGCTTAGGGAGTGTATTGAAGAGTAAGCAGTTATATCCAGGTGTTTTTGAAAGGCATGAGTTGGATTGCTGTGATTATATACAGTATTGGTCTTGAGGCGATTCGTACAAGGCACGTTCGTCGACTGGTGCATAGCTCAATTAATTAAAAGAAGCTCTGAGCAGCAAAACTCGCATGCCCGCCCTTGGGTTCGCGAAAGTGCGACGCGGGAATTACTCCTGACGTTCGCGCGAGGCGTGCCGAACAAGGAGGCACGGTGGGTCCCGCAGAAAAAGAGCTTGGGTTTTCGATTGATCAGATACAAAAATGAATTTATGCCGACAGGAGGCGTTTCCGCCTCCTGTCACCTTCTGCCTTTTGTTCGAAGCTGGAGAGGCGCTTGAGAAGCCATTGAAAGAGCAGTAAAGCGGTGCCAACGGCAATCAGGATCGGCGGAAATCGCAGAATCAGGATTACAGTCAACACTTCTGCTGAAGCGTTTGCCAGCACTCTGATGAAGGTTAAAAGTGTGATTAAGAACGTATCAACACCATGGGGGCTCCTCGTTTTAAGGTGATTTGACTCGGTGAGAGTTTCAGGTGCCACCTGCCAAACTGGCTGGGTTCGCACGTGCCGATTACAGATGTCCTCGCTCTGCCATTGATTTGCAGCATTCCTGGCTCACCACAACGTGATCCAAAATCTGGGTGCCAACCATGTTCAGGGCGTTTTTAAGGGGCGTGGTCAACGTGCGATCGGCTTGGCTGGTTTCCTGGATGGCGGAGGGGTGGTTATGAACCAGGATCACAGCTGCAGCGTTATGTTCCATTACGATTTTCACCACTTCTCGTGGACAAACGCCGCCCCCCTCTAAAGGACTTCTGAATAGTTCCCTGAAACCAATAACCCGGTGCTCGGTATCGAGCAGTAACAAAGCAAAGACTTCGTAATCATGAAATTGCAGCAGCGTTTGTAGGTGACTGAATACGAGCCTGCGCTCAGTCAGCGCCCGTCCTTTAGACAGGCGGTACATCGCGAGTTGTTGAGCCATCTGTAAGACGTCTGCCTCGGTGAGTGGTGATTCAAGGGCAAAGGTGTTAGTCGTTTCACCGGATTTGAGCTTGGGATATTTCATGCTGGGATTCCTATCCGAACGCGTGAATGCACACGATGGTGGGTGGCGCAGTTACTGGAGGGGCGGTGCTGGCATTAGGGGAGAGTGCTCGGCGATGCTGTGCTTGATGATTCACGCAACGAGTTGTAACGCTGCATCTAGTGCCTTCTGTTTGATTACTGCGCCTTGCCCAAACCATGCCGAATCCATTCGATACTCAGAACTCCTGGCACGCTTTTCATGATCCACATATTCAGTCACGGCGTTTAGCAAGCCCCATGCTGTTCCGCGAGCGGACTCCAAATCAGATCCTCTGCCTTTACCTTCGTAGAGGCTTTGTACCTTCTCCATAGCTCGTTTGTTGGGCAGTACATTGGGAATCGGGTCATGCGCGCCGGTGTCGCACAGCACGTCCATAAAGAAGCCTATGACCTCTTTCGTCTGAACTTTGCGTTCGCTGAGGGCGCGCATCCGGTACATGAATTCGTCCCATCGTGAGACGGCAATGCCCAATTGTTTTTTGATGGTTTGCGGATCAAAACGCGTACTGTGCGGCACTTTGATGGCGTGGGTGGCGCCGCTCAGGGAAATGCTCAGGGTGTTGTTGCAGACCACGCGAACGGTGGTAGGGGTCGCAGTGGTAGCCAATGTGCCGTCGCACGAGGTCGCCAGCAGCAGATAGCCGTTGACCTGATCATTGCCCCTCAGGGTTGTCGCCTGGCCCGTTCTGGCAAGTGCCCAGAACTTGCGACCACCTTTGAGCACTCCAGCGGTTTCCAGCTCGTAACCTGAGAACTCGGTAAGGTCTCGGTAGAACTCCAGAACTTCACGTGGCTGTACCACTTGGTAGCGATTGGATACCACCGATAACGGGGCTTTGGTGTCAGAGCGATACAACACCTTTTGTTCTGGGAACGAGTGGATGGTGCCGAGGTGACCAGATGCATCCGCTTTAAAATGAACCGGGCTTTCCTGGATCTGCCAATTCATTCCGGCTTCACGCTGCCAGATTTCTAGAGGCTGTTTCGGCGACAACGCAGAGCCAAGGCCGTGCCAGGGTGCATCGCCAACGTATGCCATTTGTTCAACGAGATGTGCCATGAGAGTGGTTCCTTTGGGTATAGAGCGGCAAAAGCGCTGCGTAGAACGCAGCACTTGACGGGGAAATCAGAAAGATTGATTAGGTTGGAAGGTTGAAACGATGCCCGCAGGTCAGGCAGAAGTTATTGGCCAGTACATGACGATCCAGCTTTTCGCCAAGTTGAGCGCCAACAATACAGCCGCTCACGCCCCCGGCCAGTCCGCCGAGGATGGCGCTAGAGACTGTACTGAGCGTGATAGCGAATGGATCGGCAATGCCACCGACAGGAGGGACTGTGCGGGTTGCTGCGAGCGCGGCGCTGACACCTTGTGCTGCGCCTCCGACGGCGCCGACAACAGCACCGATTCGCATGGCTGTTTTATGAAAAGCGATTTTTTGCGAGTTACAGAAAGGGCACCGAAATGACATGGTTGAAGCATCCATGATGAATTCAGTACCGTGATATAGGTGTGTAATGAGTTTCAAAATCATTTGGAGCGAAAGCAGTTGGTCGTCCCACCCCCAACGGTCAGCGTTTGTCAGTCAAAAAACATGCAGAGTTAGTTCCTCGTATACGCACTTGGTTCCTATTGGAGGCAGCACGCCCTCTGACCCAGTCAAAGCAGGTGTTCGACTCGCCGAAAAAAAATACTGGGCGCTGGAACCTTAAGTCCAGGGAGAGGGTGGCCTAAAGTCGCGTCATTCCCAACACATGACGAGAAGGCAAGTGACAAATACAGAAGCCGTTTTCTACCCGAGGATTTTGCGCCTGAAGCAACTGATCGATCGTATCGGCCTTGGGCGGTCAACGATCTACGACCGCATGGACACCCAGTCGCCGAGGTACGACGCTACGTTCCCCAAACCAATCAAATTAGGGGCAGCGGCCATCGGCTGGATTGACTCCGAAATCACCACCTGGCTCGAGCAGCGCATGTCTGCCAAGGAGGCGCGCTAATCTTTCAAAGACCTGTTCGCTGGTGAATGGAGCTGAAATTCCCTTTACTATTTTCAACTGAATTCGAACACTAACTCCGTATACGTTTTTAACCAATGTTTCTATTGCGAGGTGCACTACTGGCAGTGCTTTGATCGGATCGGCTTGCCTTAATATTTTTGGTTTTTATGTTATCTGTATTACTCCTCTAGATAATAATTAGATCTACTACTCTAGAGGTTAGTAACTATTCAGCAAGCATCACCCATGCTTGCGTGTAAGTAGAGAGGTGAGGTGTGTCTACAGATATCAAAATGCAATGAATTGACTTGGTCTACAGCCAGATCAATCAGTAATGTGATTGACAGTTAAATTTCCTAGAAAAGAAGAGGTGTTTGTGAAAGGTGATGAAGAGCGCCTTGCAGCGCTCCAGAGTAAGATTGGGCTAACGGTAGAGGGCATAGAAGTAGGTGCTCTGAATAATGGTCTGATTGCAATTATGAAGAGCGCATCGTGGTTGGTCAGAAGGCTTATAAAAACAGAAGGAGATGCGTTTAAGATCCGTGTTGTGGATGACTTCGGCAATGCACGCCTCGAGAGCAATGCTCCAGGCAATATTCTGCTCAGGCTTCTAAAGGAACACATCCCGAACGGCAGTCGGTTTAATTCGCTTTACAAATTTGAACCGTATCTAGATATGGCGATTAGCCGCCTTATAGAATTCAAATTGTATCCTCCGCCTCCGTTATTGCAGGTGAGCACCGCAAGTGAAGTTCGTAAGCTCATGGTGCACCTGAACGAGTGTGTGGAGCAGATTCGTCAAGAAGTCAAATCTAAGAGCTTTCTAGCGACGCTCAACAGCTATCAGCGGTCGAGTAATAAAAACTACAAGGAACTCACAGAATATGTAGATGCGTTGTTTGAGCGCCATGCCAGACTGCTGGTGCTGAGGATTGATCTTTCCTATTCGAAAGAAAACTCTAGGACGACGCAGGCTCAAGCTAAGCAAGATCGACAGCGCCTGTTCGAGAACGCGAGGTCGAACAAGCTGTTTGATGATATGGTGGGCTACATCTGGAAACTGGAGCACGGTCCGGAGAAAGGCTTCCATTATCACATGATGTTTTTCTTTGACGGCTCCAAGGTTCGAGAAGACATAACTCTGGCCAAGCGGATTGGGGAATATTGGACGGAGGTGATTACGAAAGGTCGAGGCCTGTACTACAACTGCAATGCGGTTAAGCTTACCTATGCGAGCTGTGGGATTGGGATGATTGAACATGCGGATGCCGAGCTGCGCGCAGGTTTGTGCAAAGCTGTGTTTTATCTCACCAAGACGGATTTATATATGAAACTTCAAACCAAAGGGCGCGGCATGGGGAAAGGGTTATACCCTAGCCCTAAAGGCGCGCGTGGTAGACCAAGAGCAGTAATTGTTGTTTAGGAGTGCATAGCCTAGGGGTCAGCGCCGTCGAGCTGTCTGCGCAGCGCTGAGAGCCCTGTGGTGATTAGCCTGTTTGTTCTGATTTATTATTTCCCTGTTGACGCTTGGTTTTCTCCCAAACGTGATTTACGAGTTCATCTTCACGCAGCCATTTGGTCAGCCAATTTTCTATGTTGGAGATCTGTACGCCAGAAATGTTGTTGCTTTCGATAAAAACGACCAAATGACGTTCTAGCGCCGCTACTGCGGTTGACTTATAAGGCCAACCTGCTTCAGGCCGCAATTCCTCCAATAGTCTTGCGGCTTCCTCTTTTACAGGTAATACAGATTTATTTCGGCCCCGGGCATTATTGCTGTTTCGTTCGGAGCGTCTATCAGCTTCGTTAAGGTTTTGGATTGCTGCGGAACGCTCTATGATTTCGCCAATCATTAAACTGGCGTAACTATTAAGGGCCCAAGCTCTGTCGCGGGCTTTATTTTGCTCGGCAGCGCTGGCTAACTCCAAGTATAAGCAGGCGTATTTCACATGCTGAAGTAATATAGTGAATTCGTCGTCGTGCTTGTTGGCTTCGGTGTTCCATTTTTCTTCTAGCCTTCCCTGAAGCTCAGGGTTGCTGATGCTGTAACGGATGCTTTCTAACAGTTCTAGATAATCCTCAGTTTCAGAAAGCGGTGAAAAAAAATGGTGATGCAGTAACTCACGATTCTTAGCGATGGCTTTATCAATCGTGATGTTGCCGATGCGTTCATTCTCTTGTGTGGCGAGCTGCGTTCTCGTAAATAATGTGGGCTTTTTTTCTTTCATTTTTTTTCTGCTGATCTTTAATGAAGTTGGGTTATTCGTATGTTATCGAGGCCGCATTGTCGAATCGGTGGAGGGATGTTGGTCGGGAGGGGCGTGTTTTACCCACATGGCTATTGAGGGGGACGTAATGAGTTTGCTCCAGTCGTGCATTAGGTCGCGCCGTTTATCGAGAAAATCAGTACGCGGGTATGCCCCTTCAGTTTAATCTCGCTCATCATGCGCTAGCGCCATTTCGCATACTTCACGTGGGTAGTGAGTGCATTCCCCAGCCCAGTCTCGGAATGAAGAACGAAAACCGTGTCGAGTGATTTGTTTGTATCCCATGTCATGTAGGAGTGTCCGTATGGCGTTTGCATGCATAACCCCTGAGCAGCGCGCTCTATGTCTCATCATGGTCAGATTTTTAACAAACAGTTCGGCAGCGAAAAAAACGCTGCCTTCACTTAGCTCTGTCGATTGCAAGAGAACGCCTGCTCACACGCCTCCCGAAGATAAGACGTTGATCTTCCAGCTCATCGAAGAGTAGCTTCAGTCTAGGCTATCGATGATTGCGGATATTGAAAGGTTTCCGGTAGCCGCTTCCTTGATATGTTCGCTCCACCACTTCATCATTGGGCGTCGACGCTCAATGTAATCGGCCCGATTGTACGCGCTACGTACCTCATCCTTGTCAACGTGAGCAAGCGCAACCTCGACCAGCTCAGGATCCCAGCCGTGCTCGTTGAGGATGGTACTGGCCATTGAGCGCATTCCATGGCTCACCAGGCGACCTTCAAAACCCATGCGCTTCAGAGCCATATTGGCCGTTTGGCTGTTGCAATGGGTCCGGGGATTCCGGTCTGCTGGAAAAATATGCTCTCGATGGCCGCTAAGCGGTTTTATAGCCTCTAGAAGCCCCAAAGCCTGTTCCGTAAGTGGGATGATGTGAGTCCGACGCTTTTTCATCCGCTCCGCAGGTATTGTCCAGATCCTCTTGTCGATGTCGATGTCTGCCCATCGTGCGGTAGCTGCTTCTGCGGGACGAGTCATGGTGTGGAGCTGCCACTCAATCAAGCAGCGTGTAGTCCTTTTTATACTGGCATTGGCCACCGTCACCATTAGTTCTTTCAGTTCGTCTGGTGCGAGCGCTGCCATGTTTTTCTTTTTTGGTTTCTTGAAAACCGAACGAATCCCGCTGAGTGGATTTGAGTGAATCAAGCCGGAATTCACGCCGTAAGTCATGATTTCGTTAAGACGCTGGCTTAGCCGCTTTACGGTCTCAAGGCTGCCTTTGGTCTCAAGCGGTCTAAGTAACTTTATGACCGCCGGTGCGGTGATCGCTGAGATCGGGGTTGTACCCAGGTCGGGGAAAACATGCAGCGTCAGCGAACGCCAGATGTCTTCAGCGTAGGCAGTGGTAACAGCGTCTTTCTTGAGTTCGAACCACGCGGTGGCAACGTTTTTAAAGGTATGTTCCGTAGTCGCTCTTAATATTTGCCGATCCGCGTCACGCTTCTCCTTCGGATCTAACCCTTGCGCCACCAACTCTCTGGCTTCTACGGTCCGTTTCCGGGCTTGAGCCAAGCTCACCTCCGGAAAGGTACCAAGGCCCATGTTGATCCGTTTTTTGGTTGCAGGGTGAATGTAGTTAAAATTCCATAGTTTTGAGCCATTGGCTCTCACCCTCATCTGAAGGCCGTCGCCATCAGTGAGGATGTAGTCTTTTTCCTTTGGTTTCGCTGCTTTGACTTTGACGTCTGAAAGCCGCGTTGTTTGAGCACCCATGGTGATCTCCGGTACTGCGTGTATTCCAAAAAATACCAGTCGTGGGTTTGGAATACCACGTGGAATACACGAATTGTAGGATGAGTTCAGATACCATTGGACCCAGTTGGACCTGAAAGCCCCGTATTTACTGGATTTCAGGCACAAAAAAAGACGCCCTTGGACGTCTTTAGATGTTTGTTTGGTGGAGCCGGGGGGATTTGAACCCCCGTCCGCCAGTACTCCGCTGTCGGTACTACATGCGTAGCCGTTTCTATTAAGTTAACCCTCAGCGACCCGAAGGGCAGGGTGCTTTGGGCGAGTTGTGTAAGTTTTAGCCGCTTCGTCCACAACGTACTGCACGGCGATTCTGTTCTATATGACAATCACTTTGGGTTTACAGACATCCCCTGGTGATTGCTGGACCCGAAGGTACCAGAAGCTCAGGATCTAAAGCTGCTTACGCAGCGAGAGAGAATTCCTGGCCGTAGGTTTCGTCATTGGCAACTATAAGTAGTTGCAACAGTGGATTTACGAGTTCTGTTACCAACTCGGCATGCACCTAAAGTTTCGCAACCGGCGTCGAATCCTAAACGGCCCCGAGCCTGCTACTCGGTGAATCAAAGTGAGCAACAGGCCTGTGCAGTGTACGCCAACACGCTTCAGAAGGCCACCCGCAAGGTGGGCTTCGATTGATCATGGGTTGGTTCGTTGTTCAATTGGCCATCGCCAATGCCTGACTGGCCTCGGTGGCGCATTTTTTGTCATCTTTGGCGGCTTGTGACGCTTTGGCGCTGGCCAACAGTCTTTTGATCTCCGGCGCATTGGTGGCGGTCGCTGGCAGCGAATTCACTTTGGCTTCGAGTTCTTGCAGCTTGCTCGTACACAGGTTGTTGTCCGCAGCAAATACCGGAGAGGCCAACATTGCAGCGCAAATGAACAGACCAGCGAGTGCGGTACGTTTCATGGGTATCTCCTCGAGCGGATAGTCAGCCACGATTGATGGGCTTATCTAAAAGACTACGGCGCGGCACAGTAATTCGGTTTGTGCAAAAAAAGCTATGGAAAAACTGACTGATGGAAGCAATGGCACTATAAGGGATTATCAAACCCCAAATGCACCAAAACCCGCAATTGGCGGGTTTTGGATGTGTATCGGTTAGAGCCAGCGTGCCAACCCGAAGGTCGGCCCAGAGCCGGGTTACTTCCCGCCTTTGCTCGCGTCCTTGATCATCTTGATGGTGTCATTGGTCTCGGCGATGCAAGCGTCAGTACCTTCCTTGGTGCCTTTTGCATGGTCCGCTTGGGCTTGCTTGACGGAGTCCGCTACTTGGTCAGCCATCTCCGCAGGAATCTGTGCCTGTGCGTTTTCGATGGTTTGCAGATTGACCGCGCATAGATCTTTTTCGGCGGCAAACGAGGGGGAAGCCAGCAGTGAGGCAGTAACGAACAGACCAAACAGTACAGAACGTTTCATGTGTATCTCCTTGAACTGAGGCCAGTCATTCTGACCATCAGGACGGGCTGCCGAGTGTTGGGAAGGTCCCACTTTTGCGGGACTTGATCAGTGGACTGCGGCGGCACGTCAGGGTTCTAAATTTTTGCTGTACTGCTGTCGGTTCTGGCAAGAAACACTAAAAAAGGCGCTTGAATGCGCCTTCCTTGAGGTCCTGCTCAGGTCGCCCTAGCCTGGGTAACGCGGTCCACCAGATAGACTAGCCCGTGGTAATCAATGCCGCCATGTTGCGACAGCCCGATCTCACAGGTGCGGCTGGTGGAAATCCCCTCGCTGCACTGCTGCACCGCGTCCTTGAGCGTTCTTAGCGAATGAGCGTTCAGTTCCGGCGTGGTGAAACCCTTGTCACCGGCGAACCCGCAGCAGTGAATCCCTTCAGGAATGACCACGGTTTTGCTGCACTTGCGCGCCAGATCAATCAACGCCTGGCTCTCGCCAAGGTGCTGGGTACTGCACGTGACGTGTACGGCAATCGGCGCTTCCTGCGGTGTGAAATCCAGGCGATCCATCAAATGCGTACGGATGAATCGCACCGGGTCGTACAGGTCCAGTCGAACGTCGCCCAGGTCCTGAACCAGCCGCAGCGTGCAGGGGCTGGTGTCGCAGTAAATCGGGTCGAGCCCGCCGCGACTGGCGTGCAGCAAGGCGCCGATCAGTTCCTGGCGTTTGTGTTCGGCCTGTTCGGCGTAACCTTTTGAGGCGAATGGCTGGCCACAGCAGAGGTTGTCCTGATTGTCCGGGAAGACCACTTGGTAACCGGCTTTTTCCAGCAGTCCACGGGTTTTGTCGTACAGCGACATCTGCTCTTTATCACCCGCCGCCGGGCCCATGACCCGCGACACACACGCCGCCAGGTACACCACCCGGGGGCGTTCGTCCGACACAGTCGGGCTGAAGCGAATGGCTTTTTCCGGCTGCGGCATGGCGTTGGTCCACTGCGGGACCTGCCCTTTGGACAGCTTCGTCAGCGTCGCCGACAGCTTCGCCAGGCGTGGCGCTCCCAGCAGCATCCGTGCGCCATTGGCAACGTGCAGGGTGAAACGCGCACCTTGCAGTGCCGTGGCGAAATTACCTTCCAGCCAGTTGGCGGTTTTCGTACGCGTTGCGTTGCGGCTGCGGAGTTTTTTCACCAGCTCGCCGGTATTGATGCCAACAGGGCAGCGTTGCGCGCAAAGACCGGTGGCCGCGCAGGTGTCGATGCCTTGATATTCGTAAGCGGCTTCGAGTTCGGTGGTATCAACGCCTGCGCGTTTTTTCGCCTGAATATCCCGCCAGATCACGATGCGCTGACGCGGGCTCAGGGTCAGGCCTTTCGACGGGCACACCGGCTCGCAGAAACCGCACTCGATGCACTTATCCACAATCTCATCGGCGGCCGGCAACGGTTTCAGGTGCTTGAGGTGGATCTGTGGATCTTCGCTGAGCACCACGTCCGGATTGAGAATGCCATTGGGGTCGAGCAGGCGTTTGAGCTGCCACATCAACTGGTAGGCATCGCTGCCCCATTCCAGTTCGACGAAGGGCGCCATGTTGCGCCCGGTGCCGTGTTCGGCCTTCAGCGAGCCACCGAATTCCACCGCCACCAACTGCGCCACGTCGTCCATGAACGCCTGATAGCGTGCGACTTCTTCCGGGTTGTTGAAGCCTTGGGTGAAGACGAAGTGCAGATTGCCTTCCAGTGCGTGTCCGAAAAGGATCGCTTCGTCGTAGTGATGTTTGTCGAACAGCTCGATCAGGCGATTGACGCCGATGGCCAGTTGTTCCACCGGGAAGGTCACGTCTTCGATGATCACCGTGGTGCCGGTTTTGCGCACGGCGCCGACGGCGGGGAAGGTGTCTTTGCGGATCGCCCAGAGGCGGGCGTTTTCCACCGGGTCTTCGGTGAAGTCGACCTGTTTTTCCACGGGGAACGAGGTCAGCGACGCCATGATCTGCGCCAGTTGTTCCTGCAGCAAAGTGGACGATGCGGCGCGGGATTCGATCAGCAGCGCGCAAGCATTGTTCGACAGCTGTTGTACGAAAGCGGGCATGCCGGGTTTGTCCTGTACCGAGCGCAGGCTGCGACGGTCCAGCAGTTCCACGGCCGACACCGGTTGGCTTTTCAGTACGGTCACGGCGTTGCAGCAGGTTTCCACGTCCGGGAACACGATCAGCGCCGAGGCTTTGTTCGGGTGATCGATCACCGTGTCGTAAGTCACCGCGCTGATAAAGCCGAGGGTGCCTTCGGAGCCCACCAGCAAGTGGCTCAAGATATCCACAGGCTCGTCGAAATCCACCAAGGCATTGAGTGACAGGCCGGTGGTATTTTTCAGACGGTATTTGTGGCGGATTCTTGCCGCCAGTTCGGCGTTGGCGCGCGTCTCGCGGCCCAACGTGGCCAGACGTTCAAGCAACGGGGCGTGGCTTTGTCTAAACGCCGCCACACTGGCCGCGTCTTCGGTATCGAGGCGGCTGCCATCGGCCAGCACCAGCCGAATGCCGGCCAGCGTGTGATAAGTATTCTGCGCCGTGCCGCAACACATGCCGCTGGCGTTGTTGGCGACGATGCCGCCAATTTTACAGGCGTTGATCGAGGCCGGGTCCGGGCCGATCTTGCGTCCGAACGGGGCCAGCCAGGCGTTGGCTTGTGCGCCGATCACGCCCGGTTGCAGGCGGATTTGCGTACCTTGGCCACGAATCTCGCGACCGTTCCAGTTATCCCCCAACACGATCAGCACCGAATCGCTGATAGCCTGGCCAGACAGGCTGGTGCCGGCGGCGCGGAAGGTCACCGGGACCTGATCCCGTTGCGCCAGTTTGAGCAGCGCCACCACTTCGTCTTCGGACTCGACGCGAATTACCAGTTGCGGAATCAGCCGATAGAAACTGGCATCAGTGCCGAAGGCCAATGTCGACAGCGGGTCGTCGAAACGTCGCGCTTGGGGGATCAGTTGCTGTGCATCTCTAAGGAAAGCCGCCGGTAGACTCATTGGTCCTCCAGGATCAACACGACAAGGTCTTTCGGACCGTGCGCGCCGTAGGCGAGGATCTGTTCAATGTCGGCGGTTTTCGACGGGCCGGACACCAGCAAGGCGTTGGTCGGCATGCCGTGGGCCCAGTTGAATTCCTGCTGCACCTGATAGAAGTTGTCGCGAATTTCACTGGCCTTGAGCAGGGCGAAATGCACCGGTGGCACCAGGCTCATCAGGCGCGGCTCTTCCCGCGTCGGCCACAGAATCAGGCTACCGGTGGCCGCGATTGCGCCAAGGGTGCCGGTGAGGCTGGCCGGAGTCTCGTTGAACAACTCGGCTTTCCATTCTTCAATCGGGCGGTCGTATGCTTTGAGCGCCGGCAGCCCCGGATTTTTCGCCCAATGCTGAGTGATGTGTTCCCCGTGAGGTGTAGTCGGCGCGATCAACAGGCTGGGCAACTGACGATCCTGTAACAACTGGGCCAGCAGCGAAGGCCAGCCTTTGCCCGATGTCAGGTGGATTTCGGTGTGCACCGCTTCCATCAATTTGCGCAGCTGCGGAATGCGTTGTTCAGCGGTGTAGGTGTAGGGCGCTGTCACCAGTTCGACGTCGAACTCGTCAGGCACCGGCGTAGTGCCGGTCAGACTTTTCCGTAACTTGGCGAGGATGTTTTGTCTGGCGCTCATCAACGGTCTCCCTGTTTGGCCAAATGCTCGCGGGCCATGTCGTGCAGTGAGCGGGCGGCGGGTTTGGGGGCGCTGTGGTTCTGCGTCCACGGGCCGATATGGTTCGGCGTGAGCGCGCGCAGCCGTGTGGCGAAGAAACCGAACAGCCGATACAACGTCGGCGAACTGTTGAGCTTCGCCCAGGCATTCCAGATGAACCGTTCTTTGCGCGAATACTTGCTGCCTTGGCCGCGCATGACTTGATGCGGGCTGTCCGGGGCTTTGACGTTCTCTTCCCGCAGGCGACGCAGCAATGCAGGGATCGGGATTTTTACCGGGCAGACTTCGCCGCACGCACCGCAAAGGGAGGAAGCGCTGGGGTGATCCGGGACTTTCGCCAGGCCGACCATGTGCGGCGTGATGATTTTTCCGATAGGCCCAGGGTAAACCTCCCCATAGGCGTGGCCGCCGATTCGGGTGTAGACCGGGCAATGATTCATACAGGCGCCGCAGCGGATGCAGTTCAGGGTCTGGCGCAGTTCGCTGTCGGCAAATGCCTGGCTGCGACCGTTGTCGAGCAAGACCAGGTGCACTTCCTGAGGACCGTCGAGTTCATGCGCCTTGCGCGGCCCGGAGATCATGTTGACGTAGGTGGTGATCGGAATGCCCAGCGCCGAGCGGGTCAGCAGTGACAGCAACGGCACCACGTCGCGCAGGTTTTCCACGACTTTTTCGATGCCGGTCACGGCGATGTGCACCGGTGGCACCGACGTGGTCATGCGCCCGTTGCCTTCGTTTTCCACCAACAACAGGGTGCCGGTTTCGGCCACGGCGAAGTTGACACCGGAGACGCCGATGTCCGCTTCGAAGAATTTCTGCCGCAAGACTCTGCGACCGATCTGAATGAGTTGGTCAACGTCCTTTGTGTATTCCACGCCAAGTTTGTCGTGGAACAAGGACGCGACCTGACCGGCATTCTTGTGGATCGCCGGCATAATAATGTGTGAAGGCTTCTCGTGGTCGAGCTGGACGATGTACTCGCCCATGTCCGATTCCAGGCATTCAATGCCCTGATCAGCGAGGAAATGATTCATCTCCATCTCTTCGCTGACCATCGATTTGCCCTTGATCACTTGCCGCCCCTCGTGAGCGCGGATGATCGAGAGGACGATGCCATTGGCTTCGTCCACCGTTTCCGCCCAGTGCACTGTCACACCGTTGCGGGTCAGGTTCTGTTCAAGCTGCTCGAGCAAGTCGGGCAACTTGGATAACGCACGGGCGCGGACAGCATTGCCCAGCGATCGCAAATGTTCTCTTTCGTGGGCATCGCTGAAGGACGCTGCCCGTTTTGTCATCAGTGAATCCATCGCAGTGCGAAAGTTGTTTCGCAGTTGCTTGTCGTCCAACGCCTTGTGAGCCCGGGCACGAAAATCTTCGTCGACGCTGACCGTCGGAATAATCGTGGAAGTGCTCATCGGGCACCTCCGGTTCGCTGCCAGAGGAAACTAGCCAGGTGCTGGCCGCGCAATGCTTCCTGCTGTTTCTCCAGCGAGCCGTTGATGTTCATCAGGCAACCGCAGTCGGCACTGAGTACCTTGTGCGCGCCAGATTCCTTCAACGACCGGGTCTTGTCCGCCACCATCGCGCCGGAAATGTCTGGCATACGGACGCTGAACGTCCCTCCGAAGCCACAACATTCGCTTTCGTGGTCGTGATTGACCCGCTCCACGTTGCTCAGTTGCGCCAATAACTCGCGACCGTGCAGGTGGGTGTTCATTTCCCGGCGTGCCGAGCACGACGTGTGCAACGCCACTTTGACCGGCTCACCGCTGTCCTTGAGCTGCACCTTGCAGACAAACAGCAGGAACTCGGCCAGTTCGTACGTCCGGGCGGCGAGCGCCTGGACTTGCTTCAACGTGTCCGGCTCGTCCTTGAACAAGTCGGCATAGTGTTCGCGCAACATCCCGGCACACGATCCCGACGGCACCACCACCGGAAAATCTCCGGCGAACAGCGCCAGTTGCGAACGCGCCACGGTCCTTGCCTGCTCGGTGTAACCCGAGGTGTAGGCGGGTTGTCCGCAGCAGCTTTGCCCTTGTGGGTACTCGACACGAATGCCTTCGCGTTCCAGCAAGTGGATCGCGTCCATCCCGGCTTCCGGGTAGAACAAGTCCACTACGCAAGTCCCGAACAGGTACACCCGTGACGGTTTCTCGCTGGGGTATTGCCGAGGCTCGGGCAGTGGCGGGGCGACGCGGGTCGCGTTCGGCACAGCGTTGTAAAAAAGCTCGCTCATCAGGCGTGTCTCCGGGTGAGTCCCGGTTATCCGTCCGCTGAGGCTGCTGAATATAGAGCGGGAAGCTTTCAGCAGCCTTGCAGACCGGGTTGTGAATTGCTGACGCCGGAATCGTGGTCCGGCGTCGGTTTTTGCGTTTTAACCTGTAGTACTTAATGCACCAGCATGCCGGTGAACCAATAGGCCTGAGCCAGGGTGATCAAGCCGACTATCGTTGCAAAGAATAGGCTGTGCTTGAGGGTGAAGCGGAACAGATCCGATTCCTTGCCCACCAAGCCGGTTGCGGCGCAGGCCACGGCGATCGATTGTGGCGAGATCATCTTGCCGGTCACGCCGCCGCTGGTGTTTGCCGCCACCAGCAACACATCGCTGACACCGATCTGGTGTGCGGTGGTCGCTTGCAACGAACTGAACAGGGCGTTGGACGAGGTGTCGGAACCGGTCAGGAACACGCCCAGCCAGCCGAGGAACGGCGAGAAGAACGGGAACGCTGCGCCCGTCGCTGCCAACACCAGCGCCATGGTCGACGACATGCCGGAGTAGTTGGTGACGAAGGCGAACGCAAGCACCATGCCGATGGACAGGATCGGCCAGCGCAGTTCGTAGAAGGTCTCTTTAAAAGTGGTCAGACCAGTTTTGAAGTTGATCTTCAGCACCAGCATCGAGATCAGCGCAGAGAAGAAAATCGCCGTGCCGGTCGCGGAAATCGGGTCGAGCTTGAACACTGCCGGGATGGCCGTCGGGGCCGCCACGATCGGTGCCACCTTGATCACCATTTGATCCAGGTGCGGGATGGCGAAGTTGAACACCCAGCTGTACATCGAACCGCCGGCCGCGAACATCGCCTTGAACGGCTTCAGGGTCCAGATGGTGACGAGTACGGTGAGGATCAGGAATGGCGACCAGGCTTTGAAGATTTCACCGAGGCTATACGGCGAGGCCACGGTGGTGCGCGGCTGACCGAAACCACCGACGCTGGCGGTCACCACGGACGCCGAGACGGCACCGGCAATGTGTTGGCCGGCGGCGCGTTTCGGCTGCCAGACTTTCAGGAACAGGGTCAGGGAAATCAGGCTGACCAGGGCCGAGGTGATGTCCGGCAGTTCCGGGCCAATGAAGTTGGATGTGAAGTATTGGGTGATGGCGAAGCTCAAGCCGGCCACCAGCGCGGCAGGCCAGGTTTCCTTCACGCCGCGCATGCCGTCCATCATGAACACCAGCCAGAACGGCACGAACAGCGACAGCAGCGGCAGCTGGCGACCGGTCATGGCGCCGATTTTGAATGCGTCGATACCGGTCACTTGCCCGGCCACGATGATCGGGATCCCCAAGGCGCCGAATGCGACGGGCGCGGTGTTGGCGATCAGGCACAGGCCGGCCGCGTACAGCGGATTGAAGCCCAGGCCGACGAGCAGGGCAGCGGTAATCGCCACCGGCGCACCGAAACCGGCAGCGCCTTCGAGGAATGCACCGAAGCAGAACCCGATCAGCAACACCTGCAAGCGCTGGTCGTCGGTGATCGACAGTACCGAGCTACGGATCACTTCGAACTGACCGCTCTTGACCGTCAGTTTGTACAGGAACACAGCCGCCACGATGATCCAGGCAATGGGCCACAGACCGTAGGCGAAGCCATAACCGGCGGCGGCGAATGCCATGTCGACCGGCATCTGGAAGGCAAAGATCGCCACGGCAATCGACAGCGCCAAGGTGATGCTGCCGGCCACATGGCCTTTGAGGCGGAACACCGCCAACGCCAGGAAGAAAAATACGATGGGGATGACGGCCGCGAGGGCGGAGATGCCGAGACTGCCGAGCGGGGTGTAGAGCTGTTGCCAGGTTTGCATATGGGGTGGCCCCTAATTGTTGTTGGTCAGGCACTGGGCAGCGTTCTTGGTTAATTGGTAATACCAATTTACAATCGCTGTTGGCTAGGGTAAAAGCCTTCTGTGCGGTGTGTCAATTTGCCGCCCTAAAACTTTTGTCGAATACGCCGTGTGTAATGCCGCTGACCGGCTTGATCGAGCGTCTTCCTGGCAGGTGCTGACGCCGCGCCAATAGGCCAGAATAGAGAGCCCGGCGAGCGGTCGGGATCGTGGAGAAGTGAGTTATGGGGTTTGATCAGATACGTCAGCGCCGTTTGTCTGACGATATTGTCGAGCGGCTCGAGGGGATGATCCTTGAAGGCACGCTGAAGTCCGGTGAGCGCTTGCCGGCCGAACGCGCACTGGCCGAGCAGTTCGGCGTGTCGCGCCCTTCGTTGCGCGAGGCGATTCAGAAACTGGCAGCCAAGGGCTTGCTGGTCAGTCGTCAGGGCGGTGGCAATTATGTCGTCGATTCGCTGGGGTCGACCTTCAGCGATCCATTGCTGCATCTGCTGGAAAACAACCCCGAGGCGCAGCGCGATCTGCTGGAATTTCGTCATACCCTGGAAGCGTCATGCGCTTATTACGCGGCTTTGCGCGCCACCGATGTCGATCGCGAGCGGCTGACGGCAGCGTTTGAGGTGCTCCAGGACTGTTATTCGCGTCATGACGACGTGAGTCGGGCCGAAGAGGGCGCGGCGGACGCCAGTTTCCACCTGGCCATTGCGGAAGCCAGTCATAACGCGGTGCTGCTGCACACGATTCGCGGGTTGTTCGACCTGCTCAAGCGCAACGTGGTGACCAACATTGGCGGCATGTACAAGCAGCGCACGGAAACCCGCGACATGCTGATCACGCAGCATCGGGAGTTGTACATGGCGATTATCGAAGGGCGGGCGGAGCAGGCGCGGGAAGTTTCCAGTCGCCATATTTTGTATGTGCAGGAAGTGCTGGAAGAGGTGCGTCAGGAAGTGCAGCGCATGGCTCGGGCGGAGCGGCGCAAGGGGATGTAGTCAGCAAACGATCATTCCCACGCAGAGCGTGGGAATGATCAGGGTAGGAAGTTAATCTTCCTTGCCCTTGTTGCGCACCGCACGGGCCAGTTCACGACCGGCGTCGCGTTCGCGTTCGGTATCACGCTTGTCGTATTCCTTCTTGCCCTTGCCCAGTGCGATCTCGCACTTGACCATGTGCTTGCTCCAGTACCAGGACAGGCACACGCAGGCATAGCCTTTTTGCTGCACCGCGGCCGCCAGCTTTTCCAGCTCGCGGCGGTTGAGCAGCAATTTGCGGGTACGGGTCGGATCAGCGATGACGTGCGTGCTGGCCGTCATCAGCGGCGTGATGTGGCTGCCAAGCAGCCAGGCTTCGCCATCCTTGAGCAGCACGTAACTGTCGACCAGTTGCAGCTTGCTTGCCCGCAGACTTTTTACTTCCCAGCCGGCCAGGACCAGACCAGCCTCGAACTTATGCTCGATGAAGTAATCGTGTCGCGCCTTTTTGTTTTGCGCGATGGTCCCTGTTGGGTGTTTCTTCTGTTTAGCCATAGGGGCGGCATTATAGGGAGTTGCAAGCAAGTCGGCTACGGTATCGCTACGTGCTTGAGCAGGTTGATTGAATCCCGGACAATGCGGCCTCTTTTTTGAACGCTTGGGCGTGATAACGATGTCGACAGACAAGGTTTCTGTCCACGGCAGTTGGGCTAGCCGCTGGGTCTTCATACTCGCCGCGACCGGTTCGGCCGTGGGCCTGGGTAGTATCTGGAAATTCCCGTACATGGTTGGCGTCTACGGCGGCGGCGCTTTCGTGCTGATGTTCCTGGCCTGTATCGCGCTGATCGGCGTACCGGTCATGCTGGCCGAAACCCTGATCGGCCGTCGTGCCCGGCAAAGTCCGGCCAATGCCTTGAAGGTGCTGGCGCTGGAGGCGGGGCATTCGGGCAAGTGGTCCTGGGGCGCCTTCGCCGGGATGATCACGGCGTTGCTGATCCTGTCTTTCTATAGTGTGGTCGGCGGCTGGTCGCTGGATTACATCATCGACATGGGCCGTGGTGACTTCCAGGGTGTGACGCCTGACCAAGTCGGCGCGTACTTCGGTAATGTGATCGCCGACCCGTGGCGCCTGACACTTTGGCACACGATTTTCATGCTGCTGTCTGCCGTGGTGATCGCCAAAGGCGTGGTCGCCGGGCTTGAGCGCAGCTTGCGGATCATGATGCCGCTGCTGTTTGTGATGATCATAGTGCTGCTGGGTTACAGCATGACCACCGGGCATTTCATGGAGGGCGTGCATTTCATGTTCGACTTCCACCCGGAAAAAGTCCTCGACGGCTTGCTGCCCGCCATGGGCCATGCGTTCTTCTCGCTGAGCGTGGGCGTTGGTTCAATCATGATCTACGGCGCTTATATGCCGAAGAACTCGTCGATTTCCGGCACCGTGGTTGGCGTGGCACTGCTCGATACGTTCGTTTCGCTGGTGGCCGGTCTGGCATTGTTTCCGATTGTGTTCGCTGCGGGCCTGAACCCGAGCGAAGGCCCTGGTCTGATGTTCGTCAGCCTGCCTTTTGCCTTTGGTAACGTAGTGTTTGGCCAGTTGATGGGCGTAGTGTTCTTCGTGCTGGTCGCGGTTGCAGCCTGGAGTTCGGCGATTTCGCTGCTCGAGCCGATGGTCGCGTATCTGGTTGAACGCACCAAGGTCAGCCGCGCCTGGGTCACGTTCTGGCTGGCGTTTACCTGCTGGTTCGTTGGTCTGGGCACCGTGTTTTCCTTCAATATCTGGAAGCAAGCCAAGTTTTTCGTGAACGAAGGCGGAATGTTCCACCTCTACCAATGGGGCGCGGCCGGCGGCCTGGACTTCTTTGGTGTGATCGACTTTTTCACCTCGCGGATCATGTTGCCACTCGGCGGTTTGTGTTTCGTGGTGTTTGCAGGCTGGATCATGGGGCGTGAAGCGGTGCGCGACGAGTTGTCGATCCGCAGCCCGATACTGTTTGGCCTGTCCCTGTTCTTGATGCGCTATGTGGCGCCCATCGGCATTCTTGTAGTGTTTGCCGCCCAGCTGTGGAAGTGACGCTGACATGACGACGCATATTCAACGCTCGGCCCTGCTGCCGTACCCGGCGCAGGCGCTGTATGACCTGGTCAACGACGTAGCGCGTTATCCCGAGTTTTTGCCGTGGTGTTCGGCAGCCGAAGTCTTGGAAAGCTCGCCGGAGCACATGCGCGCCAGCGTCGGGGTGGCCAAAGGCGGTTTGAGCCAGCATTTCGTTACTCGGAACACGTTGGTGCCCGGGCAGTCGATCGAGATGAACCTTGAAGAGGGGCCTTTCACTCAGTTGCACGGTATCTGGGTGTTCAAGCCGCTGACGGATAAGGCCTGCAAAATCAGTCTGGATCTGTCGTTCGACTATGCCGGACCGATTGTTCGCGCGACGTTGGGGCCGTTGTTCAATCAGGCGGCCAACACGCTGGTGGACGCGTTCTGTCAGCGCGCCAAGCAGATTCATGGTTGAGTCGGTGATTGAGGTCGAAGTGGTGTATGCCGCGGCTGATCGTCAGGTATTGCTGACGGTCGCTGTGCCTGACGGCGCGTCGGTGCGCGAGGCGTTGCGCAAATCAGCGGTAGGTGCGCAGTTTCCGGAGCTGGATCTGGGCACTTGCCCGGTGGGTATATTCGGCAAGGTCATTGTCGACCCCGATGTGCATCCGGTTCATGCGGGTGATCGGATCGAGATTTACCGGCCATTGCTGGTGGATCCCAAGGAGGTTCGTCGCTTGCGTGCCGCCAAGGCAGCCGAGGCCAAAGCGCGGAATCAGTGATTCACTAAACGCCAGGCAATAAAAAACCCGGAGATTCCGGGTTTTTTATTGCGTCGCAAATTATTGCGGCGAAGTGTCCAGCGGTGTTGGCGTCGGGACTGGAACGGTTTCTACACCGTCGACGTCCTTCTGGATCTGGTCCAGCAACGAACCTGGCTTGACCGGTTTTTCCGGTTTTGGCTTCTCGGCGTTTTCTGCTGGTGCAGCGACTTGCGTGCCGCTGTCCTTGCCGAGAATGGCTTCGTCGCGGCTCACGCCTGGCATGAAATCACCAGAGAGGCTGACAAGCTGGTCATTTGGGTTGAAGATAACGCTGATGCGTTCCTGTTGGCGTTCACCGCCACCCGGTTGCAGGCTGTACAGATAATCCCAGCGATCGGCATGGAACGTGTCGGTCAGCAGAGGGTTACCCATGATAAACCGTACTTGCTTGCGGGTCATTCCCGGGCGTAACTGGTCTATCATGTCCTGCGTGACGACATTGCCCTGCTGGATGTCGATTTTGTAAACCCCGGGGAATGAACAACCGGCGAGTGCGAGCAGTCCCACAAAGGTGAAACTGGTTAGCAAGAGCTTGGTGTTTTGCATCGGTGGGCGACTTCCACTATCTTGGCTGGGACAACGTAAACGCCGATCATACCCGCATTAAGAGAAGCTGCGAAGCAGCATCGCGAGAAAGCTGACCATGGTTGAAAATAGCGAACTACGCAAAGCCGGCCTCAAAGTGACCCTTCCACGGGTCAAAATTCTGCAAATGCTCGATTCCGCCGAGCAGCGCCACATGAGTGCCGAAGATGTTTACAAGGCACTGATGGAGGCTGGTGAGGACGTCGGTCTGGCCACGGTTTACCGTGTACTGACTCAGTTCGAGGCGGCTGGCCTTGTGGTGCGGCACAACTTCGACGGAGGCCATGCGGTCTTCGAACTGGATGACGGCAAGCATCACGACCATATGGTCAACGTCGAGACCAGCGAAGTGATCGAATTCTTCGACGAAGAAATCGAGCGCCTTCAGAAAGCCATCGTCGACAAGTATGGTTTCGAGATGGTTGATCACAATCTGGTGCTGTACGTACGCAAGAAAAAGTAAGCATGTCGCGCGAATTTCACATTCGCGAAACGAACGAAGGCGACCCCAGGGTCGCCTTCGTGCTGTCTGCCGATCTTAAATCTTTGCGGTGACGACCATCTTTTTCGCGTGGGCCAGGGATTCCTTGGTCAGGTCGATGCCGCCCAGCATCCGCGCCACTTCTTCGACGCGATCATTTTTGCTCAGCTTGGAGACGGCGGTGTGGGTCGCCTCTTCGCCCCGTACCTTGTGCACGAATAAATGTTGGTGACCCTGAGCGGCTACTTGCGGCAAGTGAGTGACGGTCAGCACTTGCCCACGCTCTCCGAGGCGCCGTAACAACTGACCTACGATCTCGGCGGTCGGGCCGCCAATGCCCACGTCTACTTCGTCGAATACCAGTGTCGGGACACGAGAGGTTTGTGCGGTGATCACCTGAATCGCCAGGCTGATCCGCGACAGCTCACCGCCTGAAGCCACTTTGGCCAAGGCTTTTAATGGTTGGCCGGGGTTGGCGCTCACCAGCAGTTCGACCTGTTCGAGGCCATTGGGCAGCAGCTCATCACTGCTGTTGGGGCGCAACTCGATGGTGAAACGACCGCCGGGCATGCCCAGTCGCTGGATCTCCTGCTCAACGGCGCTGGCCAGGCTGCTCGACGCTTGATGGCGCAAGTCACTCAGCTCGCGCGCCTTCTCCTGATAATGACGGGCATAAGAGGCCAGTTCATCGCTCAGCCGTTCGATGGATTCATCGTTGGCATTCAGGGTTTCGATTTCATCCAGCAGTCGCTGCTGCATCTCCGCGACCTCGGTCGGCTGGATGCGGTGTTTGCGCGCCATGGTGTAGATCGCATCGAGGCGTTCTTCCAGGTATTGCAGGCGCGCCGGGTCGGCGTCGAAGTTGTCGAGGAAGCGGTTCAGTTCGCCTACCGCTTCTTCTACCTGAATCTGTGCGCTGGTCAGCAGGCTGCTGGCCTCGCCCAAGGCGCCGATCGAGTTGTTGACGCTTGAGAGGCGATTGAGGCTTGCGGTGAGGGCATTGAGGACATTGCCAGAATCACTTTCGCTGCACTGCTCGACCACTTGCCGGCAGATGCCCAGCAGGGTTTCGGCGTTGGTCAGGTTCTTGTGTTCCTGCTCAAGTTGTTCCAGCTCGTTTTCGCCGAGCCCAAGGTTCTCCAGCTCTTCAAGCTGATAGCTGAGCAATTGATGGCGGGCGCGTTGCTCGTCGCCGGAGTTGGAAAGGCGCTCCAGTTCCTGGCGGGTCTGGCGCCACCGTTGAGCGGCCAACTGCACTTGGCGTGCAAGGTCCGTGGCCCCGGCGTATTCATCGAGCAGTCGGCGATGGGTGTCGGTCTTGAGCAGCGATTGGTGCTCATGCTGGCTGTGGATATCGATCAGCAGCTCGCCCAGGGCCTTGAGGTCGCCGAGCGGGCAGGGCGTGCCGTTGATATAGCCACGGGAGCGGCCTTCGGCGGTGATCACCCGGCGCAGGATGCACGGGCCATCGCTTTCAAGGTCGCGCTCGGCGAGCCAGGCGCTGGCTTCCGGGATATCGACCAGGTCGAAGGTCGCCAGGATGTCGGCCTTGTCTGCGCCGGGGCGGACTACTCCACTGTCGGCGCGATCACCCAGGGTCAGGCCCAGGGCGTCGAGCATGATCGACTTGCCGGCACCGGTTTCCCCGGTGATCACGCTCATCCCGCGATCGAGTTCGAGATCGAGGTGTTCAACGATGGCGTAGTTATGTACGGACAGGTGCACCAGCATAAAGGCCGCTCCCAGGCTTTAGGTCTGGTTATTTATACAGTGTTTTATTTGCGCCTGACAATGCCCTCGCTTAGCTCGATTTGCTCGGTCTGACGAAATGCGTGGTGCGTCGGGTAATCGCAATGCAGCGCTTTTTGTAGGGTTAATCGCAACGAGCCCCTTGAAGCTGATTTTTGCGGCCCCATATACCGGGACAGAAGCGTGAGTTGAGCTCACGGACGATATTGAAAGGAGAAATCTATGGCTGACGAACAGACAGTGGATACGCAGAATCAAGACGCCAACCAGGGCTCCGCGGCTTCGGGTGATGACCTGGCGGCTCGTGTACAAGTGCTCGAAGAGCAACTGGCAGGCGCGCAGGATCAGGCTTTGCGTGTTGCCGCCGATCTGCAGAACGTCCGCCGTCGCGCTGAGCAGGATGTAGAAAAAGCGCACAAATTCGCCCTCGAAAAGTTTGCAGGCGATTTGCTGCCGATCATCGACAGCCTGGAGCGTGGTCTGGAGTTGTCCAACCCGGACGACGAAAGCATCCGCCCAATGCGCGAAGGCATCGAGCTGACCCTGAAAATGTTCCAGGACACCCTGAAACGCTATCAGCTGGAAGCGATCGATCCGCATGGCGAACCGTTCAACGCTGTTCAGCATCAGGCCATGGCCATGCAGGAAAGCGCTGATGTCGAGCCAAATAGCGTGCTCAAGGTGTTCCAGAAGGGCTATCAGCTCAATGGTCGCCTGCTGCGCCCGGCCATGGTCGTGGTCAGCAAAGCCCCGGCACCAGTTTCGCCTTCGATTGACGAGCAGGCTTGAAATTGGCCGCAAGGCCCCCATTTATAAGTCAAGCGTTTAAGTGCTACCGCAGTTAGCCACCACTGCTGCGGCATCCAAATCCAAAGTTTCGGGAGAGTGAACATGGGCAAAATTATCGGTATCGACCTGGGGACTACCAACTCCTGCGTCTCCGTGCTGGAAAACGGCGTAGCCAAAGTTATTGAAAATGCTGAAGGCGCGCGTACTACGCCGTCGATCATCGCTTACGCCAACGATGGCGAAATTCTGGTTGGCCAATCGGCCAAGCGTCAGGCTGTGACCAATCCGCATAACACCCTGTATGCGGTGAAGCGTCTGATCGGTCGTAAGTTTGACGAAGAAGTCGTACAGAAAGACATCAAGATGGTCCCGTACAAAATCGCCAAGGCCGACAACGGCGACGCGTGGGTAGAAGTGAACGGCCAGAAAATGTCGCCGCCACAAATCTCGGCTGAAATTCTGAAGAAAATGAAGAAGACCGCCGAAGACTACCTCGGCGAGCCAGTGACTGAAGCGGTGATCACCGTTCCGGCCTACTTCAACGACAGCCAGCGTCAAGCCACCAAAGACGCCGGCCGCATCGCGGGCCTGGACGTAAAACGTATCATCAACGAACCCACCGCAGCCGCTCTGGCTTACGGTATGGACAAGGCGAAAGGCGATCACACCGTGATCGTTTACGACTTGGGCGGCGGTACTTTCGACGTTTCCGTGATCGAGATCGCTGAAGTTGATGGCGAGCACCAGTTCGAAGTATTGGCCACCAACGGCGACACGTTCCTGGGTGGTGAAGACTTTGACATTCGTCTGATCGACTACCTCGTCGACGAATTCAAGAAAGAAAGCGGCATGAACCTCAAAGGTGACCCGCTGGCGATGCAGCGCCTGAAAGAAGCCGCTGAAAAAGCCAAGATCGAGCTGTCCTCCGCGCTGTCGACCGACGTGAACCTGCCGTACATCACTGCAGACGCCACCGGTCCGAAGCACTTGAACGTGAAGATTTCTCGCGCCAAGTTGGAAGCACTGGTTGAAGACCTGGTTCAGCGCACCATCGAACCTTGCCGCATCGCGCTGAAAGACTCCGGTATTGACGTTGGCGCGATCAACGACGTGATCCTGGTCGGCGGTCAGACCCGTATGCCACTGGTTCAGAAGCTGGTAACCGAGTTCTTCGGTAAAGAAGCTCGTAAAGACGTGAACCCGGACGAAGCGGTGGCCATGGGTGCTGCTATCCAGGGCGCGGTATTGGCTGGCGACGTTAAAGACGTTCTGCTGCTGGACGTTAGCCCGCTGACCCTGGGTATCGAAACCATGGGTGGCGTGATGACCGCGCTGATCGAGAAAAACACCACGATTCCTACCAAGAAATCGCAAGTATTCTCGACTGCCGATGACAACCAGGGCGCTGTGACCATTCACGTGCTGCAAGGTGAGCGTAAGCAAGCGGCCCAGAACAAGTCCTTGGGCAAGTTCGACCTGGCCGAGATTCCGCCAGCACCACGTGGCGTGCCACAAATTGAAGTGACCTTCGACATCGACGCCAACGGCATTCTGCACGTAGGCGCCAAAGACAAGGCCACCGGCAAGACTCAGTCGATCGTGATCAAGGCCAACTCCGGTCTGTCCGAGGAAGAAATTCAGCAGATGATTCGCGATGCTGAAACCAACGCCGACGCAGACCGTCAGTTCGAAGAACTGGCGACCGCTCGCAACCAGGGTGATGCACTGGTTCACTCGACGCGCAAAATGGTCGCTGACGCTGGCGATAAAGTGACTGCCGAAGAGAAGACTGCAATCGAAGCCGCTGTTGTTGCTCTGGAAGCCGCCGTCAAAGGCGACGACAAAGCTGCAATTGAAGCCAAAGTTGAAGAGCTGTCGAAAGTCTCTGCTCCAGTGGCGCAGAAGATGTACGCCGAACAGGCCCAGCCTGCTGAAGGCGCGGCACCGCAAGACGAAAAAGCTGAAAAGGCTGACGACGTTGTCGATGCCGAGTTCGAAGAAGTCAAAGACCACAAGTAAGTTGTTGGTCGCCCGGTTGACTGCCTTTAGGCGGTGACTGGTAGGATGTCGCCGCGCGGGAGCTTGCTCCCGCGTTGGCGTGTCTGGAATACGCGAATTTTTACAGCATGCGACAACGCTCGTGTGTTGTTGGTATGGCCGGGAATGCTCCTGCTTTTCGAGCCGAAAGTACCGCAATGAATCAAAGACCAGGATCGTTGAATTGACGTGAGTTGGGTCCGGGCCTGTATTGGGGCTCAACGAGTTTGGCAAGGCTCAGGAGAGGTTTGCCGAACGTCCTCAAGAGTGCAAAGACATATGGCAAAGCGTGACTATTACGAAGTATTGGGTGTTGAGCGTGGCTCAAGCGAAGCAGACCTGAAGAAGGCCTACCGCCGCCTGGCGATGAAGCATCACCCGGACCGTAATCCCGATGACAAAACGTCGGAAGAGATGTTCAAGGAGGCCAACGAGGCCTACGAAGTACTGTCCGACTCCAGCAAGCGCGCGGCCTACGACCAATACGGTCATGCCGGTGTCGACCCAAGCATGGGCGGCGGCGGTGCCGGTTTTGGCGGTCAGAACTTCTCCGACATCTTTGGCGATGTCTTCAGTGACTTCTTCGGTGGTGGTCGCGGCGGTTCCCGTGGCGGCGCCCAGCGCGGCAGCGACCTGCGTTACACCCTGGAACTGAACCTGGAAGAAGCGGTGCGCGGTACCACCGTGAATATCCGTGTTCCGACGCTGGTTAACTGCAAGCCGTGCGAGGGTTCGGGTGCCAAGAAAGGCTCCTCGCCAGTCACTTGCCCGACGTGCGGCGGTATCGGCCAGGTCCGTATGCAGCAAGGCTTCTTCTCGGTGCAGCAAACCTGCCCGCGTTGCCATGGCCAAGGCAAGATCATTTCCGACCCGTGCAACTCCTGCAACGGCGAAGGCCGCGTCGAAGAGTACAAAACCCTTTCCGTCAAAGTGCCGGCCGGTGTCGATACCGGTGACCGCATTCGCCTGTCTGGCGAAGGCGAGGCGGGCGCTCAGGGTGGCCCGACGGGCGACCTGTACGTGGTTATCAATGTGCGCGAGCACGCGATCTTCCAGCGTGACGGCAAGCACCTGTTCTGCGAAGTGCCGATCAGTTTTGTCGATGCGGCGTTGGGCGGAGAGCTGGAGATTCCGACCCTTGATGGTCGAGTCAAACTGAAAATCCCTGAGGGGACCCAGACCGGCAAGCAGTTCCGCGTTCGCGGCAAAGGCGTTGCGCCAGTGCGTGGCGGCGGTGCCGGTGACCTGATGTGCCGCGTGGCGGTTGAAACCCCGGTCAACCTGGGTCGTCGTCAGCGTGAACTGCTGGAAGAATTCCGCAGCTCTTTGGCGGACGACAACAGCCATTCGCCGAAAACCACCGGTTGGTTTGAAGGCGTGAAGCGCTTCTTCGGCGATTTGTAAGGAGTCGGCATGCGACGTATAGCTGTGATGGGCGCTGCCGGGCGCATGGGCAAGATTCTGGTCGAGGCCGTGCAGCAGCGCGCGCCGCTGACCGGTCTGACGGCGGCCATCGTGCGCCCCGGCAGCACACTGATTGGTGTGGATGCTGGCGAGCTGGCCTCGCTGGGCCGCATCGGCGTGCCGTTGTCCGGCAATCTGGAGTCGGTCGCTGATGAGTTCGATGTGTTGATCGACTTTACGCTGCCGGAAGTCATGCTGAAAAACCTCGCGTTCTGCCGCAAGGCCGGCAAAGCCATGGTCATCGGCACGACGGGGCTGGAGGCTGCGCAGAAGCAGTTGCTGGCCGAAGCGGGCAAAGACATTCCTATCGTGTTCG
The DNA here is from genome assembly GCF_046535095.1 of Pseudomonas sp. SIMBA_041. Lineage (NCBI taxonomy): Bacteria > Pseudomonadati > Pseudomonadota > Gammaproteobacteria > Pseudomonadales > Pseudomonadaceae > Pseudomonas > Pseudomonas sp. SIMBA_041. Next base: position 109,567 of record NZ_JAWRXJ010000010.1, read on the forward strand.
CGGCCAATTTCAGTGTCGGTGTCAACCTGTCGCTGAAGTTGCTCGACATGGCGGCGCGCGTGCTGGGTGATGACGCGGACATTGAAATCATCGAAGCGCATCACCGGCACAAGATTGATGCGCCTTCAGGCACCGCGTTGCGCATGGGTGAAGTGATTGCCAGTGCCCTGGATCGTGATCTGCAGAAGGTTGCGGTCTATGGTCGCGAAGGGCATACCGGCGCGCGTGAGCGTGAAACGATCGGCTTTGCCACGGTTCGTGGCGGTGATGTGGTCGGTGATCACACGGTGCTGTTCGCCTGCGAAGGTGAGCGTCTGGAAATCACCCATAAAGCGTCCAGCCGCATGACCTTCGCCAAGGGGGCGGTGCGGGCTGCGTTGTGGCTCGATGGTCGTGAGCCGGGTCTTTACGACATGCAAGACGTGCTTGATTTGCGTTAAGATGCACCCGAAATCGGGCTCAGACCCAGCGTTTGAGCCCGGTTTTACACTGCCAAGCGACGTCCTGTCGCATTCTCCAGCCTTTCGGGCTCATTGGCGGTAGACCAAAAAGGCCTTTTTCTGTAAGCTACAGCTTTAGTGTGTCCACTAAAAGCGCGCAGAATTATTCGGTGAAGAAGCGGGGTGACGTGTCCATACGTCACTCCGCTTTTTTACAACCTGCGATCGCCCTTTCAGGCTTTATTTACGGGAGGTCTTCTTGACTAAGCCAGCCATACTCGCCCTTGCTGATGGCAGCATTTTTCGCGGCGAAGCCATTGGAGCCGACGGTCAAACCGTTGGTGAGGTGGTGTTTAACACCGCAATGACCGGCTATCAGGAAATCCTTACCGATCCTTCCTACGCCCAACAGATCGTTACCCTGACCTACCCGCACATCGGCAACACCGGCACCACGCCGGAAGATGCCGAGTCTGACCGCGTCTGGTCTGCTGGCCTGGTCATTCGTGACCTGCCACTGGTTGCGAGCAACTGGCGTAACACGATGTCCCTGTCTGACTACCTGAAAGCCAACAACGTTGTGGCTATCGCCGGTATCGACACCCGCCGCCTGACGCGCATTCTGCGTGAGAAAGGCGCACAGAACGGCTGCATCATGGCCGGTGACAACATTTCTGAAGCCGCCGCCATCGCCGCCGCACAGGGTTTCCCTGGCCTGAAAGGCATGGACCTGGCAAAAGTCGTCAGCACCAAAGAGCAGTACGAATGGCGCTCGACTGTCTGGGATCTGAAAACCGACAGCCACGCAACCATCGACGCTGCCGAGCTGCCGTACCACGTGGTCGCCTACGACTACGGCGTCAAGCTGAACATCCTGCGCATGCTGGTCGCGCGCGGTTGCCGCGTGACCGTGGTACCTGCACAAACGCCTGCTGCCGATGTGCTGGCAATGAAGCCGGACGGCGTGTTCCTGTCCAACGGCCCTGGTGATCCGGAGCCATGCGACTACGCGATCCAGGCGATCAAGGACGTGCTCGAAACCGAGATCCCGGTGTTCGGCATCTGCCTCGGTCACCAACTGCTGGCTCTGGCCTCCGGCGCCAAAACCCTGAAAATGGGCCATGGCCACCACGGTGCCAACCACCCGGTCCAGGATCTGGACAGCGGTGTGGTGATGATCACCAGCCAGAACCACGGTTTTGCCGTAGACGAAGCGACCCTGCCGGCCAACGTTCGCGCGACCCACAAATCGCTGTTCGACGGCACCCTGCAAGGCATCGAGCGTACTGACAAGAGCGCCTTCAGCTTCCAGGGTCACCCGGAAGCCAGCCCTGGCCCGAACGACGTAGCGCCATTGTTCGATCGCTTCATCAACGAGATGGCCAAGCGACGCTGATCGCTCGCCTTGATGGTGCAAGGTTTGAGGGCGGTCCCGACACCGGCGGCCCCCTCAAGGCTTCAAAGATTGAACAAGACGGCTTGCCGACTGACCTGCGGATTTGAGTGACAAACCCATGCCAAAACGTACAGACATTAAAAGCATCCTGATTCTCGGCGCTGGCCCGATCGTTATCGGCCAGGCCTGCGAATTCGACTACTCCGGCGCCCAGGCCTGTAAAGCCCTGCGCGAAGAGGGTTACCGCGTCATCCTGGTGAACTCCAACCCGGCGACCATCATGACCGACCCGGACATGGCCGACGCCACCTACATCGAGCCGATCAAATGGCAGACCGTTGCCAAGATCATCGAGAAAGAGCGTCCGGACGCGCTGCTGCCAACCATGGGTGGCCAGACCGCTCTGAACTGTGCACTGGACCTGGAGCGCGAAGGCGTTCTGGAGAAGTTCGGCGTAGAGATGATCGGCGCCAATGCGGACACCATCGACAAGGCTGAAGACCGTTCGCGCTTCGACAAGGCGATGAAATCCATCGGCCTGGACTGCCCGCGTTCGGGTATCGCCCACAGCATGGAAGAAGCCAACGCCGTTCTCGAACGCCTGGGCTTCCCGTGCATCATCCGTCCGTCCTTCACCATGGGTGGCACCGGTGGCGGTATTGCTTACAACCGTGAAGAATTCGAAGAAATCTGCGCCCGTGGTCTGGACCTGTCGCCAACCAAAGAGCTGCTGATCGACGAATCCCTGATCGGCTGGAAAGAGTACGAGATGGAGGTTGTCCGCGATAAGAAGGACAACTGCATCATCGTCTGCTCCATCGAAAACTTTGACCCGATGGGCGTGCACACTGGTGACTCGATCACTGTTGCGCCAGCACAGACCTTGACGGACAAGGAATACCAGATCATGCGTAACGCCTCGTTGGCGGTACTGCGTGAGATCGGCGTGGAAACCGGCGGCTCTAACGTTCAGTTCGGCATCTGCCCGGACACTGGCCGTATGGTCGTGATCGAGATGAACCCGCGTGTTTCCCGCTCTTCAGCGCTGGCCTCGAAAGCCACTGGTTTCCCGATTGCGCGTATCGCTGCCAAGCTGGCGATCGGCTACACCCTCGACGAACTGTCGAACGAAATCACCGGCGGCGCTACGCCTGCGTCCTTCGAGCCGTCCATCGACTACGTCGTGACCAAGCTGCCACGTTTCGCCTTCGAGAAATTCCCGAAAGCCGACGCACGCCTGACCACTCAAATGAAGTCGGTCGGTGAAGTCATGGCCATCGGCCGGACCTTCCAGGAATCCCTGCAGAAAGCCCTTCGCGGTCTGGAAGTGGGCGTTTGCGGCCTGGACGAGAAGCTCGACCTGAGCAACCCGGAAAGCATGAGCGTGCTCAAGCGCGAACTGACTGTGCCGGGCGCCGAGCGTATCTGGTACGTGGCTGATGCCTTCCGCGCCGGTCTGTCGGTCAAAGACATCTTCGGCATGAACATGATCGACCCGTGGTTCCTGGTGCAGATCGAAGATCTGATCAAGGAAGAAGAGAAGGTCAAGACCCTGGGTCTGGCCAGCATCGACCGCGACGTGATGTTCCGCCTCAAGCGCAAAGGCTTCTCCGACATGCGTCTGGCCAAGCTGCTGGGCGTGACCGAGAAGGCGTTGCGTCGCCACCGTCACAAGCTCGAGGTTTACCCGGTCTACAAGCGCGTTGACACCTGCGCGGCCGAGTTCGCCACCGACACCGCCTACATGTACTCGACTTACGAGGAAGAGTGCGAAGCCGCGCCATCGGGCCGCGACAAGATCATGATCCTCGGCGGCGGTCCAAACCGTATCGGCCAGGGTATCGAGTTCGACTACTGCTGCGTACACGCGGCATTGGCTCTGCGCGAAGACGGTTACGAGACCATCATGGTCAACTGCAACCCGGAAACCGTATCCACTGATTACGACACCTCCGATCGCCTGTACTTCGAGCCAGTGACCCTGGAAGACGTGCTGGAAATCTGCCGAGTCGAGAAGCCCAAAGGCGTGATCGTCCAATACGGCGGCCAGACTCCGTTGAAACTGGCTCGCGCTCTGGAAGAAGCCGGCGTGCCAATCATCGGCACCAGCCCTGACGCCATCGACCGCGCCGAAGATCGTGAGCGTTTCCAGCAAATGGTCGAGCGCCTGAACCTGCGTCAGCCGCCAAACGCCACCGTGCGCAGCGAAGACGAAGCGATTCGTGCTGCTGCCAAGATCGGCTACCCGCTGGTGGTTCGTCCGTCCTATGTACTGGGCGGTCGTGCGATGGAAATCGTTTACGAAGAAGAAGAGCTGAAGCGTTACCTGCGTGACGCGGTGAAAGTGTCGAACGACAGCCCTGTGCTGCTCGACCACTTCCTCAACTGCGCCATCGAAATGGACGTGGATGCGGTCTGCGACGGCACTGACGTGGTGATCGGCGCGATCATGCAACACATCGAGCAGGCAGGCGTTCACTCCGGTGACTCCGCGTGCTCCCTGCCGCCGTACTCGCTGCCTGGCCACATCCAGGACGAGATGCGCGAACAGGTCAAGAAAATGGCCCTGGAGCTGGGCGTGGTCGGCCTGATGAACGTTCAGTTGGCGCTGCAAGGCGAAGACATCTACGTCATCGAAGTCAACCCGCGTGCTTCCCGTACCGTACCGTTCGTATCGAAGTGCATCGGTGTTTCCCTGGCAATGATCGCGGCTCGCGTCATGGCCGGTAAAACCCTGAAGGAAATCGGTTTCACCAAAGAAATCATCCCGAACTTCTACAGCGTGAAAGAGGCGGTATTCCCATTCGCCAAATTCCCTGGTGTGGACCCGATCCTGGGCCCAGAGATGAAGTCCACCGGTGAAGTGATGGGCGTGGGCGACACCTTTGGTGAAGCATTCGCCAAGGCCCAGATGGGCGCCAGCGAAGTGCTGCCGACTGGCGGTACCGCGTTCATCAGCGTTCGCGACGACGACAAGCCACTGGTTGCAGGCGTCGCTCGTGATCTGATCAACTTGGGTTTCGAAGTGGTCGCCACTGCCGGTACTGCCAAGCTGATCGAAGCCGCAGGCCTGAAAGTGCGCCGTGTGAACAAGGTGACCGAAGGTCGTCCGCACGTGGTCGACATGATCAAGAATGACGAAGTCACCCTGATCATCAACACCACCGAGGGTCGCCAGTCGATTGCCGACTCGTACTCCATTCGTCGTAATGCCCTGCAGCACAAGATCTACTGCACCACGACTATTGCTGCTGGCGAAGCCATTTGCGAAGCGCTGAAGTTCGGTCCCGAGAAGACCGTGCGCCGCTTGCAGGATCTACACGCAGGATTGAAGGCATGATCAAATACCCAATGACCGTCCAGGGCGCGAAAGCCCTGGAAGAAGAACACGCTCACCTGACCAAGGTCGTTCGTCCGAAGCTCAGCCAGGACATCGGCACGGCCCGCGAGTTGGGTGACTTGAAGGAAAACGCCGAATACCACGCTGCTCGTGAGCAGCAAGGGATGGTTGAGGCGCGGATTCGTGACATCGAAGGCCGGATTCAGAATCAGGTCATCATTGACGTCACGACCATTCCTCACACTGGCAAAGTGATTTTCGGCACGACCGTTGAAATCGCCAACGTCGAGACTGATGAAAGCGTCACCTACCACATCGTGGGTGAGGACGAGGCTGATTTCAAACTCGGCAAGATTTCCGTCGGTTCACCGCTGGCCCGCGCCTTGATTGCCAAGGAAGAGGGGGATGTGGTTGCCGTGAAAACGCCGAGTGGCGTGATCGAGTACGAGATTGTCGAAGTCCGCCACATCTAAAAGCCTGCGTCCGCTGCGTGCGGGCGCCATGGTTTGGCAGCTGACTCAGATGTTGTGGGTTGGCGGCTTGTGGCTGTTACACATCGGTCTGGTGCCGGCGCTGGGCCAAATAGGTCTGGCGCCGCTGCTGATCGACGAAATTGCAGGCATGCTGAATGCGCTGGTGGTGGGATTTGCCGCAGCGTGTGTGATTTTTCAGGCTTTGGTGCTGGTACAGGCCGATGGCCTTGCCAGTCTGTGGCGCGATATTCGTGGGCAACTGCTGCTGATGGCGCTGTATGCGTGCGCGATGTTTTTCGTGGTGCGCCTTGGTTGGCCGGAGGCGGTACGTTGGCAGGTGTTCAGCTATCTGGTTCTGGGTTTTTCAGGGCTGGTGCTGGTGTTGCAGCCGTTGCCGGGATGGAGTGGCAGGGTGCGCGAAGCACACCCTTGACCCTTGCCATCACTTGAAGCGATGGACGTTCGACAGCTGCTTGTTGACGCTGAAGTTCTTGCGGTAAATCAGTGCCATCTTGCCGATGACTTGAACCAAATCCGCTTTGCCGACCTTGCAGAGTTCTGCAATGGACGCCAGGCGCGATTCGCGATCGAGGATGTTGAGCTTGATTTTAATCAGCTCGTGATCCGCCAAAGCGCGTTCAAGTTCGGCTAACACACCTTCAGTCAAACCGTTGTCAGCCACAATCAAAACTGGTTTCAGATGGTGGCCAATGGATTTGTACTGTTTCTTCTGCTCTTGAGTGAGCGGCATAATCTGACCCTTTCGTCTGGATTCTGTAAAATGGCGGCCATTTTACCCGAGGGCTCGTGGATCCGCCCAACTAATCACGACCCTTATCATCGAGGTGCCCAATGGCGCGTTCCAAGACAAGCCTTGGTTGGCTGAAAAGACATGTCAACGATCCCTATGTGAAGCAGGCGCAGAAGGATGGCTACCGCTCGCGTGCGAGTTACAAACTTCTGGAGGTCCAGGAGAAATACAAGCTGATCCGTCCCGGCATGAGCGTGGTCGACCTGGGTGCAGCGCCCGGGGGGTGGTCGCAGGTGACTAGCCGTCTGATCGGTGGTGAGGGGCGTCTGATCGCCTCGGACATTCTGGAGATGGACAGCATTCCGGACGTGACTTTCATCCAGGGTGACTTCACCGAGGACGAAGTGCTCGCGCGGATCCTTGAAGCCGTGGGTAATTCGCAGGTGGACCTTGTGATTTCCGATATGGCCCCCAATATGAGTGGTACGCCTGAAGTGGACATGCCAAAAGCCATGTTCCTTTGCGAGCTGGCGCTTGATTTGGCGGAACGGATACTCAAGCCGGGTGGTAATTTCGTGATCAAGATTTTTCAAGGCGAAGGGTTTGATGTTTACCTGAAGGATACTCGTCGGAAATTCGACAAGATCCAGATGATCAAGCCAGACTCGTCTCGAGGCAGTTCCCGCGAGCAATACATGCTGGCTTGGGGTTACCGCGGGCGGAGTGAGTAAAACGAGGTTTTTTGGCGGGGCGATAGGTTTTTCGTATTTCGCCCCGTGAGCATTAGCGAATATTGTGTAGAAAGTGTTTCACAAAGGGTTACAGACGGCGCCTGCCAGAGCCGTAGGTAATGTAGTAAGTTAGGCCGGTGAATATCATGCGAAGCGCGCGCCATTAGCGGAGCTTGCTTCAGAGGGTAGTTAATTGAACGATATGGCAAAGAATCTGATCCTGTGGTTGATCATCGCGGCTGTCCTGGTGACGGTGATGAACAACTTCTCCAGCCCTAACGAGCCGCAGACCCTCAACTATTCCGACTTCATCCAGCAGGTCAAGGATGGCAAGGTCGAGCGCGTAGCGGTTGACGGCTACGTGATTACCGGTAAGCGCAACGATGGCGACAGCTTCAAGACCATTCGTCCGGCTATCCAGGACAACGGTCTGATCGGCGACCTCGTGGACAACCACGTCGTGGTCGAAGGCAAGCAGCCTGAGCAGCAAAGCATCTGGACTCAACTCCTGGTCGCAAGCTTCCCGATCCTCGTGATCATCGCCGTGTTCATGTTCTTCATGCGGCAGATGCAGGGCGGTGCAGGCGGCAAGGGCGGGCCGATGAGCTTCGGCAAGAGCAAGGCGCGCCTGCTCTCCGAAGACCAGGTGAAAACCACATTGGCTGACGTTGCCGGTTGCGACGAAGCCAAGGAAGAAGTCGGCGAACTGGTCGAGTTCCTCCGTGATCCGGGCAAGTTCCAGCGCCTGGGGGGTCGTATTCCTCGCGGCGTGCTGATGGTCGGTCCTCCGGGTACCGGTAAAACCTTGCTGGCCAAGGCGATTGCCGGCGAAGCGAAAGTGCCGTTCTTCACTATCTCCGGTTCCGATTTCGTTGAGATGTTCGTCGGTGTCGGTGCCAGCCGTGTTCGCGATATGTTCGAACAGGCCAAGAAGCACGCGCCGTGCATCATCTTCATCGATGAAATCGACGCCGTTGGTCGCCACCGTGGCGCTGGCATGGGCGGTGGTCACGATGAACGCGAGCAGACTCTCAACCAGTTGCTGGTAGAGATGGACGGCTTCGAAATGAACGACGGCATCATCGTTATCGCTGCAACCAACCGTCCGGACGTCTTGGACCCTGCGTTGCTGCGACCAGGCCGTTTTGACCGTCAGGTTGTGGTCGGTCTGCCAGACATTCGTGGTCGCGAACAGATTCTTAAAGTTCACATGCGCAAAGTGCCAATGGGCGACGATGTTGCTCCAGCGGTGATCGCTCGCGGCACGCCTGGTTTCTCCGGTGCTGACCTGGCCAACCTGGTGAACGAAGCTTCCTTGTTCGCCGCACGTGCTGGCAAGCGCATCGTCGAAATGAAAGAGTTCGAACTGGCGAAAGACAAGATCATGATGGGCGCCGAGCGCAAATCGATGGTCATGTCCGAGAAGGAAAAGCAGAACACTGCTTATCACGAAGCCGGCCACGCTATCGTGGGGCGCGTCGTGCCAGAGCATGATCCGGTCTACAAGGTCTCGATCATTCCGCGTGGTCGTGCGCTGGGTGTGACCATGTTCCTGCCGGAAGAAGATCGTTACAGCCTGTCCAAGCGTGCATTGATCAGCCAGATCTGCTCGCTCTATGGTGGCCGTATCGCTGAAGAAATGACCTTGGGCTTCGATGGCGTCACCACCGGTGCGTCCAACGACATCATGCGTGCCAGTCAGATTGCGCGGAACATGGTGACCAAGTGGGGCCTGTCGGAAAAACTCGGTCCGTTGATGTATGCCGAAGAAGAGGGCGAAGTGTTCCTCGGTCGCGGCGGCGGTGGTCAGAGTGCGAGCTTCTCTGGTGAGACAGCCAAGCTGATCGACTCTGAAGTGCGCAGCATCATTGATCAGTGCTACGGCACGGCCAAGCAGATCCTCACGGACAACCGCGACAAGCTTGATGCCATGGCGGATGCCCTGATGAAGTACGAGACGATCGATGCTGATCAGATCGATGACATCATGGCCGGTCGTGCACCTCGCGAGCCACGTGACTGGTCAGGTGGTACCGGTACTTCCGGGACACCTCCGGTGGTGCAGGACGAGCGTCCGGAAACACCGATCGGCGGTCCGGCTGCTGACGTATAAGGTTTGAAATGACTTCTGTTCAGTCCTCGACCCGGTTGCCTTGCGGCAACCGGGTTCTTGATTTGGCCCAGACGCATGTCATGGGCATTCTCAATGTCACTCCTGATTCCTTTTCCGACGGCGGCCGATACAGCCAGCTCGATGCGGCCCTGCGCCACGCCGAGTCGATGGTATTGGCGGGTGCGACACTGATTGATGTTGGTGGCGAATCAACCCGCCCAGGCGCCCGGGCGGTTTCGCCGCTTGAGGAGTTGGAGCGAGTAGCGCCTATCGTTGAGCGCATTCATCGCGAACTGGATGTGATCATTTCCGTCGATACCTCCACTCCAGCGGTCATGCGCGAGACTGCGCGGTTGGGGGCGGGGTTGATCAACGATGTGCGCTCGCTGCGTCGAGACGGTGCCCTGGATGCGGCCGCAGCCACCGGATTGCCCGTGTGTCTGATGCATATGCTCGGTGAGCCGGGCGACATGCAGGACAATCCGCACTACGAGGACGTCACCAGGGAAGTCGGCGATTTTCTCGCCGAGCGAATGGCTCAATGCGCGTTGGCGGGCATTCCGCCGGAGCGGATTATTCTTGATCCGGGTTTTGGCTTCGCGAAAACCTTGCAGCACAATCTAAGCTTGTTTAAGCATATGGAAGCCTTGCATGCCTTGGGGCGGCCCCTGTTGGTCGGGGTTTCGCGAAAGAGCATGATTGGTCAGGCCTTGAATCGGCCGGTTGGTGAGCGACTTTATGGTGGTCTTGCACTCGCAGCGCTGGCTTCAGCCAACGGGGCGCGTATATTGCGCGTCCATGATGTAGCTGAAACAGTGGACGTAGTGCGGATGATCGCCGCGGTGGAATCAGCCGAATAAGAATGATGGAGCACTTATGAGCAAAAAATACTTTGGTACCGACGGTATTCGTGGTCGTGTCGGTGAATACCCGATTACTCCTGACTTCATGCTCAAGCTCGGCTGGGCAGCGGGTATGGCGTTCCGCAAAATGGGCGCTTGCAAGGTATTGGTCGGCAAGGACACCCGGATCTCGGGCTACATGTTTGAATCTGCACTCGAGGCCGGGCTGACGTCGGCAGGTGCTGATGTCATGCTTCTGGGGCCGATGCCAACCCCGGCGATCGCCTACCTGACGCGTACCTTTCACGCTGAAGCCGGTATCGTGATCAGTGCCTCGCACAATCCTCACGATGACAACGGCATCAAGTTCTTCTCCGGAAAGGGTACCAAGCTGCCGGATGAAGTCGAGCTGATGATTGAAGAGTTGCTCGACACCCCGATGACCGTGGTTGAGTCGAGCAAGATCGGCAAAGTCTCGCGCATCAATGACGCTTCTGGTCGTTACATCGAATTTTGCAAAAGCAGCGTCCCGACCGGCACCAGTTTCGCGGGCCTGAAGATCGTGATCGACTGCGCTCACGGTGCGACCTACAAGGTTGCCCCAAGCGTATTCCGTGAGTTGGGTGCTGACGTTGTGGTGCTGTCCGCGCAGCCGAACGGTCTGAACATCAACGACAATTGTGGTTCTACCCATATGGGTCAGTTGCAGGCTGCCGTATTGGCCGAACATGCCGACCTGGGTATCGCGTTCGATGGTGACGGTGATCGTGTCCTGATGGTCGATCACACCGGCGCCATTGTTGATGGTGACGAGCTGCTTTACATCATCGCCCGCGATCTGCATGAGCGCGACAAGCTGCAAGGCGGTGTGGTCGGCACGTTGATGAGTAACCTGGGGCTGGAATTGGCCCTGGCGGATCTGTCTATTCCATTTGTGCGTGCCAACGTTGGCGATCGCTATGTCATCGCTGACTTGCTTGAGCGTAACTGGCTGGTGGGCGGTGAGAACTCGGGGCATATCGTTTGCTTCAATCACACCACGACCGGTGATGCGATCATTGCTGCACTGCAGGTGCTGATGGCGTTGAAGACTCGCTCCGAAGGGCTGGCTCAGGCCCGTCAAGCGCTGCGAAAGTGCCCTCAAGTGCTGATCAATGTCCGTTTTGGCGGTGGTGCGAGTCCGCTCGATCATCCTGCGGTCAAGGAAGCCAGTGACCGTGTTACCACGGCGATGGCGGGTCGTGGTCGGGTGCTGTTGCGCAAGTCCGGGACAGAGCCGTTGGTGCGTGTCATGGTCGAAGGCGAGGACGAAACACAGGTTCGCGGTTACGCCGAAGAGCTGGCAAAACTCGTTACTGAAGTTTCTGCCTGAATTCGGCTTGCCAGCCTTGATTGTGTTGGGTAACATCTGCGCCCACTTTGACCGACGAGGTACAGCATGCGTCGCCCTATGGTAGCTGGTAACTGGAAGATGCACGGTACCCGCGCCAGCGTCGCTGAGCTGATTAACGGCCTTAGTCATCTGGCCTTGCCGAGCGGTGTTGATGTAGCGGTATTCCCGCCTAGCTTGTTCATCAATCAAGTGATTGATGGCGTGAAGGGCAAGTCGATTTCGGTCGGCGCGCAGAATTCTGCGGTGGAAGCCATGCAAGGCGCATTGACCGGTGAAATTGCGCCGAGTCAGTTGGTGGATGCAGGTTGTACCCTGGTACTTGTCGGGCACTCCGAACGCCGCCAGATATTGGGTGAGCAGGACGCAGTGCTGATCCGCAAGTTCGCAGCGGCACAGGCATCTGGCTTGATCCCGGTGTTGTGCATAGGGGAGACCCTTGAGCAGCGCGAAGCCGGGAAAACGATTGAAGTTGTCTCGGCTCAGCTGGACAGCATCATCGATGAGCTGGGTGTCGGTGTATTTGCAAAAGCAGTGATCGCTTACGAGCCGGTTTGGGCCATTGGCACCGGGCTGACTGCTTCGCCGCAACAGGCGCAGGATGTGCATGCAGCCATTCGCGCGCAGTTGGCGGCAAAGAATTCTGAAGTCGCACAAGGTGTGCGGCTTCTATACGGCGGCAGCGTGAAGGCGGCCAATGCGGTCGAACTGTTCGGCATGCCGGATATCGATGGGGGCCTGATTGGTGGGGCTTCCCTGAATGCAGATGAGTTCGGTGCGATCTGTCGCGCCGCGGGAAACTGAAAAAATGCTGGAAACAGTCGTAGTCGTTTTTCATCTGCTGGGTGCATTGGGCGTAGTTGCTCTCGTATTGCTGCAGCAGGGTAAAGGTGCGGATGCTGGCGCGTCTTTCGGAGCAGGTGCTTCAAATACTGTGTTCGGAAGCCAAGGTTCCTCTACCTTTCTTAGTAAGTTTACTGCTATACTTGCCGCAGGTTTCTTCATAACCAGCTTAGGGTTAGGTTACTTTGCTAAAGAGAAAGCTCACCAGCTGACTCAAGTAGGTTTGCCAAACCCAGCGGTGTTGGAAGTTCCAAAGCAACAACCGGCTTCTGATGATGTACCGGTGCTTCAAGAGCAAAAGTCGGCTACTCCAGCGACTGACGTACCTCCAGCTCAAGAGCAAAAGTAAGAAGGGTTTCAAACGTAGTATTGCCGAGGTGGTGGAATTGGTAGACACGCAACCTTGAGGTGGTTGTGCCCATAGGGTGTAGGGGTTCGAGTCCCCTTCTCGGTACCAATTATCAGGAGAGCCCGCTGTTGCGGGCTTTCTTGTAGGTGGAAGGTTACATTGACCCTGTTCGGGATCGGTCGTATACTTCCGCCCCAGCTTTGTCGCGGGGTGGAGCAGTCTGGTAGCTCGTCGGGCTCATAACCCGAAGGTCGTCGGTTCAAATCCGGCCCCCGCAACCAGTTTAAGGAGCCCCTTTTAAGGGGCTTTTTGTTAGCTGGACACTTTCTACGCCGCTGTTCGACGGCGTTTCAAGGATGGGCGTTTCGCCCATTTTTTTATTTTGCATAGCATGCACATACATGCACGAGGGGGTTCAGGTGTCGAGCAAGCTAGAAGAGTTGCAGGCCTTGTTGGCCCCGGTGGTCGTGGCCCTGGGCTATGAATGCTGGGGTATTGAGTTTTCGGCTCAAGGTCGTCACTCGATGTTGCGCGTTTATATCGATAAAGAGGGCGGTGTGCTGGTGGACGATTGCGCCATTGTCAGCCGTCAGATCAGCGGTGTCCTGGATGTTGAAGATCCGATCGCCGTTGAATACACCCTTGAAGTTTCCTCGCCTGGCATGGAACGCCCGCTGTTCACTATTGAGCAGTTTGCAAAATTTGCCGGTGAACAAGTGAAGATCAAGCTGCGCTCGCCTTTTGAAGGACGACGCAACTTTCAGGGCCTTCTGCGCGGTGTAGAAGAGCAGGACGTCGTGGTGCAGGTAGAAGACCATGAGTTCCTGTTGCCGATCGATATGATCGACAAGGCCAACATTATTCCCAGTTTTGACTGAGACGCGGATCCCGCGGATCCAATGGCTTGCGAAAGGCGAGGCGTACGATGAGCAAAGAAGTACTGCTGGTTGTTGAGTCGGTATCCAATGAAAAGGGCGTACCGGCAAACGTAATTTTTGAAGCGCTGGAGCTGGCCCTGGCCACTGCTACCAAAAAGCGTTTTGAGGACGAAGTCGATCTGCGTGTGGAAATCAATCGCCACACCGGTGCTTACGAGACATTCCGTCGCTGGACGGTCGTCGAAGAAGCAGACCTGGACGATCCGGCCATTGAAACCTGGCCGAGCAAGGTTGCCGAAACGCATCCTGGTGCCAAGGTTGGCGATGTAGTCGAAGAAAAAATCGAATCCATCGAGTTCGGCCGTATCGCTGCACAGACTGCCAAGCAAGTCATCGTGCAGAAAGTTCGTGAAGCCGAGCGCGCTCAAGTCGTTGACGCCTATCGCGAGCGCCTGGGGGAAATCATCTCCGGCACCGTGAAGAAAGTGACCCGCGACAACGTGATCGTCGACCTGGGCAACAACGCTGAAGCGTTGCTGGCTCGTGAAGACATCATCTCTCGCGAAACCTTCCGTGTCGGCGTGCGTCTGCGTGCGCTGCTCAAGGAAATCCGCACCGAGAACCGCGGCCCGCAGCTGATCCTGTCGCGTACCGCGCCGGAAATGCTGATCGAGTTGTTCCGCATCGAAGTGCCGGAAATCGCTGAAGGCCTGATCGAAGTAATGGCTGCGTCCCGTGATCCGGGTTCGCGCGCCAAGATCGCGGTCCGCTCCAAGGACAAACGCATCGACCCGCAGGGCGCTTGCATCGGTATGCGCGGTTCGCGCGTCCAGGCAGTGTCGGGTGAGTTGGGCGGTGAGCGTGTGGACATCGTCCTGTGGGACGACAACCCGGCTCAGTTCGTGATCAATGCCATGTCCCCGGCAGAGGTTGCAGCAATTATCGTTGACGAAGATGCCCATGCAATGGACATCGCCGTTGGCGCAGACAATCTGGCTCAGGCCATCGGTCGTGGTGGTCAGAACGTGCGTCTGGCTAGCCAATTGACTGGCTGGACCCTGAACGTGATGACCGAATCGGACATCCAGGCTAAGCAGCAAGCAGAAACCGGCGACATCCTGCGCAACTTCATCGACGAGCTGGAAGTCGACGAAGACCTGGCACAGGTGCTGGTAGATGAAGGCTTCACCAGCCTGGAAGAGATTGCCTACGTACCGTTGGAAGAAATGCTCAACATCGACGGCTTTGACGAAGAAACCGTCAACGAGCTTCGCGCTCGTGCCAAGGATCGTTTGTTGACCAAAGCCATCGCTACTGAGGAAAAGCTGGCAGACGCCCATCCGGCCGAAGACCTGCTCTCGCTTGAGGGTATGGACAAGGATTTGGCGATGGAACTGGCGGTGCGCGGCGTAATTACCCGCGAAGACCTGGCCGAGCAGTCTATTGACGACCTGCTCGACATCGACGGCATTGACGATGATCGTGCCGGCAAGTTGATCATGGCCGCCCGAGCCCACTGGTTCGAGTAATTAGGCGCGGCCTGAGGAGAGAAGTGCATGACGCAAGTCACGGTGAAACAACTGGCCGATGAGGTCAAAACACCGGTAGAGCGCCTGTTGCAGCAGATGCGTGAGGCAGGTCTGCCGCACACCGCCGCCGAAGAAAGTGTGACTGACAGTGAGAAGCAATCGTTGCTGACTCACTTGAAAAGCAGTCACAAGGCGAAAGTGGAAGAACCACGCAAGATCACGCTGCAGCGTAAAACCACCAGCACCCTGCGTGTTGCTGGCAGCAAAAGCATCAGCGTTGAAGTCCGCAAAAAGAAAGTTTTCGTACAGCGCAGCCCGGAAGAAATCGAAGCCGAGCGCAAACGCGAACTGGAAGAACGTCGCGCAGTAGAAAACGCTGCCCGTCAGAAGGCTGAAGAAGAAGCCAAGCGTCGCGCCGAAGAAGAAGCGCGTCGCCAGCCTGCTGCTGCGCAAAACGCTACGACCGACGCTGTTGCAGCGCCTGCTGCAGTTGCCGAACCCGTGCGTGAAAGCGCGCCGGTTGTGGCGGCTGCACCAGCACCGTCTGCTGACGTTCGCAATAAGCAGAACGAACAGCGCCGTCCGGACAAACCACGTGCCGACGATAACAATCGTCGTGGCAGTGGCGATGGCGAGCGCAAAAACGCTCCGCATCGTGCTTCGGTCAAAGAGAAAGCGCCTGCTCCACGTGTTGCGCCACGTACTACCGACGAAGAAAGCGATGGCTTCCGTCGTGGTGGTCGCGGCAAGGCCAAGCTGAAGAAACGCAACGCCCACGGTTTCCAGAGCCCAACCGGCCCTGTTGTGCGCGAAGTGAAGATCGGCGAGACCATCACTGTTGGCGATCTCGCCCAGCAGATGTCGGTCAAGGCTGCTGAAATCATCAAGTTCATGTTCAAACTGGGTACTCCAGCGACCATCAACCAGGTACTGGATCAGGAAACTGCCCAACTGGTTGCTGAAGAGCTGGGCCACAAAGTGACCCTGGTCAGCGACACAGCCCTGGAAGATTCCCTGGCCGAGTCCCTGAAGTTTGAAGGTGAAGCGTTCTCCCGTGCACCAGTCGTGACCGTCATGGGCCACGTTGACCACGGCAAGACCTCGCTGCTCGACTACATCCGTCGTGCCAAGGTAGCTGCAGGCGAAGCCGGCGGTATCACCCAGCACATCGGTGCATACCACGTTGAAACCGAACGCGGCATGGTCACCTTCCTCGACACCCCGGGTCACGCCGCGTTTACCGCAATGCGTGCTCGTGGTGCCAAGGCGACCGACATCGTGATCCTGGTGGTTGCAGCGGACGACGGCGTTATGCCGCAGACCGTTGAAGCCGTTCAGCACGCCAAGGCTGCCGGTGTTCCGCTGGTTGTTGCAGTGAACAAAATCGACAAGCCGGGCGCCGATCTCGATCGCATCCGTAGCGAACTGTCGGTTCACGGCGTGACCTCGGAAGAGTGGGGCGGCGACACCCCGTTCGTGTCGGTTTCGGCGAAAGTCGGTACTGGCGTGGACGAGTTGCTCGAAGCTGTTCTGCTGCAAGCCGAAGTGCTGGAATTGAAAGCAACTCCGTCGGCTCCTGGCCGTGGCGTTGTGGTTGAATCGCGTCTCGACAAAGGTCGTGGCCCGGTTGCAACCGTTCTGGTTCAAGACGGTACCCTGCGTCAAGGCGACATGGTGCTGGTCGGTTCGAACTATGGCCGTGTACGTGCCATGCTCGACGAGAACGGCAAGCCGATCAAGGAAGCCGGTCCTTCCATCCCTGTCGAGATCCTCGGCCTGGACGGTACCCCGGACGCTGGCGACGAGATGAGCGTGGTTGCCGACGAGAAGAAAGCCCGTGAAGTGGCTCTGTTCCGTCAAGGCAAGTTCCGCGAAGTCAAACTGGCCCGTGCTCACGCCGGCAAGCTTGAAAACATCTTCGAGAACATGGGTCAGGAAGAGAAGAAGACGCTCAACATCGTCCTCAAATCCGACGTCCGTGGTTCGCTGGAAGCGTTGAACGGTGCCTTGAACGGCCTGGGTAACGACGAAGTGCAAGTGCGTGTTGTGGGCGGCGGCGTGGGTGGTATCACCGAGTCCGACGCCAACCTGGCACTGGCTTCCAACGCTGTACTGTTCGGCTTCAACGTGCGTGCCGATGCCGGCGCTCGCAAGATCGTCGAGCAGGAAGGTCTGGATATGCGTTACTACAACGTGATCTACGACATCATCGAAGACGTCAAGAAAGCCCTGACCGGTATGCTGGGCAGCGATGTTCGCGAGAACATCCTGGGTACCGCTGAAGTGCGTGACGTGTTCCGTTCGCCGAAGTTTGGCGCGATCGCCGGTTGCATGGTTATCGAAGGTGTTGTTCACCGTAACCGTCCAATCCGTGTACTGCGTGAAGACATCGTTATCTTCGAAGGCGAGCTGGAATCCCTGCGCCGCTTCAAGGATGACGCTTCCGAAGTACGTGCCGGCATGGAATGCGGTATCGGCGTGAAGAGCTACAACGACGTTAAAGTCGGTGACAAGATCGAAGTCTTCGAGAAGGTTCAGGTTGCTCGCAGCCTCTAACTCGCGCACTTCAAGGGCCACGCCAAGCCGCCGCATGCAAATGCGCGGCACCGCGTCAGGACTCTAAACGCAACGCCCGGTCTGGCTTTTGTCAGGCCGGGCGTTTGCCGCTTTCAGACCCCTCGGGTTTCACCGTGGGGCAGTAACAGGTAACAAGACATGGCAAAAGAATACAGCCGTACCCAACGTATCGGCGATCAGATGCAGCGTGAGCTGGCACAGCTGATCCGTCGTGAAGTCAAAGACCCGCGCGTCGGCCTGGTCACCATTACTGCTGTTGAAGTCAGCCGTGACGTCGGTCACGCCAAGATCTTCATCACCGTGATGGGGCAGGACAATGCCGAAGACATCGCACAAAGCATCAAGGTGCTCAACTCCGCCGCCGGTTTCCTGCGTATGCAGTTGGCTCGCGAAATGAAGTTGCGCAGCGTTCCTCAGTTGCACTTCCACTACGACGAAAGCGTCGTGCGTGGCGCGCACCTGTCGGCCCTGATCGAGCGTGCGGTGGCTGAAGACAATCAGCACCCTGTAGCGGCTGAACCCGAAGACGCCAAGGAGTAATCGGTGGCTCAGGTCAAACGTATCCGTCGAAACGTCAGCGGCATTATCCTGCTCGACAAGCCGCTGGGGTTCACCTCCAACGCCGCGTTGCAGAAGGTTCGCTGGTTGCTGAACGCCGAGAAGGCCGGGCACACCGGCAGTCTTGATCCGCTGGCCACCGGCGTTTTGCCGTTGTGCTTCGGTGAGGCGACCAAGTTCTCGCAGTACCTGCTCGACTCCGACAAGGGTTACGAAACCCTGGCGCAATTGGGCAAAACCACCACCACGGCCGATGCCGAGGGGGAAGTTTTGCAGGAGCGCCCGGTGACCGTTGGTCGCGCCGATGTCGAAGCTGTTTTGCCCGGTTTTCGCGGACAAATCAGTCAGATACCGCCGATGTACTCGGCGCTCAAGCGTGACGGGCAGCCGCTGTACAAGCTGGCCCGTGCTGGCGAAGTAGTGGAGCGCGAACCGCGTTCTGTTACTATTGCGCGCTTGGAATTGCTGGCCTTCGAAGGTGATACTGCGCGGCTTGCAGTGGATTGCAGCAAAGGCACCTATATCCGCACCCTGGTGGAGGATATCGGTGAGAAACTCGGTTGTGGCGCTTACGTTGCTGAATTGCGACGTACCCAGGCCGGGCCTTTCACGCTGGCGCAGACGGTCACGCTGGAAGAGTTGGAAGCGGTACATGCCGAAGGCGGCAATGAAGCGGTTGATCGCTTCCTGATGCCATCGGACAGCGGTCTGCTGGATTGGCCGCTGTTGCAGTTCTCGGAGCACAGCTCGTTCTACTGGCTTAACGGCCAGCCGGTACGAGCCCCGGATGCACCGAAGTTCGGCATGGTACGGGTACAGGATCACAATGGTCGCTTCATCGGTATCGGTGAAGTGAGCGAAGACGGGCGCATCGCGCCACGTCGACTGATTCGGTCAGAATGACCGGACGAGGGTGGCTGTCAACAGGCACGGTCACTACTCATTTTTAGATACAGGGATTTGTCCCTGGCCTGTTGAAGCTGTTTCTTTGAAACAGTTTCCTGATAAAAGGATTGCCTCATGGCTCTCGACGTTCAAGAAAAAGCTCAAATCGTAGCTGACTACCAGCAAGCTGTTGGTGACACTGGTTCGCCAGAAGTGCAAGTTGCACTGCTGACCCACAACATCAACAAGCTGCAAGGTCACTTCAAGGCCAACGGTAAAGATCACCACTCCCGTCGTGGTCTGATCCGCATGGTAAACCAGCGTCGTAAGCTGCTGGACTACCTGAAAGGCAAGGATCTGGGTCGTTATCAGGCTCTGATCGGTCGCCTGGGTCTGCGTCGCTAATAAGCGATTGCGCTAGAGGTTGGTTGTCTGTCGTACGTCAGCGGGTGTCCCGCTGGCGCATGGCAGGCTCCCAGCCTCAAGTTTTATCTGGACACACGTTTTACCCTGGACAAGCGTTGGGCCGATTCCCGACATTGCCCAAGAATTTCGCAAGAAGACAAGTTCCCCAAGAGCCACAAAAGAAGGTAGGACACCGTGAACCCGGTAATCAAAAAATTCCAGTTCGGTCAGTCGACCGTTACCCTCGAGACTGGCCGTATCGCCCGTCAGGCCTCCGGCGCAGTATTGGTCACCGTTGACGACGACGTCAGCGTATTGGTGACCGTAGTCGGTGCCAAGCAAGCCGATCCAGGCAAGGGCTTCTTCCCTCTGTCCGTTCACTACCAGGAAAAGACTTACGCTGCCGGTAAGATCCCTGGCGGTTTCTTCAAGCGCGAAGGCCGTCCTTCCGAGAAAGAAACCCTGACTTCCCGACTGATCGACCGTCCGATCCGTCCGCTGTTCCCAGAAGGCTTCATGAACGAAGTGCAGGTTGTCTGCACCGTCGTTTCCACCAGCAAGAAGACCGATCCGGACATCGCAGCGATGATCGGTACCTCGGCTGCGCTGGCCATCTCCGGCATTCCTTTCGATGGCCCGATCGGCGCTGCCCGCGTTGCGTTCCACGAAAGCACCGGTTACCTGCTGAACCCGACTTACGAACAACAGAAAGCTTCGAGCCTGGACATGGTCGTTGCCGGTACTTCGGAAGCCGTGTTGATGGTTGAATCGGAAGCCAAAGAGCTGACCGAAGACCAGATGTTGGGCGCGGTACTGTTTGCTCACGACGAGTTCCAGGTTGTGATCCAAGCCGTTAAAGAACTGGCCGCTGAAGCTGCCAAGCCGACCTGGACCTGGGCTCCGCAGCCAGAAGCCACCGCTCTGCTGGGCGCTATCCGTGCCGAGTTCGGCGACGCGATCTCCCAGGCTTACACCATCACTATCAAGGCCGACCGTTACGCTCGCCTGGGCGAACTGAAAGACCAGGTGGTTGCCAAGCTGTCCGGTGAAGAAGGCCAGCCTTCTTCCAGCGAAGTCAAAGCAGCATTCGGCGAAATCGAATACCGCACCGTTCGCGAGAACATCGTAAACGGCAAGCCACGTATCGACGGTCGCGACACCAAGACCGTACGTCCGTTGAACATCGAAGTCGGTGTTCTGCCTAAGACCCACGGTTCGGCTCTGTTCACCCGTGGCGAGACCCAGGCGCTGGTCGTTGCAACACTGGGCACCGCCCGTGACGCACAACTGCTGGATACCCTGGAAGGCGAGAAAAAAGACCCGTTCATGCTGCACTACAACTTCCCTCCGTTCTCGGTAGGTGAGTGTGGTCGCATGGGTGGCGCTGGTCGTCGCGAAATCGGTCACGGCCGTCTGGCCCGTCGTTCGATTGCAGCCATGCTGCCTGCTGCCGACGTGTTCCCGTACACCATCCGTGTTGTGTCGGAAATCACCGAGTCCAACGGTTCGAGCTCCATGGCTTCGGTCTGCGGCGCTTCCCTGGCCTTGATGGACGCTGGCGTTCCAATGAAGGCACCGGTTGCCGGTATCGCCATGGGTCTGGTTAAAGAAGGCGAGAAGTTCGCCGTCCTGACCGACATCCTGGGTGACGAAGACCACCTCGGCGACATGGACTTCAAAGTAGCGGGTACCGCCAAAGGTGTTACCGCGCTGCAGATGGACATCAAGATCAAAGGCATCACCGAAGAAATCATGGAGATCGCTCTGGGCCAAGCCCTGGAAGCGCGCCTGAACATCCTCGGTCAGATGAACCAGATCATTGGCCAGTCGCGTACCGAACTGTCGGAAAACGCTCCGACCATGATCGCGATGAAAATCGACACCGACAAAATCCGTGATGTCATCGGTAAAGGTGGCGCGACCATCCGTGCGATCTGTGAAGAGACCAAGGCTTCGATCGACATCGAAGACGACGGTTCGATCAAGATCTTCGGCGAAACCAAAGAAGCGGCTGAAGCAGCACGTCAGCGCGTTCTGGGCATCACCGCAGAAGCTGAAATCGGCAAGATCTACGTGGGTAAGGTTGAGCGCATCGTCGACTTCGGCGCATTCGTCAACATCCTGCCTGGCAAGGACGGTCTGGTTCACATCTCCATGTTGAGCGACGCTCGCGTTGAGAAAGTGACCGACATCCTGAAAGAAGGCCAGGAAGTGGAAGTACTGGTACTGGACGTGGACAACCGCGGCCGTATCAAGCTGTCCATCAAAGACGTAGCAGCCGCCAAGGCTTCGGGCGTTTAATCACTCCCCACGCCTGACCGCTTCAACGTTATAAAAAATGCCCCGCAGTGAACACTGCGGGGCATTTTTTTGTCTGCGAAACAGGGTGTGAAGTTGCTGGCCCTCGAACCCGGTGCTAGGTTTAGCCCACTGCCCGTGTAGCTCAGTTGGTAGAGCAGCGCACTCGTAACGCGAAGGTCGCAGGTTCGACTCCTGTCTCGGGCACCATCCCCGCTGTTATTTCACCTTTCTACTCAGGTCATCCACGGTACGTTTGAGCTGATCCAGCTGATTGTCCTGATCGCTGACTTCGCGCTTCAGGCTGGACAGATCACTGGAGCTTGAACTGGAACTCGATCCGGCACTGCGCTTGAGGTCTTCCACCTGGCTGGCGAGCCTTTTCAGCTCGCTGTCTTGTGCACTGACCGTACGCTTGAGGTCGCTCACTTCGCTGGAGCTGGAACTTGAGCCTGAATTCGAACTGCTACTGCGTTTGAGTTCGTCCATTTGACTGGCGAGCTTTTTCAGGGCGTTGTCCTGTTCGCTGACGGTGCGCTTGAGGTTAGCCGTTTCGCTGGCACTCGAGCTTGAACTGGACCCGGCGTTCTTTTTGAGTTCTTCGATGAGTCTGGTTTGCTCCTTGACGGTTTTCTCAAGGTTTTCGATGTCAGTCGTGTTGGTTTTAGCGGTGCTCTGTAATTGCGTCACCATGTCGATACTGATATCGCTCCTCGTCATCACATCTTTGCCGTACAAATTGTGAAAGGTGAGGAATTTGTCGCTGGAGCTGGAACTGTTGGTGCTGAACTCCAAACCGGCGTGAGCGGTACTGGACAGTGCCAGGCTGCCGAGAAGAAGGGCCGCCGTGCTGGTTGCGAGAAGGGCAGATGAACGCTTTGCAAGACTGGACATCACTAGGCTTCCTTGTGAAGTGCCTATATGGCACATCGCTATGACTTTGCCGTTATAGCGTTGTTCCGGCGACGCGAGACAATATTTTCAAAAAGGCCCCTTCCGCGTTTTTTTGTAGATTTGATGTAAAAGTCCATATAAATCGCCAACCAAACGTCCTATATTCGGAGCCTGCACACGCATCACCTTGCAGTTTTCAGATGATCCCCGAATGGTTCTGAAGGCCAGACAAACCGGGCTTCACACGGTTTTTTGCGTCAGAGAGATCCTTGATGATCCAGATCCATCTTCCATTCCTCCGATCAGCGAGAACGACATGACCGTTAAAGAATTGACCCAAGAAGCCAGACACGAAGAAGCGCTCAAAAAGTACTTGCTGGATTCGTCCCAGCTCGCCGAAGAGATCAAGGACCTGCCGGCCGACGATCAGAAAGACCAGATTCAATGGGCGTTCGAGGATGAGGCAGAGTCACAGGGCTTGCAGCCGTGGGAATTGACGCTCAAGTACACCTCGACCCCGGAAGAGTTCGAGGCTGCGCGCCTGGCGCTGCACAAGGAGGCAGCCGAGGTGCTGGGCGTGGAGTGGGAAGAGTACTGCGAGATGAATAATCTGGTGGTCTGAGAGCAGCTTCAGGTTTCAAGCGGTAAGCTGCAAGTAAAAGCAAAACCGCTTGAAACTTGGAGCTTGCCGCTCGTAGCTGCTTTTTAGAGGCTGAGGCGCATCGACAGGTCCACAGCCCTCACGTCTTTGGTCATCGCGCCAATCGAAATGTAATCCACCCCGGTTTCCGCGATCGGCAGCAGCGTACTTTCGTTGATCCCGCCGCTGGCCTCCAGTTTTGCCTTGCCCGCGTTCAGGCGCACCGCTTCACGCATGTCATCCAGGCTCAACTCATCGAGCATGATGATGTCGGCACCCGCCGCCAGCGCTTCCTTGAGTTCCTTGAGACTTTCCACTTCGATCTCTACCGGTTTGCCCGGGGCAATCTTGTGCGCGGCATTAATGGCTTCAGGGATGCCACCACTGGCGGCGATGTGGTTTTCCTTGATCAGGAAGGCGTCGTAGAGGCCGATGCGGTGGTTGTGGCAGCCGCCGCACGTCACGGCGTATTTTTGCGCCAGACGCAGCCCCGGCAGGGTTTTTCGGGTGTCGAGCAACTTGACCTGGGTGCTGGCGACGAAGTCCGCCAGATGCTGCGCACGCGTGGCCACGCCCGACAGCAATTGCAGGAAGTTCAGCGCACTGCGTTCGCCCGTGAGCAGCGAGCGCGCCGGACCTTCGAGGTGAAACAGCGCCTGATTGGGTTGAACCCGTTCGCCATCACGCACCTGCCAATGCACCGCGACCCGTGGGTCCAGTTGCCGGAACACTGCATCGACCCACGCCGTGCCGGCAATGACGGCGGCATCACGCGTGATGATGGTGGCTTTTGCCAGGCGTTCAGCCGGGATCAACTGTGCGGTGATATCGCCGCTGCCGATGTCTTCGAGCAACGCACGGCGTACGTTGGCTTCGATTTCGGCGTTCAAGTCGGCGAGACGTAGGTTCGGCATAACGGACTCCACAAACAAAGTGGTCCGATTATAGGGGTATGGCATGAGCCAACCCAAGGAGTCAGAGGCTTTCCGTTTGTGCTGAAGCCTGCATTTGATCGATTTATCGCCTGAGTCGGCGCCCGACCGCTGCGTCTATTTGAAGGGGATGAAGAGTCTGCTGGCACAGCAGGTGCTTTTTGCAAGATAATCCGCCTTGCTTTTGACGTCATGGCTTTGACGTGTTTTCGGATTGTTTTACATCCGAAACATCACCCTTTCAGGAGGCTTGGATGCACAACGACGGGAACGTAGTGCCTTTGCACAAAGGCGCTACTGATCAGGCGACTCACTCGCCGCTCGCCCGCTTGCCTGTGATTCTGCTTCAGGTTCGCGACAAGGCTGCATTGCAGCTTCGGCAGGGGTTGCAGGATCTGTTCGATAATGCCGACGACACCTTGTTCGAAATGGCCGATCGGGCCCGCAATGACGTCGAGCAGAACCTCTATTTTGAAGCCATGCGCGATTTGCGCCTCAAGCGCAAAAGCATCGAGCGTGGGTTCCTCGAGCACTTCTTCGAGGCGTTTGTCAGCCTCACTCAATACAACACCACTCAGGCTGCCTTGCCCCTTGGCACCTCGACACAACGCCCCGACGACATGGAGCGCAGCGTCGCGGTGGAGGCGATGGTCAATAAAGTGCTGAACCGTGAAGGTGTTGCCCTTGGTCAGCTCAGCGCGCGGCTCGGTGTGTTGCTCGGTAAACCGCTGGACGGTCAGCGCAATCCCATGGGGCCGGCGATGTTGTGCGAGTATTTCTTGCAGGCCGGGCGCAACCTGGGGGTGGAAATCAAGGTCAAGCTGATCATCCTCAAGTTGTTCGAGCGCTATGTGCTCAGTAGCGCCGATCAGCTCTACGCTCAATCCAATCAATTACTGGCCGCCACCGGCGTATTGCCCGAGCTCAAGCCAGCTCCCACGCGGCGTGCGGCAGATCGCACGATGTCTCGGGCGGATGACCAGCCTTCTGAGGCGAACAGCCACTCGGACACGGCACAGATCGACGAGGTTTTTGCTGCCTTGCAGGAACTGTTGCTGCCTGTGCGCGGCAGTGTCGCGCCGACCCTTGAGGCCAGCGCCGAGACACGACCCATTTCCACGCAGGACTTGTTGCGCATGCTCTCGCACCTGCAGCAACACGTGCCGGCCCTGACGGCTCAGGACGATTTCGATCTGCGTAACCAGCTCGAACAACTGCTGACACGGGGCAGCGTCAAAAGCGGCACGTCGCGCGTGGTCGGGGTCTCTGATGAGGACGTGATCAACCTGATCGCCATGCTGTTTGAATGCATGCTCGATGACCGCAACCTGCCGGATTCACTCAAGGCGCTGATCGGTCGCCTGCAGATCCCGATGCTGAAAGTGGCGGTGCTCGACAAGAGTTTCTTCAGCCGAAGCAGCCATCCGGCCCGACGCTTGCTCAACGAAATCGCCGCCGCGGCCATGGGCTGGGGGGAGTGCGATGACCATGAGCGCGACAGCCTGTACCTGCGCATCGAACAGGTGGTGCAGCATCTGTTGAACGACTTTGCTGACGACCCGGCGATTTTTTCCGAGCTGCTGGCGGATTTTCTCGCCTTCACCAGTGATGAGCGCCGTCGCAGTGAATTACTGGAGCAGCGCACCCGTGACGCCGAGGAGGGCCGTGCCAGGACCGAAATGGCTCGCCAGCGTGTCGAGCAGGCGCTGAATCAGGCGTTGTTGGGCAAAGTGCTGCCGCAAGCGGTGGTGGTGTTTGTCCAGGAGGCCTGGAGCCAAGTGCTGCTGCTGACTTGCCTCAAACACAGTGATCAGTCGGCTGAATGGCGTGCGGACGTCCACACCATGGAGCAACTGATCTGGAGTGTGCAGCGTCACGACGAGCCCGAAGCGAGCCAGCGTCTGCTGGCGCTGGTGCCTGGGCTACTGAAGTCATTGCGTGACGGGCTGAGCAGTTCGGCATTCGATCCTTTCGCCACCAGCGAGTTTTTCAGCGAACTGGAAACCTTGCACGTTCAACTGTTCACGTATCCGGGGCAGGCAAACGACGTGTCTTTCGAGGCGCCGGTGATGGTCCGGATGACGCAGGAAATCGTCCTGAAAACCGCAGACGAAGGACCGGTCGAGACGTCATTCGCCCGTTTGCCGGCGGATGACGCCAGCCTGCTGCAAGTGGATCAACTGCATCCCGGCTGCTGGGTGGAGTTTCAGGAGGACGACGAAAACACCCTGCGCTGCAAACTGGCCGCGATCATTGAAGCCACCGGCAACTACATCTTCGTCAATCGCACCGGCCTGAAAGTGTTGGAGCGCAGCCGTGCGGGCCTGGCTCTGGAATTTTGTCGCGGCGCGGTGCGGGCGTTGGACAATACGTTGCTGTTTGACCGGGCGCTGGCCTCGGTGCTGGGTAACCTGCGCCGCCTCAATCGCGGCAAGTGATCGCGTCCCGGTGGGCTATCGCGGCATACTGGGGGCCAACACAGTCGTCGCTGAAGGAACCTGTATGCAGTTGGACCCCGCGAGCGGTTGGTGCCAGGACGTGCGTTTATGTCCCTCACCCAACTTCAATGCGCGCCCCTCGGGCGAAATTTCCCTGCTGGTGATCCACAACATCAGCTTGCCGCCAGCGCAGTTCGCGACCGGCAAAGTGCAGGAATTCTTCCAGAATCGTCTGGATGTCACGGAGCATCCTTATTTTGAAGGTATTGCTGACTTGCGGGTGTCAGCGCACTTTCTGATTGAGCGTGACGGCACTGTCACTCAGTTTGTCTCTTGTCTTGAGCGCGCCTGGCACGCCGGCATCTCGAATTTCGAGGGCCGGGAAACCTGTAACGATTTTTCCGTGGGCATCGAGCTTGAAGGCACGGATGATCTGCCGTTCACCGATGCTCAGTATCACGCGCTGACGGCCTTGACCCGACAGCTGCAAAACGCCTACACCGACATCACTGCACAGCGCATTTGCGGGCACAGCGACATTGCCCCGGGGCGCAAGACCGATCCAGGACCGGCGTTCGACTGGGCACGCTATCGCGCGGCCCTGGTAAAAGAGGAAGGACAATGAGTTTTCTGGTGTTGCTGTTGGCGGTATGGATCGAGAAGTTCTCGGCATTGCGCCATCGGGTACAGCGTGATGGCGGTTGGGTGCGCGAGCTGAACAAGCTTGAGGTCATGCCACGCCTGATCGACCGGCCATGGTTGATTTTGGTCATTATGGTGTTGTTGCCGGTCGCGCTGCTGGGGTTGCTGCTGGTGGTGCTGGAGCCGGTGGCCTACGGTCTGCTGGCATTACCGGTGCATTTGCTGGTGGTGATTTACAGCCTCGGACGCGGCGATCTGCTGGCCGGGCTGGGGCCGTTTCGCGATGCCTGGCGCCGGGAAGACCTGCAAGCCGCCGCGCATGTGGCCAAGCGAGACCTGGATATTTGCGCCGAAAGCGGCGAACAATTGCTGGAGCGGGTCGAAGCGCACCTCCTCTGGGAGGCTTACCAGAGTTTCTTTGCGGTCATTTTCTGGTACTTCCTGCTG
Organism: Pseudomonas sp. SIMBA_041; assembly: GCF_046535095.1. NCBI lineage: Bacteria > Pseudomonadati > Pseudomonadota > Gammaproteobacteria > Pseudomonadales > Pseudomonadaceae > Pseudomonas > Pseudomonas sp. SIMBA_041. The sequence continues at coordinate 137,358 of NZ_JAWRXJ010000010.1, forward strand.
GGTCCGGTGGCCGCCCTAAGCTATCGCTTGCTGGCGCTGGCCGAAGAGCATGGACAGAACCCGGCCGTGGTCGAGCGCGCGGCACAATTGCGTCACGCCTTTGATTGGGTGCCCGTGCGGTTGCTGGCGGCAAGTTTTGCCCTGGTCGGCAACTTTGTGGCGGTCGGTCGGGTGATGTTGCATGAGTTGCTGAACTGGAACATCAGTGCCGCTCAACTGATCGAGAAGGTCGGCATGGTGGCCGGTGAAATCCCGGCACCGGTCGTCGGACCGGATGGCATCAACAGCCTGGACCGGATCTGGGAGCTACTGTTGCGCGCGGCAGTGCTTTGGTACGCCGGTTTTGCGCTGTGGACCGTCCTCCCTTAACCCACCGATCCCTGTAGCAGCTGGCGCAGCCTGCGTCCGGCTGCGCAGCAGTCGCCAATCCCAATGGCGCAATGACACCTGTCACGCCTCAGTGTCTTCATGACGACTGTTTCGCAGCCGGACGCAGCCGGACGCAGGCTGCGCCAGCGGCTACGGGTCCGCGCTTCCCCTCGTTAACCTTAAGTTACAAAACCCCCTGCCGATTTAAGATATACAGGGATAGCGCTGAATAGTGGCTATCTGCCGCTGAGCCGCGCCTGCCAAATAAAAATAAGAATGCAATGGGAGACTTCCAGTGAAGAGCTTGCTCTATCCCGCCGTCGCACTGATGAACCGCCTGAGCTTCGGCATGAAGTTCAGCTTGATCAGCGTGCTGTTCCTTGTGCCCATGCTGGTCACCAACTTTTATCTGGTGCGCGACTCCTATCGCGAATTTCAGGGCACGCAAGTCGAGCTGCAAAGCCTCGACCTGCTGGGCAGCGGTATGACGTTGCGGCGTGACCTGGAGACCCTGAACAATCTGGTACAGATCAACGTCACGCTCGGCCAGTCCGGCAAAGCCGGCAACGTCGAGTCGAAGATCGGCACCTTGGAGCAAAGCATTCTGGCGCGCCTGCAAGGGCTGACCGCGATGACCACTGATCCTGAGCAGATCACGGTTTTCGACGGTAAACGCGATGAAATGATCGCCGCGTTCAAGGCCCAGCAAACGGAAACCTCCCTGCAAAGTAAAAGCGGAATGATCGGCAAACTGCTGGGCAACGCGCAGATTTTCAGCCAGATCATCGCCACCCAGGCCGGCCTCAGTCGCGACAGCCAAAGCGACATGCGCCAACTGAGCGAACTGATTACCAACGTCACCCCACCGGTGACCCAACTGCTGGGCGAAGGCCGGGCGATGGGTTCCTTTTCCCTCGGCCAAGGCTTTCTCAACTCGGCGTCGAGTACTCGATTCGATGAGCTGTTGGCGCAGATCGAAAAGCTCCAGGGCGAGTACGGCCTGAAGTTGCAGGACGCACTGGGTTCCAGCAAAGCGGCGCGTGAAACCCTGGCCGCTCAAGCTGACAGCAGCAAGGCCTCGCTGAAAAAAGCCAGTGAGCTGTTCGAAGAACAAGTGGTGATGGCCGACACCCTCGATGCACCCTGGCAGGGCTTTTACGATCAGGTCACCGGCCTGATGGACCAGACTTACCAACTCAACGAAGCCACCCTGAAGTTCCTCGGTACTCAGTTGCAGCAGCGACTGGAGCAGAACCGCACCCATATGGTCTTGCAGGCTGTGGCGTTGTCGGTGGTGTTTGTGTTGATTTTCTACCTTTACGGCGGCTTTTATGCGTCGACCCGCACCACCCTCAAGCGTCTTGGCGCCATGATGGACACGGTTGCTGCGGGCGACATGACGGTGACCTTCCGCGCGGAAAGTCGCGATGAGCTCGGCGAGTTGGGCGAGGTGTTCAACGGCACGGTGAAGAAAATTCATGACCTGATCGAACGCGTCGGCAAGACCGTCAATGAGGTCGAGCGCCAGGCCGGGCAGGTGCAAAGCGTTTCTACCCAGAGCAACCAGGCGGTGGCCGGGCAACGTTCGCAGATCGAGCAGGTCGCCACGGCCATGAACCAGATGTCGGCCACATCCCTTGAGGTGGCGCGCAGTGCCGCTGCCGCAGTCAGCAGCGCCCACAGCGTCAACGACGAGACCATCAGCGGTCGCGGTCTGGTGGCGTCCCAACAAGGCAGCATCGCGCAATTGGCCAGTGAGATCGATCAGTCAGTGATCGTGATCAATCAACTGGCCAGCGACAGCCAGTCCATCAGCCGCGTGCTGGAAGTGATCAAGAGCATCGCCGAACAGACCAATCTCCTGGCCCTCAATGCGGCCATTGAAGCCGCTCGGGCCGGTGAGCAGGGGCGCGGGTTTGCGGTGGTGGCCGATGAGGTCCGCACGCTGGCCAAGCGCACTCAGCAATCGACCGAAGAAATCGAGCAGATGATCAGCAAACTTCACAGCGGCGTCGGCGCGGCGGTGAAGGCCATGGGCATCAGCCATCAGGTAGCCGATGGCACGGTCGGTCAGTCGGAAAAGGTCCAGCAGGCACTGGAAAACATCCTCGGCGCCGTCGGCATGATCGTGGACCAGAACCAGCAGATTGCTGCAGCGGTCGAGCAGCAGACCGCCGTCGCCCACGACATCGATCAGAACATCGTCGAGATCAATCGCGCAGGCGAGCGTACCGCCGAAGGGGCGCACCAGACCGAGGATGCCAGCCGCGCGTTGTCGGCCCAGGTGGTGGAACTCAAGCACCTGATCAGCGCCTTCCGGGTGTAAAGCCCCTTGTAGGAGTGAGCCTGCTCGCGATAACGGTCAAACATTCAGCAAATTAGTTGACTGTCACACCGCTATCGCAAGCAGGCTCACTCCTACAGGTTCTGCGAACAATCTGTAATATTTGTTTCCATTGCGGATGAGATTTGTCCTCTTTTCCTCCGTGCTCTGATTTTTCGTCTTCAATGAAGGAAGATCATTCACTCTGGCCAGCCCTGAGGAGGCGCGGTAATGTCTGTTGCAACACTGGGAATTCAGGGGCACTGCGCTCACTGCGGGAGCACCCTGCGGCTGGAAGCCTGGCAACTCAACGCGATTGCGATCAACGAATCATTCGCCTGTACGCACTGCCACAAAGCCTTGCAATTGAGCGACCCGAAACAGATCAAACGCTTCAAATCGCTCGATTCACTGGGCTTGCTGCGGGCGAGCACGCTGGTGATGGTGTGCACCGCGATCCTGGTGGCGTTGGTCATGGAATGGATTGGCATGCTCAGTGTCGTCGAGCAGCTGAATTTTTCGCTGGCCGCCATTTTGTTCTACTTCGTCGTCATACAGTTCGCCCATCACCGGCAACACATCACGCTGATTCTGGAAGCCGCCAAGGCCCACGCCGACTGATTACCAGTTGAACAGCTCGCAGGCATTGGCCGTGCTGGCGCTGGCCAATTGCTCAGGGCTGATCGCCATGATTTGCGCCAGCGCCGAGCAGATCGCCGGCAGGTGCGCCGGGCTGTTGCGTTGACCGGGAAACATGGCCGGGGCCATGTCCGGTGAGTCGGTTTCCAGTACCACGGATTCCAGTGGCAATTCGGCAAGCACACGGTGCATGCGCAGCGCCTGCGGCCAGGTCGCCGCGCCGCCCAGACCCAGTTTGAAACCGAGCTTGATGTATTCCCGCGCCTCTTCTTTGCTGCCCGCGAAGGCGTGGATGATTCCGGCGCGTTTCAATCGAAAGCGTTTCAGCGTGGCAATCACCGCCGCATGGCTGCGCCGCACGTGGATCAGCGCCGGCAGATTGAAGTCCGCCGCCAGTTGCAGTTGCGCCGCGAACAGCGCCTGCTGGCGCTCGCGGTCCAGGGATTCGATGAAGTAATCCAGACCGATCTCGCCCACGGCGCACAACTGCCGATGACCGGCCAGGCGCGACAGCCAGTCACCGAGTTTCTGTAGATCTTCAGGTCGATGGTCCTCCAGATACACCGGGTGCAAACCGAATGCAGCATGCAAGTCGGGATCGCTTTGCACCAGGTCCCAGACTCGCTGCCAATTCGCCTGATACACCCCCAACACCACCATTCGACGCACGCCCAAGGCGCGGCTTTCGGCCAGCAACGCCTGACGATCCGCGTCGAAATCCGGAAAATCCAGATGAGTGTGGGTGTCGATCAGCTCCACGGTTCAGTCCCGGTGAATACGCTGCTTGAAGGTCCGCGCGATGGCCTGCACGCCGGGTTGGTAATCGGACTGCTCGATGGCGGCCAGTGCCAGCGCCAGGGCTTTATCGGCGATCAACTGATGCTGCTGGGCCATGGCGTTGACCGGCAGCGGCAGGAAGTCCAGCAGCTGGGTGTCACCGAATGTCCCCAGGCGCAACGGACGGGTTTTCAGCGGGAAGTCATGCAAGGCATCGAACACCCCCTGAAGCAACACGTAGGAGGTGGTCACCAGGGCGTCTGGCAAATGCCCCAGACGCTGGAGCATTTCTTCCATCAATTGCTTGCCGCACTCGCGGCTGAACGATTCGCCGTGCTCGATCAGCACCTGGCCTTCGAACCCGTGCAGCGCTTCTTTGAAGCCGGCAGCGCGTTCCTGGCTGATGCTCAACTCGGGGCGCGCGCCGATCAAGGCGATCTGCTTGGGCAGCGGGTCCAGTAGACTGCGGGTCAATTGCAGGCTGGCCTCGCGGTCGTCACTGATGACCGAGCAAAAGTGCTCGGGCTCCATGACCCGGTCGATGGCGATGATCGGCATGCCTTTGGCCTGCAACTGGCGATAGCTGTCGTCATCAGTCGGCAGGCAACTGGCGACGATCAGCGCATCGCAGCGCCGGGCGCGGAACAGTTTGAGCAATTGCCGCTCGCTGTCGGGCGCATCGTCGGAGCTGGCGATCAGCAATTGATAGCCGCGCGCCCGGGCGCCTTGTTCCAGCAGTTTGGCGATTCGTGCGTAACTGGGGTTTTCCAGGTCCGGCAGAATAAAACCCAAGGTGCGCGTGTGCCGGCTGCGCAACCCGGCCGCTTGAGGATTGGGTGTAAAACCATGCTGTTCGACGACCGCGCGCACGCGCTCGACGGTGGCACTGCTGATGCGTTGCTGTTCGGCTTTGCCATTAATGACATAACTGGCGGTGGTTACGGACACACCGGCCAACTGTGCGATATCACTGAGTTTCAACGCGGGTTTCCTTGTTTTTCGGCCGACATTTCCGCCAATCCTACCCGAATCCGGCAGGCGACTAGTGTCCACGCACATCCGACAAGTTGGGCTTCAAGGATGAGGCATTATCGAGTAACGTGCCAAGTGTTCTAGATTAAACGTTTCAGCAAGCGTATTTTCAGGGTTGTAAGCACCCTTGGCCGGTTCTGCCGTGAAACCGCCAAAAGTGACGGTTAAGCGCTTAAGCTGATTCATTCAAAACAATACCTGGCGCCCTCAGACGCCAAAAAGGAGAAAGCATGCTCGAGCTCACTCTAGAGCAGATATCCATGGACCAGTCGGCTGTGGATAAATCCGCTGCGTTGCAGCTACTGGCCGAGCATCTGGTTGCCGATGGCCTGGTCGCCGACGGGTACCTGGCCGGGTTGCAGGCGCGTGAGGCTCAGGGCTCGACTTTTCTCGGTCAAGGTATTGCCATCCCTCACGGTACACCGCAAACCCGCGACCTGGTGTTTTCCACTGGCGTGCGGCTGATGCAGTTTCCCGAAGGCGTGGATTGGGGCGACGGCCAGATCGTGTACCTGGCGATCGGCATCGCGGCCAAGTCCGACGAACATTTACGCTTGCTGCAACTGTTGACCCGCGCCCTCGGCGAAACCGACCTGGGCCAGGCCTTGCGTCGCGCAAGCTCCGCCGAGGCCTTGTTGAAACTGCTGCAAGGCGCGCCGCAGGAATTGGCGCTGGATGCGCAGATGATCGGCTTGGGTGTGTCGGCCGATGACTTCGAAGAACTGGTCTGGCGTGGCGCGCGGTTGCTGCGTCAGGCTGATTGTGTGAGCAACGGTTTCTCCGCCGTGTTGCAACAGGTCGAAGCGTTGCCCCTGGGCGATGGCTTGTGGTGGTTACACAGCGAACAAACGGTCAAGCGCCCGGGTCTGGCCTTCGTCACCCCGGACAAACCGATTCGCTACCTTGGCCAGCCGCTCAGCGGTCTGTTCTGCCTGGCCAGCCTCGGTGAAGCCCATCAGGCCTTGCTCGAACGTCTGTGTGCGTTGCTGATTGAAGGCCGTGGCCACGAACTGGGCCGCGCCACCAGCAGCCGCAAAGTGCTCGAAGTCCTTGGCGGTGAATTGCCGGCGGACTGGCCGAGCGCGCGCATCGCACTGGCCAACGCCCACGGCTTGCACGCGCGCCCGGCGAAGATCCTCGCCCAGCTAGCGAAAAGTTTTGAAGGCGAAATTCGCGTGCGCATCGTCGACGGCCAGGACAGCGCGGTGTCAGTGAAGAGCTTGAGCAAACTGCTCAGCCTCGGCGCCCGTCGGGGTCAGGTGCTGGAATTCATTGCCGAGCCGAGCATCGCCGCCGATGCCTTGCCGGCCTTGTTGGGCGCCATCGAAAAAGGCCTCGGCGAAGAAATCGAGCCGTTGCCAGCCGTGAGTCAACAACGCGAAGAAATCGCCGAGATAGCCGAAGTGCTGCTCGCCCCGGCGTCCGGCAGCCTGATTCAAGCCATCGCCGCAGCGCCGGGCATTGCCATCGGCCCGGCGCATGTTCAAGTGTTGCAAACCATCGAATACCCGCTGCGCGGTGAGTCGGCCGCCGTCGAGCGCGAGCGTCTCAAACAGGCGCTGGCGCAGGTACGTCGCGACATCGAAGGCCTGATCGAGCGCAGCACCTCCAAGGCGATCCGCGAGATTTTCATCACTCATCAGGAAATGCTCGACGACCCGGAACTGACCGATGAAGTCGACACCCGCCTCAAGCAAGGCGAAAGCGCCGAAGCGGCGTGGATGGCGGTGATCGAAGCGGCGGCAAGACAGCAGGAATCGTTGCAGGATGCGTTGCTCGCCGAACGTGCGGCGGACTTGCGCGACATCGGCCGGCGCGTGCTGGCGCAACTGAGCGGCGTCGAAACGCCAAGCGAGCCGGACCAGCCTTACATTCTGGTGATGGACGAAGTCGGTCCGTCCGACGTCGCGCGTCTCGATCCGGCCCGTGTCGCCGGCATTCTCACGGCTCGCGGCGGCGCCACGGCGCACAGCGCCATTGTCGCCCGGGCGCTGGGAATTCCGGCGCTGGTCGGTGCTGGCGCGGCGGTGTTGCTGTTGGCGCCGGGCACGCCGTTGCTGATTGACGGCCAGCGCGGGCGCCTGCATGTGGACGCCGATGCACTGACCTTGCAACGCGCCATCGAAGAACGCGACACCCGTGAACAGCGCCTGAAAGTGGCCGCTGAACAACGTCATCAACCGGCGCTGACCACCGATGGCCACGCGGTCGAAGTGTTCGCCAACATTGGCGAGAGCGCCGGTGTCACCAGCGCGGTGGAGCAGGGCGCCGAAGGTATTGGCCTGTTGCGCACCGAACTGATTTTCATGGCTCACCCGCAAGCGCCCGACGAGGCCACTCAGGAAGTCGAATACCGTCGCGTCCTCGACGGTCTGGCCGGTCGGCCGCTGGTGGTGCGCACCCTCGACGTCGGTGGCGACAAACCGCTGCCGTATTGGCCGATCGCCAAAGAAGAAAACCCGTTCCTCGGCGTACGCGGTATTCGCCTGACCCTGCAGCGCCCGAAAATCATGGAAGCGCAATTGCGCGCCCTGCTGCGGGCCGCCGACAACCGCCCGCTGCGGATCATGTTTCCAATGGTCGGCAGCGTTGATGAATGGCGTCAGGCGCGGGACATGACCGAGCGCTTGCGCCTGGAAATCCCGGTCGCCGACCTGCAACTGGGGATCATGATCGAAGTGCCGTCGGCGGCATTGCTGGCACCGGTGCTGGCCAAAGAGGTCGACTTCTTCAGCGTCGGCACCAACGACCTGACCCAATACACCCTGGCCATCGACCGTGGCCATCCGACCTTGTCCGCACAGGCCGACGGCTTGCACCCGGCGGTGCTGCAACTGATCGACATCACCGTGCGTGCGGCGCATGCCCATGGCAAATGGGTCGGCGTCTGCGGCGAGTTGGCGGCCGATCCGCTGGCGGTGCCGGTGCTGGTCGGTCTGGGGGTGGACGAACTCAGCGTGTCGGGGCGCAGCATTGCCGAGGTCAAGGCGCGCATTCGCGAACTCAGCCTCGCCCAGACGCAAATTCTCGCCCGACAGGCCCTGGCCGTGGGCAGCGCCAATGAAGTGCGCGCATTAGTGGAGGCTCTGTAATGGCCCGGATTTTAACCCTGACCCTCAATCCGGCGCTGGACCTGACCGTTCAGTTGCCGCGCCTTGAACCCGGTCAGGTCAACCGCAGCGACGCCATGCACACCCACGCCGCCGGCAAAGGCATAAACGTGGCGCAAGTGTTGGCGGACCTGGGTCATCAGCTCACCGTCAGCGGTTTCCTTGGGGAAGACAATCTACAGGCGTTCGAAACCCTGTTTGCCAAACGTGGTTTTGTCGACGCGTTCATCCGCGTTCCCGGCGAGATTCGCAGCAACATCAAACTGGCGGAAAGCGACGGGCGCATCACCGACGTCAACGGTCCGGGGCCGCGAGTGAGTGAAGCGGCGCAGCAGGCGTTGCTCGATCGTCTTGAGCAGATCGCACCGGGCCATGATGCTGTGGTCGTCGCCGGAAGCTTGCCGCTGGGCGTCAGTGCGCATTGGTTGCAGGCGTTGATCGTGCGCTTGAAAAAACTCGGGTTGAACGTCGCCCTCGACACCAGCGGTGAAGCGTTGCGTTCTGCACTCAAGGCCGGCCCATGGCTGATCAAACCGAACACCGAAGAGCTGGCCGATGCGCTCGGCTGTGAGGTTGTTTCGGTCGCGGCACAAGCCGAAGCCGCGAGTCGCTTGCACGCTCAAGGCATTGAGCATGTGGTGATATCCCACGGTGCCGATGGCGTGAACTGGTTCAGCGTCGGTTCGGCGCTGCATGCCACGCCGCCCAAGGTCAGCGTCGCCAGCACGGTGGGCGCGGGCGATTCGTTACTGGCCGGCATGCTCCATGGTTTGCTCAGCGCCGACACGCCTGAACAGACCCTGCGCACCGCCACGGCGATTGCCGCGATGGCGGTCACCCAGATCGGTTTCGGCATCGGCGATGCCGCGCAATTGGCGCAGCTCGAACAGGGCGTGCGCGTGCGCCCCCTGACAGAACAATAAGAGGGATTGTGATGAAGTTAGCCATTGTTACGGCCTGTCCGAACGGCATGGTCACCAGTGTGCTGTGCGCCCGTTTGCTCGATGCGGCGGCTCAGCGTCAGGGCTGGATGACGTGCGTTGAAGTGGTGGATGCGACGCATCCGGAGCGTCAGCTGTCGGCGGCCACGATCGAGGGTGCGGAGTGGGTGTTGCTGGTGACCAGCGTGCCGGTTGACATGACGCGATTCGTCGGCAAACGCGTGTTCCAGTGCACTCCGGCGCAAGCCCTGCAAGATGTTGAAGCGGTGCTGCGGCGCGGTGCTGAAGAAGCTCAGGTGTACGTTGCCCCTGACGCGGTCGCCGAGTCCGCCGTCCTCACTAAGAACGCGCCTCGACTGGTCGCGATCACCGCGTGCCCGACCGGCGTCGCGCACACGTTCATGGCCGCCGAAGCCCTGCAACAAGCCGCCAAGCGTCTGGGTTACGACCTGCAAGTGGAAACCCAGGGCTCGGTCGGTGCGCGCAATCCGTTGAGCGCGGCGGCGATTGCCGATGCCGACGTGGTGCTGCTGGCCTGTGATATCGAAGTCGCCACCGAGCGTTTCGCTGGCAAGAAAATTTACCGCTGCGGCACCGGCATTGCGCTGAAACAGGCCGAGGCGACGCTGAATAAAGCGCTGGCCGAAGGTCGGCAGGAAAGCGCTGCCAGCGGCGCCAACGGCCCGGTCAAGCAAGAGAAAACCGGCGTCTATAAACACCTGTTGACCGGTGTGTCGTTCATGCTGCCGATGGTGGTGGCGGGCGGCTTGATGATCGCGTTGTCCTTTGTGTTCGGCATCACCGCCTTCAAGGAGCAGGGCACGTTGGCGGCGGCGCTGATGCAGATCGGCGGCGAGACCGCGTTCAAGTTGATGGTGCCGCTGCTGGCGGGTTACATCGCCTACTCGATTGCCGACCGGCCGGGCCTGGCGCCCGGGATGATTGGCGGTCTACTGGCGAGTACCCTCGGAGCCGGTTTTATTGGCGGGATCATTGCCGGTTTCATCGCCGGTTATGCGGCGCAGGCGATCAACCGCTACGCGCGTTTGCCGCAGAGTCTCGAGGCGCTGAAACCGATCCTGATCATCCCGTTACTGGCGAGTCTGTTCACCGGCCTGGTGATGATTTACGTGGTCGGCAAACCGGTGGCCGGGATGCTCGAAGGGCTGACCCACTTCCTCGATAGCATGGGCACCACCAACGCGATTCTGCTCGGTGTGTTGCTGGGCGGCATGATGTGCGTGGACCTTGGCGGGCCGATCAACAAGGCGGCTTACGCGTTCTCGGTGGGCCTGTTGGCGTCACAGAGCTATGCACCGATGGCCGCGACCATGGCCGCCGGCATGGTGCCGCCGATTGGCCTGGGCATCGCCACGTTCATCGCACGGCGCAAGTTTGCCCAGACCGAGCGCGAAGCCGGTAAAGCGGCGTTGGTGCTGGGGTTGTGCTTCATCTCTGAAGGCGCGATTCCGTTTGCGGCGAAAGACCCGCTGCGGGTCATCCCGGCGAGCATTGCCGGTGGTGCACTGACCGGGGCGTTGTCGATGTATTTCGGCTGCAAGCTGATGGCGCCGCACGGTGGTTTGTTTGTGCTGGCGATCCCCAATGCGATCAATCATGCGCTGTTGTACCTGCTGGCGATTGTCGCCGGGAGCCTGCTGACGGCGGTGGCGTATGCGCTGCTCAAACGGCCTGAAACGGTGGAGCAGGCACTGGAACCCGCCAACGCCTGATACCAATCCCTGTGGGAGCGGGCAAGCCCGCTCCCACAGGGATTGCCTTTCACACCAGCGTCATGGGTATGTGCTTTAGTTTTCCTTTTCAGGGAGAACACCATGAGCGAATTCGACCTCGGTCGCCGTCGGGTCATGCAAGCGGTGGGCGCCGGGCTGTTGTTGCCAGGGCTGGCGCCGGCTGTGATCGCTTCGGTCAAGGATCGTCCACAACTCACTGACGGCGTGCAGTCCGGCGACCTGCTGGGCGACCGGGCGATGGTCTGGAGCCGCAGCGACCGCCCCGCGCGAATGGTCGTGGAATGGGACACCCGCAGCCTGTTCAGCAACCCGCGCCGGTTTGTCTCGCCACTGGCGGATGGGCGCAGCGATTTCACTGCGCGGGTCGAACTCACCGGCCTGCCTGCCGATCAGGCGATTTTCTATCGCGTGACCTTCGAAGATGCCCAAAGCGGTGTCGCCAGCGAACCCTGGTTTGGCCATTTGCGCAGCGTGCCGCAAAACCGCCGCGACATTCGTTTTGTCTGGAGTGGCGACACCGTCGGCCAGGGCTTCGGCATCAACCCGGACATCGGCGGTATGCGCATCTACGAAGCCATGCGATTGCGCCTGCCGGACTTCTTTATCCACAGCGGCGACACCATCTACGCCGACGGCCCGGTGCCCGCGCAACTGCCCACTGAAAGTGGTCGGGTGTGGCGCAACATTACTACCGAAGCCAAGAGCAAGGTGGCGCAAAACCTCGACGATTTTCGTGGTAACTACCGCTACAACCTGATGGACGAAAATATCCGTCGCTTCAACGCCGAGGTTCCGCAGATCTGGCAATGGGACGACCATGAAGTGGTGAACAACTGGTCGCCGGGCAAGCAACTCGACGCGCGCTATCAGGAGAAAGATATCCACAACCTGGTCGGCCGCGCACGACAGGCCTGGCTCGAATACGCTCCGATGCGTTTGCAGAGCGCCGATCACGGCGGGCGGATTTATCGCAAGCTCAGCTATGGGCCCCTGCTCGATGTGTTTGTGCTCGACATGCGCAGTTACCGCGGCGCCAACGACGACAACCTCGGCGCGGCAAAACCCTTTCTCGGGCGCGAGCAACTGGACTGGCTCAAGCAGGCATTGAAAGGCTCGCAAGCCCAATGGAAAGTCATCGCTGCCGACATGCCGATTGGTTTGGGCGTGCCCGACGGTGAAGTCAGCCCGGGTGTGGCGCGCTGGGAAGCGGTCGCCAATGGCGACCCGGGACCGGCCCAGGGACGTGAACTGGAAATCGCTGAGTTGCTGGGTTTCCTGCGGGCGCAGCAGGTACGTAACTTCGTGTTTTTGACGGCGGACGTGCATTACTGCGCAGCGCATCACTACCACCCGGATCGTGCCGCGTTTCAGGACTTTGAACCGTTCTGGGAGTTTGTCGCCGGGCCGCTGAACGCCGGGAGTTTTGGGCCGAATCCGCTGGATAAGACGTTCGGCCCGGAGGTGGTATTCGAGAAGGCGCCGCCGGCGCAGAACACTTCACCGTTTGCCGGGTTTCAGTTTTTTGGCGAGGTGAATATTGATGGGCAGACGGGGGAGATGAGCGTGGTGTTGCGGGATCTGGATGGGGTCAGTGTGTTTGAACAGAAGGTGCAACCGGTCTAATGGTTGCACGCCTGCCCCCCCTGTAGGAGTGAGCCTGCTCGCGATTGCGGTACAACAGCCAACAGATATGTTGAATGTTTAAACCGTCATCGCCGGCAGGCTCACTCTTACAGGAGATTAGTGGTGTCAGTAGACGTCGCGACGGTAGCGGCCTTGTTCGATCAGGCGATCGACTTCAGCAATCCCGAGCACTTCATTGAGCACGTGATCCACACCCGACGCCATCCCTTGCAAGCTGCCGCAGATGTAGATGACGGCACCATCAGCCAACCATTGCTTCAACTCATCCGCCGACTCGCGCAGGCGATCCTGAACATAAATCTTCTCGGCCTGATCTCGCGAGAACGCCAGGTCCAGTCGCTCCAGGTCGCCTGAAGTCAACCACTCCTCCAACTCATCGCGGCACAGGTAATCGTGTTCCCGATTGCGCTCGCCAAATAGCAGCCAGTGCCGTTGTTGCCCGTCGGCAATGCGCGCCTTGAGCAAACTGCGCAGCCCGGCCAGACCGGTGCCGTTGCCCAGCAGGATCATCGGCACCGGCTCGGCCGGCAGATGGAACCCGCTGTTGCGCCGCACTCGCAGGCTGAGGGTGCCCCCCACGGGAGCGTGTTCGGTCAGCCAGCCGGAGCCGATGCCCAGGCTGCCATCGGCGTGCATTTCCTGGCGCACGATCAGTTCCAGAAGGCCGTCAGCCGCAATCGAAGCAATGGAGTATTCGCGCATGGCCAACGGCACCAGCGCATCGACCAGTGCCTGAGCGTGCAGGCCGACCAGATGGGCTCGGTTCTCCGGCAGCTGACGCGTGGCGAGGGCTTGCTCCAGCGGTTGTGACAAGCCATCCAATGCAACCGCAGCGCGCCCGTCGATGCCCAGGCCATCAAGAAAGTGCTCAATGGCCCACGGGCAGTTACGAGGCAACACTTCCACCAGATCACCCGCCAGCCAACTGCTGGTGGATGGGGCGGCGAGGCCCAGCAAGTACACCGGCGAGCCAATGCTGTCGGGGTTCATCAATTCGCGGCGGGTCAGCGTCCAATTGTCGTAGCTCAGTGCCTGCCAGGTGTCGACCGGTGCTTGCCCGGTCAACAGGCCCAGTTGTTGTTGCCAGTGGCGCAAGGCGTACGGATCGCCGCTGTCGACTTCCACCGGGGAGAACAAGGTTTTTCCGCCGTGCTCGCCCAGCCAGGTGTGCAAGCGTCGGGCGAAACCGCAGAAGTGTTGATACTGGCGATCACCCAGGCCGAGCACCGCGTAGTTCAAACGCTCAAGGTTTGATGCCCGCCCCAGCACCTTGCGTTCGAACCCGCGCGCACTGTCCGGTGCTTCACCGTCGCCGAAGGTACTGACCACGAACAGCGCGTTAGTGGCATTCAACAGATCCTGTTCACTGACACTCGCCAGCGGCTGCACGTTTACCGGCACGCCGGCGGCCTGCAATTGGCCGGCGGTCTGCCACGCCAATTGCTCTGCAAATCCACTCTGGCTGGCGAACCCGATCAGCCATGCCGGTGCATCGCTACCCGGTTGTTCGAGACCTTTGCGCGCGTCCTTGATCTGCTTTTTCTTGCGGCGACGATCGAGGTACAGCATCCAGCCGGTGACGAAAAACAACGGCATGGTCAGTGCGGTAATCGTCAGGATGATGCGCCCGACAATGCCGAAGTAGCTGCCGACATGCAGTGCATAAATGCTGGTCAGCAATTGCGCCTTGAGGCTCTTGTCGCTGTAGCGATCATGCTGCTTGACGATGCCGGTCGCCGGATCGAGGGTGATCTGGTTCAGGGCGCGGTCGTGGGGCGAGGTTTTCAGCAGGTAGAACACCGTCGCCGGCTGGCCGGCCACGGGCGGCATACGGATGTTGTAGGCGCTGAGTGCCGGGCCCGCGGCGCTGTAGATGCTGCTCCAGATGGCCGCGTAGTCGGCGGTGGGCGCCGGACCGCTTGGCACCGGGCCACGACCACCGCGCACGCGCTCGTTTTGCGGGGCGTCGGAGAGCAATCGGGTCAGGCCTTTGTTGTACCACTCATACGACCAGGACAACCCGGTCAGCGCCGCCAAGAGGTAAAACACCAGGCACCAGGTGCCGGCTACCGAGTGCAAATCCCAGTTGAAGCTGCGGCCTTTTTTCTTCCAGTCCAGGGTCAGCCAGGCCCGCCATTTGTTCCACTGGCGCGGCCAGCGCAGGTACAGGCCGGACAGGCAGAAGAACACCAGGATCAGCGTGCACGCGCCAGTGATGTTGCGACCGGTGTCGCCGATGGCCAGGAAGCGGTGCAATTGCAGCACGAAGCCGAAGAAGTCCTGGCCGGTGGCATCGCCCATGAGCTCGGCGGTATACGGGTCGACGTAGCGCATTTCGCCGCGGCGCTGGCCCGGTGGCGGGGTGAAAAACACCTTGGCCGCATGGCCGCTGTCGGTCTCGACGGAAAGCATCGAGACTTTTTTGCCGGACGCGGCTTCGATGCGCTCGACCAGTTCGACGGGCGGCAGGACGCCGGCGACCTGCTTCTCGACCTGCAACACGGAGGGGTTGAGCACGTTCAGGATTTCATCCTGAAACGACACCGTCGCCCCGGTGATGCCCATCAGGGCCAGGACCAGCCCGGCGCTGATGCCGAAAAACCAGTGCAACTGGAACAGGGTTTTCTTCAACAC
The DNA here is from genome assembly GCF_046535095.1 of Pseudomonas sp. SIMBA_041. NCBI lineage: Bacteria > Pseudomonadati > Pseudomonadota > Gammaproteobacteria > Pseudomonadales > Pseudomonadaceae > Pseudomonas > Pseudomonas sp. SIMBA_041. The sequence continues at coordinate 152,581 of NZ_JAWRXJ010000010.1, forward strand.
GTCACTCGCCTTGTTCGTTCAAAAAATTATCATCACGGCGCGCATTATGCCGTGGGTTGTCGAGAAACATTCTTTTTTACGCACAAAAGCCCCGTTCATGGAGATGAACGGGGCCTCACCCTGATTTCAGTCTTCACCGCCATTCCTGTAGGCGCGAGCAGGCTCACTCCTACAGGTGTTGTAGTGACTGCAATCAGAAGTGGAAGTTGGTGCTCAGCAATGCCGTACGGCCCGCCGCCTGGTTGGCGAAGTGGGTCGAGAAGGCCTTGTCGTAGTACGTTTCGTCGGTCAGGTTCTGTACGTTCAGTTGCAGATCGACGTTTTTGCTCAGCTTGTAGGCCGCCATCGCGTCGTAACGAACGTAGGAATCAACCATGGTGGTGTTGGCCACGCTGCCGAAGACATCGTCGACATAGAACGCACCGCCACCGATGGTCAGCTTCGGTGTGACCTGATAGGTCGTCCACAGGCTGGCGCTGTTTTTCGGTGTGTTAGGCAGTTCGTTGCCATCGTTGGCGGCGCCCAGCGGGCCGCCGTCGACTTGCTCGCTGTCCATGTAGGCGTAACCGGCGAACACTTGCCATTTGTCGGTGAGCTTGCCGGTGGCCGACAGTTCGACACCTTGCACGCGGGTTTTGCCGGCGTTTTCATAGCTTGTGGTGTCGACCTGGACGCGGGCGTTGTCTTTCTCGGTGCGGAAGATGTCGGCGGTCAGGGACAGGCGATCATTCATCAAGTCCCACTTGGTACCGATTTCGTAGTTCTTGGTGGTTTCCGGTTCCAGGTCGCTTTTCAGCAGGTTGCCGTTGCGATCCGGCGTGCCGCCCAGCGGGTTGCCTTCCGAACCTTCGCCCAGGGTGTTGCCCGGTGGCGTGGCCGACGTCGCGAAGGACGCATAGATGCTGCCATTTTCCGCCGGTTTGTACACCACACCGAACTGACCGGTGACGAACTCGCTGGTGTCATCGCCCTTGGACGTGGTCACGCTGGAACTGTTGAAGGTTTTGTAATCGGTGTCGAAATGGTCGTAGCGCAGCCCCATGTTCACCAGCCACTGCTGGGACAATTCCAGGGTGTCGAACACATACAGCGCATAGGTGTTGGCCTTGGTGTCGGTGCCGGCGTAGTTACGCGAGATCGCACCGTTCCAAGGATCTTTCGGGTTCGGGTTGGACAGCGAGGTGCAGTTGTAACCACTTGGCGCGCCGATCAATGCCGGGGAGCAGTTGGTGGTGGCTGCGGCTGTTCGCGGGGTGGTGTCGGTGTTGACGTTGTACGAGGACTTCTGGTTTTCCTCGTGGGTGAACTCGATACCGGTGGCGAAGCTGTTCTTGAACCCGGCGATGTACAGGTCACCAAACAGATCGGTCTGGTTGGTCGTGGTCTCGGTGTTGCTGACACGGGTGTTGGCCCGACGCCAGACGCTGCCATTGTTGACGTTGCCCTTGCTGTCGTCCGGCTGGGTGAGGATGTAATCCTGCATGCTGGTGCCGTGACGCAGGGTGTTCTTGAAGGTCAGCGCGTCGTTCAGGTCGTGTTCGATGGCGAAGGTTGCGGTGTCGGTGCGGCCCTTGCGGAAGTCACGGTCGTTCAGGCCGTAGAAGTTTGAGCTGTCGCCGCCATCGTTCGGTTTGTCCGGATTGGACTTGGTGCGCGCAGCCGAACCGGCCACCGGGATGGTGTACGGAATGCCCGAGTCCGGGGTGTCGTTACTTTCCAGATGGTAATAGTCGAGGTTCACGCGGGTGTCGGTGCCCAGGCCGAAGGCCAGCGACGGCGCGATGCCCCAGCGGTCGTAGTCGACGCTGTCACGGCCAGCGACGTTGCTCTCGTGGCTCATCAGGTTCAGACGGCCGGCGGCGGTGTCGGTGAACTGGTAGTTGCTGTCCAGGGTGAAACGCTGGGTCTGGTCCGAACCCCAGGTAAAACCCGCGTCATTCGAGTCGCCCAAGTGGGCTTTTTTGCTCACCAGGTTGATGCTGCCGCCGGCAGCGCCACGGCCGCCAATGGCCGAGTTCGGGCCTTTGCTGACTTCAATCGATTCGACGGCGAAGATCTCGCGGCTCTGCGAACCGGTGTCGCGCACGCCGTCCAGGTAAGTGTCGCCCTGGGCGTCGAAGCCACGAATGAACGGACGGTCGCCCTGCGGGTTGCCGCCTTCACCGGCACCGAAGGTGATGCCCGGCACGGTGCGCAGCGCGTCCTGCATGTTGAGGGCGCCGGTGTCCTTGAGGACTTGTTGCGGAATGACAGTGATCGAGCGCGGGGTGTCTACCAGCGGCGCGGTGTACTTGGGCGAGGAGGCTTTTTCGACGTTGTAGGAAGTCTCGTCCTGGGCCTCGCCAGTGATGGCGGTCGCGCCCAGCGAAATCACATTACCCGGTGCTTTTTCGTCGGCTTTTTCCGCCGCGAAAACCATATGGCCCGCGGAGCCGGCAGTAATCGCCATGCCAATGGCCGATGCGAGCAAACGTGGTGAACTGACCGGTACGTGTGGTTGTTGACGTGACATTTGAATTCCCCTCCCAAGGATTTGAGGACGCGGAATATAGGGTAGACGCGTATTTGTATCAATTGCGAAACGTTATTATTCGCGAAGAATTTACATTCTTTACAATTTAACCTTACGGTTTTTGCTGTTTCGTCCGTCGTTAAGGTTTTACATTGGCAATAAGAATCAATACCATTAGCACCCCTTTGGTCCCAGGTGCCTTTGCCATGCTGCTGCACATTCCCGGCTTGTTCGCGAAAGAAGAAGTGCAGCGCATCCGCGAGGCTCTGGCCCAGGCCGATTGGGCGGACGGCAAGATCACCGCCGGCTATCAGTCGGCCAAGGCCAAGCACAATTTGCAGCTGCCTGAAGGCCATCCGCTGGCCATGGAAGTCGGCGCGGCGATGTTGGAACGGCTGTGGAAAAATCCGCTGTTTATGTCAGCGGCGTTACCGCACAAGGTTTTTCCTCCGTTACTGAACTGTTACACGGCCGGCGGCAGTTTCGATTTCCATATCGATAACGCGGTGCGCCAGCCCAAAAACAGCATCGAGCGCGTGCGCACTGATCTGTCGGCAACGCTGTTTTTCAGCGAGCCTGAGGACTACGACGGCGGTGAGCTGGAAATCCAGGACACCTTCGGCACACAACGGGTGAAGCTGCCCGCCGGCGATATGGTTTTGTATCCTGGTACCAGTCTGCACAAGGTCAACGCGGTCACCCGTGGCACGCGTTACGCCTCTTTTTTCTGGACGCAAAGCCTGGTGCGCGAAGACAGTCAGCGCGCCTTGCTGTTCGAGATGGACGGCGCGATCCAGCAGCTGACCCAGGACATGCCCGATCACCCCTCGCTGATCCGCCTCACCGGCACGTATCACAACCTGTTGCGTCGTTGGGTCGAGGTATGACTTATCAACTGCGCAGGGAGGAAGTTCTCAACGGTGATTCGCTCAAGGCCATGCTGGCGCAAAGTCCGGCGCGCGCGGCCCAGGCAATTTTGATCGCGGCTCGCGAAGGCGTACTCGATGCTCAGGCGCTGCTCGGGCAAATCCTGCTGGACGGCAACGGCATCGCGCAGGATCAGCCGTTGGCATTGCGCTGGTTCGAAATCGCCGCCCGTGGCGGGCACCTGATGGCGCGCAACATGCTTGGCCGTTGTCACGAACACGGCTGGGGGCGCGCGGCGGATGCCTCGGTTGCCGCGCGGCATTACCGAATCGCTGCCGAAGCCGGGCTGGATTGGGCGATGTACAACTACGCCAATCTGCTGGCGACTGGGCGCGGCGTCGCCGAAGATCAGGCGCAAGCATTGGCGTTGTATCGCCGAGCCGCCGAGTTGGGCCACGCCAAATCCATGAACCTGTTGGGGCGCTATCTGGAAGACGGCGAGGCATGCATCGCCGATACACTCGCGGCGCGAATCTGGTATCGCCGATCTGCCGAAGGCGGAGATTTTCGGGGGCAGTTCAGTTATGCGGCCCTGCTGGCCGATGACGGGCATGTTGACGAATCGTTGTCCTGGCTACGTCGGGCATTGGCCGCCGGTAACCAGAACTTTTTGCGGGTGAGTGGGGAGGCGCTGAGCAACGCCCTACACCCCAGGATTCGAGCGATGGCTCAGGAATATCACCAACGAGCGTCCCAACTCGCTCAGCCAATGGGTTAACCGCGCAGCCACTGGCCTTTAAGGTTTTCCAGGTAGCGCTTGAAAGGCTTGGCTTGCGCTATCAGCTTCCGGCCCTTTTTGACGACATCGCTCTGGGCATCCTCGGTGATAGCCTCAAGAAACAGCCTCAACGCTTCGACAATGTTGCTCGTTTCATCCGCATATGTATTGCGGGGTTCGATCACCTTTGTCGTATCGGTCAGCTGTTTGACTTTCTTGTCGTTGTCGCTCATTTGGGTGACTAGCGAGTCCAGGCGACCTTGCCGATCTTTTAGACGAACACGAAGCGTGGTTCGAGCTTTAATCAAACCCTGGTATTTGATCAGTTCGTTTGCCTCATCAAGAAACTTGTTCGCCACCACCAGACCGGCCTTCAATGCAGCGGCTTGAGGTGTTTCAGGTCGATTACCGATCATCCCGGTCAATTGCTCAAAAAGAGGTTTCAGGCGGTCAATGAAGCTGAGGCTTTCAAACAGGCGGATTGCTTCATTCAAGACCCTTTCATCTTCGAGAAGCGAATCCACAGGGGGGTTTTCTTTTTCCAGTTCTGCAGCCAGCACTTCGCGAGCTTCCACCAGTTCGGCAATCCTGAACCGGTTATTACTGATGGAGGAGTACCTGACACTGTAGATGGCGTGGCTAAGTTCTGCTTGAACCTCATCCAGCTTGTCAGTGCACAGGGAGATTAACTTCCTGGCTATTTCGGTATAGGACTCAATGGCGATTCTGGTGGGCGGGTTTTTTTCGCCTGCTGACAGTATGTCCAGCGCTTCCAGCGTCTCATTGAGTGCCGTGGTTTCAAGGCTGATAATCGCAGAAGTTAATGTTTTGGAAGCGGTCAGGTCTGTAGCAGTGATTTCGGCATTCAGCTGTATCAGTTCATTTCGCAGTGATTCAATATACAAGTCAGCAGAGCCGATAATGGCTTGGTAACGAATGGTTTCTCGGCTGTCGCGAATAAGCGACATAGCTGGCGCGATATACGATGGCGTTGTCATAAATATCCTTATTTATAATGGTTTAGGTCGGCTTTAGTGTCAGTCGAATGCTTGGGTGAGTGTTTTGGCGTTGGATTCGATTTTTTTCCAGTTGTTGAGTACGGTGTCCAGGCTCGAAACAAAAGTTCTGAGCGTGAGGAATTCATGAATGCCATCAATTTTGTTTTTTGAAGAGTCGATGAATTCCGAAATTGTGATCCACAGGGTTTCCAGTAGGGCGGTACTCTCCGTAGCTCCGATGATGTAAGAGTCGACGCTTTGCAAACGGTTGTGAAGGATCAATAAGGTGCCCGTCAGAACGTTTTTCTTGCGGACTTGCTCGGTGAGTTCATCCCGACGTCGGATCAATGGCGCTACACGGGCGTCCCGCATCATTGCTTTGACTTTTAGATACTGGGAGCCAAGCGGATCGGTAAAAGCCATAAAGTACTCGAAGAAGTTGGGCTCATTTTCCCTGGTTTTTTCATCGATCAGACGCTGAGCCTCATCAATCTCAGCATTGAGTCGAGTGATCTCGGCATTCAATTCGTGGTTGCCGGCCTGTTTCAGCTTTTCTCCAATCAACACCGCAACCACATCCGTCAGCTCGGTTTTGAAATGTTTCAGGCGGAGCTGGATGTCAGTGCTACTGGTTTTTTTTTGTTCGATGGAACTGGCAATGAAATGGAGAGATTCTTTGATGGACGGAAATCTGTTTGTCTCATCTCGTCCAATTTTAAGCTCGGGAAGTTTGGCAATTTCCTCATCGGTCATACTTTCGATTGTGCCAATGTAATTTATGTAGCCGGGCATTGTTTTAATGGTCGTGATAATGTCCTCTCCGAAATGCCGCAGGTCTTCGGAGAATGCCTGGAGGCTCCCGCCGACTCGTTTCATCGACAGTTCGATGTCGTTCCAGCGATTGGCATTGGTGACGATTTTTGCATAGGTATTTGCAATATCATAAGGCTCCAGTCCTGCAATGCCGGTGTTTTCGCTTTTCAACAGCTTTTTAATATCGTCGATGTTGACCGGAAGTTTCTTTGCTTCGGAAATGTATTTTTTAATTCGTGTGATATCCCCTTTGGTCACAATCGGCGGAGATGCATTAAAGGCGTCACTTTTGTTGTTGGGTGCGGTATCGAATAGTATTGGTTGATTAAGCTGCATGTTTGAAATCCTTTTCAAATGGGTGAGCGTGCAGCATAACTTCAATTAAATGGTCTGTGATTATTTGGTCTGTAACTATTTATGGTGTTGGAAATGGTATGTTTTAGTTTGCGCAGAAATAAAAAAACCCGTGAAGAGTCACGGGTTTTTTGTGGGTCTTTACTAATTAGACGTAAAACGACTTCAGCGGCGGAAAGCCATTGAATTCAACGGCGCTGTAACTGGTGGTGTACGCACCGGTCGACAACCAGTACAAACGATCACCGATGGCCAGGTTCAGCGGCAAACCGTACTTGTAGTTTTCGTACATGATGTCGGCGCTGTCGCAGGTCGGGCCGGCGATGACCACTTCTTCCATCTCGCCTTTCTTCTCGGTCCAGATCGGGAACTTGATGGCTTCGTCCATGGTTTCGATCAGGCCGGAGAACTTGCCCACATCCGTGTACACCCAGCGTTCTACCGCCGTGCGGGATTTACGCGCGACCAGTACCACTTCGCTGACCAGAATGCCGGCGTTGGCGATCAGCGAACGGCCCGGCTCGAGGATAATTTCCGGCAGGTCATCACCGAAGTCTTCCTTGAGGAAACGGATGATTTCTTCAGCGTAGGTTTCCAGGCTGTTGGTGCGGGTGATGTAGTTGGCCGGGAAGCCACCGCCCATGTTGATCAGCTTGAGGTGAATGCCGTCTTCTTCCTTCAGGCGTTCGAAGATCACTTTGACCTTGGCGATCGCCGCGTCCCAGACGCTGATGTCGCGCTGTTGCGAGCCGACGTGGAACGAGATGCCGTACGGCACCAGGCCCAGGTCACGGGCGAGGATCAGCAGGTCCATGGCCATGTCGGTCTGGCAGCCGAATTTGCGCGACAAAGGCCAGTCAGCCGTGGTCGAGCCCTCGGTGAGGATGCGCACGTAGACTTTCGAACCCGGTGCAGCCTTGGCGATGTTGCGCAGGTCGGCTTCGGAGTCGGTGGCATACAGACGCACGCCCTTCTCGTAGAAGTAGCGAATGTCCTTGGATTTCTTGATGGTGTTGCCGTAGCTGATGCGATCCGGGCCAACGCCCTGGTTCATCACTTTGTCGAGCTCGTAGATCGACGCGATGTCGAAGTTCGAACCTTTTTCTTTGAGCAGGTCGATGATTTCGACGGCCGGGTTGGCCTTGACGGCGTAGTAGACCTTGGCGAATTCGAAACCGGCGCGCAGGTCGTCATAGGCCTGGCTGATCATCGCGGTGTCGATCACCACGAACGGGGTTTCTTGTTTGTCGGCGAAGGCCTTCATTTTGTTGAAGGTATCGCGCGCGAAATAGTCTTCGACGTTGATCGACATGCTGGGAACTCCTACTGGCAAACTAGATTAATCAATGGGTGCGAGGGTGTGTCATCAATGAGTTCGCGAGTGCGTTGTCGCCTGAGCGCGTGCCAGGCAAGGCGCAGGCCGCCGCTAATGGTCATTCCCTTCGCAAGGCCTGCAACGCAGCATGGCGCGCGCTCAGGCACAACCCGAAGGGCCGGGCCTGCTTTTGCGCAGGGCTGCGTTACTCGTCCCTTATTTGGAACAACCAAACTTCGGTCCTCGCGCCTTGCCCTGCGCAAAAGCAGACTCCGGCGCACTCGTGAACTCATTGATGACACACCCTCCTGAACGTCCTCCGTATCCCCACTTTGGTTCGCCTACTTCCCAAGGCATGTCGCCGAAAGCAAAAAGGCCATGGGAAGCGGTGCGTTCCCTTGGCCTTGCTGTCTCGTCGTCAGTACTTGAGCCGGATGGATCGTTTCCAGCATGGACGTTCGGCGCGAACTTTAGGGCGTGAGGGGCTTGAGATCAACAAAAAATGTCGCGTTTTTGCACACATCCGTCGTGCGGTCCTGGATAGCTACTGATGTAACCGACCTGCATGACAGTGTGATGTTCCCTGTGGAGGGATATTTGAGGGGATTCAGCGGGTAGTTGTGGTGCCCCCAATCGCGGACAAGCCCGCTCCCACAGTGATTTCTGTCGTACACAAATCTTGTGTACGCCAAGAACCCCGTGGGAGCGGGCTTGCCCGCGAGGCGTCAGATCAGGCGACAGCAGTCTCGGCCGGCGAAACAATGCTGGTCTTGCCCCCACGGGACTTGCCTGAGCTCAAGTACTCGGCAATCGATTCCTGAGTCACTTCACCCAGGAACACCCGCTCCGCATCCATCACTGGCAACCACGAGCGGTTGAACTCGTACATGCGCGACAGCAGGATGCGCAAATGCTCGTCAAACGCCGCCGTGGCGTTGAACTCACGCAAGTACTGCGCGCAAGTCCCGGTTTGACGGTGCAGATCGCGACGACGCACGTAGCCCAGAGCCTTGTTATCGGCGCAGGTGACCACGACATAGCGACGGTCGAGTTCATCCATCAACTCCAGCGCTTCAGCCACCGGTGTTTCCGGGCTCACCGACGGCGCGTTGTCCGCCGCGTCCTCGGCTTTCACCAGCAACAGACGCTTGAGCGTGCTGTCCTGGCCGACGAAGTTGCTGACGAAATCATCCGCAGGGTGCGCCAGCAGCGTGTCCGGGTGATCGATCTGCAGCAGTTTGCCGGCGCGGAAAATTGCAATCTTGTCGCCCAGCTTGATGGCTTCGTCGATGTCGTGGCTGACCATGATCACGGTCTTGTTCAGCGCGCGCTGCATCTCGAAGAACTCGTTCTGGATCATCTCGCGGTTGATCGGGTCGACCGCGCCGAAGGGTTCGTCCATCAGCAACAATGGCGCATCCGCCGCCAGTGCCCGAATCACACCGATCCGCTGCTGCTGACCGCCGGACAACTCGCGCGGATAGCGATTCAGGTATTGCTTGGGTTCCAGCTTGATCATGCTCATCAACTCGCGGGCACGGTCGTGGCATTTCTGTTTGTCCCAGCCCAGCAGGCGCGGAACGATGGTGATGTTTTCCTCGATGGTCATGTTCGGGAACAAACCAATCTGCTGGATCACATAACCGATGTTGCGGCGCAGGGTCACTGCGTCGAGGTCGGTGGTGTCTTCGCCGTTGATCAGGATCTTGCCCGAGGTCGGCTTGATCAAGCGGTTGATCATCTTCAGCGTGGTGCTTTTGCCGCAGCCCGATGGTCCGAGGAACACACAGATCTCGCCTTCATTGACGGTCAGGCTTACCGAGTCCACGGCTTTCACATCTTTGCCGTTGCTTTGGAAGGTCTTGCTGAGGTTTTGAAGTTCGATCATTTGAGCAGTCCTTTTGGAGTCAGCGTGCGTTGCAGCCATTGCAGAAGCAGGTCGGCGAAGATGGCCAGGAGACTGACCAGCACGGCGCCGACGATCAGCATCGACATGTCGCTGCGGCTGATGGAAGCGAGAATGAGTACACCGAGGCCACCGGCGCCGATGGTCGCGGCGATGGTCATGACACCGATGTTCATGACCACGGCAGTGCGTACGCCGGCGAGGATCACCGGCACTGCGATGGGCAGTTCGACCATGCGCAGGCGCTGGCCGAAGGTCATGCCGATGCCGCGGGCGGCTTCGCGAATGCCCGGTTCGACGCCGGTCAGCGCCAAGTAGGTGTTACGCATGATCGGCAGCAGCGAGTACAGAAACACGGCCGTGATCGCCGGCATCGGACCGAGGCCCTGGCCGAATTTGGAGTAAAACGGCAGCAGCAGGCCGAACAGCGCAATCGACGGCACGGTCAGCAGCACCGTGGCGCTGGCTTGCAGCGGGCCGGCGAGCGTCGGAAAGCGCGTCATCAGAATGCCCAGCGGCACGCCGACCAGAATCGCCAGGGTCACGGCGATGCCGACCAGGGTGATGTGCTGCCAGGTCAGGTGCAGCACCAATGGCCAGTCGAGATGGGAAAAGGCGTTCAGAAATTCCATGTCTTTTCCTCCTTATTTGATGGGATGTTGGCGCAGGAAATCGGCGGCAACGGATGATGGGCTTTCGTGATCGACATCGACCCGCGCGTTGAGCTGGCGCATGGTTTCGTCGTCGAACAGTTCAGCCAGCGGCTTGAGTTCTTCGGCGAGTTTCGGATGGGCGTCGAGGTACACCTGACGTACCACCGGCGCGGCGGTGTAGTCCGGGAAGTAGTGCTTGTCGTCTTCGAGCAGTTTCAGCTTGAAGGCGTTAAGACGACCGTCGGTGGTGTAGACCAGACCGGCAAATACCTGGCCATTGCGCAGGGCGGTGTAGACCAAACCAGCATCCATCTGCCGGATGTTTTTGCGCGTCAGGTTCATGCCGTAGAGGTCGACCATGCCGTTCAACCCGTCGGAACGGTTGGCGAACTCGGTGTCCAGCGCGACCAGATGATTGTCCTTTTGCTCAGCTTGCAGCACCGTGTTCAGCTCGCTGATGGTGTTGATCTGCGGGTAAGCCTTCGCGGTGGTTTCCGGCAGGGCCAGGGCATAGGTGTTGCTGAATTTCGACGGGGTCAGCCAGACGAGGCCTTTTTTCGCGTCGAGTTCTTTCACCTTGGCGTAGGACTGGGCGCTGTCGAGTTTTTCCGTGATGTGGTTGTAAGCCACCAGCGACACGCCGGTGTATTCCCACATCAAATCCAGCTGGCCACTTTCGTGGGCGCTGCGAGCGAGGTTGCTGCCCAGGCCGCCAGTCACCTGGGTGTCGTAACCCTTGGTGCGCAGGTATTGGGAGGTGATTTCAGCGAGGAGGGTTTGTTCGGTGAACACCCGGGCGCCGATGCGGATGACCGGTTTTTCAGCGGCGTGGGCAAATCCTGCGAACAGCAGGGCGCAGCCTAGAAATAAGCATACTTTTTTCATATTGATTCCTTTGCCGAGGCTTAAGACGGGCGTAGGCCGCGTTCGAGCCAGAGGCGGCTGGCGAGTGTCACCAGACCGTCGAGCAGCAAGGCCAGCAGGGCGGTGCAGGCCGCGCCGAGCAGCAGTTGCGGCTGATTGTTCAGGGCGATGCCGGGGAAAATCAGGCTGCCCAGGCTGTTGGCGCCGATCAGGAACGCCAGCGGAGCCGTCCCGACGTTGATCGCCAGGGCCACGCGAACGCCACCAACGATGATCGGCACGGCGTTTGGCAGTTCGACCCGCCACAGCACTTGGGTCGGGGTCATGCCGATGCCGACAGCGGCTTCTTTCAGTGAACCCTGAACGTTTTTCAGGCCTTCATAGGTGTTGCGCACAATCGGCAACAGCGAGGCGAGGAACAGGGCGAAGATCGCGGGGCCGCTGCCGATGCCCAGAATCCCCAGGGCGATGGCCAGTACGGCGAGCGGCGGCACGGTGTTGCCGATGTTGAAGAGCTGCATGAAGCGCTCAGCTCGGTCCACCATGGACGGACGGCTGAGGAAGATACCGGCGGGAATGCCCACAACGAGGGCGGCCAGCATGGAAACAAGGACGAGAATCAGATGAGCTTGCAGGTAAAACAACAAATCGTCGCGGTAATGTTCGATCGTGTTGATGCCAATCCAATGGACCAGCAGGGCCAGAAGGGCGACGACAACCGCACCTCCTATCAGCCCTTTGCCATAGCGAATAGCCACAGGCGGACTCCTTTTTTCTTTTGTCGGCGAACGCAGTCCCGAGTGGCAATGCCATTGCTGGCTGCCGGGTCATCAACGTTCGCGAGAAGCAGCTCTTCATGCTGATGGAACCGCATGAGATCGAGCCATAAGCGCAGCCTCGTCAGGCTAACTTGCAGGTTTTTCGAACCCTGCTACGAGAGCTGTAACAGGGGAGTGGACGCCTCCACCTTTTAAAAGGTTCCATATTTAGCAGCAATTAGCCACCCCGCATCTTGTATTACCCCTGTAGCCGCTGCCGAGCCCGCGAGGCTGCGTTCGGCGACGAAGTCGTCGTCGACTCACCTGTCGCGGTGTGTCTGATACACCGCAGCGTCCGGTTTTACGACGGCTGCGCCGCCGGACGCAGCCTCGCGGGCTCGGCAGCGGCTACAGGTGAACGGTGGTCCATAGGTTACTTTTTAAGCTATACTCGCCGCCCTTTTTTGAATCACCTGCCAGGCGATTTCCCATGACCAAACAGGCCGCCGAAGTCGCGAAACGCCGCACTTTCGCCATTATTTCCCACCCCGATGCCGGTAAAACCACCATTACCGAGAAGCTCTTGCTGATGGGCAAGGCGATTGCGATTGCGGGCACGGTGAAGTCTCGCAAGTCCGACCGCCATGCCACCTCCGACTGGATGGAAATGGAAAAACAACGGGGTATTTCCATTACCACGTCGGTCATGCAGTTCCCGTATCGCGACCACATGATCAATCTGCTCGACACCCCGGGCCACGAAGACTTCTCCGAAGACACCTACCGCACCCTGACGGCGGTGGACTCGGCCTTGATGGTTCTCGACGGCGGTAAGGGTGTAGAGCCACGGACCATCGCGCTGATGGACGTTTGCCGTCTGCGTGACACGCCGATCGTCAGCTTCATCAACAAACTCGACCGTGACATCCGCGACCCGATTGAACTGCTCGACGAGATCGAAGCGGTCCTGAAGATCAAGGCCGCGCCGATCACCTGGCCGATCGGTTGCTACCGCGATTTCAAGGGCGTGTATCACCTCGCCGACGACTACATCATCGTGTACACCGCCGGTCACGGCCACGAGCGTACCGATGTGAAAATCATCGAGAAGCTCGATTCCGATGAAGCGCGCGCGCATTTGGGCGACGAGTACGATCGCTTCGTCGATCAGCTGGAGCTGGTGCAGGGCGCCTGCCACGAGTTCAACCAGCAGGAATTCCTCGACGGCCAACTGACGCCGGTGTTCTTCGGTACTGCACTGGGCAACTTCGGTGTCGATCACGTGCTCGACGCCGTGGTCAACTGGGCGCCGAAGCCATTGGCCCGTGTCGCCAACGAGCGCACCGTCGAGCCGGTTGAAGAGAAGTTCACCGGTTTCGTGTTCAAGATCCAGGCGAACATGGACCCGAAACACCGCGACCGTATCGCCTTCATGCGCATTTGCTCCGGCAAGTACGAAAAAGGCATGAAGATGCGCCACGTACGCACCGGCAAGGATGTGCGGATCGGTGACGCGCTGACCTTCTTCTCCTCCGAGCGTGAGCAGCTGGAAGAAGCGTTTGCCGGCGACATCATCGGTTTGCACAACCACGGCACCATCCAGATCGGCGACACCTTCACCGAAGGCGAAACCCTGGGCTTCACCGGTATCCCGCACTTCGCCCCGGAACTGTTCCGTCGCGTACGCCTGCGTGATCCGTTGAAATCCAAGCAGCTGCGTCAAGGCTTGCAGCAGTTGGCGGAAGAGGGCGCGACCCAGGTGTTCTTCCCCGAGCGCAGCAACGACATCATCCTCGGCGCCGTCGGTGTGCTGCAGTTCGATGTGGTCGCCAGCCGCTTGAAAGAGGAATACAAGGTTGAGTGCTCTTACGAGCCGATCACCGTTTATTCCGCGCGCTGGATCGATTGCAGCGACAAGAAGAAGCTTGAGGAATTCTCCAACAAGGCGGTGGAAAACCTCGCGATCGACGGCGGTGGTCACCTGACCTACCTGGCCCCGACCCGGGTCAACCTGGCACTGATGGAAGAGCGCTGGCCGGACGTGAAATTCCGTGCGACGCGCGAGCATCACTAAGCGCTGAGTCGAAACCCACAGAACCCCGTTGCGAAAGCAGCGGGGTTTTTTATTGCCTGACGCAAATCCCCTTGTGGGGGCGAGCAATAACGATTCGAGATAACTGTTATTCAAAACCAATCTGCCGATCACGGGCATTTCCAGCCCGTCGTTAGCGTCCTGTCTGGTGAACCACACTGATCGGAACTAGATTTCATTCAGCGCCAGTCAGGCACCCAAGCTTCACCCCAAAAAGGATGGATTCGGCTATGAGCATTGTTCAACGTATTGTGCTGTTGCTTAAGGTTTTAGTGATGTTGTCCGTGGGCATGTCGGCGGCGTGGGCGGAGTGCCCGGAGCATGGCGAACAGGTGTCGAGCGGGCAGGTGATACATGCCGGGATGATGATTGCCAAATCTGACTCCGAGGCTGGGGACAAAGATCAGGGCGGTAGTGAAGGCGATGACGACTCGACCACTGAAGAGCCCGACACCGACGAGGATGAAGGCGACAGCCAGTCTTAAACGGCAGGCAAAAGAAAACCCCTTCTACTCCAACTGATGCGCAGTCGTTGTAGAAGAGGTCCGGTATTGCTGTGGGAGCAAAACTGCTCCCACATTTTTATGCCGCGCCGTCGAGGAATTGCTCGGCGTAGTGGCAAGCCACCTGGCGGTTATCGAGAGGGCGCAGGGCTGGCTCTTCGGTGCTGCAGCGCTCGGTGGCGTATGGGCAGCGCTTGTGGAAAGCGCAACCCGATGGCGGGTTCAACGGGTTAGGCAACTCGCCGACGATCTTGATTTTCGGCTTGTTCGGGTCCGGGTGAATGGTCGGTGTGGCCGACAACAGCGCCTGGGTGTAAGGGTGCAGCGGACGCTCGTAGATGTCGTTCTTCGGACCCATTTCCACCGGGCGACCGAGGTACATCACCATCACGTCATCGGCAACGTGTTGCACCACGGCCAGGTTGTGGGAGATGAACACGTAGGCGGTGTTGAACTCTTGCTGCAAATCCATGAACAGGTTCAGTACCTGCGCCTGAATCGACACGTCCAGCGCCGAGGTCGGTTCGTCCGCTACCAGCACTTTAGGCTGCAGCATCATCGCGCGGGCCAAGGCGATCCGCTGGCGCTGACCGCCGGAGAACATGTGCGGATAACGCTGGTAGTGCTCGGGACGCAAGCCCACCTGCTTCATCATGGCCTGGACTTTTTCGCGACGTTCGGCCGCCGACAGGTTGGTGTTGATCAGCAGCGGTTCGCCGAGCTGGTCACCGACTTTCTGCCGTGGGTTGAGCGAGGCGTACGGGCTCTGGAACACCATCTGCACGTCTTTGCGCAGTTGCTTGCGCTGGGCCTTGTCGGCACCGGCGACTTCCTGGCCGGCGATTTTCAAGGAGCCGGAGGACGGCTCTTCGATCAGGGTTAACGCACGGGCCAGGGTGGATTTGCCGCAGCCCGATTCACCAACCACGGCGAGGGTCTTGCCGGCGTGCAGTTCAAACGACACGCCGTTGAGGGCGCGCACGGTCGCATGGCCCTTGAACAGGCCGCGGGACACTTCGTAGTGACGGGTCAGGTCGCGGGCGGTAAGTACGACGGCCATTACGCCACCTCCTGATTAAGCGGGTAGAAGCAGCGGGCGAGGCTGTGGCTTTTCGGGTCCAGGGCCGGGCGCGTGGCGCGGCAGCTGTCTTGCACATACGGGCAACGCGGCGACAGCAGGCAACCCTGCGGACGGTCGTAGCGCCCGGGAACGATGCCCGGCAGGGTCGACAGGCGTGTAGCGCCGAGGCTGTGTTCCGGAATCGCCTTGAGCAACGCTTCGCTGTACGGGTGCGCCGGAATGTCGAACAGCTGCGGCACCTGACCGACCTCAACCGCCTGGCCGGCGTACATCACGCACACACGCTGGGCGGTTTCAGCCACGACCGCGAGGTCGTGAGTGATCAGCACCAGGCCCATGTTCTGCTCTTTCTGCAACGCCAGCAGCAGGTCCATGATCTGCGCCTGAATCGTGACGTCGAGTGCCGTAGTCGGTTCGTCAGCGATCAGCAGTTTCGGTTCGCCGGCAATCGCCATGGCGATTGCAACACGCTGGCTCATACCGCCGGACAGTTGGTGCGGGTAGGCGTCCATACGACTGGCAGCGCCCGGGATTTCCACTTTTTCCAATAGTTCGATGGCACGCTTGCGCGCTTGCTTGCCGGACATTTTCAGGTGCAGGCGCAGCACTTCCTCGATCTGGAAACCGACGGTGTAGCTCGGGTTCAGCGCGGTCATCGGGTCCTGGAAGACCATGGCCAGGTCTTTGCCGACGATTTGTCGACGCTGACGGTTGCTGAGCTTGAGCATGTTCTTGCCGTCGAAATTCAGGGCGTCGGCAGTGACGATCCCTGGATGCTCGATCAGGCCCATCAGCGCCATCATGGTCACGGATTTACCCGAACCCGACTCGCCAACGATGGCCAGGACTTCGCCTTTTTCCACGGTGATGTCGAGCCCGTCGACCACCGGAACGGCGTTCTTGTCGCCGAAGCGAACGTTGAGATTCTTGATTTCTAACAGTGACATTTGAATCTCCTCAGGCGGCGTTCTTGAGTTTCGGGTCCAGCGCATCGCGCAGGCCGTCGCCCATCAAGTTGATTGCCAGCACGCTGAGCAAAATGGTCAAGCCAGGCAGGCTGACTACCCACCAGGCGCGTTCGATGTAGTCGCGAGCCGAAGCCAGCATGGTGCCCCACTCAGGGGTTGGCGGTTGTACGCCAAGGCCGAGGAAGCCCAGTGCGGCGGCATCGAGAATCGCCGAGGAGAAGCTCAAGGTCGCCTGAACGATCAGCGGCGCCATGCAGTTAGGCAGCACGGTGATGAACATCAGGCGGGGCAGCGTGGCACCGGCCAGGCGCGCAGCGGTCACGTAGTCGCGGTTCAGTTCGCCCATCACCGCAGCGCGGGTCAGACGGACATAGGACGGCAGGGACACCACGGCGATGGCGATCACGGTGTTGATCAGGCCAGGGCCGAGGATGGCGACAATCGCCACGGCCAGCAGCAGGGACGGCAGGGCCAGCATGATGTCCATCAGACGCATGATGGTCGGGCCGAGCAAGCGCGGGAAGAAACCGGCGAACAGACCCAGCAGGATCCCCGGAATCAGCGACATCACCACCGACGACAAACCGATCATCAACGACAGACGCGAACCGGTGATCAGGCGCGACAGCAGGTCGCGACCCAGTTCATCGGTGCCGAGCAGGAACTGGATCTGCCCACCTTCCAGCCAGGCTGGCGGGGTCAGCAGGAAGTCACGGTATTGCTCGCTCGGGTTATGCGGGGCAACCCACGGCGCGAAGATCGCGCAGAAAATCACCAGGATCATGAACATCAGGCCGGCGACGGCGCCCTTGTTGCGGGAAAACGCGTGCCAGAATTCTTTGTACGGGGACGGATACAACAGGCTTTGATCGACTGTTACCGCTTGATTTGGCGTTGTAGCTGGAGTGGTCATGGTCATGATCTCAGCGCTGGTGACGGATGCGTGGGTTGGCAAAGCCGTAGAGGATGTCCACCACGAAGTTGACCAGAATCACCAGGCAGGCGATTAACAGGATGCCGTTTTGCACGACTGGATAGTCTCGGGCGCCAATGGCTTCGATCAGCCATTTACCGATGCCGGGCCACGAGAAGATGGTTTCGGTCAGGACCGCACCGGCCAGCAATGTGCCGACTTGCAGGCCGACCACGGTCAGGACCGGAATCAGCGCGTTGCGCAGGCCGTGCACGAACACCACGCGAGAAGGCGACAGGCCTTTGGCGCGGGCGGTACGGATGTAGTCTTCACGCAGTACTTCGAGCATCGAAGAACGGGTCATCCGCGCAATAACGGCCAGCGGGATGGTACCCAGCACGATGGCCGGCAGGATCAGGTGATGCAGGGCATCGAAGAACGCACCGACGTCATCGGCCAGCAGCGTGTCGATGAGCATGAAGCCGGTGCGCGGCTCGATGTCATAGAGCAAGTCGATCCGCCCGGACACCGGGGTCCAGCCCAGGCTCACCGAGAAGAACATGATCAGGATCAGGCCCCACCAGAAGATCGGCATCGAATATCCCGCCAGGGAGATGCCCATCACCCCATGGTCGAACAGGGATCCTCGCTTGAGTGCCGCGATCACCCCGGCCAGGAGGCCCAGGATGCCGGCGAACAGCAGGGCGGCCATGGACAGTTCCAGGGTCGCTGGGAATAGAGAGGTGAACTCGCTCCACACGCTTTCACGGGTACGCAGCGATTCGCCGAGGTCGCCGTGAGCCAGTTTGCCGACGTAGTCCAGGTATTGGGCATACAGCGGTTTGTTCAGACCAAGGCGTTCCATTGCCTGAGCATGCATTTCGGGGTCGACTCGGCGTTCGCCCATCATTACTTCCACGGGGTCGCCTGGAATCATGCGAATCAACGCGAAAGTCAGCAAGGTGATGCCGAAGAACGTGGGGATCAATAACCCCAATCGGCGGGCAATAAAACTAAACATCTTGTGGTGTACCTCATCAGCCGGTTAGGCGTGCCTGGTGTCCCTGGAGTCAGGGACACCGGGAGTTTTCTTATTTACTTCACCTGGGTGGTGGCGAAGTTATTCGTGGTAAGCGGGCTAATGTGATAGCCCTCTACGTTGTTGCGCATTGCAGTAAACATACGGGTGTGCGCCATGCTGATCCATGGCTGGTCCTGATTGAAAACCTCCTGGGCTTGCTCGTAGAGCGCCGCACGTTCCGTCGGGTTCACTTTAGCTCGGGCTTCATCGATCAGCGTCTGGAATTTCTCGTTGCACCAGCGCGCGTAGTTTTCGCCGTTCTTGGCTGCTTCGCAACTCAGCATAGGCGTCAGGAAGTTATCCGGATCGCCGTTATCACCCGCCCATCCGGCGGAAACCATGTCGTGCTCGCCGTTTTTCGCACGTTTGAGCATTTCGCCCCATTCCATGACGCGAATGTCGATCTTGATGCCGACCTTGGCCAGGTCAGCCTGCATCATCTGCGCGCCCAGCATCGGGTTCGGGTTGGTCGGCCCGCCGCCGTTACGGGTGAACAGTGTAAACGTTGTGCCTTCCGGTACGCCTGCTTCCTTGAGCAAGGCGCGGGCCTTGTCCAGGTCTCGCGGCGGGTTGGTCAGCTTGTGGTTGTAGCCCAGCAGAGTGTCCGGGTACGGGTTGACCGCGACAGTCGCATTGCCTTTGCCGAACAGCGCGTTGACATAGGCCGCCTTGTCGAACGCGATGTCGATGGCTTTGCGCACGCGCACATCGCTCATGTATTTGTGCGAGGTGTTCATGGCGATGTACGAAACGGTCATCGCGTTCATCTCATCAACCTTGAGGTTGGTGTCTTTCTTGATGCTCGGGATGTCATCCGGTTTCGGATAGAGCGCGATCTGGCACTCGTTGGCCTTGAGCTTTTGCAGGCGCACGTTGTTGTCGGTGGCAATTGCCAGAATCAACGCGTCAGCCGGTGGCTTGCCACGGAAGTACTCCGGGTTGGCCTTGAAGCGAACCTGAGCGTCCTTGTTGTAGCGCTGGAACACGAATGGACCGGTGCCAATTGGCTTGTTGTTCAAGTCGCCGGCCTTGTTCGCCTTGAGCAACTGGTCGGCGTATTCGGCGGAGTAGATCGAGGAGAAGGCCATGGCGATGTCGGCCAGGAACGGCGCTTCACGACGGGTCAGGGTGAACTTGACCGTGTTGTCGTCGACTTTCTCGACGCTTTTGAGCAGTTCCTTGAAGCCCATGCTTTCAAAGTACGGGAAGCCCACGCTGGACAGTTTGTGCCATGGGTGGTTCGGGTCCAGCTGACGCTGGAAGCTCCAGACCACGTCGTCGGCGTTCATGTCGCGCGTCGGCTTGAAGTAATCGGTGGTGTGAAACTTGACGCCTTTGCGCAGGTGGAACGTGTAGCTCAGACCGTCTTCGCTGATGTCCCAGGAATCGGCCAGTGCCGGAATCACTTCAGTGGTGCCCGGCTTGAAGTCCGCCAGACGGTTGAAGATGGTTTCAGCCACGGCGTCGGCTGTGACTGCAGTCGTGTACTGGACCATATCGAAGCCTTCCGGACTGGCTTCGGTGCAGACCACCAGGGGTTTGGCAGCGACGCCAACAGCGACACTCAGCAACGCGGCAGCGATGGCCGCACGTAGGGGAAGCATTTTCATCAAGAACCCTCTGCAATCAGTTAAAGGACTAATGCCTAACAGCTGATTCGTCACTGAATCAGCTGTTAGGCAGGTGCATTACAGGATGTTGAACGGAATGGTGGTCACGAGACGGAACTCGTTGATGCTGCCATCGCCCTGGTTTTCACTGGCGCGGTGAGCGGTGTAGGTCGCGCGAACAGTGGTGGCCTTGAGTGGGCCGCTCTGAATGGCGTACGTCGAACCGATGCCGTATTCGTAGTGGGTTTCGCCGTCCATGTTTTTCACGTCATAGGCGGTACCGGTGTAGTGAGTACCGTCGATGCCCCAGCCACGCGCCTGGTAGATGTTGAACTTCAGGCCTGGCACGCCGTATTCAGCCATGTTCAGGCCGTAGGCGATCTGGAAGGATTTCTCGTTCGGGCCGTTGAAGTCCGACAGCAGGGAGTTGGCCAGGTAGATGCCGTTGGTTTCGTGCAGGTAGTCGAAGTACTCGTTACCGTTAATTTCCTGGTACGAGAAGGTCAGGGTGTGAGCCTGGTGAGTCAGGCCAAACGACAGGGAGCCGGCCTGGTTGTCGATTTCGCCCAGCAGTCTCTTACCTTCATCGACGGTCTTGTAGTAGTTCAGGCCGGTGGTCAGGCTCAGTACCGAACTGTCACCCAACACGTGGCTGGCGCCGAAGTAGTACTGGTTCCAGAAGTCTTCGGCCTGGGTCGCCCACAGGCTGGTGGTCAGGCTGGCGAAAGGGGTATAGGTGAGGCCTGCCGTATTAACGTGATCGGTCTCAGCAGTAATGTTTTGGTATTCGGAGCGGAACTTGCTCAGGCTTTCTTCGGTACGCGGCGAAACGCGGTCAAAGGTCCCCAGGTCGAAAGCCAGGTTGTTCAGCTCTTCGCTGTGGACCGCGACGCCCTGGAAGCTCGAAGGCAGGGCACGGTTGCCGATCACATCGACCTGCGGGCTGCTGAAGTTCATGCGGCCGGCGGTCAGGGTGGTGTTGGAGATGCGAGCCTTGACGTTGGCCAGGCCCAGCTTGCTCCACTGACCTTGAGCGTCGCCGCCTTCTTTGGTCAGGGTACGGTTGTTGCCCGCGCCTGGGCGGGAGCCCGGTGCGCCACCGTTGTTGGAGGCCAGGTTCTCGCGATCGCGCTCCAGAGCAACAGCGTTGTAGGCGGCCACTTCGGTGCTGAAACCTACAGTGCCTTCGGTGAAACCGGAGTTGTACTTGACGATGGTGCCTTGAACCCAGTTGATACGACGATCAGTCGGGGTGGCGACACCGTCTTTGCGGTAAGTGAACTTGCCGCCACGTTTCAGTTGTTCGTTGGCGTACCAGTTACGCGTGGTGCCGGAGATGGATTGACCTTCGACGAAGCCAGTTGCATCAGCTTGTGCACTTTTGGTGTTAACCGTCACCGGGGTGAATGCCTGGCTCTGGGTTTCTGCGTACGCCGAGGCGGTTACGCTGCTGATGGCCAAGGCCAATAACGCGGTGCTGCTCAGTTTCATGGGTGAAGCTCCTTACTTTCTTTTTTTAATGCCGGTCTTATTGGTGATCCGGCTATTGGTTTAGAACACATTCAAGGCATCGCAAACGTTTGCTGCAGGCCGGATTGACGAATTACGGCAATACGCTTGCGTGAGGGCGTAATACGCCCCCAGCGTTCTGGCTAATCGGTTATTGGTCGATACTGACGCCCGAGAACACGTTGCGGCCGAAGGGGCTGACTTTGAACCCTTCGACTTTGGCGCTTAACGGCTGGTTAACCGTCGAGTGGGCGACTGGCGTGATCGGCACCTGCTGTTTGAGGTACTGCTGCGCCTGTTTGTACAGGATGGTGCGTTGGTCGCGGTCGGTGACGACCTTGGCCTGCTTGACCAGCTTGTCGTAAGCCGGATCACACCACATGGAGTAGTTGTTGCCGCCAATGGCGTCGCAGCTGTAAAGCGTGCCGAGCCAGTTGTCCGGGTCCCCATTGTCCCCGGTCCAGCCGATCAGGCTGATGTCGTGCTCGCCATTCTTGGTGCGCTTGATGTACTCGCCCCATTCATAGCTGACGATCTTCACTTTGAGGCCGATTTTTGCCCAGTCAGCCTGGAGCATTTCGGCCATCAACTTGGCGTTCGGGTTGTAAGGGCGTTGAACGGGCATCGCCCACAGGGTGATTTCAGTGCCTTCCTTCACGCCGGCAGCCTTGAGCAATTCCCTGGCTTTTTCCGGGTTGTAGGCGGCGTCTTTGATCGTTTCGTCGTACGACCATTGGGTCGGCGGCATGGCATTGACGGCCAACTGCCCGGCACCCTGGTAGACGGCGTTGAGAATGCTTTGCTTGTTCACCGCCATGTCCAGCGCCTGTCGCACTTCGAGCTGGTCGAAAGGCTTGTGCCGAACGTTGTAGGCGATGTAACCGAGGTTGAAACCTGGCTTCTCGATGAGCTTGAGTTTTTCGTCGTGCTTCAGCGCGGACACGTCGGCAGGGCGAGGGTGCAGGGTGATCTGGCACTCGTTGGCCTTGAGTTTCTGCACCCGCACCGAGGCGTCGGTGTTGATGGCGAAAATCAGGTTGTCGAGCTTGACCCGGCTCGGGTCCCAGTACTGCTTGTTGCCGGTGTAACGGATGTTGGAGTCTTTCTGGTAACTCTTGAACACAAACGGGCCAGTGCCGATCGGCTTCTGGTTGATGTCGCTCGGTTTGCCAACGGCCAGCAACTTGTCGGCGTATTCGGCGGACAGGATGGCGGCGAAGCTCATGGCGATGTTCTGGATGAACGCGGCGTCGACGCTGTTGAGCGTCATGACCACGGTCAGCGGCCCGGTCTTTTCGACCTTGGCGATGTTCTTGTTCAGGCTCATCCCGTTGAAATACGGGAACTCGGTCGGATAAGCCTTACGGAAAGGGTGTTGCGGGTCGAGCATGCGATTAAACGTGAACAGCACGTCATCGGCATTGAAGTCGCGGGTCGGCGTGAAGTAGGGCGTGGTATGAAACTTCACCCCTTCGCGCAGGTGAAAGGTGTACTTGAGGCCGTCTTCGGAAATATCCCAACGAGTGGCCAGGCCCGGTACGACATTGGTCGCGCCTTTTTCAAACTCTGCCAAACGGTTGTACAGCGGCTCGGCGGCGTCGTTATCGGTCGCAGTGGTGTACTGCGCCGTGTCGAAACCGGCGGGGCTGCCTTCAGAGCAGAACACCAGGCTGTTATTGGCGGCCTGGATGGATGTGGCGGCCAACAGGCCGGTGCCCAGTAATGCGGATAAAACCAAGGAATGGCGCATGACGCTCCCTCTTGTAATCACGAGTGTTTTGACAATGAGCCGCCGTCCCGTCCTGGGACGTGGAGGATCACTGACTTCAAACCATGCCTTTCAGCAATAACCGAGAGCCCACGCATGAGCTGGTCAGAACCCGACGGTATGAGCCGTGGATCTGGCAGTAAATGCGTAGAGTCCTAAAGACTCGTAGGAAATGGCAACGCGTCCGACTCCACCGCCGTAGTACGCGGAGGAAACGGATGTAAGAGTTTTCCTGCTTTCTCGGCAGATAAAGCAACGGCGACGTCAAAAACGTCGCCGTTGCAAAACCTTATTTGCTGACGCTGACGCCGTAGAAGGAGTTCAAGCCAAACGGACTGATCTTGAAATCCCGCACTTCGTTGCGCATTGGTTGGAACACCGTCGAGTGAGCGATAGGTGTCATTGGAACTGCATCTTTGAGGACGTGTTGCGCCTGTTTGTACAGTTCGGTGCGCTTGGCCTGGTCGGTTGTGCGCTTGGCTTCTTTAACGATGCCGTCGAACTTCTTGTCGCACCACTTGGAGAAGTTGTTGCCTTGCAGCGAGTCGCAGCCGAACAACACGTTCAGCCAGTTGTCCGGGTCACCGTTGTCGCCGCTCCAGCCAATCAGCATCGCGCCGTTTTCGCCGCCTTTGGAGCGCTTGATGTACTCGCCCCACTCGTAGGTCACGATCTTGGCTTTGATGCCGATCTTGGCCCAGTCGGACTGCAGCATTTCAGCCATCAGTTTGGCGTTCGGGTTGTAAGGACGCTGTACCGGCATCGCCCACAGGTTGATCTCGGTACCTTCCTTGATGCCGGCTTCCTTGAGCAGCTCTTTGGCTTTCTCAGGGTTGTACGGAGCATCTTTGATGGTGGTGTCGTAAGACCACTGGGTTGGCGGCATGGCGTTGACGGCCAGTTGGCCTGCGCCCTGGTAAACCGAGTCGATGATCTGCTGCTTGTTGACGGCCATGTCCAGTGCCTGACGCACTTTCAGTTGGGCCATCGGGTTCGGCTCGTCGCTGCCCTTGATCTTGTCCATCACGTTGTAGGCGATGTAACCCAGGTTGAAACCGGCCTGATCAGGCACTTTCAGGGTCTTGTCTTCTTTGAGCGCCTTCAAGTCGGCTGGACGTGGGAACAGAGTGATCTGGCACTCGCCCTTCTTCAGCTTCTGGATACGCACCGACGGGTCGGTGGTGATGGCGAAGATCAGGTTGTCGATCTTGACGTCGTCAGGCTTCCAGTAGTCCTTGTTCCCGGTGTAGCGGATGTTGGAGTCTTTCTGGTAGCTCTTGAATACGAACGGACCCGTGCCGACCGGCTTCTGGTTGATGTCTGCCGCTTTGCCTTCTTTCAGCAGCTGGGCTGCGTACTCGGCGGACTGCACCGAGGCGAAGCTCATGGCCATGTTCTGGATGAACGCGGCATCCACTTCTTTCAACGTGAACTTGACGGTTTTGTCGTCGACTTTATCGATCTTGGTGATGTTGGTGTCCATCCCCATGTCGGTGAAGTACGGGAATTCAGTCGGGTACGCCTTACGGAACGGGTCATCCTTGTTAATCATGCGATTAAAGGTGAACAGCACGTCGTCGGCGTTGAACTCACGAGTCGGCTTGAAGTACGGGGTGGTGTGGAACTTGACGCCGTCACGCAGGTGGAAGGTGTACGTCAGGCCGTCCGGGGAAATGTCCCAGCTGGTCGCCAGGCCAGGAATCACGGCGGTGCCGCCGCGCTCGAACTGGGTCAGGCGGTTGAACATGGTTTCTGCAGAGGCGTCGAAGTCGGTTCCGGTGGTGTATTGACCTGGATCGAAACCGGCCGGGCTCCCTTCGGAGCAGAACACCAGGTTAGTCGCGGCTTGGGCGAAGGGTGCGCTAGCTAGCAAGCTGGCGCCGACTAAAAACGGAATGACCGCGTGTTTAAGCATGGTGGCCTCATGATTGTTGTCATTTTTGGAATTAGAGGACGACCTCGTGAGTCGACCTGCGGATACTTATGCAGGGGCCGTACCCAATGCAAGATCCAGAGCGACCACAGGCGTTAAACAGTGGCACGTACGTACCTTAATGTCGCATTTGTATAAATTCAGGCGCATTTGACCGTTTGCGCAGGTTTTTTTCGGTGCAACCGGCGCACCGCGGCGGGGCGATTGGCGGGGCTTGCGCACCCGGTTGGAGCGTGGTGTTACTTATTTATACCCACGTTTTGGGGGTTGAATGGGTTGGGTGGGTGGCTTTTTGGGATTGAGAGTATTTTGCGCCGGGCGTGGGGGCTGTTGAGTTTGGGACCGTGTGGTAGGTATTTGTTGTTTAACGGGTTTGTTGTGGGGGTGGGTGCAGTTTGACTGGCAGGTGTTTGTCAGTGGACATCTTGGTTGTTGGTCTAATCAGTACATTATTGGCGACAGTTGGCGCACGGTCGTGGGCTGCACGTTTATGGGTGGTACTGGGTGCAACCTTGGCTTTTTATTGGTGGCGCCTTTTTTCGATGGCGGGGTACATATCCATTCCTGCGGTAACGGCCGCTAATGGTTTCGCTCTTACAGCGAGTCACTTTGGAAGTGCGCCAAAGTAACCAAAGCGCATTTGCCCCTTTCGTTCGGTGCCTCGCCCAGGCTCGGCATGCCCTCGCTCCGGTCCTGCTCCGTGGGCCCGCCGCCATCGGCCATCCATGGCCGGGGGCGGCTAACCCGGCATCCATGCCGGGTTGCCCACTGCGCAGAACCTCCACTCGGCCTCTCGAGGGGGCGGTGCGTCAAGATCAAAAGCTGTAGGCGAGCTAACGCTCGGCCCGTTGAGTGGTGAGAAGCAAGGGCGGTACGCGGACTCCGTGTAGGAGTGAGCCTGCTCGCGAAGGCGGCCTGACAGCCGACCAATCTCTACCAGATACACCCAATTCAAAATGTGGGAGCGAGCCTGCTCGCGAATACGGCCTCACAGCCAACCGATCCCCATCAGGTAAACCCAATCCAATTGTGGGAGCTGGCTTGCCTGCGATGGCGGCCTGACAGCCGACCAATCTCTTTCTGCTGCCCCCCAACTGATCGTTCTCACGCTCCCGCGTGGGAATGCCGCCAGGGACGCTCCGCGTTCCATTTTTGTGTTGAACGATGTGTAAAAAACACAGAGCTTTCCCACGCATTTTTCAGGTTGCCGGGTAGGAAGCAGTGCCCCTAATCTCTGGCGGTCGCTGCGATTTCAGCGACCGGGTGTGGAAACCTGGATCTTTTAGTAGCCGCATAGCTGGACCATCGTAATCGTTGCCGACGTCTTCTTTCGTCTGCAAACTGCGTCATGGCGGCTGTGCGTGGGCAGACTTCGGTCTGGCCGGGTCCTACTAACCGGTATTTCCACCCTGCGTGCAGCCGCCACCTAATTGTCGTGTGGAAACGACATTGGATGGCTCCCATTTATAAGTAGGAGCATTCCATGGACAAGCTAATCCCCGATCCACCCACCACCCCCGAAACCGAAGCTGAAGACTTACGCGCCGAAACATTACTCAAAGACCACGAAGCCATAAAACGCGCCCTCGACTACTACCTCGATTCCCCATCCCAATACACCGAAAAACCCCGCCGTCCCAGCACGATGTACATGATCGCCCCGAACATGGACACCGAAAGCCTGCTGGCCCAAGCCTGCGAATCACTGGCCTCCGCCAGTGTCATGACCAGTGATTTCGCCGCGAACCTGATCGGCCCGCAGCGTAATACGGTGTTGGCGATTCAGCAGATCATCATGCTGGCAGAGCTGGCGGTGAATCGGGCACTGGATAACGTCGATCCAGCATAGTAGTTCAGAGACCACGTTATCGTTCATCGCGAGCAAGCTCGCTCCCACAGGATTTATGTCGTACACAAATACTGTGCTCACCGTAGATCCACTGTGGGAGCGAGCTTGCTCGCGATGGCGGCCTATCATTCGCCAAAGAATTGAAGGGTTCACCCCGACTTCTGGCAGGCAAAAAAAACGGCGTTCACTCCAGTGATCGCCGTTTTTATGTACGTCTTATCAAATCAAGGCATCAACACTTCAATCGCGCCATCCGCCGTCATGCTGACCTGACTGGTGCCCGCCTCAACATCCGGTGTCACCGGTGCGGCATCCATCGAGGCGGCTTTCATCATCATTGGGGCGCGCATGTACGGTTGTGGATAACCGTTGCTGTTCAGGTTCAGGTTAACGATCTTGTAGCTCTTGCCACCCAGTGCATCGGTCGCCAGTTGTGCGCGAGCCTTGAAGGCGGTCACGGCTTCTTTAAGCAGTGCGTCTTCGCTGGCCTTGCGTGTTGGTGTGGCGATGGCGAAGTCCATGCCGCCCATTTTCAGGTCGGTGAGCAGTTCGCCGGTCAGTTTCGACAGGGCGGCGAAGTCCGAGCTTTCCAGGCGCAGTTCGGCGCGTTCACGCCAGCCGGTGATTTTCTGGCCCTTGGTGTCGTAGATCGGGTAGCTGTTGCGGCTGCCCTGGCGCAGGGTGATGTCTTTGACCTGTTTGGCCTGGGCCAGTGCTTTGTTCATGGTGGTGCTGACGTCGGCGGCGAGTTTGGCCGGGTCGGTGTTTTGGTCTTCGGTATAAAGGGTCACGATCATCAGGTCGCGGGCCACTTCCTGGCTGACTTCGGCGCGCAGGGAAATCTGGTTGTAATGCAGCTCGTCGGCGGCGAGGGCCGGGAGGCTGGCGAGGGTGCCGGCACTCAGGGCGAGGAGGGCGGTGCAGCGGCGCAATGTGTGCATGAAAGCTCCTTGGGCGATGCGCAGGTGTCAGGTCCGAGCCTGCGTGAAACCATCAGACTCTAGCTTTATTGATCCGGTTCGCACAGTTACAACTTCTATACAGATAGCGACAGGTGACCGCTTCGCGGTCAATCGCGGGCAAGCCACGCTCCCACAGGGGAATGCATTTCAAGGTGGGAGCGAGCTTGCTCGCGATAGCGGCCTTATAGCCGCCGCAGAACTTTCTGCCATGTGGCCGTTTGCCGCACTTTTGCCTGTCAGCCCCCGTGCTTGGTTATACTCCGTGCGATCCGCCTGGAGCGCTCATCAGGAGAGCTCATGCTCGCCCCCGTTCAAATCACTTCTGCCACTCGCCAGAACCTCTGGCGGTTGACGTTCATCCGCACGTTAGTGCTCGCCGCTCAGGCCGGTTCCGTCGGGTTGGCCTATTGGCTCGACCTGCTGCCGCTGCCGTGGGTGCAACTGGCCATGACCCTCGGTTGCTCGACGCTGTTGTGCGCATTTACCGCGGTTCGGCTGCGCACGACGTGGCCGGTCACCGAGCTGGAATATGCGCTGCAACTGGCCTGCGACCTGTTTATCCACAGTGCCCTGCTGTATTTCTCCGGTGGCTCGACCAACCCGTTCGTCTCGTATTACCTGGTGCCGCTGACCATCGCCGCGGTGACGTTGCCATGGCGCTATTCGGTGATTCTGTCGGGTATCGCGTTGACGATGTACACCTTGCTGCTCGCGCGGTTCTATCCGCTGCAAACCTTCCCGATTGCCCGGGAGAACCTGCAGGTCTATGGGATGTGGCTGAGTTTCGCACTGGCGGCGGCGGTCATTACGTTTTTCGCCGCGCGCATGGCCGAAGAGCTGCGCCGTCAGGAAGAGCTGCGGGCGATTCGGCGTGAAGAAGGTCTGCGTGACCAGCAATTGCTGGCGGTAGCGACGCAAGCCGCCGGCGCGGCGCATGAATTGGGCACGCCGCTGGCGACCATGAGCGTGTTGCTCAAGGAAATGCGCCAGGACCACCACGACCCGTTGTTGCAGGACGATTTGAGTGTGCTGCAGGATCAGGTCAAGCTGTGCAAAGAGACCTTGCAGCAACTGGTGCGCGCCGCCGAGGCCAATCGCCGTTTGGCGGTGGAAATGCAGGACGTCACCGACTGGCTCGACGAAGCGCTGAACCGCTGGCACCTGATGCGCCCGGAAGCCAGTTACCGCTTCCAGCGCCTGGGCCAAGGCACTGTGCCGCGCATGGCACCGCCACCGGACCTGACCCAGGCGCTGCTGAATTTGCTGAACAACGCTGCTGATGCGTGCCCTGAAGGGCTGCAGGTGACGCTGGACTGGAACGCCGAAGACCTGACTATCAGCATCCGCGATCACGGTGCCGGTGTGCCGCTGGCCATCGCCGAACAGATCGGCAAACCGTTTTTTACCACCAAGGGCAAAGGTTTCGGCCTGGGCCTGTTTTTGAGCAAGGCCAGCGTGACACGCGCCGGCGGCTCAGTGAAACTCTACAGTCATGAGGAAGGCGGCACGCTCACCGAGCTGCGCCTGCCCCGTGTCGCCCGAGGAGACGAACATGAGTGACGATATCCAGGTTGAAGGCGAAGAACTGCCGCATTTGCTGTTGGTCGACGACGATGCAACCTTTACCCGCGTGATGGCCCGCGCCATGGCCCGCCGTGGTTTTCGCGTCAGCACCGCCGGCTCTGCCGAAGAAGGCCTGACCATCGCCCAGGCCGACCTGCCGGATTACGCCGCGCTGGACCTGAAAATGGACGGCGACTCGGGCCTGGTCTTGCTGCCCAAGCTGCTGGAACTGGACCCGGAAATGCGCGTGGTGATCCTCACCGGTTATTCGAGCATCGCCACCGCCGTCGAGGCGATCAAGCGCGGTGCCTGCAATTACCTGTGCAAACCGGCCGACGCCGACGACGTGCTGGCAGCCTTGCTGTCCGAGCACGCCGACCTCGACACCCTGGTGCCGGAAAACCCGATGTCGGTGGACCGTTTGCAGTGGGAGCACATCCAGCGCGTGCTGACCGAGCACGAAGGCAACATCTCGGCCACGGCCCGCGCCCTGGGCATGCACCGCCGTACCCTGCAGCGCAAACTGCAGAAACGTCCGGTGCGCCGCTGAACGGGCGCTGAACGATCATCGCCACCCCTCGCGATAACTCGAGCCGATCAACTATGATCGGTTCGTGTGTGTACTTTTCTTTATCGAGCCTTATCCATGAATCAGAACGCTGAATATTCCGCGGTCAACGATGCCGTGCGCGGGCAGTTTTTCCGCAAGGTCTGGGCGATCATCACGCCCTATTGGCAAAGTGAAGAGAAGGGCAAGGCCTGGACGCTGCTGATCGCGGTGATTGCCCTGTCGTTGATCAGCGTGGGGATCTCGGTGTGGTTCAACACCTGGTACAAGGATTTTTACAACGCCTTGCAGAAGAAGGATGAAGCGGCGTTCTGGCAGCTGATTCTGTATTTCTGCGCGATTGCCGCCGTGGCGATTGTCGGGGCGGTGTACCGGCTCTACCTGACGCAGATGCTGACGATCCGGTGGCGAGCCTGGCTGACGGAGAAACACTTTGCCCGCTGGCTCGGCAACAAAAACTACTACCAGCTGGAGCAGGGCGGTTACACCGATAACCCGGACCAGCGGATTTCCGAAGACCTCAACAACTTTACGGCCAACACCCTGAGCCTGGGCATCGGGCTGATCCGCAACGTCGTCAGCCTGGTGTCGTTCTCGATCATTTTGTGGGGCGTTTCGGGCAGCATTGAAGTGTTCGGTTTTACCATTCCCGGCTACATGTTCTGGTGTGTACTGGTCTACGCCGTGGTCGGTAGCTGGCTGACGCATTTGATCGGTCGTCGCTTGATCGGCCTGAACAACCAACAACAACGCTTCGAAGCCGACCTGCGTTTCTCCATGGTCCGGGTTCGTGAGAATGCCGAAAGTATCGCGTTGTACAACGGCGAGCCGAATGAAAATCGTCGCTTGAGCAGCCGTTTCGGAATGGTCTGGCACAACTTCTGGGACATCATGAAAGTGTCCAAGCGCCTGACATTCTTCACCGCCGGTTACAGTCAGGCCGCGATCATTTTCCCGTTCATGGTCGCTGCGCCGCGTTACTTCGCCGGCAAGATCGAACTCGGTGAACTGATGCAAATCAGCTCGGCGTTCGGCAACGTGCAAGAGAGTTTCAGCTGGTTTATCAGCGCGTATCAGGACCTCGCCTCATGGCGTGCCACCTGTGATCGTCTGCTGAGTTTCCGTCAGGCCATGACCGACAACGAAGAGCGCCAACCGGCCATCGACGTACAGAATCAGGGCGATGAACTGAAGATCCACAACCTCGGCCTCGATCTGGCAGACGGTCGTCACCTGCTGACCAACGCCGACCTGACGGTGGAAGAGGGCGATCGCGTGATGCTCAGCGGCCGTTCCGGCAGCGGCAAGTCGACCTTGTTGCGCGCGATGGGGCATCTGTGGCCAGCCGGCCACGGCAGTATCCGTCTGCCGTCGGCGCGCTACCTGTTCCTGCCGCAAAAGCCATACTTGCCGATTGGCACCTTGCGTGAGGCGCTGAGTTATCCACAGGCGGGTGATATCTATCCGCAGGAACGCTACGTCCATGTGCTGGAAACCTGCCGTTTGCCGCATCTTGTTGCACGTCTGGATGAGGCGAACCACTGGCAGCGCATGCTCTCGCCGGGTGAACAGCAACGTTTGGCGTTTGCCCGAGCGCTGCTGTATGCACCGCAATGGCTGTACATGGACGAAGCCACTTCGGCGATGGATGAAGAGGATGAAGGGTCGCTGTATCAAGCGTTGATCGACGAGTTGCCGGGGTTGAGCATCATCAGCGTCGGGCACCGCAGCAGCCTGAAGCGTTTCCACCCACGGCATGTTCGAATCGAGAACGGCCATTTGGTGGACCAGACCGTGACCGCATAAACACCACTATCCCTGTGGGAGCGAGCTTGCTCGCTCCCACAGGGATAGTGGATGCTGACGGTGATCGTACAACCGCGTTGAGCTATGATGCGGTTTCAGCCGAATTTTCGAGACAGATGTTCACCATGGAAAACCCGATCGACGCACCACGCCTCCCTCGCAAGCGCCGCAGCCTCGCACAGGAATTGGTGACGGTGCTGTCCGAGCAGATCCGCGACGGTCACCTCAAGCGCGGCGACAAATTGCCCACCGAGTCGGCGATCATGGATGCTCATGGCGTCAGCCGCACGGTGGTGCGCGAGGCGATTTCCCGTTTGCAGGCGGCCGGGCAGGTTGAAACCCGCCATGGCATCGGCACCTTCGTGCTCGATACCCCGAGCCCGAGCGGCTTTCGCATCGATCCGGCAACGGTGGTCACTCTGCGTGACGTGTTGGCGATTCTGGAGTTGCGCATCAGCCTCGAAGTGGAGTCCGCCGGCCTCGCCGCGCAACGCCGCAGCGACGAGCAACTAGGTTTGATGAGAGCTGCGCTGGACGCCCTCAACGAAAGCGCTTCGCATGCCAGCGATGCGGTCGCCTCGGACTTCCAGTTCCACCTGCAAATCGCGCTGGCGACCGGTAACCGCTACTTCACCGACATCATGACCCACCTCGGCACCAGCATCATTCCGCGCACGCGGCTGAACTCCGCGCGCCTGGCCCATGACGACCAGCAGCACTACATGAATCGCCTGAGCCGTGAACACGAAGAGATTTACGACGCCATCGCCCGTCAGGATTCCGATGCGGCGCGGGCCGCAATGCGTTTGCACCTGACGAATAGCCGCGAGCGGTTGCGTCATGCGCATGAAGAGGCTGAGGCGCAGCGGGGTTAATTTTCCGGTCGCAATTTTCTGCTGTCTGCTGGAATGCCATCGCGAGCAAGCCCGGCTCCCACAGTGTCTTGTGAAAACCTGTGGGAGCCGAGCTTGCTCGCGACAGGGCCTTCAGCCCTGATGAAAAAGTTAGCTGATACGCAGGATCGAACGATCCACCCTCACCGCCAATCCAGCCACCCCAGGCTTGGCATCAAACACCACATCCCCCCGTTCATTCACCACCGCCCGCGCAATCACCACGCCCTTGGACAACAACTCCAACGGCGCCCCGTTCATAGATTGGCCCGAAGCCAGTTCCAGTTTCACTTTGATCGTCATCATGGATCTCCTTATCAGGCAACGTTGCCGGTGGGTGTGTAGTCCTTGAGCAGCAAATAAGTGCTCCAGCCCCACCAGTCGTCGATGGTGGCGGTGTCGTTCAGGTTGTTGACGTCCTTGCGCCGCAGCACCTTGCTGCCCTCGACCCTGAACAGCGGCGAGAAATTGCCGGCCGGGTTCAGCGCGGCTTGCAAGTCCGGCAGCTTTTTCAAGGCGCTGAAGTTGCTGGGCGATGGAGCGACACCGCTGAGGTACGCCGTGAAGATCTCATCCGCAGACAGCTGAACCGCTTGATTGACCTGCACGCGATTGGCGCTGTCGATCGCGTCGAAATAGCGTTTGTCGCCATACGCGCGCCATTGATCGGCGTTGCCATTACGCACATTGAGGCCGAACTTGCTGTCTTCGTCGTGCATGAAACGGGTGATCAACGAGCCCAGGTCGCTGGGTGTGACCACCGCCGCCAGTTGCTTGCGCGGTACACGCAGGTGGCCCGCGGAAAACAGGTCAGTCAGGTAATGATCGGCAAACGCATTCATCGCGTAGGCGATTTCGAGCTGTTTTTCATCACCACTGTTTTTCGCCAGCACGGCTTGCTGCACGGCCGCAGTGTGGCCGGCGATATAGGCTGCCAGTGCCCCTTCGGCAAAGTGGTCAGTATTGTTGGCGGCGAGTTTCAGATAACGCCCCAACGGGAATAGCGCCGAGACGAAACTGCCGCCGCCGGTGATCTTGTTCCACTCCTCCGACAACGTATCTCCGAGGGCGTCATAGACCTCGTGAGGCTGTTTGCCGTCCTGGATCGCCTGCTTCACGGCGGCGATTTCCTTTTGCATGACCCCGAGGATCAGCTTGGCCTCGGCATTCGCGGCCGGCAGCACCGCCAGCGAGTTGAATGCGTTGGAGAAGCGCTGGACTCGGTCCGGAGCGGTGGCGCCTTCGCTGATCGGTTGCTCGGGAATTCCGTAGAAATCACCGCCCAGCGCAACAACCTGGCCATAGGTCAGCGCCAGCCCGTTGGGCAAATGCAGTTCGACCTGTGAGGCCGGGATCGCGGGGGCATCCTTGATGAAACGCAGCAGGGTGCCATCCCCGATAGCCGTGTGTTCACCCCCCTCGAACCTCAGTTGCGGCTTGCCATTCAAGGCTTTGCCGGAAGGGGAGGCGGACGGTTGAGAGGCGTGGTTGTGAGGTGTGCCCAAGTGCAGCACCAGCAATTCATGGCCGCTGATGGCAATGCCGTGCTCATTGAAAAGATCATCCAGAACGGTAATGACCTGCTTGGGTTTTTCCTGGGATTGAGTGTGTAGACCTGACATTTCTAGCTCCTTGATATGTCGTAGGCAGATTTCGAATTAACTGTATGCATATACAGTTAATTCGATCTTAGCCGAGAAATTTCCTACGTCAAGGAAAGAACCTCTCCTACATAAAAATGCAGACGGCGATGAAATGCAGTTGACGGTTATTATTTAAGTTGTACGATGACCTACAACTCGGCGAAAGCTGAACGGTTTCCTCACACACATACGTTGCTACTCAGGGTGTTCGAATAATGAATCCACAAGAACTGAAGTCCATCCTCTCTTCCGGCCTGTTGTCTTTCCCGGTCACCGATTTCAATGCTCAGGGCGATTTCCATCGCGCGGGCTACATCAAGCGTCTCGAATGGCTGGCCCCATACGGCGCCACGGCGTTGTTCGCCGCGGGCGGCACCGGTGAGTTCTTCTCTCTGGCGGCCAGCGAATATTCGGAAATCATCAAGACTGCCGTCGACACCTGCGAAACCAGCGTTCCGATCCTGGCCGGCGTGGGCGGTTCGACCCGTCAAGCCATCGAGTACGCACAGGAAGCCGAGCGCCTGGGCGCCAAAGGCCTGTTGCTGCTGCCGCACTACCTGACCGAAGCCAGCCAGGACGGCGTTGCCGCCCACGTTGAAGCCGTGTGCAAATCGGTGAAAATCGGCGTGGTGGTTTACAACCGTAACGTCTGCCGCCTGACCGCTCCTTTGCTGGAACGTCTGGCCGAGCGCTGCCCGAACCTGATCGGCTACAAAGATGGCCTGGGCGATATCGAACTGATGGTGTCGATCCGTCGTCGCCTCGGCGATCGCTTCAGCTACCTGGGCGGTTTGCCGACCGCTGAAGTCTACGCCGCTGCTTACAAAGCCCTGGGCGTGCCGGTTTACTCCTCGGCGGTGTTCAACTTCATCCCGAAAACCGCGATGGATTTTTACCACGCCATCGCTCGCGAGGATCACGCCACCGTTGGCAAGATCATCGACGACTTCTTCCTGCCCTACCTGGACATCCGTAACCGCAAAGCCGGCTACGCGGTGAGCATCGTCAAGGCCGGGGCAAAAATTGCCGGTTACGACGCAGGTCCTGTGCGTGCACCGCTGACCGATCTGACGGCCGAAGAGTACGAAATGCTCGCCGCGCTGATCGACAAGCAAGGTGCGCAGTAACACATCCGATTTAACAGGGCCGCTGAGTGATCAGCGGCCTTTTGCGTGAGGAGAATTGTTGTGGCAGATGCAAAGCGTTTTGATAACTACATCAACGGTGCATGGGTGGGGGGCAGTGATTACTGCGCCAACATCAACCCGTCCGAACTGACCGACACCATCGGTCACTACGCCAAAGCCGATCTGGCTCAAGTCCACGCCGCCATCGACGCCGCTCGCGCCGCGTTCCCGGCCTGGTCGACGTCGGGCATTCAGGCACGTCACGACTCGCTGGATAAAGTCGGTACTGAAATCCTCGCCCGTCGCGAAGAACTCGGTACCTTGCTGGCCCGTGAAGAAGGCAAGACCCTGCCTGAAGCCATCGGCGAAGTGACTCGCGCCGGTAACATCTTCAAGTTCTTCGCTGGTGAAACCCTGCGTCTGTCCGGCGACTATTTGCCGTCGGTACGCCCGGGTGTGAACGTTGAAGTGACTCGCGAAGCATTGGGCGTGGTTGGCCTGATCACCCCGTGGAACTTCCCGATCGCCATCCCCGCGTGGAAAATTGCCCCGGCCCTGGCGTACGGTAACTGCGTCGTGCTGAAACCAGCGGATCTGGTACCCGGTTGCGCCTGGGCCCTGGCCGAAATCATCTCCCGCGCAGGCTTCCCGGCTGGCGTGTTCAACCTGGTGATGGGCAGCGGTCGGGTGGTCGGCGATGCGCTGGTGCAGAGCCCGAAAGTCGACGGCATCAGCTTCACCGGTTCCGTCGGTGTCGGTCGTCAGATCGCGGTCAGCTGTGTATCGCGTCAAGCCAAGGTTCAGCTGGAAATGGGCGGCAAGAACCCGCAGATCATTCTCGACGACGCTGACCTCAAGCAAGCGGTCGAGCTGTCGGTGCAGAGCGCGTTCTACTCCACCGGTCAGCGTTGCACTGCTTCCAGCCGTTTCATCGTGACGGCCGGCATCCACGACAAATTCGTCGAAGCCGTGGCCGAACGCATGAAGTCGATCAAGGTCGGCCATGCGCTGAAAACCGGTACTGACATTGGTCCCGTGGTTTCCCAGGCTCAGCTTGAGCAAGACATGAAGTACATCGACATCGGCCAGTCCGAAGGTGCGCGTCTGGTCAGTGGCGGTGGTCTGGTGACCTGCGACACCGAAGGCTACTACCTGGCGCCAACGCTGTTTGCCGACAGCGAAGCCGCGATGCGCATCAGCCGCGAAGAGATCTTCGGTCCGGTGGCCAACGTGGTTCGCGTCGCGGATTACGAAGCGGCACTGGCCATGGCCAACGACACCGAGTTCGGTCTGTCGGCGGGTATCGCGACCACCTCGTTGAAGTACGCCAACCACTTCAAGCGCCATTCCCAGGCCGGGATGGTGATGGTCAACCTGCCGACCGCAGGCGTGGATTACCACGTTCCATTCGGCGGGCGTAAAGGTTCATCCTATGGATCCCGCGAGCAAGGTCGCTATGCGCAAGAGTTCTACACCGTGGTGAAGACCTCTTACATCGGCTCCTGACAGGAAACGCCGCGGTATCGGCATCGATGCCGCAACCCCTGTAAATAGCTCCACCCGCGCATAAAAATAATCAGTGGGAGTACATCTACATGCAAGCGACCAAGCCGACCCATGTCCGCTATTTGATCCTGCTCATGCTTTTCCTGGTGACCACGATCAACTACGCCGACCGGGCTACCATCGCCATTGCGGGCTCGAGCCTGCAAAAAGACCTCGGCATCGACGCGGTCACTCTCGGTTATATCTTCTCTGCATTCGGTTGGGCCTATGTGGCCGGGCAAATTCCCGGTGGCTGGCTGCTGGACCGTTTCGGCTCGAAAAAAGTCTACGCACTGAGCATCTTCACCTGGTCGCTGTTCACCGTGCTCCAGGGCTACGTCGGTGAGTTCGGCATGTCCACGGCGATCGTTGCGCTGTTCATGCTGCGCTTCCTCGTCGGCCTGGCCGAAGCGCCATCCTTCCCTGGTAACGCACGCATCGTTGCGGCCTGGTTCCCGACCGCTGAACGCGGTACTGCGTCTGCGATCTTCAACTCGGCGCAATACTTCGCCACCGTTCTGTTTGCACCGCTGATGGGCTGGATCGTCTACACGTTCGGCTGGCAGCATGTGTTTGTGGTGATGGGCAGCATCGGCATCGTGTTCTCGCTGATCTGGCTGAAAGTTATCCACAGTCCGCGTCAGCACCCGATGATCAACGAGGCCGAGTTCAAGCACATCGCCGAGAACGGCGGCATGGTCGACATGGACCAGGACAAAGGCAAAGGGCAAGCCGCCGGCAAACCGGCTGAAGGCCCGAAATGGGACTACGTGCGTCAGCTGCTGACCAATCGCATGATGCTCGGCGTCTACCTGAGCCAGTATTGCATCAACGCCATCACCTACTTCTTCCTGACCTGGTTCCCGGTGTACCTGGTGCAAGAACGCGGCATGACCATCCTCAAGGCCGGTTTCATTGCCTCGTTGCCGGCGATCTGCGGTTTTATCGGTGGTGTGTTGGGCGGTGTGATTTCCGACTACCTGCTGCGCAAGGGCCACTCCCTGACCTTCGCCCGCAAGGCGCCGATCATCGCGGGCCTGCTGGTGTCCAGCAGCATCGTGGCTTGCAACTACGTCGACATCGAATGGATGGTCGTGGGCTTCATGGCCCTGGCCTTCTTCGGCAAAGGAGTGGGCGCGTTGGGCTGGGCCGTGGTGTCCGATACCTCGCCAAAGCAGATCGCCGGTTTGAGTGGCGGCCTGTTCAACATGTTCGGCAACATCGCGTCGATCACCACGCCAATCGTGATCGGCTACATCATCAGCTCCACCGGCTCGTTCAAATGGGCGCTGGTGTTTGTCGGTTGCAACGCACTGGTGGCGGTGTTCAGCTACCTGGTGATCGTTGGTCCGATCAAACGCGTGGTACTCCAGGAGCCGCCAGTCAGCGGTCCTGAAAAAAACAACAAATTGTCACAAGCGCATTCCTGAGGAGCGGCGTCATGCAGTTGATTGAACATTCCGACTCGCCGCGCTACATCCGTCTGCACGAGCGGGACAACGTAGTGATCGTGGTCAATGACCAGGGCGTGCCGGCCGGCACCGAGTTTCCCGATGGTCTGGTGACCGTGGACTTCGTGCCACAAAGCCACAAAGTCACGCTGGAAGACATTCCCGAAGGCGGGCAGGTGATTCGTTACGGCCAGACTATTGGCTACGCGTTGCAGCCGATTCCGCGCGGCAGCTGGGTCAAGGAAGATCAACTGCGCATGCCCACCGCACCGCCGCTGGATAGCTTGCCGCTGTCCACCGAAGTGCCGGCGGCGCAAGCCCCGCTCGACGGCTATACGTTCGAGGGTTATCGCAACGCCGACGGCACTGTCGGCACGCGCAATATCCTGGGGATTACCACGACCGTTCAGTGCGTCACCGGTGTGCTGGATCATGCGGTCAAGCGCATCAAGGACGAGTTGCTGCCCAAGTACCCGAACGTCGACGACGTGGTCGCGCTGACCCACAGCTACGGCTGTGGTGTGGCGATTACGGCGGCCGATGCGTACATCCCGATTCGTACTGTGCGCAACCTGGCGCGTAACCCGAACCTGGGTGGCGAAGCGTTGGTGATCAGCCTGGGTTGCGAGAAATTGCAGGCCGGGCAGGTGATGCACGAGAACGACAGCTCGGTGGATCTGAGCGAGCCGTGGTTGTACCGCCTGCAGGATTCGAGTCACGGTTTCACCGAGATGATCGAGCAGATCATGGCGCTGGCCGAAACCCGTTTGAAGAAGCTCGATCAGCGCCGCCGGGAAACCGTGCCGGCGTCCGAGCTGATTCTGGGCATGCAGTGCGGCGGCAGTGATGCGTTCTCCGGCATCACCGCTAACCCGGCGCTGGGTTATGCCTCGGACTTGTTGCTGCGTGCCGGTGCGACGGTGATGTTTTCCGAAGTGACTGAAGTGCGCGACGCGATCTACTTACTGACCTCGCGAGCGGAAACTCAAGAAGTCGCTCAGGAACTGGTGCGGGAAATGGACTGGTACGACCGGTATCTGGCCAAGGGCGAAGCGGACCGTAGCGCCAACACCACGCCGGGCAACAAGAAGGGCGGGTTGTCGAACATCGTCGAGAAATCCCTGGGCTCGATCGTCAAGTCCGGCAGCAGCGCGATCAATGGGGTGCTTGGCCCTGGCGAGCGTTTCAAGCGCAAGGGCCTGATTTTCTGCGCAACCCCGGCCAGTGACTTTGTCTGCGGGACGTTGCAGTTGGCGGCGGGGATGAACCTGCATGTGTTCACCACCGGCCGTGGTACGCCGTATGGCCTGGCGATGGCGCCGGTGGTGAAGGTGTCGACCCGTACAGAACTGGCGCAGCGCTGGCCGGATTTGATCGACATCGATGCGGGGCGGATTGCCACCGGGCGGGCGTCGATCGAAGACCTCGGCTGGGAGTTGTTCCACTACTACCTGGACGTGGCCAGTGGCAAGAAGCAGACGTGGGCCGAGCAGCACAAGCTGCATAACGACATCACCCTGTTCAACCCTGCGCCGATCACCTGAGACCGCGTTATCGTTCATCGCGAGCAAGCTCGCTCCCACAGGGATTTTCGTCGTGCGCAGATTGTGTGTTTTTCGCAGGACAAATGTGGGAGCGAGCTTGCTCGCGATAGCGGTCTAACAGACGCCGAAGGGCTGAGTGGCTTATTATTAGCCCCCTAACGACGCTCACCCAAGGTTCCCCCCGGCATGCTGGCAATCTTCCTCGAAACACTGAACATCACCGCGCCGGTGTTTGCCATGCTGTTTCTGGGTGTGCTGCTCAAGCGCATTGGCTGGATCAACGACAATTTCATCCACACCGCGTCGGCCCTGGTGTTCAACGTCACCATGCCGGCGTTGCTGTTTCTGGGCATTCTGCATGCGGACCTGCACGCGGCGCTGCAACCGGCGCTGCTGATCTACTTCTCGATGGCCACGCTGGTGAGTTTCGCCATTGCCTGGGTCTGGGCGATCTGGAAGTGCCCGCGCGAAGACCGGGGGATTTATACCCAAGGCGCGTTTCGCGGCAACAACGGGGTCATCGGCCTGGCGCTGGCGGCGAGCATGTACGGCGCCTACGGGATTTCCCTCGGGGCGATTCTCGCGGCGCTGGTGATCCTGTTCTACAACACGCTGTCGACCATTGTGCTGGCGGTGTACAGCCCGGTGATCAAGTCCGATCCGTGGAGCATCTGCAAAAGCGTGATGGGCAATCCGCTGATCATCAGCGTATTCGCGGCGGCGCCGTTTGCCTATTTCAAGATCGGTTTGCCGGGGTGGCTGGAGACGTCCGGGCAGTACCTGGCGCAGACCA
Source organism: Pseudomonas sp. SIMBA_041 (assembly GCF_046535095.1). Classification (NCBI taxonomy): domain Bacteria; kingdom Pseudomonadati; phylum Pseudomonadota; class Gammaproteobacteria; order Pseudomonadales; family Pseudomonadaceae; genus Pseudomonas; species Pseudomonas sp. SIMBA_041. The sequence goes on from NZ_JAWRXJ010000010.1 coordinate 193,601, forward strand.
CGTTGCCGCTGGCGTTGATTTGCATTGGCGGCACGCTGTCGCTGGCGGCGCTGCGCAAGAGCGGCGATATGGCGCTCAGTTCCAGCCTGGTGAAGATGATCGGCCTGCCGGTGCTGACGACCCTTGGGGCGTGGCTGTGGGGCTTTCGTGGGGCGGAGTTGGGGATTCTGTTTTTGTATTTTGGCAGCCCGACGGCGGCGGCCAGTTTTGTGATGGCCCGTCAGGCTGAGGGGAATCATGAACTGGCGGCGGCGATCATCGTCATCACCACGTTGATGGCGGCGGTGACCACCAACGTCGGGATCTTTTTGTTGCAGTGGGGTGGGTGGATCTAGCCCTGGGATTTTGGGTTGTTTTTCCGGGCCTGCTCGCGATGACGGCTGAACAATCACCACAAATGCCGGATTTTTATTCCGGCTTCTGATAACTCTCAATCACTTCCTGCGCCGCCCGAAATGCATCTATCGCCGCCGGCGCACCGGCATACACCGCGCAATGCAGCAGCGTTTCACGAATCTCTTCCACGGTGCAGCCGTTGTTCAATGCACCGCGCACATGGCCTTTCAATTCCTGCGGGCACTTCAGCGCGGTCAGCGCGGCGAGGGTGATCAGGCTGCGGGTTTTCAGTTCCAGGCCTTCGCGGTTCCACACAGCGCCCCACGCGTGTTCATTGACGAAATCCTGCAACGGCTGGGTGAATTCGGTGGCATTGCCCAGTGCGCGGTCGACGAAAGCGTCGCCCATCACTTGGCGGCGGACTTCAACGCCAGGTTTTTTATTGTCGGTCATGGCACATCCCTCTTGTGGTGTTGGCGACGCCAGGCGAGCAGCGACGTGAACAGCAAAAACGCCACCAGCGCCGGCAGAACGAAAAACAGCATCAGGTGTTCGAGCTTGCCGGCCAGCGGCATGCCGGTGGTGAACGACACCACGTGCAGCCCGTAAGCCAGGTACAAACCCAGGCACAGCAAACCTTCGGCCCGGGTCACCCGGTAGCCGGTGTAGAACAACGGCAGGCACAACACCGCGACGCCGAGCATCACCGGCAAGTCGAAATCCAGGGCGTTGGGTGATACCGACAGCGGTGACGGCGCGATCAACGCTGTCACGCCGAGCACGCCCAACAGGTTGAACAGGTTGCTGCCGATCACGTTACCCACGGCAATGTCGCGCTGACCGCGCAGGGCGGCGATCAGGGAGGTGGCGAGTTCCGGCAGGGAGGTGCTGATGGCGACGATGGTCAGGCCGATGATCCGTTCCGACAATCCAAGGTCGGTTGCCACCACCACGGCGGCGCCCAGCAGCAGATGCCCGGCGTAGACCAGCATCGCCAGCCCCGCCACGATCATCAGCAGGCTGCTGAACCAGGGCGCGGCCTGACTGAGGGGATCGCTCGATGGCGGGCGGGCCGAGTGCCGCGACTGGCGCAACAGCAAGCCCAGGTACAGCGCCAGTGCCGCCAGCAGGATCATGCCATCGGTGCGGGTCAGTTGTTCATTCCAGGCCAGCACGAACACCAGCAGGCTGGCGCCGATCATCAGCGGAATATCCAGGCGCACCAGTTGGCGCGAAACCCGCAGCGGAATGATCAGCGCCGAGAGCCCGAGGGTGACGAGAATGTTGAAAATGCTGCTGCCGATCACGCTGCCGACGGCAATGTCGGCATTGTCCGCCAGGGTGGCTTGCAGGCTGACGGCCATCTGCGGCGCACTGCTGCCGAGGGCGACGATGGTCAGGCCGATGATCAGTGGGCGCACATGCAGTCGCGCTGCCAGGCGCACGGCCGCGCGCACCATCAGCTCCGCGCCGATAATCAGTAGAACCAGGCCACTGAGCAGTTCAATCAGGCTGATCAGGGGTACATCGGCAAGTCCGAAAATGGTCGGTACTCCGTCTGTCAGTCGTCGAGGGCTTGCACGCGAACCTTGGCGGTACCGCTGCTGATCATGCCCAGGCGTTCGGCGGCTGCATGGGACAGATCGATCAGGCGCCCGCGGGTATGCGGCCCACGGTCGTTGATGCGGACCACGCAGGACTTGTCGTTGTTCAGGTTGGTGACCTTCACCCGCGTGCCGAAGGGCAACTGGCGGTGGGCGGCGGTCATGGAATTCTTGTCGAAACGCTCGCCACTGGCGGTGCGTTTACCTTGGTGTTTGGCGCCGTAATAGGACGCCGTACCGGTCTTGTCGTAGCCGTGTGGATCGATGACATCGTTACTGGCGCAACCGGCCAGCAGAGCGAGCAGGGCGCAGGCACCGAGTAGACGCTTCATTTAAAGGTTTCCACAAACAAATGTGGGAGCGGGCTTGCTCGCGATTGCGTCCTGACAGCCAACTCATTGTTGAATGCAAAACCGCAATCGCGAGCAAGCTCGCTCCCACAGGGGGTGGAGCCAGGCTTTGAAACTGGCTCCATGCTCATCAGCCTTCGAGCTTGCTTTTCAGCAGTTCGTTGACCTGTTGCGGGTTGGCCTTGCCTTTGGAGGCTTTCATGGCCTGGCCGACGAAGAAGCCGAACATCTTGCCACGTTTGGCTTCGTCTGCCGCGCGGTACTGTTCAACCTGTTCGGCATTGGCCGCAAGCATTTCGTCCAGCACCGCCGAAATCGCACCTGTGTCGGTCACTTGTTTGAGGCCGCGCTTGTCGATGATTTCGTCCGCGCTGCCTTCGCCGTTGGCCATCGCTTCAAACACGACCTTGGCGATCTTGCCAGAGATGGTGTTGTCCTTGATGCGCAGCAGCATGCCGCCCAGTTGCTCGGCCGAAACCGGTGAGTCTTCGATGTCCAGGCCTTGCTTGTTGAGCAGGCTGCCCAACTCGACCATTACCCAGTTCGCCGCCAGTTTGGCGTCGCCGCCGATGCTCGCGACTTTCTCGAAGTAATCGGCTTGCTCGCGGCTGGTCGCCAACACGCTGGCGTCATAGACCGACAGACCGAATTGCTCCTGGAAACGCTCGCGTTTTTGCGGTGGCAGTTCTGGCAGGGTCGCGCGCACGTCGTCGAGGAACGAATCTTCGATGACCACGGGCAGCAGGTCCGGATCGGGAAAGTAACGGTAGTCGTTGGCTTCCTCTTTGCTGCGCATCGGACGGGTTTCGTCCTTGTTCGGATCGTACAGACGGGTCTGCTGGATCACTTTGCCGCCGTCTTCGATCAGCTCGATCTGACGCTGTACTTCGCTGTTGATCGCTTTTTCGATGAAGCGGAACGAGTTGACGTTCTTGATCTCGCAGCGAGTGCCGAACTCAACCTGACCTTTCGGACGGATCGACACGTTGCAGTCGCAACGCAGCGAGCCTTCGGCCATGTTGCCGTCGCAGATGCCCAGGTAACGCACCAGCGCGTGGATCGTCTTGACGTAAGCCACGGCTTCCTTGGCGCTGCGCATGTCCGGCTCGGAGACGATTTCCAGCAGCGGCGTGCCGGCACGGTTCAGGTCGATGCCGGTGGCACCGTTGAACTCTTCGTGCAGGCTTTTACCGGCGTCTTCTTCCAGGTGCGCACGGGTCACGCCAACACGTTTGATCGTGCCGTCTTCCAAGGCGATGTCCAGGTGGCCCTTGCCGACGATCGGCAATTCCATCTGGCTGATCTGATAGCCCTTCGGCAAATCCGGGTAGAAATAGTTTTTACGGGCGAACACGTTGTGCTGGCCGATCTCGGCGTCAATCGCCAAACCGAACATCACCGCCATGCGCACCGCTTCCTGGTTCAGCACCGGCAATACGCCGGGCATGCCCAGGTCGATCAGGCTGGCCTGGGTATTCGGCTCGGAACCGAAGGTGGTGGAACTACCGGAAAAGATTTTCGACCGGGTGGTGAGCTGGGTATGAATCTCCAGCCCGATCACGACTTCCCATTGCATGTGTGTCTCCTCAGAAGCCGGTTGGGGTGCGGGTGTGCCAGTCAGTGTTCAACTGATACTGGTGGGCAACGTTCAACAGGCGACCTTCCTGGAAATACGGCGCGAGCAGTTGCACGCCCACCGGCAGGCCATCGACGAAACCGGCCGGCATGGACAAGCCCGGCAGGCCAGCGAGGTTGGCGGTGATGGTGTAGACGTCTTCCAGGTAGGCAGCGACCGGGTCGCTGTTCTTGGCGCCGAGCTTCCAGGCCGGGTTCGGCGTGGTTGGGCCGAGGATGATGTCGACCTCATTGAAGGCAGCCATGAAGTCGTTCTTGATCAAGCGACGAATCTTCTGGGCCTTCAGGTAGTAGGCGTCGTAGTAACCGGCCGACAGCGCGTAGGCACCGACCATGATCCGGCGCTGCACTTCCGGGCCGAAACCTTCGCCACGGGAACGCTTGTACAGATCGATCAGGTCTTTCGGGTTCTCGCAACGATGGCCAAAGCGCACGCCATCGAAACGCGACAGGTTGGACGAGGCTTCTGCCGGCGCGATCACGTAGTACGCAGGAATCGCGTGCTGCATGTTCGGCAGGCTGATTTCCTTGATCACGGCGCCGAGCTTTTCCAGCTCCTTGACGCTGGTGTGGATCAGCTCGGCAATGCGCGGGTCGAGACCGGCGCTGAAGTATTCCTTCGGCACACCGATGCGCAGGCCTTGCAGCGAATCGTTGAGGCTGGCGCGGTAATCCGGCACAGGCTCGTCGATGCTGGTGGAGTCCTTTGGATCGAAGCCGGCCATGCCTTGCAACAAAATCGCGCAGTCTTCGGCAGTGCGTGCCATCGGGCCGCCCTGATCGAGGCTGGAGGCGTAGGCAATCATGCCCCAGCGCGAAACACGACCGTACGTCGGTTTCAGGCCGGTGAGGTTGGTCAGGGCCGCTGGCTGACGGATCGAGCCGCCGGTGTCGGTGCCGGTGGCTGCAGGCAGCAGGCGCGCGGCAACCGCGGCGGCCGAACCGCCGGACGAACCGCCAGGCACGTATTCCAGGTTCCATGGGTTTTTCACCGGGCCGTAGTAGCTCGACTCGTTGGCCGACCCCATGGCGAATTCGTCCATGTTGGTCTTGCCCAGGGTCACGGTCCCGGCAGCCGCCAGCTTGGCGACGACGGTGGCGTCGTACGGGGCTTTGAAGTTGTCGAGCATCTTCGAGCCGCAGCTGGTACGGATGCCCTGGGTGCAGAACAGGTCTTTGTGGGCAATCGGCGCGCCGAGCAGGGCGCCGCTCTCACCATTGGCCCGGCGTGCGTCAGCGGCTTTCGCCTGCTGGAGCGCCAGGTCCTCGGTGAGGCTGATGAAACTGTTGAGCTGAGGATCAAGCAGGGCGATACGCGCCAGCAGGGTCTTGGTCAGCTCTTCGGAAGAAAACTTTTTTTCGGCGAGTCCGCGGGCGATCTCGGCCAGAGTCATGTGATGCATTGCAGGCTCTTTCCCTTTAGTCGATGACTTTCGGAACCAGGTACAGGCCGTTTTCGACCGCTGGTGCGATGGACTGATAAGCCTCGCGATGATTGGTCTCGGTCACGACGTCTGCACGCAGGCGCTGGCTGGCTTCCAATGGGTGGGCCAGCGGCTCGATACCGTCGGTATTGACCGCCTGCATTTCGTCGACCAGGCCCAGAATGCTGTTCAGGGCCGAAGTGATGTGTGGAAGATCGGCATCATTAAGGCCAAGGCAGGCCAAATGAGCGATTTTTTCCACGTCGGAGCGTTCAAGCGCCATTGCGATTCTCCAGTGGAATACAGAACGGACGGCGTCCGTGTGTTAGATTGTCGGAACACTACCGCATTTCTACGGTCATAAGGCCGCGATTGTGGGGGTTGGTGCACAGAAAAGCGGCCAATTTAACATATTGGCGCCTTGCCCAAAATCCCTGTCGTTGTTAGAGTTTGCCGCACTTTTTTACCCACGCGTTGCCTAGGGTCCCTTTCCCATGTTCAAGAAACTGCGTGGCATGTTTTCCAGCGATCTTTCCATTGACCTGGGCACTGCCAACACCCTTATTTACGTGCGCGAGCGCGGTATCGTCCTGAATGAGCCATCGGTTGTGGCTATTCGGACACACGGTAACCAGAAAAGTGTCGTTGCTGTCGGCACCGAGGCGAAGCGTATGCTCGGCCGTACGCCGGGCAACATTGCTGCCATTCGTCCGATGAAGGACGGCGTGATTGCCGACTTCAGCGTCTGCGAAAAGATGCTGCAATACTTTATCAACAAGGTTCACGAAAACAGCTTCCTGCAGCCTAGCCCGCGTGTGCTGATCTGCGTTCCGTGCAAATCCACCCAGGTTGAGCGTCGTGCCATCCGTGAATCGGCCCTTGGTGCCGGTGCTCGTGAAGTGTTCCTGATCGAAGAGCCGATGGCTGCTGCGATCGGTGCCGGCCTGCCGGTTGAAGAAGCACGCGGTTCGATGGTGGTCGATATTGGTGGTGGTACTACTGAAATCGCCCTGATCTCCCTGAACGGTGTGGTTTACGCTGAATCCGTACGGGTTGGCGGCGACCGCTTCGACGAAGCGATCATCACCTACGTGCGTCGCAACTACGGCAGCCTGATCGGCGAATCCACTGCCGAGCGCATCAAGCAGGAAATCGGTACGGCTTACCCGGGCGGCGAAGTGCGTGAAGTCGACGTTCGTGGCCGTAACCTGGCCGAAGGCGTTCCACGTGCTTTCACCCTGAACTCCAATGAAGTGCTGGAAGCTCTGCAAGAGTCCCTGGCCACCATCGTTCAGGCTGTGAAAAGTGCACTGGAGCAATCGCCTCCGGAGCTGGCGTCCGATATCGCCGAGCGCGGTCTGGTACTGACCGGTGGTGGCGCCTTGCTGCGCGACCTCGACAAGTTGCTGGCCCAGGAAACAGGTCTGCCGGTGATCGTTGCCGAAGACCCGCTGACCTGCGTTGCTCGTGGCGGTGGCCGTGCATTGGAAATGATGGATAAACACACCATGGACCTGCTTTCCAGCGAATAAGTCGCCGGATAGCCTCTATGCTGTTGAGCGCGCAGGCGGCACTTTGCAGTGCTGCCTGTTGGCGCTTATCTTCTGTCAGTCTGCATCCAGGCCGGTTTGATGCCGTATGAGTAAAGAGAACATTTGCCTGGGAGGAGCGGCTTATTAAACCGCTTTTTTCCAAAGGTCCCTCACTGGGCGTGCGCTTATTGGTGCTGGTCGTGCTTTCGATCGCGCTGATGGTGGTCGATGCCCGCTTCACACTGCTCAAGCCAGTGCGTAGCCAAATGTCGCTGGTGCTGATGCAGTCTTACTGGATCACCGACCTGCCGCAGCGGCTATGGCAGGGTGTGGCCAGCCAATTTGGCAGCCGTACCGAGCTCGTCGCCGAAAACGAAAAACTCAAGACCGAAAACCTGCTGTTGCAGGGGCGCATGCAGAAGCTTGCCGCCCTCACCGAGCAGAACGTTCGGCTGCGCGAGTTGCTCAACTCTTCCGCGCTGGTCAACGAGAAGGTCGAAGTGGCCGAGTTGATCGGCATGGACCCGAACCCGTTCACCCATCGCATCATCATCAACAAGGGTGAGCGCGACGGTGTGATCCTTGGCCAGCCGGTGCTCGATGCCCGCGGCCTGATGGGGCAGGTGGTCGAGTTGATGCCCTACACCTCCCGTGTCTTGCTGCTGACCGATACGACTCACAGCATTCCGGTGCAGGTGAACCGCAACGGTCTGCGGGCGATTGCCAGCGGCACCGGCAACCCGGAGCGCCTGGAGTTGCGTCACGTAGCGGATACCGCCGACATCAAGGAAGGTGATCTGCTGGTCAGCTCCGGCCTGGGTCAGCGGTTCCCGGCGGGTTACCCCGTGGCGACGGTCAAAGAAGTGATTCACGATTCCGGCCAGCCATTTGCCATCGTGCGTGCCGTGCCAACCGCCGCGCTGAACCGCAGCCGTTATTTGCTGCTGGTGTTCAGCGATGGCCGCACGGCCGAAGAGCGCGCCAACGAAGCGGCCCAGGCACAAGAGGCGCTGGATCAGCACGGCGGCGGTCCGATCATTCCGGCCACCGTTCCTAAACCGGTTCCGGCGGCAACCGTGGCGCCTGCTGCACCTGCCGTCACGCCGGCGGCCGCTGCGCCGGCTCCAGCAACGCCTGCTCCTGCAACCCCCGCCAAACCGGCCAAACCCGCTGCTTCCAAGCCGCCTGCCGCCAGTAAACCGCCGGCCGTGAAGCCTGCTGTCAAACCGCCTGTCTCCGAACCGGCTGCCACTGGGAGACAAGAATAATGGTCGGCGTCAAAGCCTCCCGAAACAGCTGGATTGTCTGGTTGACGTTCGCGATCGGCCTGTTGCTCAGCGTTTCACCGCTGCCGCAGTTCATGGAAATCCTCCGCCCGTTGTGGCTGGCGTTGCTGCTCGCGTTCTGGGCGCTGACCCTGCCGCAAAAAGTCGGCATGGTCACCGCGTGGTGCCTGGGCTTGGCTGAAGACGTGCTGTACGGCACGTTGCTTGGCCAGAACGCATTGATCCTGACGTTGATTACCTTCCTGGTGTTGTCGCTGCAACAGCGCTTGCGCATGTTCCCGATGTGGCAACAGAGCCTGGTGATCCTGGTTATCTTCGGCCTGGCGCAGCTTGTTCAGTTGTGGCTGAGTGCCTTGACCGGTAACCGTCAACCCACCCTGGCGCTGGTGCTGCCGGCACTGGTCAGCGCGTTGTTGTGGCCCTGGGTCAGCTACGGTTTGCGTGGTCTGCGTCGGCGCTACAAAATCAATTAATTCGGTCAGGCATTGGCCCGCACCTCGACAGGGAGATGTCTTGATGAAACAGCTATACCTCGCCTCAGGCTCGCCGCGTCGGCGTGAACTGCTCACGCAGATCGGCGTGCCGTTCTCCGCCATCAGCGCGGACATCGATGAAACCCCTTTTCCTCAAGAATCCCCGTCGGCCTATGTCGAGCGCCTCGCGCGCGGCAAAGCCGAGGCCGGGCGCGGGACCGTCGTGTCCGACGCTGATTTTTGCGTGTTGGGCGCCGACACCGCCGTGGTGCTGGAAGGCAAAATTCTTGGCAAACCGGTGGACGAAGCCGATGCGTGCGCCATGCTTATGCTGTTGGCCGGTCGTGAACATGAAGTGCTGACGGCCATTGCCGTACTCGATGCCGAACGCTGTGAGTCTCGGGTGGTGCGCAGCCTGGTGCGGTTTCGCAACATCAGTGGCGACGAAGCGGCAGCCTATTGGGCCAGCTGCGAGCCACGCGACAAGGCGGGTGGTTACGGCATTCAGGGCCTGGGTGCGGTATTTGTTGCCGGGCTCAATGGCAGTTATTCGGCGGTCGTCGGGTTGCCGCTGTGCGAAACCGCAGAACTGCTCGGCCATTTCGGCATACCCTGTTGGCAAACACTTAACGCGCGCTGAGCGTCGTACTGACAAGATGTAGCCATTATCGTGAACATGCCTGAACGAGACCCTGCCATGAGTGAAGAGATTCTGATCAACATCACGCCGATGGAATCACGCGTGGCGGTGGTCGAAAACGGTGTTCTGCAAGAGGTCCACGTCGAGCGTACGCAAAAGCGCGGGATCGTCGGCAACATCTATAAAGGCAAGGTCGTACGGGTTTTACCAGGCATGCAGGCGGCGTTCGTCGACATCGGCCTGGACCGCGCAGCATTCATTCACGCCTCGGAAATCTCCCTGCGTGAAGGCCCTGCGGTCGAGAGCATCAGCGCCCTGGTCCATGAAGGCCAGAGCCTGGTGGTCCAGGTCACCAAGGACCCGATCGGTTCCAAAGGCGCACGCCTGACGACGCAGCTGTCGATTCCGTCGCGCTATCTGGTGTACATGCCGCGTACCGCTCACGTCGGCATTTCGCTGAAGATCGAAGACGAGGCCGAACGCGAGCGCCTCAAGCAAGTGGTCACCGATTGCGTGGCCAAAGAAGGCATCAAGGAAGCCGGCGGTTTTATATTGCGCACTGCTGCCGAAGGGGCGGGCGCCGATGAGATCCTCATGGACATCCGCTACCTGCGCCGTCTCTGGGATCAGATCAACGAACAAATCAAAACCATTGCCGCGCCGAGTGTGATCTATGAAGACCTCGGTCTCGCGTTGCGCACCCTGCGTGACCTGGTGAGCCCGAAGATCGAGAAGATCCGCATCGATTCCCGGGAAACCTTCCAGAAAACCACACAGTTCGTCGCCGAACTGATGCCGGAAATCGCCGATCGCCTGGAGCATTACCCGGGTGAGCGGCCTATTTTCGATTTGTATGGCGTCGAAGACGAAATCCAGAAAGCCCTGGAGCGCAAAGTCCCGCTCAAGTCCGGCGGTTACCTGGTGGTCGATCCGGCGGAAGCCATGAGCACCATCGACGTCAACACCGGGGCGTTCGTCGGCCATCGCAACCTTGAAGAAACCATTTTCAAGACCAACCTCGAAGCCGCCACCGCCATTGCCCGTCAGCTGCGCCTGCGCAATCTGGGCGGGATCATCATCATCGACTTCATCGACATGGAAGACGAAGAACACCAGCGCCAGGTGTTGCGCACGCTCGAGAAGCAACTGGAACGCGACCACGCCAAGACCAACATCATCGGCATCACCGAGTTGGGCCTGGTGCAGATGACCCGCAAGCGCACCCGCGAAAGTCTTGAGCAAGTGCTGTGCGAACCGTGCAGCAGCTGTCAGGGCCGCGGCAAGTTGAAGACGCCGGAAACGGTCTGCTATGAAATTTTCCGCGAAATCCTCCGCGAGGCGCGCGCCTATCAAGCGGAAGGCTATCGTGTATTGGCGAACCAGAAAGTCGTCGACCGTTTGCTCGACGAAGAGTCAGGCAACGTGGCCGAGCTGGAAGGGTTTATCGGACGCACGATCCGATTCCAGGTGGAAACCATGTATTCCCAGGAACAATACGACGTGGTGCTGCTCTGAATCGCGGTGTTTCAACCTTAATAGAACGGCTGGCCTCAGCTTTTTGCAGCATTTTTGCCATGGGAGCCACCTGACATGGAACGTCTGACACGCATTTTGGTTGCATTGACCCGTTGGGGTCTGGGCCTGTGCGCGTTGGTACTCGTGTTGATGGCGTTTTACGTCAGCCTCGGCCGAGAGCTGACGCCTCTGGTGGCCGAATACCGTGCCGACGTCGAAACCAAAGCCACCGAAGCGTTGGGCATGCCGCTGCAAATCGGCAAGCTGGAAGGTAACTGGAGTGGTTTTGCGCCGATTCTGCTGGCCCATGACGTGACCGTCGGCGAAGGCGCCAATGCCCTTCATCTGGATCAGGTGCGTGCAGTGCCAGACATTTGGGAAAGCCTGTTGGCGCGCCAGGTGCGCATCGCTCACCTTGAACTCAATGGTTTGAAGATCAGCCTCAAGGAAGGCGACGACGGTCAGTGGGCGCTGGAAGGTTTGCCGGTGCAGAAAGATCAGCCACTCGATCCAGAGCAGTTGCTCAATCGCATGCAAATGGTCCAGCAGTTGTCGGTGATTGACAGTCAGGTGACCTTGCAGCCCCTGGACCAGCCGCCACTGACCCTGACCTACGTCGGTTTCAATCTGAAAACCGGTGCTTCTCGCCAACGCCTCGATGCGCGAATGACCTTGCCCGATGGCCAGCCAGTTGCCATGAGCCTGCGCACCCGCATTCAGGCCAGTCAGTGGAAGGACGGTGAAGCCGAGGCTTACGTGAGCTTGCCGCAAAGCGACTGGTCGAAATGGCTGCCCGAACGCCTCACCCAGCAATGGAATTTTTCCGAGATCAAGGCCGGCGGCGAGCTCTGGATCAATTGGGGCAAGGGCGAACTGCAATCCGCGGCCATTCGCTTGAACGCACCGCAAGTCAAAGGTGCCTACGCCGAACGCAAGCCCATCCAGATCAACAATCTGGCGCTCAATGGCTATTTCCAACGCAGCACTGAAGGCGTGGTGGTGACGCTGGATTCCCTGGCCATGAATTTTGGCGAGACGCGCTGGGAATCCCATCTGCAACTCACACAAACCTCAGCCACCGACAAGGTCCAGGAGCTCTGGCACCTGCAAGCCGACCGCGTCGACCTCACCCCGCTCACGCCATTGCTGAACGCCCTGGGGCCACTGCCCGAAGGTGTCGCCACGGCGGTGGAAAAGCTCAAAGTGACCGGTGGGCTGCGCAATGTGCTGATCGACGTGCGCCCCAATGCCACCGACGACAGCAAGTTCAGCTTCGCCGCGAACCTCGACCGGGTCGGTTTTGATGCCTATCACGGCGCACCGGCCGCGCGGAATGTCAGCGGCAGCATCAGCGGTGACCTCGGCAAGGGTGAGTTGCGCATGGACAGCAAGGACTTTGTCCTGCACCTGGACCCGATTTTCGCCAAGCCATGGCAATACCTTCAGGCCAACGCGACGCTGACCTGGAAGCTCGACAAAGAAGGCTTCACCCTGATCGCGCCGTACCTCAAGGTTCTTGGCGAAGAGGGCAAGATTGCCGGTGACTTCCTGATCCGCCTGCATTTTGATCACACCCTGGAAGACTACATGGACCTGCGGGTCGGCATGGTCGAGGGGGACGGTCGCTACACCGCCAAATACCTGCCGACCATGCTCAGCCCTGCGCTTGACGAATGGTTGCGTACGGCCATTCTAAAGGGCGCGGTAGACGAAGGTTTCTTCCAGTATCAGGGCTCGCTGAACCATGGTGCGGCCGACACTGCCCGCAGCATCAGCCTGTTCTTCAAGGTGCACGATGCCGAACTGGCGTTCCAGCCGGGCTGGCCGCATGTGAGCAAGGTCACCGGTGATGTGTTTGTGGAAGACAGTGGGGTGCGGGTTCTGGCCAGCAAGGGCCAGTTGCTCGACACTCAGGTGCGCGATATCTACGTCAATATCCCCCATGTCCCCGATGGCAAAAACGTCCATCTGTACCTCGACGGCGGATTCGCCGGCGGCTTGGGCGATGGCCTGAAAATTCTCCAGGAAGCGCCGATCGGCACCGCAGACACATTCGCCAAGTGGGAGGGTGAGGGCGATCTGCAAGGCACGTTGAACCTGGATATCCCGCTGGCCAAAGACGAGCAACCGAAGATTCTCGTCGATTTCAAGACCGCCAAGGCGCGCCTGAAGCTGGCCGATCCCTCGCTGGAATTGACCCAACTCAAGGGTGATTTCCGCTTTGACAGCACCAAGGGTTTGAGCGGACAGAACATTAGCGCGCGGGCTTTTGACAGGCCTGTCACCGCACGGATTTTCGCCGATGGCAGCGCGGGCAACATCAAGACACGCGTCACGGCTTCCGGTCAGGTCGAGGTCAAGAAACTCACGGACTGGTTGAGCGTGACTCAGCCGTTGCCGGTTTCCGGGGTCATCCCGTATCAGTTGCAGCTGAACCTGGACGGTGCTGACAGTCAGTTGATGGTCAATTCCAGCCTGAAAGGCGTGAAGGTCGATCTGCCGGCCCCGTTCGGCATGACGGCCGATGACAGCCGTGACACGACGTTTCGCATGACCCTGCAAGGGCCGGAGCGGCGCTACTGGGTCAACTATGGTCAGCTGGCAAACTTCACGTTTGCAGCCCCTAGCGGCAGTTTTGCCGACGGTCGTGGTGAGCTGTTCCTCGGTGGTGGCGATGCCGTATTACCCGGCGCCAAAGGCCTGCGGGTGCGCGGTGTGCTGTCGGAGCTGGATGTCGGTCCCTGGCAGGATCTGGTGGGCAAGTACGCCGGTCAGGATCCGGGGGGCAGTGCCAAGCAGTTCTTCAGCAGTGCAGACTTAAAGATTGGCAAGCTCAGCGCTCTGGGCACGACCCTCGATCAGGCGTCCGTGCAAGTGAACCGAAAGCCTGCCAGTTGGGCGTTGCAACTCGACAGCCAGCAGGTCAAGGGCACCGTCGGTGTTCCCGATGCGAAAGGCGCACCGATCGCGGTCAATCTGCAATACGTGCGGCTGCCCGCGCCGGATCCGAAGGTGGTGGCCGACGAAAACTCGCCCGATCCACTGGCTACGGTCGACCCGACAAAGATTCCGGCACTGGACATCACCATCAACCAGCTTTTCCTAGGGCAGGATCTGGTGGGTGGCTGGTCGCTGAAAATCCGTCCGACTGCCAAAGGTATTGCACTCAACAACCTCGACATGGGCCTCAAAGGGATTCTGTTGCAAGGCAGTGGCGGCTGGGAAGGTGTGCCCGGTAGCTCCAGCAGTTGGTACAAGGGGCGGATCAGCGGCAAAAATCTCGCCGATGTCCTCAAGGGCTGGGGGTTTGCGCCGAGTGTCACCAGCGAAGAGTTTCATATGGATGTTGACGGTCGCTGGCCGGGTTCACCGGCCTGGCTGGCCAGCAAGCGTTTCTCCGGCACCCTGGATGCATCGCTGACCAAAGGCCAGTTTGTTGAGGTCGAGGGCAGTGCCCAGGCCCTGAAAGTCTTCGGCCTGCTGAACTTCAACTCCATCGGCCGCCGGCTGCGCCTGGACTTTTCCGACCTGTTCGGCAAAGGCCTGAGCTATGACCGGGTCAAGGGATTGCTGGTCGGGACCAATGGCGTCTACGTCACCCGCGAGCCGATCCGGATGACCGGTCCGTCCAGCAACGTAGAACTTGATGGCACCTTGAACCTGGTGGGTGATCAGATCGACGCCAAGTTGCTGGTGTCCTTGCCGGTGACCAACAACTTGCCGATTGCGGCGCTGATTGTCGGCGCGCCGGCTGTTGGCGGTGCGCTGTTCCTGATCGACAAACTGATCGGTGACCGCGTCTCCCGATTTGCCAGCGTGAAATACACCGTCAAGGGCCCGTGGAAAGAGCCGCAGATTACCTACGACAAACCTTTTTGACGCTCTTTTTCAAAAGCCATGTCCCAGCCTGATGGAGTAGCATGGCCGAACATATTCCAATTAGCGACGCCGATCCTGTAGCAGCCGGACGCAGGCTTCGCCAGCTGCTACAGGTTGGCGGACACTTCTCGAGTAAGGAAAGGCCATGTCGGTAGCGGTGATTCAAATGGTCAGCCAAAGCGATGTGCTGGCCAATCTGGCTCAGGCTCGCCGGCTGCTTGAACAGGCAGCGGCCGGTGGTGCGCAACTCGCCGTGCTGCCGGAAAACTTCGCCGCCATGGGCCGGCGCGACATTGCCGACATCGGCCGCGCCGAGGCATTGGGTGAAGGCCCTATCCTGCCATGGTTGAAACAGACCGCCCTCGACCTCAAGTTATGGATAGTGGCAGGCACATTGCCGTTGCCGCCGGTGGATCAACCGACGGCGAAGGTGCATGCCTGCTCGTTGTTGGTGAACGATCATGGCGAAACAGTAGCGCGCTACGACAAGCTGCACTTGTTTGACGTGGACGTGGCGGACAATCGCGGGCGTTATCGTGAGTCCGATGACTATGCTTATGGCGGTGGCGTGGTGGTTGCGGATACGCCGGTCGGGCGAGTCGGCCTGACGGTGTGTTACGACCTGCGCTTCCCGGAGCTGTACAGCGAATTACGGGCTGCCGGGGCGGAGTTGATTACCGCGCCGTCGGCGTTTACGGCGGTGACCGGCGCGGCGCATTGGGATGTGCTGATTCGTGCCCGGGCCATCGAGACTCAATGTTATGTGCTGGCGGCCGCTCAGGGTGGAACGCATCCGGGGCCGCGAGAAACCTGGGGACATGCCGCAATCGTCGACCCCTGGGGCCGGGTGCTGGCACAACAGGATCAAGGCGAGGCCGTGCTGCTGGCCGAACGCGATAGCAGCGAACAGGCGTCCATCAGGGCGCGGATGCCGGTGTCCAGTCACCGGCGTTTTTTCTCGCAGGGCGCCCAGCGACCTGCCTCAGAACGATGAATTTAAGGCGTAAAGCATATGAGCGAGTTGTTGTCCTCAGTCAGTGAACACCTCCTGGCGCCCGGTGGCGTAACGATCGAGAGCCTGCAAGGCGTACTCGGTGATCTGGCCGGCCCGGGCATCGATGCCGCCGACCTGTATTTCCAGGGGCAGATTTCCGAGTCCTGGGCGCTGGAAGACGGGATCGTCAAGGAAGGCAGCTTCAACCTCGACCAAGGCGTCGGCGTGCGTGCGCAATCGGGTGAAAAAACCGGTTTTGCGTACAGCAATGCCATCACCCTGGAAGCCCTCGGTGCCGCGGCCCGTGCCGCGCGTTCGATCTCCCGCGCCGGGCAAAATGGCACGGTGCAGGCGTTCACCACCCAGGACGTTGCCCAGTTATACGGACCGGACAACCCGCTGGAAGTGATCTCCCGCGCCGAGAAAGTCGAACTGCTCAAGCGCATCGATGCAGCCACACGCGCCCTCGATCCACGCATCCAGCAAGTGACCGTGAGCATGGCCGGCGTCTGGGAGCGCATCCTCGTGGCCTCCACCGATGGCAGCCTGGCCGCCGATGTACGGCCGCTGGTGCGTTTCAATGTGAGCGTGATCGTTGAACAAAACGGTCGCCGCGAGCGCGGTGGGCATGGCGGTGGCGGACGTACCGATTACCGTTATTTCCTCAGTGACGACCGCGCCATGGGCTACGCCCGTGAAGCGTTGCGTCAGGCACTGGTCAACCTGGAAGCCATTCCGGCGCCGGCCGGTACGTTGCCGGTGGTATTGGGTTCCGGCTGGTCCGGCGTGCTGCTGCACGAAGCGGTCGGCCACGGTCTGGAAGGCGACTTCAACCGCAAGGGCAGTTCGGCGTACAGCGGGCGCATGGGCGAGATGGTTGCCTCCAAGCTGTGCACCATCGTCGATGACGGCACGCTGGCAGGCCGTCGTGGCTCTCTGAGCGTCGACGACGAAGGTACCCCGACCCAGTGCACCACACTGATCGAAAACGGCGTACTCAAAGGCTATATGCAGGACAAGCTCAATGCGCGTCTGATGGGCGTGGCCCGTACCGGTAACGGTCGTCGCGAATCCTACGCGCACCTGCCGATGCCGCGCATGACCAACACCTACATGCTGGCGGGCGAAAGCGATCCGGCGGAAATCATCGCTTCGGTCAAACGCGGCATCTACTGCGCCAACCTCGGCGGTGGCCAGGTGGACATTACCAGCGGCAAGTTCGTGTTCTCCACCAGCGAGGCGTACCTGATCGAAGACGGCAAGATTACCGCCCCGGTCAAAGGCGCGACGTTGATCGGCAACGGTCCGGAAGCCATGAGCAAGGTGTCGATGGTCGGTAACGATCTGGCGCTGGACAGCGGCGTGGGGACGTGTGGCAAGGATGGGCAGTCGGTGCCGGTGGGTGTCGGCCAGCCAACGCTGAAAATCGATGCGATCACTGTGGGTGGCACAGGATCGTAAGCAGGGATGGAGCTTCGGGTGAACCGCATGCGGTTCACCCGATTCGGGACTTAGCGCAGACCGCGTTGAGTCTCGTCCAGCTCTCGGATGTACTTGAAGATTTTACGGCTCGATGCCGGTGGCTTGTTGGTCGCCAGTTCGTGCTGGGCCTGACGGATCAGGGAGCGCAATTGCTGACGATCAGCCTCCGGGTAGTCGAGCACGAACTTCTCCAGGACTGCATCGTCGCCCGCGATCAAGCGATCGCGCCAGCGTTCCAGGCCATGGAAACGTTCGTTGTACTGCCGGGTGGAGGCATCGAGTTGATCGAGCAAGGTCAGAATGGCGGCAGTGTCCTGATCGCGCATCAGTTTGCCGATGAACATAAGGTGCCGTTTACGCGCGATATTCGCGGTGTGCTTGGGCGCATCGGCCAGGGCCCGACGCATAGCGTCGGTCAACGGCAGTTTTGCCAGCAAGTCAGGCTTGAGTGTTGTAAGGCGCTCGCCAAGGTCAACCAGAGCATGAAGCTCGCGTTTAACCTGGGATTTGCTTTTTTCTCCCGTATCGAGGGAGTCGTCGTAAGAATCAACCATGGTGGCCGTCCGCAAAGAAACGCCGCCATGATAACCAGTCGGGGGCCACTTGTCCGGCCCGGTCGCTCGAAGGCCTTACCGAAAGCAGAATTTGAGTGGAGAACAGCATGAGTGCAGTTGAAAGCGTCGGCCCACAAGCGTTGCCGGCACTGCAAGAACAAGTCGAGCAGATCATCGCTGAAGCCAAGCGTCAGGGCGCCAGCGCCTGCGAAGTTGCCGTGTCCCTGGAGCAGGGCCTGTCCACCTCGGTGCGTCAGCGTGAGGTCGAAACCGTCGAATTCAACCGCGATCAGGGCTTTGGCATCACCTTGTACGTCGGTCAGCGCAAAGGCTCGGCCAGTACCTCGGCCAGTGGTCCTGAGGCCATTCGCGAAACCGTCGCGGCGGCGCTCGCCATCGCCAAGCACACCTCCGAAGACGAAGCCTCGGGCCTGGCTGATGCCGCGCTGATGGCTCGCGACCTGCAGGATTTCGACCTGTTCCACCAATGGGACATCACCCCGGAACAAGCCATCGAACAAGCGCTGGCCTGCGAAGCCGCTGCGTTTGCCACCGACAGCCGGATCAAAAATGCCGACGGCACCACCCTCAGCACTCATCAGGGTTGCCGCGTGTACGGCAACAGCCACGGGTTTATCGGTGGCTACGCGTCGACCCGCCACAGCCTGAGCTGCGTGATGATCGCCGAGGCTGATGGCCAGATGCAGCGTGATTACTGGTACGACGTGAACCGTCAGGGCAATTTGCTGGCCGACCCGGTGAGCATTGGCCAACGTGCCGCGCAACGGGCGGCGAGCCGTCTGGGCGCGCGTCCGGTACCGACTTGCGAGGTGCCGGTGCTGTTTTCCGCCGAGCTGGCGGGTGGTTTGTTCGGCAGCTTCCTGTCGGCGATTTCCGGCGGCAGCCTGTACCGCAAATCGTCGTTCCTCGAAGGTACGCTGGGTCAGAAGCTGTTCCCGGAATGGTTGACCATCGACGAACGTCCGCACTTGATGCGCGCCCTGGGCAGTTCCGCGTTTGATGGCGATGGTCTGGCGACCTACGCCAAACCGTTCGTCGAAAAGGGTGAGCTGGTGTCGTACATCCTTGGCACCTATTCCGGGCGCAAACTCGGGATGCCAAGCACTGCCAACGCCGGCGGCGTGCACAACCTGTTCGTCACCCACGGCGATGAAGATCAGGCCGCTTTGCTGCGCCGCATGGGCCGTGGCCTGCTGGTCACCGAACTGATGGGGCAGGGCCTGAACATGGTCACCGGGGATTACTCCCGTGGTGCGGCGGGTTTCTGGGTCGAGAACGGCGAAATCCAGTTCGCGGTCCAGGAAGTGACCATTGCCGGCAATATGCGCGACATGTTCAAGCAGATCGTGGCGGTGGGTAATGACCTGGAGCTGCGCAGCAACATTCGTACGGGTTCTGTTTTGATCGAGCGCATGACGGTGGCGGGCAGCTAAACTCGCTTGTCACAAAAAAGGCGCGCCACCTGATTGGGTGGTGCGCCTTTTTTATCGGGTTACTGAGCGGCTTTGGTCTGGACTGGCGTTTACTCGCCTTCGTCGAAATAACGGTCGATCAAGGCCTTCAACGCATCCAGTGCCCTTTGCGCGTCTTCGCCTTCGGTGCTGATATAGATTTTGGTGCCCTTGCCCGCAGCGAGCATCATCATTGCCATGATGCTTTTGCCGTCGACCGTGGATTCCGGAGTGCGTCCTACTCTGATCGTGCAATCCTTGAACTCGCCGGCGACCCCGACGAATTTTGCAGAAGCACGGGCATGCAGGCCCAGCTTGTTGATGATTTCGATTTCCAGAGCAGGCATCGCGGTGTGAATCCTTTAGCTGAGGTCGCGGTGGCGGACCTGGACGTTCTTCAGGGATTGTTGCAGAACCTGGCCCAGACGTTCGGTCAGGTAGACGGAGCGGTGATGCCCGCCGGTGCAGCCAATGGCAATGGTGACATAAGCACGGTTGCTGGCGGCAAAGCGCGGCAGCCACTTGAGCAGATACGACGATATGTCCTGGAACATTTCTTCGACGTCTGGTTGAGCGGCGAGGTACTCGGCCACCGGTTGATCGAGCCCCGACTGCGCACGCAGCTCCGGCTTCCAGTAAGGGTTGGGCAGGCAACGCACGTCGAACACCAGGTCCGCGTCCACCGGCATGCCGCGCTTGAATCCGAACGACTCGACCAGAAAGGCAGTACCGGCTTCCGGCTGGTTCAGCAGGCGCAGCTTGATGGTGTCGCGCAGCTGGTACAGGTTCAGATTCGTGGTGTTGATCTTGAGGTCGGCCAGATCGACGATCGGACCCAGCAGATTGCTTTCGTCCTCGATCGCCTCGGCCAACGAACGGTTGGGGGTGCTCAGCGGGTGACGCCGACGGGTTTCGGAAAAGCGCTTGAGCAAGGTTTCTTCGTCGGCGTCCAGGTACAGCACATCGCACTTGATGTGCCGACTACGGACTTCTTCGAGCAGTTCGGGAAAGCGTGACAGGTGGCTCGGCAGGTTACGCGCATCGATGGACACGGCGACCAACGGCTGTGCCAATTCGGTATGAATCAGTGCGCGTTCGGCCAGTTCCGGCAGCAAGCCGGCGGGCAGGTTGTCGATGCAGTAGTAGCCGTTGTCCTCGAGAACATCGAGTACGGTACTTTTACCTGAGCCGGAACGGCCACTGACGATGATCAAGCGCATGATTAGTGACCGTTTTGCTCTTCCAGAACAACCTTATACAAGGCTTCGTTGCTCTGAGCACTACGCAGTTTTTCCCGCACCTCCTTGCGATCGAGCATGCTGGCGATCTGGCGGAGCAGTTCAAGGTGCGCATCGGTAGCCGCTTGCGGGACCAGCAGTACGAACAACAGGTCAACCGGAGCGCCGTCGATGGCGTCGAAATCGATAGGGGCGTCGAGGTGCATCAAGGCGCTGATGGGCGACTTGCAATCCTTCAGGCGGCAGTGGGGGATGGCGATGCCGTTGCCAAAACCGGTCGAGCCGAGTTTTTCACGGGCAATCAAAGCCTCGAAGACATCTTGCATCTCCAGATCCGGCACTTCCCGGGCGATCAGGTTGGCAATTTGTTCGAGGGCTTTCTTTTTACTGCCGCCCGGCACGTTCACGAGGGAACGGCCGGGGGTCAGGATGTTTTCAAGTCGGATCATGGGTTGGGAGTGTTAACGACCGGTTGCACCCTGGAGGAGGCTCTGGGTCTTTTCCTTATGCTTTTTGAGTTGTTTATCCAGCTTGTCGGTCAGTGAGTCGATCGCCGCGTACATATCGGTATGCTCCGCGTTGGCGACCACTTCACTGCCGGGAATATGCAGGGTGGCTTCGATTTTCTGCTTCAGCTTCTCGACCGTCATCGTGACCTGCACGTTGGTGATCTTGTCGAAATGCCGCTCTAATCGTTCGAGTTTTTCGCCGATGTAGGTGCGCAGGGGTTCGGTCACTTCCAGTTGGTGTCCACTGATGTTGACTTGCATACAGCTTCTCCTTCGTTGCCAGTGCATAAAGCGGTAGATCAGATGATCTACCACTGGAACGCTGTGGCGTGGCTCTACATCAACCGCTTGCGTTCGCTCGAAGGCGCGATCCCTAAGGATTCGCGGTACTTGGCGACGGTGCGGCGAGCCACCTGAATGCCTTGTGCCTCCAGTAAACCAGCGATCTTGCTGTCACTCAACGGCTTTTTCTGATTTTCCGCGGCAACCAGTTTTTTGATGATCGCGCGGATCGCCGTGGACGAGCATTCGCCGCCTTCGGAGGTGCTGACGTGACTGGAGAAAAAGTATTTCAACTCATAAATACCCCGAGGGGTATGCATGAATTTTTGCGTGGTCACCCGTGAAATCGTCGATTCGTGCATGCCTACCGCTTCGGCGATGTCATGCAGGACCAGCGGCTTCATGGCTTCGTCGCCGTATTCGAGGAAGCCGCGCTGATGCTCGACGATCTGGGTGGCAACTTTCATCAGGGTTTCGTTGCGGCTTTGCAGGCTCTTGATGAACCAGCGGGCCTCTTGCAGCTGATTGCGCATGAAGGTG
The DNA here is from genome assembly GCF_046535095.1 of Pseudomonas sp. SIMBA_041. Taxonomy (NCBI): domain Bacteria; kingdom Pseudomonadati; phylum Pseudomonadota; class Gammaproteobacteria; order Pseudomonadales; family Pseudomonadaceae; genus Pseudomonas; species Pseudomonas sp. SIMBA_041. The sequence goes on from NZ_JAWRXJ010000010.1 coordinate 215,346, forward strand.
TTGTCGGCGCTGGTGTCGGCGCGACGGACAAACCCGGCGTACTGGGCGTTGACCCGCAGCCTTGGAACCGACTCCTGGTTCAGTTCCACCAGCCAGCGTTCGTTGTCCTTGCGCACGATCACGTCTGGAACGACGTACTCGGCTTCGCTGGATTCGATCTGCGAGCCGGGGCGCGGGTTGAGACTCTGGACCAGTTCGATGACCTGGCGCAGTTCATCTTCCTTGAGCTTCATGCGGCGCATCAGCTGGCTGTAGTCGCGACTGCCGAGCAAATCGATGTAGTCGCAGACCAGGCGCTTGGCTTCGGCCAGCCAAGGCGTCTTGGCGGGCAATTGGCGCAATTGCAGCAGCAGGCATTCGCCCAGGTTGCGAGCGCCGATGCCGGCCGGTTCGAATTGCTGGATGCGGTGCAGGACGGCTTCGATTTCGTCCAGTTCGATGTCCAGTTCCGGATCGAAGGCTTCGAGGATCTCCTCCAGGGTTTCATCCAGGTAGCCCTGATTGTTGATGCAGTCGATCAGGGTCACGGCGATCAGGCGATCGGTGTCGGACATCGGTGCCAGGTTCAGTTGCCAGAGCAGGTGGCTTTGCAGGCTCTCGCCAGCCGAAGTGCGAGTGGTGAAGTCCCATTCGTCGTCATCGTTGCTCGGCAGGCTGCTGGCGCTGGTCTGGTAGACGTCTTCCCAGGCCGTGTCGACGGGCAGTTCGTTGGGAATGCGCTCGTTCCAGTCACCTTCCTCGAGGTTGTCCACCGTCGGGGCGGTTTCCTGGTAGGAGGGTTCCGAAACATCGGCATTGGGTTGCTGTTCGGCTTTGTCGGCCAAGGGGTCGGCGTTGTCGAAGTCGTCGCCTTCTTCCTGGCGTTCGAGCATCGGATTGGACTCCAGGGCCTCCTGGATTTCCTGTTGCAGGTCCAGGGTCGACAATTGGAGCAGGCGGATGGCCTGTTGCAGCTGCGGTGTCATCGTCAGCTGCTGGCCCATTCTCAAGACTAGCGATGGTTTCATGGCAGGGGCTTAACACCTTATTCGCCGGCGCACATGCGCCATCCACTACAGGGCGCCGGAGCGCCAAACATAAGCAAATTATATGCCTGAAACTGAAGTGTTTGCCTAGAGCGCTGTAACAATAAAAACCTGTTGATTTTTATCGTCGTAAGCGCTCAGTCGACTAGCCAGACACCTCAACGCTTACAGGCGGAACTCATGGCCCAGGTAAACTTCTTTAACCAGGTCGTTGGCCAGGATAGTGGCGGAGTCGCCTTCGGCAATCAGCTGGCCATCGTTGACGATGTAGGCCGTTTCGCAGATATCCAGGGTTTCACGGACGTTGTGGTCAGTGATCAGCACGCCAATGCCTTTGGCCTTGAGGTGGTAGATGATCTGCTTGATGTCGCCGACCGAAATCGGGTCCACGCCGGCGAAAGGTTCGTCGAGCAGGATGAATTTCGGATTGGTGGCCAGTGCGCGAGCGATTTCCACGCGGCGGCGTTCACCACCCGACAGGCTCATGCCGAGGTTGTCGCGGATGTGGCTGATGTGGAATTCCTGCAGCAGGCTTTCCAGCTCTTTGCGACGCCCGGCCTTGTCGAGTTCCTTGCGGGTCTCGAGGATCGCCATGATGTTGTCGGCCACCGAGAGTTTGCGGAAAATCGACGCTTCTTGCGGCAGATAGCCGATACCGGCCTTTGCACGACCGTGCATCGGCTGGTGGCTGACGTCCAGATCATCGATCAGCACACGGCCCTGATCGGCCTGCACCAGGCCGACAATCATGTAGAAGCAGGTGGTCTTGCCGGCGCCGTTGGGACCCAGCAGGCCGACGATTTGACCGCTGTCGATCGACAGGCTGACGTCGCGCACGACCTGGCGGCTCTTGTAGCTCTTGGCCAGATGCTGAGCTTTCAGAGTTGCCATTACTGGGCCTTCTGCTCGTCGGTTTTCTTCTTCGGCTGGATCACCATGTCGATGCGTGGACGCGCCTCGGTGACCTTGTTGCCTGTCGCACGGCCAGCGCTCGCAAGCTTCTTGACTGTGTCGTAGACGATTTTCTCGCCCTGGGTGGTGTTGTTGTCCTTGTCGACAACTTTTGCCTTGTCGATCAGCACGACGCGGTTTTGCGCGGCGTGGTACTGGATAGTCACACCCCAACCCTGGACAGGCTTGGTGTCGCCAGCGGTCTGCAGTTGCTCGAAGTAGGCGAGGTTGCCCACCGAAGTCACCACGTCGATGTCGCCAGCCGGCGTACGAGTGATGGTCACGGTGTTGCCCTTAACGATCATCGAGCCCTGGGTGATGATCACGTCACCTTTATAGGTGGCCACGCCATTCTTGTCGTCCAGTTGGGCATCGTCGGCCTGAATGCGGATTGGCTGCTCTTGATCGTTCGGCAGAGCCCAGGCGCTCACGCTTCCCAGTGCTGCGCCCAGACTGAGCAAAATAGGGAGGGTTTTAACGAGCCTCATACTGTCCTCTTACGTTAGATAGCAGGTGTATCCTGCTTTCTTTCAAGTACGCTTTCATTCCGTTGCCTGTCGATACACCGCCAGCGCCGTCGATTCTAACGGGTTGGTCGGTCTGCGCATATTGCTGCTGCGGGAACACAGTCATACGGGTGGTGGTAATCAGGGTCCTGCGGTTCTTTTCGTCGAAACGGGTAATGCGTACCGAGTCGATCAGCTCGACCTGGGTGCCGTCTGGATTGACTTCCCCATGTTCGCTCTGGACGTGCCAGGGAAACTGGGTGCCGCGGAACATGTTCAGGTCGGGGTTGGTCAGCAGCGTGACCTCGGACACTTTCAGGTGTTCGACCTTGTCGGACGTCATTTCGTACTGCAATTTGCCGTCCGGCAGGTACTGCACGCTGTGGGCGTTGAGTGCGTAATAGTCGATCGCGCTTTCGTCGACAGGGGCAACTGTCTTGTCGAGAAAGCGTTCCGGGCTGATGTTCCAGTAGCCGACCGCAGCGAACAGCGCCGCGATGCAACTGAACAACAGGATGTTACGAAACTTTTTGCTCAGCATAATGGGCTCACAGGTACGCGGCGTTGGCCGCATCGAGGCGGCCCTGGGCGCGCAGGATCAATTCGCAGAATTCGCGAGCGGCACCCTCGCCACCACGGGCGACGGTAATGCCATGGGCGTTTTCACGCACGAAGCTGGCAGCGTTGGCTACCGCCATGCCGAGGCCGACGCGGCGAATCACCGGCAGGTCCGGCAGGTCGTCACCGAGATAGGCCACTTGTTCATAGCTTAGGTTGAGTTGGGCCAGAAGTTCGTCCAGTACCACCAGTTTGTCCTCGCGACCTTGATAAAGGTGCGGGATGCCGAGGTTTTTTGCTCGTCGTTCGACCACCGGGGTCTTGCGGCCGCTGATGATAGCCGTCTGTACGCCCGCCGCCATCAACATCTTGATGCCTTGACCGTCGAGGGTGTTGAACGTCTTGAACTCACTGCCGTCTTCGAGGAAGTACAGGCGTCCGTCAGTCAGCACGCCGTCGACGTCGAACACGGCAAGTTTGATCTGTTTGCCGCGTTGCAGCAGGTCCGAACTCATTACATTACTCCTGCGCGCAGCAAGTCGTGCATGTTCAAGGCGCCGACCGGACGGTCTTCGCTGTCGACCACGACCAGCGCGTTGATTTTGTGGTCTTCCATGATTTTCAGGGCCTCGGCGGCGAGCATTTCGGCGCGGGCGGTCTTGCCGTGTGCGGTCATGACCTGGTCAATGGTGGCGCTGTGGATGTCGATGCTGCGATCCAGTGTGCGGCGCAGATCACCGTCAGTGAAGATCCCTGCCAGCTTGCCGTCGGCTTCCAGAATGACGGTCATGCCCAGACCCTTGCGGGTCATTTCCATCAACGCGTCCTTGAGCAAGGTGCCGCGTTGAACCTGTGGCAGCTCTTGCCCGGCGTGCATGACGTTTTCCACTTTCAGCAGCAGACGCCGGCCCAGCGCACCACCGGGGTGGGAAAAGGCGAAGTCTTCAGCGGTAAAGCCGCGCGCTTCCAGCAACGCAACGGCCAGGGCGTCGCCCATGACCAACGCGGCAGTGGTAGAGGAGGTGGGTGCCAGGTTCAGCGGGCAGGCCTCGTGTTCGACGTGAACGTTGAGATTGACCTCGGCAGCCTTGGCCAGCGGTGATTCCGGGTTGCCGGTCACGCTGATCAACTGTATGCCCAGACGCTTGATCAGGGGCAACAGGGTGACGATTTCGTTGGTGGAACCGGAGTTCGACAGGGCCAGGATGATGTCGTCTCGCGTGATCATGCCCATGTCGCCGTGGCTGGCTTCGGCCGGGTGCACGAAAAAAGCCGTGGTGCCGGTGCTGGCCAGGGTGGCGGCGATCTTGTTGCCGATGTGCCCGGACTTACCCATGCCGACCACCACCACGCGGCCTTTGCTGGCCAGAATCATCTCGCAAGCGCGTACGAAATCAGCGTCGATGTGGGGCAGCAAGCCTTCTACGGCTTCCAGTTCGAGGCGGATGGTGCGTTGTGCTGATTGAATCAGGTCGCTGGATTGGCTCATGTCAGAAATCGTATAGCCTGATGAAAAGGCGGCGATTATAGCGGTAATGATCAAAACCCTCACGCTAGTTCGTCACGCTTTGTCATTCCCTGTAACCGAATCCCCTCTAAACAAGGCTTTTTGCCTGTCATGTTACTGAACATGGTCGGGCTTGGGCCTTGGGGGGCAGGCCTTTGCAGTGATATAGTTCGCCGCCAGTTCGGCCTGCCCGGGGAGGTATGTGCTTTCGTCAGAGAGCCAGGCGTCCGAGTGAGAGGCTGCATCGCAAGGAGTTTAGATGAGTGCCGATAACGCCTACGCGGTCGAGCTGAAGGGACTGACCTTCAAGCGCGGTACGCGCAGCATTTTCAATAACGTCGATATCCGTATCCCGCGCGGCAAGGTCACCGGCATCATGGGGCCTTCCGGGTGTGGCAAAACCACGCTGTTGCGATTGATGGGCGCACAATTGCGTCCCACCAAGGGCGAAGTCTGGGTCAACGGCCAGAACCTGCCCAAGTTGTCGCGCAGTGATCTGTTCGATGCGCGCAAACACATGGGGGTGCTGTTCCAGAGCGGCGCCCTGTTTACCGACCTCGATGTGTTCGAGAACGTCGCGTTTCCGCTGCGCGTTCATACCGAGCTGCCGGAAGAAATGATCCGCGACATCGTCCTGCTTAAATTGCAGGCCGTGGGCTTGCGTGGCGCCATCGACCTGATGCCTGACGAGTTGTCCGGTGGCATGAAGCGTCGTGTTGCGCTGGCCCGGGCGATTGCCCTCGATCCGCAGATCCTCATGTACGACGAGCCCTTTGTCGGCCAGGACCCCATTGCCATGGGCGTACTGGTGCGCCTGATCCGCCTGCTCAACGACGCGCTCGGTATCACCAGTATCGTGGTGTCCCACGATCTGGCCGAAACCGCGAGCATCGCCGACTACATCTATGTCGTCGGCGAAGGCCAGGTGTTGGGGCAGGGGACTCCCGCGGAACTGATGAACTCGCAGGAGCCACGGATCCGTCAATTCATGACCGGCGAACCCGACGGTCCGGTCGCATACCACTTTCCAGCGACGGATTACCGCGCAGATCTTCTGGGGAAGCGTTGATGCGCAAGATTTCATTAATAGAGCGCGTGCGCCGGTTTGGCCATGCCGCCATCGACGCGCTGGCGGTGTTCGGCCGCTCGACGATTTTCCTGTTCCATGCCTTGCTCGGTCGCGGTGGCATCGGCGGCGGCTTTGGCCTGCTGATCAAGCAGCTCCATTCTGTCGGCGTGATGTCCCTGGTGATCATTGTCGTCTCCGGCGTGTTCATCGGGATGGTGCTGGCGCTGCAAGGCTTCAACATCCTGTCCAGCTACGGCTCGGAGCAGGCGGTCGGGCAGATGGTTGCGCTGACGCTATTGCGTGAATTGGGACCTGTGGTGACGGCGTTGCTGTTTGCCGGGCGTGCCGGTTCGGCGCTGACGGCGGAAATCGGCAACATGAAATCCACCGAACAGCTCTCCAGTCTGGAAATGATTGGTGTCGACCCGCTCAAATACATCGTCGCCCCGCGCTTGTGGGCCGGCTTCATTTCCCTGCCGGTGCTGGCAATGATTTTCAGCGTGGTGGGTATCTGGGGCGGTTCGTGGGTGGCCGTCGACTGGCTCGGTGTGTATGAAGGTTCGTACTGGTCGAACATGCAAAACAGCGTGACGTTCACTGATGACGTGCTCAATGGCATCATCAAAAGCATCGTCTTCGCGTTCGTCGTGACCTGGATCGCCGTATTCCAAGGCTATGACTGTGAGCCCACTTCCGAGGGGATCAGTCGTGCCACTACCAAGACCGTGGTGTATGCCTCTTTGGCTGTACTCGGCCTGGACTTTATTTTGACCGCCTTGATGTTTGGAGATTTCTGATGCAAAACCGCACCCTGGAAATCGGTGTCGGCCTTTTCTTGTTGGCTGGCATCCTGGCTTTATTGCTGCTGGCGTTGCGGGTGAGTGGTCTGTCCCCGAGCCCGAGCACCGACACGTATAAACTTTATGCGTACTTCGACAATATCGCCGGTTTGACGGTCAGAGCTAAAGTGACCATGGCCGGTGTCACCATCGGCAAGGTCACCGCAATCGATCTGGACCGCGACAGCTTCACCGGTCGGGTGACCATGCAACTGGAAAAGCGCGTAGATAACCTGCCGACCGACTCCACTGCATCTATCCTGACCGCTGGCCTGTTGGGCGAGAAATACATCGGTATCAGCGTGGGCGGCGAAGAAGCCTTGCTCAAGGATGGTGGGACCATCCACGACACCCAGTCGTCGCTGGTGCTTGAGGACCTGATCGGTAAATTCCTGCTCAATACCGTTAGCAAAGACGCCAAATGAGGAGCTTTTGAATGATCTCTACCTTGCGACGTGGCCTGTTGGTAGTACTCACGGCGCTGCCGTTGATGGCTAACGCCGTGGCGGCGCCTACCGCGCACGATCTGGTACAGGACACCACCAACCGGATGCTGGCCGATCTGTCGGCCAACAAAGAGAAGTACAAGCAGGATCCACAGGACTTCTATACGGCGCTGAACACCATCGTCGGACCTGTGGTGGATGCCGAAGGCATCTCCAAGAGCATCATGACGGTCAAGTACTCACGCAAAGCCACGCCGGCACAGATGAAAACCTTCGAAGAAAACTTCAAGAAGGGTCTGTTCCAGTTTTATGGCAATGCGCTGCTCGAGTACAACAATCAGGGCATCACCGTTGACCCGGCCAAAGATGAATCGGGCGATCGCACCAGCGTCGGCATGACCGTCAAAGGCAGTAACGGCGCGATCTATCCGGTGTCTTACACACTGGAAAAGATCAATGGCGAGTGGAAACTGCGCAACGTCATCATCAACGGTATCAACATCGGCAAGCTGTTCCGTGACCAGTTCGCGGATGCGATGCAGCGCAATGGCAACGACCTGGACAAGACCATTAACGGTTGGGCCGGGGAAGTCGCCAAAGCCAAGGCATCGACTGAGAAGCCAGCCCAATGAGTGTGTCGGCCATTCGCATGAGCGAGTCCGGCGAACTTCGGCTTAGCGGCATGCTGGACTACCTCACGGCCCCTGGCTTGCGCAAGCAGGGGCAGGCGTTGATTAAATCGAGCGCGGCTACCGAACTGGTGGTCGACTGCTCGGCAGTGTTGAAGTCCAGCAGCGTCGGATTGTCGCTGCTGCTGTGCTTCATGCGTGATGCAGAGGCGGCCGGCAAGGCGCTGAGCATCCGTGGGATGCCCGAAGACATGCGTGAAATCGCTCAGGTCAGCGAATTGACCGAGCTGTTGGCGCACCCCTGACCGCATCTATAAGGAAGCCCCCCGTCAGAGTCCTGCTTAGCGGGGTTCGCAGGCGCGGGGCTTTTTTGTATGATGTCCGACCCGTGCGCACAGGGCGCCGATTGAGGTTGAGCATGCAGGCCGTAGAAGTGAAGAGCTTCCTTGAAGGAAAGCTGCCCGGAACGTTGGTAGAAGTTGAGGGCGAAGGCTGCAATTTCCAGCTGAACGTGATTAGCGATGAACTGGCGGCGTTGAGCCCGGTGAAGCGTCAGCAGCAGATCTATGCCCATTTGAACCCATGGATCACCGATGGCAGCATCCATGCGGTCACTATGAAATTTTTCAGCAGCGCGGCCTGGGCCGAGCGCACCTGAGCCCAAGGGCGTCGAGATTCTTATGGATAAATTGATTATTACCGGTGGCGTTCGTCTTGATGGCGAAATCCGCATCTCCGGGGCAAAGAACTCTGCCCTGCCGATCCTGGCTGCCACCCTGCTGTGTGATGGCCCGGTAACCGTGGCCAACCTGCCGCACCTGCACGACATCACCACGATGATCGAGCTGTTCGGTCGCATGGGCATCGAGCCGGTGATCGACGAGAAGCTCAGCGTCGAAATCGACCCGCGCACCATCAAGACCCTGATCGCACCGTACGAACTGGTTAAAACCATGCGTGCGTCGATCCTGGTGCTGGGCCCGATGGTTGCCCGTTTCGGTGAAGCCGAAGTCGCACTGCCTGGCGGTTGCGCCATCGGTTCGCGTCCGGTTGACCTGCACATCCGTGGCCTTGAAGCCATGGGTGCGGTCATCGACGTCGAAGGCGGCTACATCAAGGCCAAGGCGCCTGAAGGTGGCCTGCGTGGCGCGCACTTCTTCTTCGACACCGTCAGCGTGACCGGCACCGAAAACATCATGATGGCGGCCGCTCTGGCCAAGGGCCGCAGCGTGTTGCAGAACGCCGCTCGTGAGCCTGAAGTCATCGACCTGGCGAACTTCCTGATCGCCATGGGTGCCAAGATCACTGGCGCCGGCACCGACACCATCACCATTGATGGCGTTGAGCGTCTGCACCCGACCACGTACAAAGTGATGCCTGACCGCATCGAAACCGGCACCTACCTGGTGGCGGCTGCCGTGACCGGCGGTCGTGTGAAGGTCAAGGACACTGATCCGACCATCCTCGAAGCCGTTCTGGAAAAACTCCGCGAGTCGGGTGCCGAAATCACCTGCGGCGAAGACTGGATCGAGCTGAACATGCACGGCAAGCGGCCAAAAGCCGTCAACGTGCGGACTGCCCCATACCCGGCGTTCCCTACCGACATGCAAGCGCAGTTCATCTCCCTCAACGCCATTGCCGAAGGCACGGGCGCTGTGATCGAGACGATCTTCGAAAACCGCTTCATGCACGTTTACGAACTGCACCGCATGGGCGCCAAGATCCAGGTCGAAGGCAACACTGCCATCGTTACCGGCACCGAGACGCTCAAAGGCGCGCCTGTTATGGCCACCGACCTGCGTGCTTCGGCCAGCCTGGTGATCTCGGCGTTGATCGCCGAAGGCGACACGCTGATCGACCGCATCTACCACATCGACCGTGGTTACGAGTGCATCGAAGAGAAACTGCAGATGCTCGGCGCCAAGATCCGCCGCGTACCGGGCTAGTAGTTGCTGCATGGGCATAAGGACATGCCCGTTGAATTGTTGAAGTCGAGCCGGTTTCCGGCTCGATGTGTGTCCGGCGCCATTTGCGACCGGGCATGAGTACCTTGATAAGGACTGACGTTTCCCATGTTGACCATCGCACTGTCCAAGGGCCGCATCCTTGACGACACCCTGCCGCTTCTGGCTGAAGCGGGCATCGTGCCGACCGAGAATCCGGACAAGAGCCGCAAGCTGATCATTCCCACGACCCAGCCTGACGTACGTCTGCTGATCGTGCGCGCCACCGACGTGCCGACCTATGTCGAGCATGGTGCCGCGGACCTCGGCGTCGCCGGTAAAGATGTGCTGATGGAATATGGCGGCCAGGGCCTGTACGAGCCTCTGGACCTGCGCATTGCCCTGTGCAAGCTGATGACCGCCGGCCGTGTCGGCGATGTCGAGCCCAAAGGCCGTCTGCGGGTTGCCACCAAGTTCGTCAACGTTGCCAAGCGCTACTACGCCGAGCAGGGTCGTCAGGTTGACATCATCAAGCTGTACGGCTCGATGGAACTGGCGCCGCTGATTGGTCTGGCCGACAAGATCATCGACGTGGTCGACACCGGCAACACCCTGCGGGCCAATGGCCTGGAGCCTCAGGATTTCATTGCCGACATCAGCTCCCGGCTGATCGTCAACAAAGCTTCGATGAAAATGCAGCACGCCCGTATCCAGGCGTTGATCGACACCCTGCGCAAGGCAGTGGAGTCTCGACACCGCGGCTGATTCACCTGCGCGACGTTAAGTCGCGCCCGTCTATCCGCCTCATAGCCAGAATTCTCAGGTGCCCAAGCGGATCGATGGTAGCTTCGGGCACCTGAGTTTTTGCCATTCCTATGAGGCTCTCGCTATGACCGCACCGACTGCAATTCGCCGACTCAACGCTGCTGACCCGGATTTCGCACATCATCTGGATCATCTGCTGAGCTGGGAAAGTGTGTCTGACGACTCGGTCAATCAGCGGGTGCTGGACATCATCAAAGCCGTGCGCGAGCGTGGCGATGCGGCGCTGGTGGAATTCACCCAGAAGTTCGATGGCCTCGAAGTCGCCTCGATGGCCGACCTGATCCTGCCGCGTGAGCGCCTGGAACTGGCCCTGACCCGGATCACCGTGCCGCAGCGTGAAGCACTGGAAAAAGCCGCGGCCCGCGTGCGCAGCTACCACGAAAAACAGAAACAGGATTCCTGGAGCTACACCGAAGCCGACGGCACGGTGTTGGGCCAGAAGGTCACGCCGCTGGATCGCGCCGGTCTGTATGTGCCGGGCGGCAAAGCGTCGTATCCGTCTTCGGTGCTGATGAACGCGATCCCGGCCAAAGTGGCGGGCGTGACCGAAGTGGTCATGGTGGTGCCGACCCCGCGCGGTGAAATCAACGAGCTGGTACTGGCTGCGGCCTGCATTGCCGGCGTCGACCGCGTGTTCACCATCGGCGGCGCCCAAGCGGTTGCCGCGCTGGCTTACGGCACCGAAAGCGTGCCGAAGGTCGATAAAGTGGTGGGCCCGGGCAACATCTATGTCGCCACCGCCAAGCGTCATGTGTTTGGTCAGGTCGGTATCGACATGATCGCCGGTCCGTCCGAGATTCTCGTGGTGTGCGACGGCCAGACCGATCCGGACTGGATCGCCATGGACCTGTTCTCCCAGGCCGAGCACGATGAAGACGCCCAGGCGATTCTGGTCAGCCCGGACGCCGAATTCCTCGACAAGGTCGCCGCGAGCATCGCCAAGCTGCTGCCAACCATGGAACGCGCCGAGATCATCGAAACCTCGATCAATGGCCGGGGCGCGTTGATCAAGGTCCGCGACATGGAACAAGCCATCGAAGTGGCCAACCGCATCGCACCGGAACACCTTGAGTTGTCGGTCGCTGATCCGCAGGCGTGGTTGCCGCAGATCCGTCACGCGGGCGCGATCTTCATGGGCCGTCACACCTCCGAAGCCTTGGGCGACTACTGCGCCGGTCCGAACCACGTGTTGCCGACGTCTGGCACCGCGCGTTTTTCTTCGCCGCTGGGTGTGTACGACTTCCAGAAACGCTCCTCGATCATCTTCTGTTCCGAGCAGGGTGCGTCCGAGTTGGGCAAGACGGCTTCGGTACTGGCCCGTGGCGAGTCGCTGACCGCCCACGCCCGCAGCGCCGAATACCGCATCATTGACGACAAGCAGGGGAACTGAAGATGAGTAAATTCTGGAGCCCCTTCGTCAAGAGCCTGGTGCCTTACGTGCCGGGCGAGCAGCCAAAATTGACGAAACTGGTGAAGCTCAACACCAACGAAAACCCGTACGGTCCATCGCCCAAAGCCCTGGCGGCGATGCAGACCGAGCTGAACGATAATCTGCGTTTGTATCCGGACCCGAACAGCGACCTGCTCAAGCAGGCTGTTGCCAGGTACTACGGCGTGCAAGGCAATCAGGTGTTCCTCGGCAACGGTTCCGATGAAGTCCTGGCGCACATCTTCCACGGTCTGCTGCAACACGATCAGCCGCTGCTGTTCCCTGACATCAGCTACAGCTTCTATCCGGTTTACTGCGGGTTGTATGGCATCAGGTTCGACGCGGTGCCGCTGGACGAGCAGTTCCAGATCAACCCGGCCGACTACGCCAAGCCAAACGGCGGGATCATCTTCCCGAACCCGAATGCACCGACCGGTTGCCTGCTGGCGCTTGACGCCGTTGAGCAGATCCTCAAGGCCAGCCCGGATTCAGTGGTCGTGGTAGATGAGGCCTACATCGACTTTGGCGGAGAGACGGCGATCACGTTGGTGGACCGTTATCCGAACCTGCTGGTGACTCAGACCCTGTCCAAATCCCGTTCACTGGCCGGCCTGCGGGTTGGCTTGGCGGTGGGGCATCCGGACTTGATCGAGGCGCTGGAGCGGATCAAGAACAGCTTCAACTCTTATCCGCTGGATCGCCTGGCGATTGTCGGGGCTGCGGCGGCGTTTGAGGATCGTGAGTACTTCGACAAGACCTGTCAGCTGGTGATCGAGAGTCGCGACAAGGTCGTCGGGCAACTTGAGGCGAAGGGGTTTGAGGTGTTGCCGTCGGCAGCCAACTTCATTTTTGCCCGTCATCCGAAGCACGATGCGGCAGGGCTGGCGGCGAAGTTGCGAGAGCAAGGCGTGATCGTTCGGCACTTCAAGCAGGAGCGGATTGCCCAGTTCCTGCGGATCTCCATCGGCACACCGGAGCAGAACCAGGCGCTGATCGACGGCCTCGGCGACCTCTAAACCACCACCGCCCCTGTGGGAGCGTGGCTTGCCCGCGATGAACGATAACGCGGTGTACCTGATACACCGCGGTGTTGCCATCGCGGGCAAGCCACGCTCCCACAAGGGATCTGGGGGGCTGTTACTCTTCTTCTTTCTCTTTGACCGGTGCCGGTGGTGGGCGCAGGCCGATCTCGGCAGTGAGCTTTAGCTCCTTGCCATTGCGCATTACTTGAACCGTGACCTTGTCCGTCGGCTTGATCCGCGCGACCTGGTTCATCGAACGGCGACCATCGCCGGCCGGTTCGCCGTCGATGCTGAGAATCACATCACCCAATTGCAGGCCGGCTTTCTGCGCCGGACCGTCACGGAAGATCCCCGCGACCACAATCCCCGGACGTCCCGACAGACCGAACGACTCCGCCAGTTCCTGGCTCAACGGCTGCACTTCAATGCCCAGCCAGCCGCGAATCACCTGGCCGTGTTCGATGATCGACTTCATCACTTCCATCGCCAGTTTGACCGGGATCGCAAACCCGATGCCTTGCGAGCCGCCAGATTTGGAGAAAATCGCCGTGTTGATGCCGGTCAGGTTGCCATTGGCGTCCACCAACGCACCGCCGGAGTTGCCGGGATTGATCGCAGCGTCGGTCTGGATGAAATCTTCGTAGTTGTTCAGGCCCAGCTGATTGCGCCCGGTGGCGCTGATGATGCCCATGGTCACGGTCTGGCCGACACCGAACGGGTTGCCGATGGCCAGCGCCACGTCGCCGATGCGGATGTTGTCGGAACGGCCGATGGTGATTGCCGGCAGGGTCTTCAGGTCGATCTTCAATACCGCGAGATCGGTTTCCGGGTCACTGCCGATCACGCGAGCCAGGGTCTCACGGCCATCCTTGAGCGCCACGACAATCTGGTCGGCCCCGGTGGTTACGTGGTTGTTGGTCAGGATGTAACCTTCCGGGCTCATGATCACGCCAGAACCCAGGCTCGACTCCATACGCTTCTGTTTGGGCGAATTGTCCCCGAAGAAGCGGCGAAACTGCGGGTCTTCGAACAGTGGGTGATTCGGTTTGTTGATGACCTTGGTGGTGTACAGGTTGACCACCGCAGGTGCGGCAATGACCACGGCGTCGGCATAGGACACCGGCCCCTGTTGCACACTGGTGGTTTGCGGTGCTTGCTGCAAGTTCACGTCGAGGCTCGGAAGCCCGACCCACTGCGGGTAACGCTGAATTATCAAAAGAGCGATAAGCACGCCGGCCAACAGCGGCCAGCCGGAAAAACGCAGCGCCTTGAGCATTAAGCACTTCCTGAAAGGTTGCAGGCGGTATGAGACCGCCCATAATGTCGCGCATTATACGAGGCCAAGCGCGCCTCTGAACGGGATATTTAGGAGTCTTTTATGGCCGTCGCCCTGAGCACCCTGGTCGAAGAAGCCGACCGTTACCTCTCCAGCGCCAAAATTGCCGATTATTGCCCCAACGGCTTGCAGGTCGAGGGCCGGCCGCAAGTGATGCGCATTGTCAGTGGCGTCACAGCCAGCCAGGCACTGCTGGACGCGGCGGTCGAAGCCGAGGCCGATCTGGTGCTGGTGCATCACGGTTATTTCTGGAAAGGCGAGAACCCGTGCATCACCGGCATGAAACAGCGTCGATTGAAGACCTTGCTCAAGCACGACATCAGCCTGCTTTCTTATCACTTGCCGCTGGATCTGCACCCGGAAGTCGGCAACAACGTGCAACTGGCACGTCAGCTCGACATCACCGTCGAAGGTCCGCTGGATCCGGACAATCTTAAAGTTGTTGGCCTGGTCGGTTCGTTGAGCGAACCGATGACGCCGCGTGATTTCGCCCGTCGCGTGCAGGAAGTCATGGGCCGCGAGCCGCTGCTGATCGAAGGCAGCGAGATGATTCGCCGGGTCGGTTGGTGCACGGGCGGCGGTCAGGGCTACATCGATCAGGCAGTGTTGGCCGGTGTCGATCTTTACCTCAGTGGCGAAGCCTCCGAGCAGACCTTTCACAGCGCGCGGGAAAACGACATCAGCTTCATCGCCGCCGGCCATCACGCCACCGAGCGTTATGGTGTCCAGGCACTGGGTGATTATCTGGCGCGCCGGTTTGCCCTCGAACATATCTTCATTGATTGCCCCAATCCTATTTGAGGGTTTGTGCAAATTCTGTGAACAGCACCCTTCAAGAATGTGGGAGGGCGTTTGCTTCCGCATGGGGCTGTGGCGCCCAAACGAGGGGGTATATTCATATACCCTTTCGATCTAGTTGGCGTCCTGATTAGAAGAGGTCGCTGTGCTAGGATTCTTCGCTCGAACACGGCCCGCTGGCCGTCCATAAGATCGTTTTCGTGAGTAGCCATGGTCGACAAACTGACGCATCTGAAACAGCTGGAGGCCGAAAGCATCCACATCATCCGCGAGGTCGCCGCCGAGTTCGATAACCCGGTGATGCTGTACTCCGTCGGTAAAGATTCCGCCGTGATGCTGCACCTTGCGCGCAAGGCGTTCTTCCCGGGCAAGCTGCCGTTCCCGGTGATGCACGTCGACACCCGGTGGAAGTTCAAGGAAATGTACGCGTTCCGCGACCGCATGGTCGAAGAGCTCGGCCTTGACCTGCTGGTACACGTGAACCCCGATGGCGTTGCACAGGGCATCAACCCGCTGACCCACGGCAGTGCCAAGCACACCGATATCATGAAAACCGAAGGCCTCAAGCAGGCCCTCGACAAGTATGGTTTCGATGCCGCTTTCGGTGGTGCCCGTCGTGACGAAGAGAAATCCCGCGCCAAAGAACGCGTGTATTCCTTCCGCGACACCAAGCACCGCTGGGACCCGAAAAACCAGCGTCCAGAGCTGTGGAACGTCTACAACGGCAACGTCAACAAGGGCGAATCCATTCGTGTGTTCCCGTTGTCGAACTGGACCGAACTGGACATCTGGCAGTACATCTACCTCGAAGGCATCCCGATTGTGCCGCTGTATTTCGCCGCCGAACGCGACGTCATCGAAATGAATGGCACCTGGATCATGATTGACGACGAACGTCTGCTCAATCACCTGAGCGATGAAGACAAGGCGCGCATCGTCAAGAAGAAGGTCCGTTTCCGTACGCTCGGCGACTACCCGCTGACCGGTGCGGTCGAGTCCGAGGCTGTCACGCTGACCGACATCATTCAGGAAATGCTCCTGACGCGAACTTCCGAACGCCAGGGCCGGGTCATCGACCACGATGGCGCAGGCTCGATGGAAGAAAAGAAACGTCAGGGTTATTTCTAAGGGGTTGTCATGTCGCACGTATCTGATTTGATCAGCGAGGACATCCTCGCCTACCTGGGCCAGCACGAACGCAAGGAAATGCTGCGCTTTCTGACCTGTGGCAACGTCGATGACGGCAAGAGCACCCTGATCGGGCGCCTGCTGCACGACTCCAAGATGATCTACGAAGATCACCTGGAAGCCATTACCCGCGACTCGAAGAAAGTCGGCACCACCGGTGATGACATCGACCTGGCGTTGCTGGTCGACGGCCTGCAGGCCGAGCGTGAGCAGGGCATCACCATCGATGTCGCTTACCGCTATTTCTCCACCGCCAAGCGCAAATTCATCATCGCCGACACCCCCGGCCATGAGCAGTACACCCGCAACATGGCCACCGGTGCATCCACCTGTGACCTGGCGATCATCCTGGTCGACGCCCGTTATGGCGTGCAGACCCAGACCCGTCGCCACAGCTTTATCGCTTCGTTGCTGGGCATCAAACACATCGTTGTGGCCATCAACAAGATGGACCTCAACGGCTTCGACGAAAATGTCTTTGAGTCGATCAAGGCCGATTACCTGAAGTTCGCCGAAGGCATCGCCTTCAAGCCGACCACCATGGCCTTCGTGCCGATGTCGGCGCTCAAGGGCGACAACGTGGTGAACAAGTCCGAGCGCTCGCCGTGGTACACCGGCCAGTCGCTGATGGAAATTCTGGAAACCGTCGAAATCGCCAGCGACCGCAACTACACCGACCTGCGTTTCCCGGTGCAGTACGTCAACCGTCCAAACCTGAACTTCCGTGGTTTCGCCGGCACCCTGGCCAGCGGCGTCGTGCACAAGGGCGACGAAGTCGTTGTGCTGCCGTCAGGCAAGAGCAGCCGCGTGAAATCCATCGTCACCTTCGAAGGTGAGCTGGAGCATGCCGGTCCAGGCCAGGCAGTGACGCTGACCATGGAAGACGAAATCGACATCTCCCGCGGCGACTTGCTGGTACACGCCGACAACCTGCCGCAAGTGACTGACGCCTTCGACGCCATGCTGGTGTGGATGGCCGAAGAGCCGATGTTGCCGGGCAAGAAATACGACATCAAACGCGCTACCACTTACGTGCCGGGTTCGATTACCAGCATCGTCAACCGCGTTGACGTGAACACCCTGGAAGAAGGTCCGGCCAGCGCCTTGCAACTGAACGAAATCGGTCGGGTCAAGATCAGCCTCGACGCGGCCATCGCGCTGGACGGTTACGCAAGTAACCGCACCACCGGTTCGTTCATCGTCATTGATCGTTTGACCAATGGCACCGTCGCCGCTGGCATGATCATCGCTCAGCCGGTGGCCCATGGCAGCGCTACGCACCATGGCAAGCTCGCTCACGTCGCCACTGAAGAACGCGCCCAGCGCTTCGGCCAGCAACCGGCCACCGTGTTGTTCAGCGGCCTGTCGGGCGCTGGTAAAAGCACCCTGGCCTACGCGGTTGAACGCAAGCTGTTCGACATGGGCCGTGCGGTGTTTGTGCTCGATGGTCAGAACCTGCGCCATGACCTGAACAAAGGTCTGCCACAGGATCGCGCCGGGCGTACCGAGAACTGGCGTCGTGCGGCACACGTAGCGCGTCAGTTCAACGAAGCCGGTTTGCTGACCCTCGCAGCCTTCGTTGCACCGAGTGCTGAAGGTCGTGAGCAGGCCAGGGAACTGATCGGCAAGGAGCGTTTGCTGACCGTTTACGTCCAGGCCTCGCCGACTGTTTGCGCCGAACGTGACCCGCAGGGTCTGTACGCGGCGGCCGGGGATAACATCCCGGGCGATTCCTTCCCGTTCGATGTGCCGCTGGATGCTGACCTTGTGGTCGATACCCAGTCGCTGTCGCTGGAAGAGAGCGTCAAGCAGGTGCTGGATCTGCTGCGTGGCCGCGGCGCGATCTAAGCGCTAAGCCGGCCATAAAAAACCCGCCGATGAGTGATCATCGGCGGGTTTTTTTGTGTCCTTAAGATCGCCATCGCGAGCAAGCTCGCGATGAGGCCGGAACGCGCGCCTCAAGACTTGGCTGGATACTCCCGGTGCATCTGCCCCAGCAACGCATCCTTATCCAGCCACAGCTGGTTGATCCACCCCTGAAACTGCAATCGATACTCGCCATCCTGGTCGTAGTTCTTGCCAATAAACTGCGGCGGTATCTTCAGCTCCTGAAAATGCACGACCACGTCCTTCACATTCCCGCAGAGCAAATCCCAATAGCCCGGACGGCCGCCCGGATAGTGAATCGTCACGTTGACGATGGACTCCAGCTGCTCGCCCATCGCATCCAGCACAAACGCAATGCCACCGGCCTTGGGTTTGAGCAAATACTTGAACGGTGATTTCTGCTGGGCATGCTTGCCTTCGGTGAAGCGCGTGCCCTCGACGAAGTTGAAAATCCCCACCGGGCTGTTGCGAAACTTCGCGCAGGTCTTGCGGGTGGTTTCCAGGTCTTTGCCTTTCTTCTCCGGGTGCTTTTCCAGGTACGCCTTGGAATAGCGCTTCATGAACGGAAAGCCCAGCGTCCACCACGCCAGACCAATCACCGGCACCCAGATCAGCTCCTGCTTGAGAAAAAACTTCAGCGGCTGGATGCGACGGTTGAGCACGTATTGCAGCACCATGATGTCGACCCAGCTCTGGTGGTTGCTGGTGATCAGGTACGAGTGCCGATAGTCCAGGCTTTCCAGGCCACTGAGGTGCCAGCGGGTGCGGCAGACCAGGTTCATCCAGGCCTTGTTGTTGCTGATCCACGCTTCATGGGTGTGGCTCATCAGCCAGCGCGTGAAACGCTGGGTGATGGCGAACGGCAGCACCTTGAAAATCGCCACGCAGAACAGAAACGAGCACAGCAGAATGGTATTGAGGGCCAACAACAACGAGGCAATCACGCCGCGCATGGCGGCAGGCAGGGAATCCAGCATTTAAACATCCATAGGTCGGTTGGCAGCCTGGATCGCGGTCAACGCGATGGTGTAGACGATGTCATCGACTTGCGCACCGCGCGGCAGGTCGTTCACCGGTTTGCGCAGGCCTTGCAGCATCGGCCCGAGACTCACGCAGTCGGCGCTGCGCTGCACGGCTTTGTGGGTGGTGTTGCCGGTGTTCAGGTCGGGGAACACGAACACCGTCGCGCGACCGGCGACCTGGCTGTTGGGGGCCAGTTGCCGGGCGACGGTTTCGTTGGCGGCGGCATCGTACTGCAACGGGCCGTCGATCAGCAGCGAGTTTTGCTGTTCGTGGGCGAGCAGCGTCGCCTCGCGGACCTTCTCGACTTCTTCGCCACTGGCGGACTCTCCGCTGGAATAGCTGATCATCGCCACGCGCGGAGTGATGCCAAACGCGGCCGCCGAGTCGGCGCTTTGCAGGGCGATCTCGGCCAGTTCGCTGGCGCTCGGGTGCGGGTTCATCACACAGTCGCCGTAGACCAGCACTTCTTCGGGGAACAGCATGAAGAACACTGACGACACCAAGGTGCAGCCCGGCGCGGTTTTAATCAGCTGCAGGGCCGGGCGGATGGTGTTGGCGGTGGAGTGAATGACCCCGGAGACGAGGCCATCGACTTCATCCAGCGCCAGCATCATGGTGCCGATCACCACAGTGTCTTCCAGTTGCTGCTCGGCCATCGGCGCGTTGAGGCTTTTGCTTTTGCGCAGGGCAACCATTGGCTCGACATAGCGTTCGCGGATCAGGTCCGGGTCGAGAATTTCCAGCCCCGGCGGCAGCTCGATGCCTTGGGCGCGGGCGACGGCTTCGACGTCCGCCGGTTTAGCCAGCAACACGCAACGGGCAATGCCACGGGCCTGACAGATCGCCGCGGCTTGTACGGTCAACGGCTCGCTGCCTTCTGGCAACACGATGCGTTTGTTCGCCGCCTGGGCACGCTGGATCAATTGATAACGGAACACGGCGGGCGACAGGCGCATCTCACGCGGGGTACCGCAGCGCTGGTGCAGCCAGTTGGCATCGAGATGGCTGGCGACGAAGTCGGTGATGATCTCCGCACGCTCGCGGTCGTCGATCGGGATTTCCTTGTTCAAACCGTTCAACTGGTTCGCGGTGTCGTAGGAGCCAGTGCTCACCGACAGCACCGGCAAACCGGCCTGCAAGGCGCCACGGCAAAGGTCCATGATGCGCGGGTCGGGCAGGGTGTCGCTGGTCAGCAGCAGGCCGGCCAGCGGCACGCCGTTCATGGCCGCGAGGCTGACGGCGAGGATGATGTCGTCGCGATCACCGGGTGTCACCACCAGCACGCCGGGCTTGAGCAGCTCCACGGTGTTGCGCATGGTGCGGGCGCAGATGATGATGTTGGTCATGCGCCGGGTTTCATAATCGCCGGCATTGAGGATTTGTGCGCCCATCAGGTCGGCGACGTCGCGGGTGCGCGGCGCATTCAATTCCGGCTGGAACGGGATGCAGCCCAGCAAACGGAAATCACCGCTGCGCAGCAACGGCGAGTGTTCTTTCAAGCGCGTGGCGAAGACGTCCATGCTTTCGTCGGTCTTGACCTTGTTGAGGATCACGCCGAGTACTTTCGGGTCCTTCGGCCCGCCGAACAATTGGGCCTGCAATTCCACGCGGCCGGAGAGCTCGGTCAGGGCTTCGCTTTCTGGCGCGGAGACCAGAATCACGTCGGCATCCAGGCTCTTGGCCAAATGCAGATTGACCCGCGCGGCGTAGCTGGCGCTGCGGGTCGGGACCATGCCTTCCACGACCAGCACGTCCTTGCCGACGGCGGCTTGCTGATACAGGGTGATGATTTCTTCGAGCAGCTCATCCAGCTGGCCATCACCGAGCATGCGCTCGACGTGCGCCAGGCCGAGCGGCTGCGGTGGCCGTAAACCGTGGGTGCGCGCCACCAGTTCGGTGGACCGCTCCGGGCCGGTGTCGCCCGGGTGTGGCTGGGCAATCGGTTTGAAAAAACCGACCTTGAGGCCGGCACGCTCAAGGGTGCGCACCAGCCCGAGGCTGATGGAGGTCAGACCCACACCAAAATCGGTGGGTGCGATAAAAAAAGTTTGCATGCGGATTCTCTAAGGGAGCATGGCAAAGGCGATCGTTTATACCTGACGATCTACCGAAATTCAGTCGCCAAGGTTATCGCTAACCGGGCCTTGTGCGCACCAACCGCAATCAAAGGGCTGGCCTATTTTTTCAATACGTTGCGCGGGATCCAGGACCCAGGCACGCGATTGCCACGGTGGCTGGTGGCGCAGGTGCTGAGTATGGCCGCAGGAAAGCTCGGCCACCCAATGCCCGTCCTCATCCTGATGGAAACCGGTGACCGTTGCGCCTGGCGTCGCCAACCTTCCGTCCGGGTTGTGTTCGCTTTCGGGCGATGGCTTCGCTAAACTTGGCCTTTCTTCATTCTTATGCAAAAGGTCTCGCCCCATGCTGATCGCCGCCAATAAGGCTGTCTCCATCGACTATACCCTGACCAACGACGCTGGTGAGGTCATCGACAGCTCCGCCGGTGGCGCGCCGCTGGTCTACCTGCAAGGCGCAGGTAACATCATCCCGGGCCTGGAAAAGGCTCTGGAAGGCAAAGCTGTCGGCGACGAGCTGACCGTAGCCGTTGAACCTGAAGATGCCTACGGCGAATACGCTGCCGAACTGGTCAGCACGTTGAGCCGCAGCATGTTCGAAGGCGTCGACGAGCTGGAAGTAGGTATGCAGTTCCACGCATCCGCTCCGGACGGCCAGATGCAGATCGTCACCATTCGCGATCTGGACGGCGACGATGTCACCGTCGACGGCAACCACCCGTTGGCCGGTCAGCGCCTGAATTTCCAGGTCAAGATCATCGACATCCGTGACGCCAGCCAGGAAGAAGTCGCTCATGGTCACGTCCATGGCGAAGGTGGCCATCACCACTGATTTTCTGCGCTAAGCTCAGAGAACTGGAGAGGCGCCCGAGGGCGCCTTTTTAGTCGGCGGCTGTCCCTGGCGGCATTGCCAAGTGGCTGTTTCGAGAAGAACACGGGAATTTGGAGTTCGTCATGAGTGCTTTTCACGACCTTAAGTTGACAGCCCTGGATGGACAGGAGCTACCGCTGGCGCCTTTCAAAGGGCAAGTCGTGCTGGTGGTCAACGTCGCCTCCAAATGTGGCTTGACCCCACAGTACGCGGCGCTGGAAAACCTCTACCAGCAATACAAAGGTAAGGGTTTCAGCGTACTCGGCTTGCCTTGCAACCAGTTTGCCGGGCAGGAGCCGGGTTCCGAACAGGAAATCCAGGAGTTTTGCAGCCTCAACTATGGCGTGACCTTTCCGTTGTCCAGCAAGCTGGAAGTCAACGGTCATGAGCGTCATCAGCTGTACCGCCTGCTGGCGGGCGAGGGCGCGGAATTCCCGGGTGACATTACCTGGAACTTCGAAAAATTCCTGCTGGGCAAGGACGGTCGTGTGCTGGCGCGGTTTTCCCCGCGTACGGCGCCGGATGATCCGACGATCGTGCATGCGATTGAAAAAGCGCTGAGCTGACCCCCCCAAAAAATCGCAGCCCTCGGGCTGCGATTTTTTCTGCCTGCCTTTTGTCCCTTAATCACTCAGATCAATAGTGCTGGGCTTGGCTTTGAACTGCACATATTATCGCCGTCATAAAATTCCATCCCGTCGATATCGTTTTCGTGGAGTGCCCCATGCCCGTTAAAGCCCTGTTCAAACCGTTCCACCTCGGCACCCTCGAACTGCCGACCCGCGTCGTCATGGCGCCGATGACCCGTTCGTTTTCGCCGGGTGGCGTGCCTAATTCCAAAGTGATCGAGTACTACCGTCGTCGCGCCGCCGCAGGCGTCGGCTTGATCATCACCGAAGGCACCACCGTCGGTCACAAGGCGTCGAACGGCTACCCGAACGTGCCACATTTCTACGGTGAAGCCGCGCTGGCCGGCTGGAAGAAAGTTGTCGATGCGGTGCATGCCGAAGGCGGCAAGATCGTTCCACAGCTGTGGCATGTCGGCAGCGTGCGCCGTATCGGCACCGAACCGGATGCGAACGTGCCGGGTTACGGCCCGTCAGAAAAACTGAAAGACGGTCAGGTCGTGGTTCATGGCATGACCAAACAGGATATTCAGGACGTGATCGCCGCGTTCGCCCAAGCCGCCAAGGATGCCCAGAGCATCGGCATGGACGGCGTGGAAATCCACGGTGCCCACGGCTATCTGGTCGACCAGTTCTTCTGGGAAGGCAGCAACCAGCGCACCGACGAATACGGTGGCGATCTGGCCAACCGTTCACGTTTTGCTATCGAACTGATTCAAGCGGTGCGCGCCGCGGTCGGTGAAGGTTTCCCGATCATCTTCCGTTTCTCGCAATGGAAGCAGCAGGATTACACCGCGCGTCTGGTGCAAACCCCGGAAGCGCTGGGCGAGTTCCTCAAGCCGTTGTCCGACGCTGGCGTGGATATTTTTCACTGCTCGACGCGCCGTTTCTGGGAGCCGGAATTCGACGGTTCCGAGCTGAACCTGGCCGGCTGGACCCGCAAACTGACGGGCAAACCGACTATCACCGTGGGCAGCGTGGGCCTGGATGGCGAGTTCCTGCAGTTCATGGTCAACACCGACAAGATTGCCCAGCCGGCGAGCCTGGAGAAACTGCTGGAGCGTCTGAACAACGACGAATTCGATCTGGTGGCGGTGGGGCGTGCGTTGCTGGTTGATCCGGATTGGGCGCAAAAAGTACGAGACGGTCGAGAGGAAGACATCCTGCCGTTCAGCCGAGAGGCGTTGATGACGTTGGTTTAAGTCGCGTCTGGAAGGGCCTCTTCGCGAGCAGGCTCGCTCCCGCAGGTTTTGTGCACGACACAGAACCCCTGTAGGAGTGAGCCTGCTCGCGATGACTGACCCAATGTCACCAACCATCAAGGGACAGTCGATGCAGTCGGCACCACCAACTCCCCCACACAAGCCCCCCGCAACTGCCCCTCGAACTGCTCGATAATCGCCGCCCAACCCTGCCGGCTCGCATGCTGTCGCGCATTCAGGCGCACGCAGCGCAAGGTCTCGCGCTCTTCCAGCAGCCACACTGCCGCATCACAGAACGCCTCTTCATCCCCCGGCATCGCCAGCACGCCGTTATAGCCATGACGGATATGTTGAGCGGCGGCCGCCTGATCGTAAGCGACCACCCCCAATCCCGACGCTAATGCCTCAAGCACCACATTGCCGAACGTTTCGGTCATGCTCGGAAACAGAAATACGTCACCGGATGCGTAGTGACTGGCCAACGCTTCGCCGCGTTTCGAACCGCAGAAAACCGCCTCGGGCAGTTCCTGCTCCAGCGTCGCTCGTTGGGGGCCGTCGCCGATCACGATCAAACGCAGGTTGCGCTGGGGATAAGTGGCCTTCAGTGCGTCGAAACTGCGCTTGAGCAAGCCGAGGTTTTTCTCCGGGGCCAAGCGCCCGACATGAATGATCGCGATGTCGTTCTCGGCCAATCCCCATTGTTCCCGCAGCGATGCCAGCCTTTTGCTCGGATGAAACAATTGGCTGTCGACCCCCCGGGAGAGCAATGCCAGGCGTTCGAAGCTGCGACGCTCAAGCTCCATGCGCTGACTGGGGCTCGGCACCAGGGTCAGGGTCGAACGGTTGTGGAACCAGCGCAGGTAGTGAGTCAGCAATCGCGTCAGCAACCCCAGTCCGTATTGGTTGGAGTACTGCTGAAAGTTGGTGTGAAAGCCGCTGACCACCGAAATCCCCAGCCGCCGTGCCGCACGCAATGCAGACAAACCCAGCGGCCCTTCAGTGGCGATGTAGAGCACGTCCGGGCGATGCCGGGTCCAGCGCCTGAGCAACTTGTGCATCGACGACTGGCCCCATTGCAGGCCGGGATAGCCCGGTAGCGGCCAGCCGCGGCACAACAGCAAATCATCGTCACTGCTCATCTGCAGATCACACAGTTGGCGTGGCCGGACCAATTCCACCTGATGCCCGCGCGCGCGCAAACCGTCGCACAAACGGCCAAGGGTATTGGCCACGCCGTTGATTTCCGGAGGGAATGTTTCAGTGATCAGGGTGATATGCAGAGCTGTCGTCATGACCTCAGTGTGGGCTGAGGCCATGTCGTCATTGTGGCGCTTTGATGATGGATTTATGACCTGATCAGCGCTGGGCCACCAGATTCTCCGCGCCGCGCTCACGCACCCAGAACAACGTCGCGCCCGCCACGGCGGCCGGCATCATCAGAATGTTGACCACCGGGATCAACAGCACCAGATACACGCTGCCGCCGAAGCTCATGCTCTGCCAGCGCTTCTGCCGCAGCCAGGCGAGCATCTCGTTCCAGCCCAGCTTGTGGTTGTCTGCCGGGTAGTCGATGTACTGGATCGCCATCATCCACACCCCGAACAACAGCCACAGCGGCGCGGCAATGATGTTGACCACCGGGATGAAGGACAGGATGAACAGCCCGATCGCCCGAGGCAGGAAGTAGCCGAGTTTGCGCATCTCCCGGGACAGGGTGCGCGGAATCATGGCGATCAGTTCGCCCCAACTGAAGGACGGGAAGTCGTCGGTGCCGCGCACCACCACTTCGACTTTCTCCGCGAGGAAGCCGTTGAAGGGCGCGGCGATGACGTTGGCGAGCATGGTGAAGGTGAAAAACACCATCAACACCACCAGCACCACAAAAATTGGCCAGAGGATGTAGCTGAGAAAACTCAGCCAGTCGGGCAGGGTCGGCATCAGCGTATCGACCCACACACTGAATTGATGGCCAGCCAGATAAATCAATCCGACGAACAGCACCAGGTTGATGGCCAGCGGCAACAACACGAATAAACGCAGGCTGGGGCTGAGGACCAACTTGAGGCCTTCACGCAGGTATTGCGGTCCGGACAGGACGGGTGCGGGCATAACGTGCTCCGGGCAGAGGGAAACGCGCCGACCTTACCGGCTTTGCCGAAAGGGGGAAAGCGCGGCGGCGGTATCGACATTCACTGTAACAAAGACGCCTATATAGTCGCCGCAGTGGGATAGAGACCGCCTATGAGCTGGATTGTTAAACCGTATTTCCTTAATCTTCGCCCCCTCGATACGCTGCACCCAATCTTTTTGCAGGACTGTCGTACTCAAGCCTTCCCCAAGGTCAACCACGGTCCTTTTTTATTCCCGCCGGCAACCCGGCGTTCCGCGCCCGTTGTTCAGGGCCGGTCAACAGGAGCAGGTCATGTCTGAAGTCCGTCATTCGCGAGTGATTATTCTCGGTTCCGGCCCTGCCGGTTACAGCGCTGCGGTCTATGCCGCCCGTGCCAACCTCAAGCCGCTGCTGATCACCGGCATGCAAGCCGGCGGTCAGCTGACCACCACCACCGAAGTCGACAACTGGCCGGGCGACGTCCACGGCCTGACCGGCCCGGTGTTGATGGAGCGCATGAAAGAGCACGCCGAGCGTTTTGAGACCGAGATTGTTTTCGATCACATCAATGCCGTGGACTTTGCTTCCAAGCCGTACACCCTGATCGGCGACAGCGCGAAGTACACCTGCGACGCACTGATCATCGCGACCGGCGCCAGCGCTCGTTACCTGGGCCTGCCGTCGGAAGAAGCATTCATGGGCAAAGGCGTGTCGGCCTGCGCGACCTGCGACGGTTTCTTCTACCGCAACAAGCCAGTGGCTGTGGTCGGCGGCGGCAACACCGCGGTTGAAGAGGCGCTCTACCTGGCCAACATCGCCAGTAAGGTGACCCTGATCCACCGTCGCGAAACCTTCCGCGCCGAGAAGATCCTGATCGACAAGCTCAATGCCCGGGTTGCCGAAGGCAAAATCGAGCTGAAACTGAACTCGAACCTGGACGAAGTCCTGGGCGACAACATGGGCGTGACCGGTGCTCGCCTGAAGAACAACGACGGCAGCTTCGACGAGCTGAAAGTCGACGGCGTGTTCATCGCCATCGGCCACACCCCGAACACCTCGTTGTTCGAAGGTCAGCTGACGTTGAAAGACGGCTACCTGGTGGTGCAGGGCGGCCGTGAAGGCAACGCCACGGCGACCAGCGTTGAAGGTATCTTTGCCGCCGGTGACGTGGCTGACCACGTTTACCGTCAGGCCATCACCTCGGCCGGCGCCGGCTGCATGGCGGCACTGGACACCGAGCGTTACCTGGACGACCTGCAGAACGCCACGTTCTGAGATCGTCGAAATGAAAAAACCGGCCTCGGCCGGTTTAATGAGATGGTCACCCCACACCCTGCGAGGGCTACGCTTTCGCAGGGTGTTTTGTTTTCGCAGGCCATCATCATGAGCGAGTCAGCGCTGATCGGTATCGATCTCGGTAAACACAGTTTCCACCTTCACGGTCAGGATAAGTCGGGTCGTGAGGTGTTTCGCAAAAAGTTCTCACGACCGCAGGTGATGCATTTTTTCGGCAACCTGCCGAGCTGGGTAGTCGTTTGCTGAGCTTGCCGTGTGTCGGGCCGATCACCGCCAGCCTATTGGCTGTGGAGATGGGCGATGGTCAGCAGTACCGATGCAGTCGCGATTTTGCTGCGTCCGTTGGCTTGGTGCCCAGGCAGTACAGCACGGGTGGCAAGGCCAACCTGCTGGGGATCCAATAAACTAGCGCGTATCGCCTGGGCGATAGCCGCTCACCCTACGCAGTATGAAGCAGGGCCAGGCGCGCTGAAGAAACTGTAGGAGTGAGCCTGCTCGCGATAGCGGTGTTTCAGTCGACATCAATGTTGAATGATCGATGTCATCGCAAGCAAGTTCGCTCCCACAGGCGGGGCGTCAGACCTTCAGCCTTTGAGCCGCTCCTGAACGAAATCCATCACTTTCAGCGATTGATAGATCGCATTGGCGGCCACGCGCCCGAACGGCCCGCCATTCCAGTCCAGCAGGTAAGGCTTGAACAACTCATACCGCTTCGTTTCCCCGCACACCGCCTCGGCAATCACCCGCCCACCAATCGAGCCGGTATTCAGACCGTGACCGCCAAATGAAGTACAGGCCCAAACACCCGGTTCCAATAACCCCAGGTTGGGCATTTTATTGGTGGAGTAACCCATCAGACCGGACCAGGCCAATTCGATCTTTACCGGTGCCAGTTGCGGGTAGACCGACACCATGTCGGCCTTGAGCATCGCCGCCAGGGCTTGCTCGTTCTGTTCGTTGCGGGTCGTGATCCGTCCACCCCAGAGGAGGCGATCGCCTTCGACGATGCGATAGTAGTCAGACGCGCGGCGGTCATCGGAAAAAGCCGCGCCGGAATCGAGGACGTTTTTGATCGAGTCGCCCAGGTGTTCGGTTAACACCACATAGGTGGCGATGGGCAGGTACGCGCGGCAGAGCTTTTGCAACTCGGCGCCGCCATAACCGCCGGCGCAGAACACCAGGTCCTTGCAGCACACGGTGCCATGCCCGGTCTTGATGATGTTGTCGCTGCCTTCACGGTGCCAGGCGAGCATCTTCGATTGCTCGAAAATCCTGCTTCCAGCCGTTTCGATGGCCAGGGCCAGGCCCAGGCAATAATTGAGCGGGTGGAAATGCATGGCGTTCGGGTCTTCGACACCCTGGAAATAGCGCAACGTGTGTGCCCGTTCGCGGATTTGCGCGGTGTCGAGAAAGTTGAGTTCATACCCGAAATCGCGGCGCATGGCGTCAATGTGGCTTTTCACGCCGGCACCGTCGTCGTAGCGCTTGACCCGAATCGTGCCGGCGGACGGCGTGCAACCGCTCAGGGCCAATTCAGCGATGTTGCGGCGGACAATCTCCACGCCTTCGACCGACATCTGGAACAGCGCCCTGGCGTGTTCCAGCCCAAGTTTCTTGCGAATCGCGCCAGACCCTTCCGCCCAGCCCGGCGAGACCACGCCGCCATTGCGTCCAGACGCGCCCCAAGCGACCTGATGGGCTTCGAGGATGATCACGCGCTTGCCGCGGCGGGTCAGCTCAAGGGCCGCCGTGAGGCCGGCGATGCCGGCACCGATGATGCACACGTCGCAGGTTTCGTCCGTGTTCAATTCAGACCTGGCTGGGCGGGGCAGCGAGGTCCGGGAATACCAGGTGTTGGGGAAGGACATGGTCAATCCTTGAAGAGTCGGTTCTCTGTGGGAGTGAGCCTGCTTGCTCCCACAGAAAGGGGGGCGTTTACTTGATGGTCGAGTAGTCGACGCCGTACCACTTGTCCGACAGCTTGGTCAGCGTGCCGTCCTTGTGCATTTCGCCGATGATTTCACCCAGCTTGGCCTTCAACTCCGGGTCACCCTTGTCGGTGGCAACGGCCAACGGTTCGTAAAACACCACACCGTTGTCGACGGCGCGCAACGGATAACCCTTCTTGACGGCGGCATCCAGCGTGCTGCGTTGCGTGAGGATCGCATCCAGTCGGGTACCGTCGCCCAGGCGCAGGTCGTCGAGTGGGCCGACGGAGCCGGAGTAAGTCTTCATTTTCTCGGTTTTGACGTCGTAGACAACGGGCGGCACGTCGGTGGTTTCGATGGCCAGCGCCTGGCTGAAATAATCCTCGGACGTGGTGCCGCCTTCGACGCCGATGGTTTTGCCATTGAGGGCTTTGTGGTCGGTGACCGTGGATTTGTTGTGCACTGCAAACACATAGGGAACGTAGTAATAGGTGCCCGGGAAATCGAGAATCCGCGCACGACTTTTGGTCGCCGTCATCGAGCCCACAGACACGTCCCAGCGGCCATTCCACTTGCCTGCGGTAATCACGTCCCAGTCGGGTGTGATGAATTTGGCCTCGACGCCGAGACGCTTGGCGATCTCTTTGGAAACATCAATGTCAAAACCGTCGATTTCGTTTTTGTCATTGATAAACCCCTGCGGTGGCCAGGTCGCCGAGGTGGCGACGGTCATCGTCTTGCTGCTCTGGATCTTGTCCAGCACGGCGCCGGCATTGGCGACGCCGACAAACAACAGTGACAGGGAGGCTGCGAGGGTGATTGCGCGTTTTCTACTGAGCATGTCCATCTCCACTTTTCGTTATTGTTATGCGGGGGGTAAAGCGCTTCTCAGTGACCGATGATTTGCGACAGGAATTTCTGCGCGCGTTCGGTCTGCGGGTTGTTGAAAAACTCGGCCGGGGTGGCTTGTTCGATGACCTGGCCCTGGTCCATGAACAACACACGGTCCGCGACTTTGCTGGCGAAGCCCATCTCGTGGGTCACACAGATCATGGTCATGCCGTCGGTGGCCAGTTCGCTCATGACGTCCAGCACTTCATGGACCATTTCCGGGTCCAGTGCGGAGGTCGGTTCGTCAAACAGCATCACTTTGGGATTCATGCACAGCGCCCGCGCAATGGCCACGCGTTGCTGCTGACCGCCGGACAGTTGCGACGGATATTTGTGCGCGTGTTCGGCAATGCGCACGCGTTCGAGGTAAAGCTGTGCGCGTTTTTTCGCCTCGGCAGACGACACGCCTTGCACCAGTTGCGGGGCCAGGGTCAGGTTGTCCATCACACTCAAGTGCGGGAACAGGTTGAAGCTCTGAAACACCATGCCGATTTCGCTGCGCACGGCGCTGACACTTTCCGCTTCGCTGGTGAGGGTGATGCCATTGACCTGGATGTGGCCTTTCTGGAAATTTTCCAGGTGGTTGATGCAGCGGATCATTGTCGACTTGCCCGAACCCGACGGTCCGCACACCACCAGGATTTCGCCAGTGGCGACTGTCAGGTCAACATCGCGCAAGGCGTGAAAATTGCCGTACCACTTGTTCAGGCCGGTGATCGAAATCATTGAAGGACCGGGATTTACAGTCGCAGCCAGGTGAAGCTGTTCAGCGGTATTGGTTCGAGTCATCACGTATCAGCCCCTTGCCGTGGAACGGTTGACCCGTTTTTCGATCCGCGCCTGCACCCGTTCGAGAATGAACGACAGCGCCCAGTAAATCATTGCCGCAGTAATCAGCATCTCCAGGTGGCGGAAGTCTGCACGGCCCTGGGTCTTGGCCAGGTACATCAGTTCCCAGACACCGATCACCGACACCAGCGAACTGTCCTTGAGCATGGCGATGAATTGATTGCCGGTCGGTGGAATGATCACCCGCAAGGCCTGGGGCATGATCACGCGGCTGAGGGTTTTGAACGGGCTGATGTTCAGCGCTCGTGACGCTTCCCACTGACCGACCGGAATGCTCTGGATACCGGCACGGAAAATTTCGGTCATGTAGGCGCCGTAGCACAGCGACAGCGCCAGAATGCCGGCCGGCACGGCGTCAACCACATAGCCGAGTTGCGGCAGACCCAGGTAAATCAGGTAGATCTGAATCAGCAGCGGTACGCCACGAAAGAACGAGGTGTAGAACGACGCGAGCGCATTGGCCAGGCCGTTGTTCGACAGCTTCGCCACCGCGCCGATCAACGCCAGTACAAACGCGATCACAATGGCCACGGCAGAGATGTACAAGGTGGTGGCGGCGCCCTGGATGATGAGGAAACCGACCTTGTCGAGAATGAAACTGTAGGAGAGATCGAAGGTGTCGAAGAATGCCAGAAACAGAATCAGCAACTCGACCCACACCACCGTGGTTTGTACCTTGAACTTCAACCGCCCGAGCACATGGAAGTTCAGCGTGCCCAGTGCAGCGATGCCCAGGCCAATGGCAATGTTGCGAGCGGTCAGGCTGTCCGGGGCATTGCCCAGCAGCGGTTGCAGAAAATGACTGAGGGCGCTGTTACCCAGGTTCATCAGGTAGGAGCCAAGAAACAGCACCACGGCTACGCCGAGCAGGAATTGAGGATCGTTAGACTTTTTCTTATAAATTATATTGTCGTGATACATGACTGCCTCGGTTTGTAGGTGGTGACGATCTCGCTAGGTAAAGGGGGTTTTGGTCAGTATTGCGACGCGAATTCAGGGACAACAAGCGACCATAATTCGCTATGTCAGTCCCTGAGCTCATTTTGCTGTCAGGACAGTTTCGCGAGGCAGGCCTCAAGGATGTCCAGCCCTTCCTCGAGCACGGAGGCTTCGGTGGTCAGCGGTGCCAGCAGGCGGATGATGTGGCGCGACTTGCCGCTGGGCATCAGCAGCAAGCCTGCCTCTCGTGCCAACGCCAGCAATTGCGTCAACTGGGCCGGCGCCGGTGTGCCGTCGGCATGGGCCAACTCGATGCCGCGCATCGCGCCAATACCGGTCAAGCGCCCCAGATACGGTGAAAGTTTGCTGGCGCGCCAGGCTTGATATCGGCTGACGATCGCTTCTTCCTGCTGCGCGCCCCAGGCTCGCAGGTTGGTATCCGTCATTTCATCCAGCGTCGCCAACCCGGCAGCGCAGGCGATGGGATTGCCCGAGTAAGTGCCGCCCAGACCGCCCTTGGGCAACGTGTCGAGCAATGCCTTGCGCCCGACCACCGCGCCCAGCGGCACGCCGCCGGCAATGCTTTTGCCCAGCAGGATCAGGTCTGGCTCAATGCCCAGCCGCGAAAACGCAAAACGCTCGCCGGTGCGGCCGAAGCCGGACTGGATTTCATCGGCGATCAGCAGGATGTTCTTTTCATCGCAGAACGTGCGCAGCGCTTGGGCGAACTCCACGTCCATCGCGAGGAAGCCTGCTTCACCCTGCACCGGTTCAACGATGAAGCAGGCCACGTCTTCAACATCGATTTCGACGCTGAACAGTCGGTCCATGGCCTTCAGCGCTTCGGCGCAGGTCACGCCGTTGTCCTTGCTCGGGTAGGGCAAGTGAAACACCGGACCGGGCAGCACGCCGACTTTCTGTTTGTAGGGGGCGACCTTGCCATTGAGGTTGAGGGTGGCGAGGGTGCGGCCGTGGAAGGCGCCGTCGAAGGCGATCACGGCGGTGCGCCCGGTGGCGCCACGGACGATCTTCAGGGCGTTTTCCGCTGCTTCCGCGCCGCTGTTGGTGAGCATGCCGCTGACCGGGTAATCCACCGGAATGAACGCGCTCAGACGCTCCATCAGTTCGAGGTAGGGCACATGCGGGGCGGCGTTGAACGCGTAGTGGGTCAGGCGGGTGGCTTGTTCGCGAATGGCCTCGACGATGCGCGGGTGGCAATGGCCGAGATTCAGTACGCCGATGCCACCGACGAAGTCGATGTAGCGTTTGCCATCGGTGTCCCAGACCTCGGCATTTTTGCCGTGGCTGAGCGTGACAGGATGAACGATGTTGATCGACCGGCTGATGGATTCGCTGCTCATGGATGACCGACTCTGAAGAAGGGATGCTTCTTTTTATCTAAGCCGTGAGCAGCGGTTTGGGGCAAACGAAATAAAGTGGCCGGGTCAATCTTAAAAGTCGGGATGTGCAGTCAGGCGTGAATCAGCGGCGAGTGAGCGGTTGCTGAGTGAACTTCACACCAGCCAGCCCATGAGCAATCAGCGCGCGGATATTGCCGTGGTCGCTGCCTTCAGGCGTTGCCACCACCGAGCGGTAATGCTCGCCAAACGCCAGCAGCGCTTCTTCATCGCTCAAGCCCTCCAGCAGCGCCAGACCCAGGGTTTTGCACGAACCTTCGTTCTGACCGGCTGCGTTTTCCACACCACCGTTGTTGAAGGCCTGTGGCTGATAGTCGTAACCGGCGGCGATGAAGGCCAGGGTGTCGGCAAAGGCGTGTTCGCCACTCTTGAGGCTGGCGCGCAGGGTGTTCAAATCACTCATTGGGTTTTCCTTTGGCGAACGCCGCTTGTTGTTCGGCGCTGGCTTCTTGCTGGTATTGGGCTTTCCATTCGGCGTACGGCATGCCGTACACCACTTCGCGGGCGTCATCGAGGCTGACGTCGATCTGGCGTTCGTCGGCGGCGGCCTTGTACCACTTGGACAGGCAGTTGCGGCAGAAACCGGAGAGGTTCATCAGGTCAATGTTCTGCACATCCTTGCGGCTGTCCAGATGCGCTACCAGTCGGCGAAAGGCGGCGGCTTCAAGTTCCAGGCGTTGTTGATCGGTCATGGGGGCCTCTGCGAGGCAGCTTCAAGCGGCAAGCTTCAAGCTGCAAGATGGATTGCGGTGGCTTGTAGCTTAACGCCTGAAGCTTGAAGCTTGAAGCTTAGCGGCTTGCCGCGAGCGTAATCGACACCGACTCGGCGAATCGCAGGGCGTGAGGTTTATCGACTTCAACCTCGGCGTACAGCACCGACGTGTTGGCCATGACCAGATCGAGGATTTCCTGGGTCAGGCGTTCCAGCAGGGCAAAGCGATTGCCTTCAACGTGGGCGATGATTGCCTTGGTGATGGTGCGGTAGTTCAGCGCGTGATCGATGTCGTTGTCGCGCACTGCTTCCTGGGCCGCATACAGGATGGTCAGGTTGATCAGCACATCCTGCTTGTTGAGGATTTCATCCTCGTTGATTCCGATGTAAGTCCGCAGGCACAGGTCCTTGACCCGGATGCGTGCCATGCCTGGTTGAAGTTGTGGCATTACGACGTGCTCCGTCCAATCAATTGCAGGAACTCCTGGCGGGTGTTGCTCGACTCGCGAAAGGCGCCGAGCATCACCGAGGTGTTCATGGTTGAATTCTGTTTCTCGACACCGCGCATCATCATGCACATGTGTTTGGCTTCGATGACCACCGCGACGCCTGCCGCGCCGGTCACCTGTTGCACCGCATCGGCAATTTGCCGGGTGAGGTTTTCCTGGATTTGCAGGCGCCGGGCGAACATGTCCACCAGTCGCGCAATTTTCGACAGGCCCAGCACCTTGCCCGTTGGAATATAAGCCACATGGGCCTTGCCGATGAAGGGCAGCAGGTGATGTTCGCAGAGCGAGTACAGCTCGATGTTGTCGACGATGACCATTTCATCGTTGTCAGAGGCGAACAGCGCACCATTGACGATCTCTTCAACACTTTGTTCGTAA
Source organism: Pseudomonas sp. SIMBA_041 (assembly GCF_046535095.1). Lineage (NCBI taxonomy): Bacteria > Pseudomonadati > Pseudomonadota > Gammaproteobacteria > Pseudomonadales > Pseudomonadaceae > Pseudomonas > Pseudomonas sp. SIMBA_041. Next base: position 250,131 of record NZ_JAWRXJ010000010.1, read on the forward strand.
CCATGGCAGAGGTACTGCATGGCTTTGGCTGCGCGCACCGGGGTGTCGATCAGGCCTTCGCGATCCGGGTTTTCACCAAGACCGATGAGGATCTCGCGGTAGCTTTGGGACAGTGCGTTCTGGGGCAGGATCAGCGTCATGGAACATCCTCGCGGGGCATCTTATTTGAGGTGCCTTCCGCCATTGACGGTCAGGGTGGTGCCGGTGACATAAGGGTTGTCGAGCAAGTAGCGCAGGCTCTGGTAGATCACTTCGCTGCCAGGTTCGATGCCCAGCGCGGACTTGGCCAGTGCCTTGGCGCGGTAAGCCGCGTCGTCCTCGGGGTTGAACATTAGCAGGGCGGGCGCGATACCGTTGACCTTGATTGTCGGCGCATATTTCGCGGCGAAGGACAGGGTCAGGCTGTCGAGCCCGGCTTTGCTGGCGCAGTAGCCGATGTGCCGTCTGCTGCCCTTGCGGGTCACGTCATCGCTGATGTGCACAATGTCCGCCGGGTGCGAGCGTTGCAGCAAGTCGGCACAGTGCAGGTTGATCAGGTAAGGCGCAAGCATGTGCACGCTGAACATGCGGGTGAAGGCAGCGGCGTCGTTGTCCGGTGTTTCGCTCAGCCATTCGGAGGCGTTATGGACAATCGCCCGCAGGCTGTCAGTGTGGGTTTTCAGCTCGCTGATGAACGCCAGGATCCCTGCTTCAGTGGAAAAGTCGGCAAACACAGCGAGAGCGCCCAGATCGCGCAATGCCTGGACGCCCGGGCGTTCGCTGCGGTAGCTGAAGATCACCCGTTGGCCGTCTTTGATCAAACGCTGCGCACAGTGCAGGCCGACACGCTGGCCGGCACCGGTGATGAGGATTGGGGCTGCGGAAGAGGTCATGAACGGCTCGCGTCGCGGTAAGAGCAAAACTATACCAGCGACGGGAGGCGTGTACCTATGTTGGTGACGGCTTAGCGGTTCTGTGTGGAAGGCTGGACAGTCAATGGCCGTGCCGGTGTGCTATTCAGCCAGTTGGCCAGCAGGCGGGTCGACAACGGAATGAAGAAGTAGACCATCAACGGCGTCAGGCACAGCGTGCTGACAAGCACCCGTGGCAGCAGGCTCACTTCGTTCAGCAAAGGCCCCAGGATAAAGTTGAACAACAGGGACACTGGAAAGAACGCCAGCCAGATCGCTACCGCCTGTTTCCAGCGGGGCGGGCGCTGACCGACCGCGCCGAACCAGCCCTCGATCCCGCTGACGCGATGTTCCGTCTTGTGGGCAAACAGGTCACTGCCGCGTGCCAGCCAGGCTGTGCGCGACGCAGAGTGTTCCCAGGCGTGCATGGTCTGCTCATCGGCAAAGCGGAAAATAATCTGGAATTCGTCATCGTCGGGCGGCGGAGCGAGCACGCCAGAGCCCAGATAACCGGGAAAATCGGTGGCCAGTTGCTCGCCTTCGCGCAACCAGGCCATCAGGTCTTGATAGCGCCCTTCGGCCACGCGGCGCGCAACCATCAGGGTGACGGGTGAGGTAGACATCATGTATCTCCGTGAACGTTTGCGGTACACCGGGTAGGCGTTTCGCCAGGCACAGCACCGGGGTGGTGGGCTGCGACTTGAGACAAGCAAGGATTATTCCTGATTATGGCCAAGCCCCCAACATTGTTTGTCGTTAATAAATGCCTTGAAAAGTCCGGGAGGGGGAGGGTTAAATGGGATCCAATTTGACCAGGGATGTCGATTTTCTGATGCCGGTACTGACTGACGATACATCTACTACCGCGCAGGTGAAGCTTTCCATTGAGCAGGAAGAGCTATTTCCAATTCGAGAGGTAGCGCGTCTGACGGGGATCAACCCGGTTACGCTGCGTGCCTGGGAGCGGCGTTATGGTCTGATCCAGCCTTTGCGCACCGAAAGTGGGCATCGCTTGTACTCGATGGCCGATATCGAGCGCGTTCGTAGCATTCTCGACTGGGTCGAGCGCGGCGTCGCAGTCAGCAAGGTTGGCAAGATCCTCGCCAAGATCGAACCGCTCAAGGCGCTGGCGCAGATCATTCCCAACGAACTCGTTCAGGCTGACTACACCCAATGGCAGGAACAAGTCCTGGCCGCGGTGAAGGCCTTTGACGAGTTGCAGTTGGAGCAGGTTTATGGGCAGATCTTCTCCAGTTACCCGCTCTCAGTGGTGTTCGAGGACATTTTGCTGCCGCTCTGGAAGCAATTGCTGCACCACCATGAAGCCTTCGGCCTGACCAGCAAGTGGCTTTTTCTGGACGGCTTTCTACGTTCTCGCGTGTTGCAAAGGCTGCTGCTGGTGCGTGTCATGCAGCCACGTCGAATCATCGTCTGTGCATTGGCCGACCAGGCCCGTGAGCTGGAAGTCCTGATCACCGCGCTGTACTTGAGCAGTGTCGATTCGGCGATTCAGGTGCTGGCGATTGGTCAGCCCTTCGACGAGTTGACCCTGATCTGTGAGCGGGTCAAACCCCAGGCGTTGGTGTTGGTGTCCAATCACGCGCCGACCGCAGAATTGCCCCGGCGGCTAAATCGCCTGGCTATGAGCCTGGATTGTCGATTGTTGCTCGCCGGCGACACGTCGGAACTGGCTCAGGAAAGCCTGGCCGGGTCATCGATCGGTTGTCTGGGGAATGAGGGGACGGTGATGCGCCAGCGTCTGAAACAGTTCCTGGCGGGAAATCTGGATACCTGAGATTCAGATATGTAGGGCGGGGTGTGTCAGGCGATGTTGCTGAAGGATGTACTGGCGCAGACGTTCGGTTTCGTCCTTGTCAGACTGGCTCAACTCGTAGGCGTAAAAGCCCTGTTCGGTTTCACGCTCAAAGCTGCCGCGCAATGCAATCCGTTCATAGCCGGACGGGCTGAACCACAAGGCAAAATGCTTGGGTGGCTTGGTCTTGTTGCGGACTTCCAGCAAAACCCCTTTGCACGACACTTCATGCACATACATCGTGCCTGGCTGGCCTTTGGCGTTTTCCAGCGCCACCGGTTCTTCCAGGACCAAGCGCCAAGGACGGACCATTGGCCCGTCTTCGTAAATGCTTGGCACACCCAGACGCAAATGCAGCGCATGAAACTCGTCTTCCACCAGGTGGAGGGGGAAGGTCATTTGCTGGTTTTCGAAATTGGCCTGGATGGTGACTTGCTCATGAGCGGCGAGGCGCGTGAGCAAATCACGTATCTGCGAACCACCGTTGACGAGCAGGCTCGACGTCGCATCCCGCACATTGAGCTGCGGGTTGTGTTGCATGGTCTGGATGAAATCCAGCTCATCCTGAGTGAGGAGTGCGTCGCGCTGCATGGCTTGCTCGAAAGGTATAGTTACAAAGTCATTGGTGATTGTAGTTAATGACACTTAATTCGCAGTTTTGTTTGCGCCGTTCGTCGCTTTCAGCGCAGATAGTTCGGCGAGCGCCTCGGCCAACTGTGATTCCAGTTGCGCCACGCGCTGCTGTGCTTTGACTTGCGTCGTGACGTCCTTCTGCACACCGACGAAATAAGTCTGCCCGTCGTTCGGGTCTTTCACTGTCGATAGCGAGAGTTCATTCCAGAAAGGCGTGCCGTCCTTGCGGTAGTTCCTGAGGATTTCCCGGCAGGATCCTTCCTTGTTCAATGCGTCGCGTATGGTTGGAAGCGCTTCCTGATCCCGGTCGCCCGACTGCAAGAAACGACAATCCTGATAGAGGATTTCTTCGCTGGTGTAACCCGTCAGTCGTTCGAACGCCGGGTTGACGTAAATCAGGATCTTGTCCTGCTCGCCTTCCTTTTCGGCGATCACGATGCCGTCGTTGGAAGCGTTGATCACCATTTGCAGCAGTTGAGCATTGATCATCGGAGAGTCCTTTCCGGTTTGAGGGTGTGTTGCATTCTAAAAGAACAATGCAGGTCCTGCTGTTAATATCCGGTCTTTCACTCAGTTTCAGGATCAGATTGATGAAAGTCGCCATTATTTCCGGCTCGGTGTACGGCACGGCTGAAGAAGTCGCCCGTCACGCCGCAAAAATTTTGAACGCTGCCGGTCACGAAACCCTGCACAACCCGCGCGCGTCACTGGCCGATGTCCTGGCTTTCGAACCGCAAGCGTTTCTGGCGGTGACGTCGACCACCGGCATGGGTGAATTGCCGGACAACCTGCAACCGTTGTATTCGATGATTCGCGATCAACTGCCCGGCGCCTGGCGCGGCCTGCCGGGAGCGGTCATCGCCTTGGGCGATGCGAGCTATGGCGATACGTTCTGTGGCGGCGGCGAACAAATGCACGAATTGTTCGGTGAGCTGGGGCTGCATGAAGTACTTCCGATGCTGCGTCTGGACGCCAGCGAAACAGTGACCCCGGAAACCGATGCCGAGCCCTGGCTCGAAGAATTGGTCAGCGCTTTGCGCTGAAGATGAGGCTCGTCATACTTCTGACGAGGCAACTGAGTCTGTTCGCTACAGGGTTACTGGCGTCGGTCCTTTGACATGGATCCAGACTCATTGCGCCGCTGACTCGCTAGGCCATCAAGCTGGCTGCCAATGCAACTACACGAAAACCGGGGGCTGACTAGACTGCTGTGACGACAGCAGAACAATAAGAACAGGAGGTCTTGCCGTGAATGTTGCTCCCGTCCAGTCACCCCACAGTGTCAAAGGTCAGGTCAGTGCCGCCGAGTGGCAAACTCGCGTCGATCTGGCGGCCTGTTATCGTTTGGTCGCCGCGCATGGCTGGGACGATCTGATCTTTACGCACATCTCGGCCAAGGTGCCGGGCACCGAAGATTTTCTGATCAACCCGTTCGGGCTGATGTTTCACGAAATCACCGCGTCAAGCCTGGTCAAGGTCGATCAGGCCGGCAACAAGTTGATGGACAGTCCTTACGAGATCAACCCGGCGGGTTACACCATTCACAGCGCCGTGCATGAAGTTCGCCACGATGTGGTGTGCGTACTGCACACCCACACCGCGGCGGGTGTTGCAGTCTCGGCGCAAAAACAGGGCATTCTGCCGATCAGTCAGCAATCCTTGTTTGTCCTGTCCAGCCTGGCTTACCACGCGTATGAAGGCGTGGCGCTGAACCATGAAGAGAAGGCACGCCTGCAAGCCGACCTCGGTGAAAACAATTTCCTGATGCTGCACAACCACGGTTTGCTGACCTGTGGTGGCACCATCGCCGATACGTTTCTGATGATGTTTACCTTCCAGCGCGCCTGCGATATTCAGGTGCTGGCGCAGAATGGCGGCGCCGAATTGATCGCCATCCAACCGCAGATTCTGGCGGGCGCCAAGGCGATGATCGCCGGCGTGACCAAAAGTGCTCAAGGGATGGGTGGCGCGCTGGCCTGGCCGGCGCTGCTACGTAAACTCGATCAACAAGACCCGGGTTATAAACTCTAATGCCACTCGCCGAGATCCCCCTGTGTGTCTGGCGCAAACGCGGCCAGACGTTCGTATTCCGTGGCCAGACCATTCGCTATTGGACGGCCGGGCAGGGTGAGCCGCTGTTGCTCATTCATGGCTTTCCGACTGCCAGTTGGGATTGGCATTACTTGTGGCAGCCACTGGCGCAACGCTATCGAGTGATTGCCTGCGACATGCTCGGTTTCGGCGACTCTGCCAAACCGGTGGACCACGAATACAGCCTGCTCGAACAGGCGGACTTGCAACAGGCGTTGCTGGCGCATTTGAGTGTCACCCAACCGGTGCACGTGCTGGCTCACGACTATGGCGACAGCGTGGCGCAGGAACTGTTGGCCCGGCATTACGAAACCCGCATTCACCTCGCCAGTTGTGTGTTCCTCAACGGTGGCCTGTTTCCCGAAACCCATCGTCCGCTGCTGGCGCAAAAGCTGCTGCTCAGCCCCTTGGGCTGGATGATTGGCCGCGCCTTCACGCGTGACGCGCTGGTGAAGAGTTTTCGGCAGATTTTCGGGCGGATGACCCGGCCGACTGAAAGTGAGATGGATGATTTCTGGGGGCTGGTCGAGAGCAATCACGGCCCACGAATCATGCACAAGCTCATTACCTATATCCCGGAGCGGCGAGTCCATCGCGATCGTTGGGTCGACGCCATGCAGCGCGGTGAAGTGCCGTTGCGTGTCATTGATGGCGAGGTCGACCCCATTTCCGGTGCACACATGGTCGCGCGCTATCGGGAGCTGATCCCCAATCCGGACACGGTTCTGCTGGCCGAGATTGGCCATTACCCACAGACTGAAGCGCCGGTGCAGGTGCTCAAGCACTATCTGGAGTTTCGTGATCGGCTGATTTTGCCGCCGCGCAGGTTCGCGTACTCCTGATTATCCCCCTGCCTTATCGGGCACCATTCAGCCTCACCCCTATTCATTGTGACCCGCAGCGCCGTGCCTGACACTCGGGCTTATTGTCCCTGGCCTGCTGGAGTTCTCCCCATGAATGAGTCTGTGCGCTTCGAAGATAAAGTCGTGATCGTCACCGGTGCAGGCGGCGGCCTGGGCCGGGCACACGCGCTGCTGTTCGCCAAACAGGGCGCCAAAGTGCTGGTCAACGATCTCGGCGGCTCGGCGCAAGGTGAGGGTGCCAACGCGTCCGCAGCAGATCGCGTGGTCGCCGAGATTCGTGAGGCTGGCGGTATCGCCGAAGCCAACCATGATTCGGTTACCGACGGCGACAAAATCGTCCAGCACGCGCTCGATGTTTTCGGCCGTGTCGATGTGGTGGTCAACAACGCCGGGATCCTGCGCGACAAAACTTTCCACAAGATGGATGACGCCGACTGGGACCTGGTTTACCGCGTCCACGTCGAAGGCGCCTACAAAGTCACCCGCGCCGCCTGGCCGCACATGCGCGAGCAAAACTATGGCCGCGTGATCTTCACCGCGTCGACCTCGGGCATCTATGGCAATTTCGGCCAGTCCAACTACGGCATGGCCAAACTCGGCCTCTACGGCCTGACTCGCACCCTCGCTATTGAAGGGCGCAAGAACAACATTTTGGTCAACGCCATCGCTCCGACTGGCGGCACGCGCATGACCGAAGGCCTCATCCCGCCGCAAGTGTTCGAACAACTCAAACCGGAACTGGTCAGCCCGCTGGTGGTGTACCTGGCCAGTGAAAACTGCAAGGAGACTTCCGGTTTGTTTGAAGTCGGTGGCGGCTGGATGGGCAAGGTGCGCTGGGAACGCAGCCTCGGTGCCGGGTTCGATCCGCGGGTGGGGTTCTCGCCGGAGGATGTAGCGGCGCAGTGGGAGCAGATTTGTGATTTCGAGGGCGCGGCGCATCCTAAGGACAATATTGAAGCGCTGAAGGAAATGATGGGAAATTTGCAGAAGTATTCGCTTTGATGGAGGCCAGCAAGGTCACTGTTGATGACCTTGCTGGTGCTTAGTGTTCGGAGCTGCAGCGATAATCAAGGAAAGTACTTGCGAACCAATGCGGCCAGATTCGCCGCCGTTTGCACGTCCATGATTCCGTCGTATGTTTGAGGGCGAAAGTGCAACTGAAAGGCTCGAACCAGTTGCATGAAGCCTTGATCGGTAGACGCATTTGAAACGTCATAGCCATAGGTTTTGAACTGCTTGAGCAATTCGGTTCGGGCTGGAATGCCGGTTTCGTTGTATTGCTGAAGATAGGCGTCGCGGGTGGTATCGTCGAACCAGGCACCAATGCCTTTCAAGTACAGGGCCTGCCAGGGAAACTTCGGCCCTGGGTCACTCTTGCGGCCGACCGCAACGTCAGAGTGGCCCAAGACGTGGGTCGGGCGGATATCCGGATAGCGCTCAAGAATGTTCAGCGCCAGATCTTCAATCGCAGCAATTTGTTCTGGCTGATACGGCGGGAAATTGAACACCCCTTGGCTGAATGTCGCCAGGTTAACGATTTCGACACCGATAGACGTGTCGTTCAGGTTGCTGCGGTTACCCCACTGACTGACACCCGCATGCCAGGCACGTTTGGTTTCGTCGACGAGGCTGAAGACTTCCTGCCCGGTGTAGCCGGCGTTCAAGTAACTCGGATCGGTGATGTCCGGAACCAGATAATGTGCGCTGACATTCGGGCCGGTCAATGCATTGACCGAACTGGAGAAGTTGCCGGCCGTGTAGTGAAAAATCAGAAAACGTACGCGGCTGTTGGAACTCTGGGTGGCGTGGTGTTTGTTGTAGATGACGGGTTTCATGAAAAAACGGCTCTTGGTTAAATTGAAGTCAGCCGTAGTTAGTATTGATGGCTGAGCTGTAATTAACCTTAATAGCTGTTGCGCTTCGCGTGTTTACTGAGTCCTGTAGTCGCTTTCCGAAGTCTGTGTAGGGGGTCGATAAATAGAGTTGAACTGCCACCGATAGCCGCGCACTCGATTAGCGAAAAGGTATATAGAGAACTGTCTGCAACTCTGCTCGTTTGTCAGTCTACTAATCTTGGAATGTCGCCCATAAAAAAGGCCGCTGCAAACGCAGCGGCCAAGTAAGACGTTGGATCAGGAGCTACAAATCAACGTCTGTGTACACGGGGCGATCAATCGAAAAAGCGTCGATTCATCTGGATTCTGTCGCCGATGGCGTGGGTTGATCACACGCCATGGCTTCGTGCTGTCCGGCGGTTCACCGTGAAAGCCCGGCAAGAATAAGCCGTTGAGCTCAAAGGAAAAATAGCGATTCGCGACATGCAGTGTTGCAGCCTGAGTAACAGTCCCGGCTGGCCACACCCAGGTAGCAGCTGCCTCGCGTTGCTCCGCAGCTGCTACAGGTCGGTGGTCGCCAGGCCCATGCGTCTGACTGATAACCCTCCATCCAGCCCATCGATGCCCGGCGCAAAGCCGCGGCCCGTCTGGCCATTCATCCTTTAGAGGTACACCGCGAATACCTCCTTGGTGCGCTTATCGCTCCCCGGTTGCGGCAGTAGGGTGGGGCCTTCTGTCACTCACCGGGGAAGACGCATGACAAAAACAACAATGCGCGCCATCTTCAAACCGCAAGCGCTGGCCGCTGCGGTGGCCTTGGGTTGCTGTGCCCAGGCGCAGGCTGTTTCATTCAATATCGGCGAGATCGAGGGCACGTTTGACTCCTCACTGTCCGTCGGCGCGAGTTGGGGCATGCGCGATGCCGAGAAATCGTTGGTGGGCACCGTCAACGGCGGGACCGGGCAGTCGTCGACCGGGGATGACGGACGGCAGAACTTCGGGAAGGGCGAAACCTTTTCCAAAATCGTCAAGGGCATCCACGACCTCGAACTGAAGTACGGCGACACCGGTGTGTTCGTGCGGGGCAAGTATTGGTACGACTTCGAATTGCAGGATGAAGATCGTCCGTTCAAACAAATCAGCGACCACGGCCGCAAGGAAGGCGCCAAGTCTTCCGGCGCGCAAATCCTCGACGCCTTCGTTTATCACAACTACTCCATCGCTGAGCTTCCGGGCAGCGTGCGCGCCGGCAAGCAAGTAGTGAGCTGGGGTGAAAGTACCTTCATCGGCAACTCGATCAACAGCATCAACCCGATCGACGTTTCTGCGTTCCGTCGCCCCGGTGCCGAGATCAAGGAAGGCCTGATCCCCGTGAACATGCTGTACGTTTCCCAAGGCCTGACGGATCAGCTCTCGGTCGACGGGTTCTACCAACTGGAGTGGGACCAGACCGTTCTCGACAACTGCGGCACGTTCTTCGCTGTCGACGTGGCGGCGGACGGTTGCAACAACAACTACACCGTCGGCAGCCCGGCGATTGCTCCTTTGGCGCCGCTGGCAGCCGCGTTTGGCCAACCGATTCAAGTGACCCGCGAAGGCGTGGTCGTTCCCCGCGGTGGCGACCGCGATGCGCGGGACTCCGGGCAGTGGGGCACCGCATTGCGCTGGCTCGGTGATGACACCGAGTACGGCCTGTACTTCATGAACTACCACAGCCGCACACCGACGGTGGGCACCGTCACGGCCGGCGCGTCGACACTGGCCAGCTTGCCGGGCATGGTCGGTATCGCCAACCGTCTGGCACCCGGTAGCGGTTCGGGGCTGGCGCAGAGCGTGATGCTCGGTCGCGGCCAGTACTACCTCGATTACCCGGAAGACATTCGTCTGTATGGCGCGAGCTTCTCCACCACCTTGCCGACCGGCACGGCGTGGAGCGGTGAGATCAGCTATCGCCCGAACGCCCCGGTACAGGTCAACACCAACGACCTGACCCTGGCCTTGCTCAACCCGATTGCCGGTGGTGCTGCATCACCGATTGCCACCACGCCTGGCGCTGACAACAAAGGCTACCGCCGCAAGGAAGTCACGCAAATCCAGAGCACCCTGACGCAGTTCTTCGATCAGGTACTGGGCGCGCAACGACTGACCGTGGTGGGCGAAGCGGCCGTGGTTCACGTCGGTGGTCTGGAGGGGCGCAGTCAGCTGCGTTACGGCCGCGACTCGGTGTACGGCCAGTACGGTTTCGGTGGCGACACCGAAGGCTTTGTCACCTCGACCTCGTGGGGCTACCGCGCCCGGGCAATCCTCGATTACGCCGACGTGTTCGCCGGGGTCAACCTCAAGCCCAACCTGTCCTGGTCCCATGACGTTGCCGGTTACGGCCCCAACGGGCTGTTCAACGAAGGCGTCAAGGCGGTCAGCGTCGGTGTCGATGCCGACTATCGCAACACCTATACCGCGAGCCTCAGTTACACCGACTTCTTCGGCGGTGACTACAACGTCCTCGAAGACCGCGACTTCGTGGCGCTGAGCTTCGGCGTGAACTTCTGATCTGGCTGAGAAGGATGATTTCAATGCGCAAGATGATTCTGCAATGCAGCGCCCTGGCCCTGAGTTTGCTGGCCGCCAACGTGATGGCGGCAGTGTCGCCGGAAGAAGCCAACAAACTCGGCACCAGCCTCACGCCGCTGGGGGCCGAGAAGGCCGGTAACGCCGACGGCTCGATCCCGGCCTGGACCGGTGGCCTTCCAAAAAACGCTGGCGCGGTGGACAGCAAAGGCTTTCTCGCTGACCCGTTCGCCAGCGAAAAACCGCTGTTCGTGATCACCCCGGCGACCGTCGACAAGTACAAGGACAAACTGTCGGAAGGCCAGGTGGCGATGTTCAAGCGCTACCCGGAAACCTACAAGATCCCGGTCTACCCGACCCATCGCACCGTGGCCGTGCCGCCGGAAATCTACGAGTCGGCCAAGCGCAGTGCGCTGAACGTGACCACCATCAACGATGGTAACGGCCTGGCCGGTTTCACCGGCAACCGCTACTACGCGTTCCCGATTCCCAAGAACGGCGTCGAAGTGATGTGGAACCACATCACCCGATACCACGGCGGTAACCTCAAACGCATCATCACCCAGGTGACCCCGCAAACGAACGGCAGCTACACGCCGATCCGCTTCGAGGAAGAAATCGCCGTCCCGCAACTGATGAAGGACCTGGATGCGGAAAAGTCCGCCAACGTGCTGACCTTCTTCAAACAGTCGGTCACCGCGCCAGCGCGTCTGGCGGGTAACGTGCTGCTGGTGCACGAAACCCTCGATCAGGTGAAGGAACCGCGTCTGGCGTGGATCTACAACGCCGGCCAGCGTCGTGTACGTCGCGCCCCGCAAGTGGCCTATGACGGCCCGGGCACCGCCGCTGACGGTCTGCGCACCTCCGACAACTTCGACATGTTCTCCGGTGCGCCGGATCGCTACGACTGGAAACTGATCGGCAAGAAGGAAATGTACATTCCGTACAACAGCTACAAACTCGACTCGCCAAACCTCAAATACGACGACATCGTCAAGGCCGGGCACATCAATCAGGACCTGACCCGCTATGAACTGCACCGTGTCTGGGAAGTGGTCGGCACGGTCAAGCCGAGTGAGCGCCACATTTACGCCAAGCGCCACATGTACATCGATGAAGACAGTTGGCAAGTGGCGCTGGCGGATCACTACGACGGTCGCGGGCAACTGTGGCGAGTGGCTGAAGGGCATGCTCAGTATTACTACGATCACCAGACTCAGGCGTACACGCTGGAAGCGCTCTACGACATCATCGCCGGCCGATACATCGCGCTGGGGATGAAGAACGAAGAGAAGCACAGTTTCGAGTTTGGCTTCGAAGCCAAGATCGCCGATTACACGCCATCGGCGCTGCGTGCGGAGGGGGTTCGGTAAGGGCTTTATCCATTCACCGTGCAAAAGGCGACCGATGGGTCGCCTTTTTTATGGCTGTCGATCAACGCCCTGAATACTTCTCAACAAGCGGGTTAGACAGGTCTAGGGTGGCCTCACAATTATAAAAAGGCACGCTGCAATGACCGCCATGACTCCGTGTCTGGACCGTTCCGGATTCCTGCCCCGTCTGTCTTCTCATCACCTGTCGCGTGAGCGCTTGAGCGAGCCGTTGCTGGCGTCTACCGCGCGGGTGAAATTGATCTGCGCACCCGCTGGCAGTGGCAAGTCGGCGCTGCTTGCCGACTGCCTGTTGCAGGCGCCGCCGCAGTGCCGGGTGTGCTGGTTGCCGTTGTCGGGCAGGGTGATGAGCGCGGCGGATTTTCGTCAGAGCGTGGCAGAAGCGCTGGGGCTGGCTTCGTCAGAAGAGCCGGCGATGCTTGGCGCGATGGCTCGATTGCAAGTGCCGACCTGGCTGTTTCTGGATGACTATTGCCGCGTTCCGAACCCGGAACTCGATCAGCTGCTGGATCGCATGCTGGCCGTCAGCAGCCCGGCGCTGACCTGGTGGCTGGGCGCCCGCCGTCGCCCGCAATGCAACTGGCCGCGGTTGCTGCTCGATGACGAATTGTACGAATGCGAGCGCGCCACGCTGGCCTTCAACCAAACCGAGGTTGCCTCGCTGTTGCGCCACCTGACACCGGCCGATGCAAGCACCGCCGCCAGCAAGATTATCCAGCTCAGCGGAGGTTGGTGTGCTGGAGTACGCGTTGCGCTGCTGCAAAAATGCGACTGGTCGCGTAACGACCCGCATCACAGCCGACCTGACACGTTGCTCGATTACCTCGAACACGAACTGTTTACCAGCCTGACCCCTGAGTTGACAGAGGCCTGGCGGGTGCTCGCGCATTTGCCTCGCTTCAATGCACGTTTGTGCGATCACCTGTTTGGCGCAGGGGAGGGCGCGCAATGCCTGAAGACGTTGCAGGATCTGGGGGGCTTTATCGAGCCCTGGCAGGACTCGGCCGACTGGCTGCAGATCTTCCCTCCACTCATGCAATTGATGCGAGATGAACAATGGCCGGCCGGACGTTCCTGGCATCGCCGCGCCTGTCAGTGGTTCGCCGCTGAACTGGATTGGAAAGCGGCGTTCGAGCAGGCGCTGCTGGCTGAAGAGTTTGAGGTCGCGGTGAGTCTGTTGCAGCACTTCAGTTTCGAGCATTTGTTCGAGGAGCAGACGGTCGTGCTGTTGTTGCGTTTGTATGAGCATCAAGGCGCAGAGCTTATGTTCGGCTCAGCGCAATTGGTCGGTTTGATCACTGCGGCATTGTTGTTTGCCGGACGATTCGAGCAAGCCGCCGATTGCATCGAACAGTTGTCGCGCTTTACCCCACAACCCTCGGCGGTCCAGCAGCGACAACTGATCGCACGGTGGCAGGCGCAGCAGGGCTGGTTGCTGCATTTGCAAGGGCGTATGGAGGGCTCGCGCGCGCATTTTCTTGAGGCGCTGAGCGAGCTCTGTCCTGACCTGTGGACCGTGCGCTTGATGTGCCTTTCGGGTCTGACGCAACAGGCCCTGCTCAGGGGGGAGCTCGAAGTGGCGCAGGCGATAAACCGCGATGCGTTGTGCCTGGCGCGGGCGCAAGGCTCGCTGGTTTTCGAAGGGCTGCTGGAGCTCGATCATGCGCAATTGCTGGAGCAACGTGGAGCCCCTCAACGAGCCGACCAGTTGCTCGCCAACGTTCAGGGCTTGCTCACTCAACAGCCGCGGATCGCCGAGCCCCTGCTCGGGCGAATTGCCTTGCACCGTGGGCGCTTGAGTTTGTGCCAGGGCCTGGATGCGCAGGCTGCCGCGTATTTCGAAGCGGGGCTGCTCATCTGTTTGCGCAACCACGACAAACGGGTGCTTTACGGTTTCCTCGGTTTGGCGCAGGTGGCGGCCAATCAGCGCGACTACGCCCAAGCCTTTGTCCAGCTGCGCGATGCCGAGCGCTTGATGCAGCAACGGCAGATTCCTGACACCGTTTACCGCGGTGTGCTGTTGCAGATCAGCAGTCAATTCTGGCTTCAGCAGGGGCGCCCGGAACTGGCTCATGAGGCGCTCAGTCGTGTACTGCGCCACTATCGTGGTCCGCATGCGAGGCAGGCGCCTCCCGCGACCCTGATGTTGATTGCGCGTATCGATTATCTGTTGGTGTTGGCAAAGGTCGCTCTGCATCAGGCCAAAGACCCGCTGAACCATTTCGCCCAGGCACTTGAGCAGTCGCAACGCGCAGGGATGCGGGCGCTGGAGGTTGAATTGCTGTTCGCCGCGGCTGAAGTCGCGTGGCAGAACGGTGACATGGTCGGCGCCCGGGATGGGTTGCGCAAAGGATTGAATCTCTCCAGGCACCATAGCCTTCACCAGGCGCTCAGTGAGTTGCAATTGCGTCAGCCTGATCTTTTGCCGGTACTGGAGGAGGCTTGGGACCGTTCGGAAAAAAATCTGCCGGTGAGTGAAATCAATCCACTCAGTCTGCGTGAAGTGGAAGTGCTCAAGCTGATTGCGCTGGGCAATTCAAATCAACAAATAGCCGAGCAGTTGTTTATCTCCTTGCACACGGTGAAAACACATGCACGGAGAATTCACGGGAAGTTGGGTGTGGAGCGCCGGACGCAAGCGGTTGCGAAAGCCAAGAGTGTCGGTTTGTTGGATTGAGCGAAAGACTGTTTGCTATTGGGCACGAAGCTCACGGCGTGCAAAGAGCCGGTTCTGCTATAAAACTATCTTCTGGCGAAGGGGTTTACGAATTCTGGCTTGAAGGTGCGCGCATCACGGGAGGGTATGTTTTTGGTGAGGGGCATGTGAAGTTCGCCTATGTCCCGAATTCGCCCGGCAAAGCCTTTATCTGGGTCGGTGATTTATCCAAGGCTATCGAGAACGATCGCATTTTGGGTGAGCATCTTCTGAGTCTGGCCGGTTTGCGTGGGAGGGACAGGGTCGGCGCTTACATCAGCAAGTCCGGTGATCCGCGAGGTTCGCAGCCAGTGCCCGGGTTAGGCGGTACTTATCCGGTCTACAACTTCAAGGCCGAATACGAAAGCCTGATTGATCGCTCGCTTGATGATCTGGATGTGCTGACCACTTCGCCAGCCGAAGCGTTCTGGCAGGAGACAAAGATTCTTCTCGAAGTGGCATTGGATGTGATTTCAATCTTTGTCCCGCCGGTGGGTTTCGTTGTCAGCGTGTTGAAGATCAGTCATTCGATCGTGCAAGGCATCATTGCATCCAGCCATGGCGACTCTGCAGGCGCCAATGCGCATTTTGCTACCGCGTGGCGTGGGGCAATCGTCATGTACCTGGGTAAAGTCGCCTCGGTAGGATCGGCGGCCTCAGCATTTGGCCTGCTGTCCACAATCAGGGATCTGAGCGACGTGCTCTCCGCCGTCACGGGCGTGCCGGTTGGAATCAGTTATGTCACGGCGGTGGCTGTGCCGCACTGGACCCCCGAGAGTACGACCCACGTGATCGGTTGACGGTCGGACCCACATCCAGGCGTTATCCCGAGGATGATTGATCGGAGCTGATCAGCTCCGGTCTTGAGACATCGGTGATGCCTCATACCCCATCCGCCAGCTCACGGCCCGCGTCGCCGCCAGTAATCGCTGCGCCGCCGGGCCGTTTTCGTCGGCGTGAAACAACGAGGTCGGGCCGACAATGGTCAAGACCGCCGCGACATTCCCCACGGCGTTGAATATCGGTGCCGACAAGGCATCCACCCCTGGCATCAACAACCCATGCACATGATGCAGGCCGCGCTCGCGGATCTGTTCGCACAAGGCCGTATAGGTTTGATCGTCCGCCAAGATATGGTCCGTGGCGTTGTGCAGTTCCTGATTGCGCAAGTCCACGGTTTCCCGTTTCGGTAGATAAGCGCCAAACACCAGGCCAGTGGACGAACTGAGTAATGGCAGCACCGAACCCAATTGCGTCACCACGGTTACCGCACGCACCGCCGGTTCGATGTGGACCACGGTCGCGCCCTGATTGCCCCACACCGCCAGAAAACAGGTTTCATTCAGCTCATCGCGCAGCTCGGCCAGGGGCAGGGCGCCGACTTTCAGCACGTCCATACTGTTGAGTGCAGCGAGCCCGACACGCAAGGCTTCACGGCCGAGACCGTAATGGTTGGTGGCCGGGTTCTGCTCGGCAAAGCCGCTGGCGATCAGCGCCTGCAAATAACGATGAACCTTGCTGGCCGGCATCTGCACGTGTTCGGCCAGGCGCGACAGGGAGGTCGAGGGCGACAGCTCGGCCAAGGCCTTGAGGATGTCAGTGCCGACCTCGGCCGAGCGGACTTTCTGTTTGTCGTTGTTGCGCGGCGTTTCCATGGAGGCGGTCTGATCCCGGGACGAATGGGCGTCTTTATAGCTTGACGGTCAATACCAATCAAATTACGTTATGCGTAATCAGATTACGATAAAAATAACCCTGGCGTGCCGAACCTCTTCAACAGAGTGACAGGCCATCGCCTAGTCCCCGTTCAGGAGGCTCCATGAACCCTGATTCAACCGCGCCAGCGCTGGCTTATCAGTCCGGCTTCGGCAATGAATTCAGCAGTGAAGCGTTGCCCGGCTCACTGCCCGTCGGCCAGAATTCCCCGCAAAAAGCCCCGTATGGCCTCTACACCGAATTGTTCTCCGGCACTGCGTTTACCATGGCTCGCAGCGAAGCGCGGCGGACCTGGATGTACCGCATACAGCCATCGGCCAATCATCCGGCGTTCGTCAAACTGGAGCGGCAACTGGCCGGCGGCCCATTGGGTGAAGTGACCCCCAACCGCCTGCGCTGGAACCCGCTGGACATCCCGACCGAGCCGACCGATTTCATCGATGGGCTGGTGAGCATGGCGGCCAACTCGGGCGCGGAAAAACCGGCCGGAATCAGCATCCATAGCTATCGCGCCAACCGCTCCATGGAGCGCGTGTTCTTCAACGCCGACGGTGAAATGCTGTTGGTGCCTGAGCTTGGCCGTTTGCGCATTGCCACTGAACTTGGCGTGCTGGAGCTGGAGCCGCTGGAGATCGCCGTGCTGCCGCGCGGGCTGAAATTCCGCGTCGAACTGCTCGACCCACAAGCGCGCGGTTACATCGCCGAGAACCATGGCGCGCCATTGCGTCTGCCGGACCTGGGGCCGATCGGTAGCAATGGCCTGGCTAACCCGCGGGACTTCCTGACGCCGGTTGCGCACTACGAACACCTCAAGCAACCGACCACCCTGGTGCAGAAATTCCTCGGTCAGTTGTGGGGGTGTGAGCTTGATCATTCACCGCTGAATGTGGTCGCCTGGCATGGCAATAACGTGCCGTACAAATATGACCTGCGCCGTTTCAATACCATCGGCACGGTTAGTTTCGATCACCCGGACCCGTCGATTTTCACGGTCCTGACTTCGCCAACCAGCGTGCATGGTCTGGCCAACCTCGACTTCGTGATCTTCCCGCCGCGCTGGATGGTCGCCGAGAAAACCTTCCGTCCACCGTGGTTCCACCGCAACCTGATGAACGAATTCATGGGCCTGATCCAGGGCGCTTACGATGCCAAGGCCGAAGGCTTCGTGCCCGGTGGCGCGTCCTTGCACAGTTGCATGAGCGCTCACGGCCCGGACGGCGAAACCTGCACCAAGGCCATCAACGCGGAGCTGGCGCCAGCGAAAATCGACAACACCATGGCGTTCATGTTCGAGACCAGCCAGGTCCTGCGCCCGAGCCGTTTTGCCCTCGACTGTCCGCAACTGCAAACTAATTACGATGCCTGCTGGGCCACGCTGCCCGCCACTTTCGACCCGACCCGGAGATAACCCATGACTCAGACTTCCATCACTCGTAGCTGGGTTGCCTCTGCCAACGGCCATACCGATTTTCCGCTGCAAAACCTGCCATTGGGCGTGTTCAGCGTGAACGGTTCGGCCCCGCGTAGCGGCGTGGCGATTGGCGACCATATCTTTGATCTGGAGGCGGCACTGGATGCCGGCCTGTTCGACGGCGCAGCCAAAGCCGCGGTCGAAGCGACCCGTGGCGGTCAGTTGAATGCTTTTTTCGAACTCGGTCGCGAAGCACGTGTTGCCCTGCGTGAACGCTTGATCGAACTGTTCAGGGACGGCAGCACGCTGCACGGCAAGATCGAAGCCCAAGGCGCAAAACTGCTGCCATTGGCGGCTGATTGCACGATGCACCTGCCGGCGAAAATCAACGATTACACCGACTTTTATGTAGGCATCGAGCACGCGCAAAACGTCGGCAAACTGTTCCGCCCTGACAACCCGCTGCTGCCGAACTACAAGTACGTGCCGATCGGCTACCACGGTCGCGCCTCGACCATTCGCCCGTCGGGCACTGACGTTCGTCGTCCGAAAGGGCAGACCCTGCCGGCCGGTCAGACCGAACCAACGTTTGGCCCGTGCGCACGTCTGGATTATGAACTGGAACTGGGTATCTGGATCGGTCAGGGCAATGAGATGGGTGACTCGATCGCCATCGGTGACGCTGCCGATCACATCGCCGGTTTTTGCCTGCTCAATGACTGGTCGGCGCGTGACATTCAAGCCTGGGAATATCAGCCGCTTGGCCCGTTCCTGTCAAAAAGCTTCATCACCAGCATCTCGCCATGGGTCGTCACTGCCGAAGCGCTGGAGCCGTTCCGTCGTGCCCAGCCTGCGCGCCCTGAAGGCGATCCGCAGCCGCTGCCGTACCTGTTCGACAAGCGCGACCAGGCCGCTGGCGGGTTCGACATCGAGCTGGAAGTGCTGCTGCTTACCGAAGGCCTGCGCGAGCAAAACCTGCCGGCCCATCGCCTGACGCTCAGCAACACCCAACACATGTACTGGACTGTGGCGCAAATGGTTGCACACCACAGCGTCAACGGCTGCCAGTTGCAGGCCGGCGACCTGTTCGGTTCGGGCACCTTGTCCGGTCCGGAAAACGGTCAGTTCGGCAGCCTGCTGGAAATCACCGAGGGCGGTAAAAAGCCGATCGAGCTGGCATCGGGCGAAGTGCGTAAATTCCTTGAAGACGGCGACGAGATCATCCTGCGTGGCCGTTGCCGCCGTGAGGGTTTCGCGTCCATCGGTTTCGGCGAATGCCGCGGCAAAGTACTGCCGGCGCGTTAAGAGGATCGGGTGATGGAACTCTATACCTACTACCGTTCGACTTCGTCCTATCGGGTGCGTATTGCGCTGGCGCTCAAGGGCCTGGATTACCAGGCCCTGCCGATCAACCTGATTGCATCGCCAGGTGGAGAACATCGTCAGCCGGCCTACCTGAGCATCAACCCGCAAGGCCGGGTGCCGGCCTTGCGCACGGATGAAGGCGACCTGTTGATTCAGTCACCGGCGATCATCGAGTACCTCGAAGAACGTTATCCACAGGTGCCGCTGCTGTCCAAGGACCTTGCCGCCCGTGCACACGAGCGCGGTGTGGCGGCGGTGATCGGTTGCGATGTGCATCCGTTGCACAACGTCAGCGTGCTCAACAAGCTGCGCCAGTTAGGCCATGACGAACCGCACGTGGTGGAGTGGATCGGACACTGGATCAGCCAGGGGCTGGCGACGGTGGAGCAGTTGATCGGGGATCAAGGGTATTGCTTTGGCGATGAGCCGGGATTGGCGGATGTCTATCTGATCCCTCAGCTGTACGCGGCCGAGCGATTCAACATCGCCCTCGAAGCGTATCCACGGATTCGCCGGGTCGCGGCGTTGGCAGCCACGCATCCAGCGTTCATCAAGGCCCACCCGGCCAACCAGCCGGACACCCCATAAAGCCTCACTCGATCAATATGTGGGAACGGGCTTGTGGCAGGCATAAATGCAGGCCATACCGAAATCAAACTGTAGGAATGAGCCTGCAGGGGTTCTCAGTGGACGATTGAGTTGGGCGGCAGGTGCCCCAGGCGTTCGGTCAGGCGAATCCGCTGGATCGGGTCGTCGCTGAGCAACAGCGCATGCTCCAGATCGAAACGCTCGGCATTCGGGCAGTCCAGGCGCTGATAGAGGCTGGCCCGGGCCAGGTAATCGGCGGCGCTGGCATCGCCCAGTTCCAGCACTCGTTCGGCGTCGACCAAGGCGCCTATGTAGTCATCGTGGGAGAGGTGCAGTTGACGCAGGTTTCGCGACAGGCGTTGCAGCATCTGCACCGGGTCTGCCGTCAGTAAATGGTCGGCGCCGAGTTTCATGTTCGGACCGTACTGACGTTGCAGCAGCTCCCGGCAGTCGTTGGGGTACAAACGACGTCCGCCACAAGGGTCCAGCAGGTGGTCGGCGCCCGGCACCCGCAGCAGGAAGTGCCCGGGGAAGTTGACCCCCACCAGTGGGATCTCCAGGCGTTTGGCCAATTCCAGCGCAATCAGCCCCAGGGACAGCGGCTGGCCGCGCCGCAGTTCCAGCACTTTATTGAGCAGGGCCACTTGCGGGCGCAGCGGCGTGAAGTCGTCCTGCGCGAACCCCAGGTCATTCATCCGCCGCAACAACGGCTGGGCCAGCTCGCTGACCGGTAACATCGGCAAGCCATGGCTGACTTGCTGTGTCAGGTCGCTGAAGTCGGCCAGCACGGCCTCGGGATTCAGCCTTGAGTCGTGCTCGACCGCCATCCACAGCGCCGCTTCGAACAGCGCGGGCGGTGAACGTTGCAGGCAATCGAAGAAGCGTTGGCGGGGCGTCATCAAAATCTCCGGCAGATGCCTCGTTTTAGCCCCGTCTCCGGCATTCGTCCAGTGCTGCACACATCCGGTTTCAGGTTATGTCCGAAAGCCTGCAATGTGGCTCCGCTTATTCCGGCGCGCTTCTGCAATTTTTGGGCGCAAGCCTATACTGGCGACTACAAGAAGTGATTCGGGAGCCCCGCGATGTTCGCTCTCATGCAAAGCACTCGCCTTGAATCGCTGCATCTGAGCGTCGACCCGGTCACCGGGTTGAAGGCGGTCATTGCCATTCATAACAGCCGGCTCGGGCCTGCCCTGGGCGGTTGTCGTTACCTTGCCTATCCCAGCGACGAATCCGCGGTCGAGGATGCCATACGCCTGGCGCAAGGCATGAGTTACAAGGCGGCACTGGCCGGGCTCGCTCAGGGCGGCGGCGTGGCGGTGATTGTTCGCCCGATCCATGTGGAAAATCGCGCCGCGCTGTTCGAGGCGTTCGGACGCTGTATCGATCAGCTCGACGGTCGCTACATCACCGCCATCGACAGCGGCACCTCGGTGGCGGACATGGATTGCATCGCCCAACAGACCCAACACGTCACCAGCACGACGTCGGCCGGCGATCCTGCGCCGCATGCGGCCATGGGCGTGTTCACCGGTATTCGAGCGACCGCGATGGCCCGTCTGGGCAGCGATAACCTGGAAGGCCTGCGGGTGGCGATCCAGGGTTTGGGCAACGTCGGTTATGCGCTCGCCGAACAACTGCACGCGGCTGGCGCGGAACTGCTGGTCAGCGATATCGATCACGGCAAGGTGCAATTGGCGATGGAGCAGTTGGGCGCTCACCCGATTGCCAACGACGCACTGCTCAGCACACCGTGCGACATCCTTGCGCCGTGCGGCCTGGGCGGCGTGCTCAACAGCCACACCGTGACACAACTGCGCTGCTCGGCGGTGGCCGGCTCCGCGAACAATCAACTGACGCACCTGGAAGTCGCCGATCAACTTGAACGGCGGGGCATCCTGTATGCGCCGGACTACGTGATCAATTCCGGTGGGCTGATCTACGTTTCGCTCAAACACCGCGGCGAAGAGCTGACAACCATCACTGCACACCTGTCAAAAATCGCCTCACGGCTGACCGAAGTCTTCGCCCATGCCCAAGCGGAAAAACGTTCGCCGGCGCGGGTGGCGGACGAATTGGCAGAGAAAGTGTTGTACCGCTGAGCGACTCTTTTGTCCGGGACATGAAAAAGGCCCTGAGTCCTTCGACTCAGGGCCTATTCAATTCGGGCGTTGCTTATTTCGGCGTCTTGGTCGCTTTGGCGGGCTTGGCCGGTGTCGGCTCAGCGGCTTCAACCGACTCGGCAGGTTCAGCCTGTGCCACCACTTCAACCGGCGCATTCAGCAGTTCGGACAACGCATCCGGCTGGCTCTTGAATGCCTTGGCGAACACATCGCGATTCTTCGCCATGTAAATCCCGGCTTCTTCCACTTGCTGCTCAGTCAGGGACGGAACGGCTTTTTGCAACACTTCAGCCAGCAATTCAGCCAGTTCGAGCATTTTGTCATGACGGTCAGCTTCGGCTTTATCCATGAACAAGCGCTCCAGATCTCGGCTGCTGCGGTATACCACTTCGACGGCCATTCACCACCTCACATGCCTTCACATTAGTTGTCTGTTTCGACCACTGTATTTATATACAGCGAAAAGGATAAGCGAATCCCTGCGCTTTGGGTAGTGGCTTTTTAATGTAGACCGAAATTGGCGTTTGTCAGGTGAACTATGTCGCCCCCACAGTGGTTTTGTGAACGTCACAGATCCCTGTGGGAGCCGAGCTTGCTCGCGATGGCGTCAGTGGATACACCACAAAAGTGTCCAGCAACAACTCATCACCATCTCACCGAGAGTGACTGGCCTTTTTTCTGCATGCAGAACAACCGTCACGTCAATCCAGCATCATCCGCTCGAACCGAGCTAAGGAAGCATCATCGTGAAAATAAACTGGGCCGAGAACCTGCGGCAGAACGTGCACCAACTGGCCGAGTCCCTGGGCAATCTGTTCGTCGAGACGTTCCACTACCTGGCGTTGTTCGCCATCGGTGCTGTGACCGCTTACGCAGCGGTGATGGAATTCTTGCAGATGATCGAAGCTGGGCACATCAAGATCGACGACATCTTGCTGCTGTTCATCTACCTCGAGCTGGGGGCGATGGTCGGGATTTACTTCAAGACCAACCACATGCCAGTACGATTCCTGATCTACGTGGCGATCACCGCACTGACGCGACTGCTGATCTCCAACGTCTCGCACCACAATCCGCCGGACGTGGGGATCATCTACCTGTGCGGCGGGATTCTGCTGCTGGCGTTTTCGATTCTGGTGGTGCGCTACGCCTCGTCGCAATTCCCTTCGGTGAAGATTGAACACCCGCAACGCAAGGTCGGTGCGGGTTCCAGTGAACATCCCGAAGTGGAGAAGGGCGAGCTTTAAAGCCGGATCGAAGGTCGCGGCCGGCCTTTGACTGGCGGTGGTGGCAGGGAGCGACTGTCGCCGTCGGTCATGGCTTCGAGGATGGTCATGGCGCTGTGGCCCTGCTCGATGGCGATGCCGAACTGAATGCTTTGCACCAGGCGCTTCAGGCGCTTGGGGTCATTGCGTTGTTCGGCACTGATCATCCGTTTGGCCACCACGCGGCCGCTGTTGGAGAGGGTCAGCATGATGCTGCCGTCCAGACCCTGAATGCTCAGGTTGATCTGGTAATCCGGTGCAAAGGCATCGGTAATGACCTGAAAGGGGTTGTCCATGATGCGTCACCGCCTGATTGAACGTGCAGTTGTTGACCGGCCATATCCGGGTTGGTTCGCACCACCAGACCATCGGCCGATCGCTCGCTGAGGTTTCAAAAGTCCTTTTGCCTCAGAGGTGACTTAGCAAGGGGCATGCCGGAAAAATTGTCGGACAATGATCACGGCAGAAAACAGGCGGGTGCCCTGACCATCAAGCGGCCCGCCTTCTTTTTGCCTGCCCGTTTCAGGGCATGAATGCGCAGATGACCGCAGACAGTGCAATCAGCACTCCACCCAGCTCACCGCCAAACCGCCGCGTGACGTCTCTTTGTATTTGTCATGCATGTCCGCGCCGGTATCGCGCATGGTGCGGATGACCCGGTCCAGGGAAATGAAGTGCTTGCCGTCGCCGCGCAGGGCCATTTGCGTGGCGTTGATCGCTTTCACCGCGGCAATCGCGTTGCGCTCGATGCACGGCACTTGTACCAGGCCGCCGACCGGGTCGCAGGTCAGGCCGAGGTTGTGTTCCAGGCCGATTTCGGCGGCGTTTTCCAGTTGCTCCGGGGTGGCACCGAGCACGTCGGCCAGACCGGCGGCCGCCATCGCGCAGGCCGAACCGACTTCGCCCTGACAGCCGACTTCCGCGCCGGAGATCGAGGCGTTTTTCTTGCACAGAATGCCGACTGCCGCCGCGCCCAGAAAGAACGCAACCACGTCGTCGTCCGACGCGTCCGGGTTGAACTTCATGTAGTAATGCAGCACCGCCGGAATGATCCCCGCCGCACCGTTGGTCGGTGCCGTGACCATGCGCCCGCCCGCGGCGTTTTCTTCGTTCACGGCGAGGGCAAACAGGTTGACCCACTCCATGGCCGACAGGGTGGAGGTGATGACATTCGGCTTGCCGATTTCCAGCAGGCTGCGGTGCAGTTTCGCCGCACGACGGGGCACGTTCAGGCCACCCGGCAGGATGCCTTCGTGACGCAAACCCTGCTCAACGCACTCGCGCATCACCGACCAGATGTGCAGCAAACCCTGGCGGATCTCGGATTCGCTGCGCCACGCCAATTCGTTGGCCATCATCAATTCGCAAACGCGCAAACCGTGCTGGTTGCAGAGCCGGAGCAATTCGGCGGCGCTGGAGAAATCGTACGGCAGCACTACATCGCTGGCAGGCGCGATGCCCGACTCGGCTTGGGCCGCTTCGATGATGAAACCGCCACCCACCGAGTAGTACGTTTGTTCGTAGAGTTCGCCGGATTCGCCGAACGCTGTCAGCGACATCGCGTTGGGGTGGTAGGGCAGGCTCTCGTCCAGCAGCAGGAGATCGTGCTGCCAGTTGAAGGCAATTGTGGATGTACCGGCCAGGGACAATTCACCGGTTTCGCGCAAGGTCTGGATACGGCTGTCGATGGACGTGGGATCGATGCTGTCCGGCCATTCGCCCATCAGGCCCATGACGCAGGCGCGGTCGGTCGCGTGGCCGACGCCGGTGGCTGACAGGGAGCCGTAAAGGCGGATTTCTACCCGACGTACGGCGTCCAGCACATGCTGGTCAACCAGCGCCTGGGCGAAGGTTGCGGCGGCGCGCATCGGGCCGACGGTGTGGGAGCTGGACGGACCGATGCCGACTTTGAAGAGATCGAAAACACTGATAGCCATGCTAAACCCTATACAAGCAATGGAAGAGAAATCGCTGCCATTTTTGTAGGACGAGCGCAATCTAGGCGATACTGCCAACCTCGGTCCGCCGTGACCAACGAAACTTCCTAAGACAGCCTTTAGTGGGACTAAACAATGAGCCGTCAATTGCATGCCCAGACCTACGTCTGGCTGCACGTGTTTTCTTGTGCCGCGCGGCACTTGTCGTTCACCCGTTGCGCCGAAGAACTGCACATCACGCCGGGTGCGGTCAGTCAGCAAATCCGCCAACTGGAAGAACGTTTAGGGTTCCGCCTGTTTCACCGTCGTGCGCGAGGGGTGGAACTGAGCGCTGAAGGCCAGCGCCTGGCCATTACCGTCAACGAGGCGTATGGCAGCATTGATGCGGAATTGCGCCGACTGGACGCCGGAATGATCAGCGGAACGCTACGGCTACGCTCGATTCCGTCGTTCCTGAGCAAATGGCTGACGCCCCGTCTGCCACGTCTGCAACAGCGCTTTCCGGACATCCAGTTGCGTCTGGTGGCCGAGGACAGCAGCGTGCCGCTGCACGAAGGTGATTTCGATCTGGCCATTGACCTGAACGATGGCAGCTACCCTGGCCTGTTATCCACAGCCTTGCTCGACGAGCAGATTTTCCCGGTCTGTGCCCCAAGCCTGCTGCGCGGCCGACCGCCGCTGCATGGCCCGGCGGACCTGATGCATTTCCCGTTGTTGCACGACATCACCGCCTGGCGTGGCAGTTATGAATACGCGGAGTGGGAGTTCTACTTGAATGCCATTGGCTTCGAGGGCGCCGACGTGCGGCGCGGGCACACCTTCAATCGCAATCACCTGACCATCGAAGCGGCCATTGCCGGGATGGGCGTGGCGATTGCGCGACGCACATTGCTCAACGATGAGCTGGAGCGGGGGACATTGATCGTGCCGTTCGGGCTGGCGGTGCCCAATCACAAGCGCTACATGCTGCTGTATGCGCCGGGGGCCTTGAGCCATCCAGGCGTGCGCGCGGTGCATGACTGGCTGGTGGAGGAGGCGGGGATCTTTCGAAGTTTGCACCCGCTGGCAGAGCAGCAGATGTGAGCAATTATGACAAAGAAGCGTGTCGACCCAACTCCCGACCTTAACAGCGCTTTTGCTCGTTGTCCGGGTTTTTTTGCGAATCCATATTTATCTTTTTTTAGGGGTTGAATTGTTCTGCGCGCAGACCGATTGTGTAAGTAAGAGGTCACGGTGATGACGCCCAAGGGCTAGCCGAAGGGCCTCTCGCGAGCTAGCTGAAATAAGGGATGAACTATGCAAATCCAAGTCAACAGCGATAACCATATTCAAAGCAGCATCCGACTGGAGGAGTGGGTACGTACTACCATTGAGAGCACGCTCGAACGTTATGCAGAGGACCTGACCCGCGTCGAGGTCCACCTGTCAGACGAAAACGGCGACAAGCCCGGACCGCACGACATGCGCTGCCAGCTGGAAGCGCGGCCAAAAGGCCACCAACCGATTTCTGTCACTCATAAAGCCGATAACCTGGAACTGGCGATCGACGGCGCGGCCGAAAAACTCGAACATGCGCTGGAACACCTGTTCGGCAAACTGCGAGGCAAACCACGTGCCGCTGTGGTGCCGTTCGAACGAGCAGCAGCCGATGAGCTGCTTGAGGAAGAATTTCTCGAGAACGAGCAAGCCGCGCAAAACGGCTGACAGCTGATTCGCTTTTTATCTTTCCACCCCTGAAAACGGGCCTGCTGATGCAGGCCCGTTCTTGTTTCTGGGTTTCGCGGGCTTCCGGCGGTACACGTTCTGTGTAGCAGCTGCCGAAGGCTGCTACAGGATGTGCGCGATCCGTATCCGGCAATCAGATCTCTTTGCGTATGAGAATATTTATCATTAATATTGCGCCCTCGCTGGCCCGATGACTTTCACGCGGCCTTACCGGTTTCAAGGTCGCACCATGACAGACACCACCACGCTCCCGGTTCGCTCTCGATTGGCCGTCGCCGAATGTGCGCAAGGCTGACCCGATGATCACCCTCCCACCTGAATCTCACGACGATGAACACCGCGGGGCACGCGCGCATTTCCTGCACGTGTTTCTTTCCCAGCGTTCGCAGATGGAAGCTTTGGTGAACCGGCGCGTGGGGTGTCGGGCGACGGCGGCGGACCTGGTGCAGGACTTGTTCCTGCGTTTCTGGCGTCGGCCGCTGGTGCAGGTCGAGGAACTCAGCACCTACCTGCTACGTTGCGCCGGCAACATTGCCATCGACCATTTACGCAGCGAAGGCACGCGAGTGCGGGTCAATGAAGGCTGGATGCCGGACGCGCCAGACAGCCATGGCAGTGAGCCGCAAGCCGCCCTGGAAGCCGGCAACGATTTGCGTCACGTCGAAGCGGCGCTGCGCGCCTTGCCGGAACGCACGCGGCAAATCTTCCTGCTCAACCGCATCCACGGTCGCAAGTACGCCGAAATCGCCAAAGCCATGGGCTTGTCCCAAAGTGCCGTGGAAAAACATATGATGCGCGCCCTCGATGCCTGCAAGGCCAGCCTGCGGGAACCGCCCACGCGCACGCCAGGGAAAGCACCGTGAATCAGCTTGAACGCGTCATCCCGACGCCCGCTCAGGAACAGGCCGCCTTCGCGTGGCTGTGCTTGCTGCATGACCAGCCCAGCAGTGGCGATCAACTCACGTTCAGTCACTGGCTGAAGGCTGATCCCGCACACGCCGAGGCTTATGCACAGGCTCAAGTGCTGTGGGAATTGAGCGAATCGCCGGCGCGAACCCTGGCCGATGAAGACGCTTTCGCCTTGCAGGGTTATCTCAATGCCATGAATCAATCGCGCCGCCACAGCATTCGGCGTTGGTCGGGGGCGTTGGCGATGGCGGCGTGCCTGTTGTTGATGATGGGCCTCGGCGCGGGTTGGCAGCCAGCGCGTTGGATTGACGACCTGGGGGCGGACTATGTCTCGGCGCCGGGGGAAATTCGCACCGTGACCCTGGCGGATCAATCGCGCGTCACGCTGGATGCCGACAGTGCCATTGCCGTGGATTTCAGTCGCGGTGAGCGGCACGTCCAGTTGCGACGCGGCGCCGGGTTTTTCAGCGTGACGCATACGGGTGATCCGTTTGTGGTCGACGCTGAACAAGGCCAGGCGAAAGTGCTGGGCACGCAGTTTGAAGTGCGCCTGCAACCGCAGGGTGCTCAGGTCACGGTGTTGTCAGGACGGGTCGGCGTGACAGCGAAGAAGTACGCCGAGCCGCAAATTCTGACCGCCGGCCAGCAAGTGGCCTATGGCGAGGGCGCGGCGGAAAAACTGCATGCGGTCGACAGCGAGGCGCAGTTGGCCTGGCGTCAGGGCTGGCTCAATTATTACAAGGCGACGTTGGCGGAGGTGGTGCAGGACCTCGGTCGCTATTACCCGGGGAGGATTGTATTGCTCAACGATGAGCTGGCGGCACGGCGAATCAGTGGCAGCTTTCCGAGCAAGGATCCGCAAGCGGTGTTGAGTTCGTTGCAGGGGGTGTTGGGGTTTGAGCAGCACAACGTGTTGGGGCATCTGATTATTTTGCGCTAAAGCCTCTGCCCCCATGGCGGGCAGACTCACCACCACATCCCTCAAACAAAAATATTTTCAACATTTTGATGAGGTAAACCCAACCCCCATCCGTGTGTGACTGAAACTGCGAGTCATTCGCATCCGTAGCGGTTCTACACAGGTCATGAGCAATGAAGTCCAGGGCAAAATCGGGTTCGGTCAAACAGTGGTTGGGTGTTTCGGCACTGAGTATGTTGGCGCTGGCCTTGCTGCCATCGAGCATTGCCTCGGCGGCTGAAGCCAACAACACGCAACAGCGTGCCCAGTTCAGTTTCGCCATCGCCGCCAAACCGCTGCCCCAGGCCCTGAGCGACTTCAGCCGGGTCACCGGCATCAGCGTGGTCTACACCGATGAAGCGCCGTATGGCCTCACCGCCCCGGCGATCAATGGCCAGTTGAGTGCCGAGCAAGCGATGCAGCGTTTGCTCAGCGGCTCGGGCTTCACCTTCCGCCGCACCGATGCCAAAACCCTGATGCTGGAACCCGTACCCACGGCCGGCACCTTGAACCTTGGCGCGACCACCATCACCTCGGTCGCCGATCAATCCATGAGCTATCAACCGCCGCCCACCAGTTCGGTGATGCGCTCATCGGCCTTGCTCCAGGAAATTCCGCAGACCGTCAACGTCGTCCCGGCCCAGGTCATTCGCGATCAGCTGCCGCGCAATCTGGATGACGCGCTGGCCAACGTCAGCGGCATCACTCAGGGCAACACGCTGGCGAGCACTCAGGACTCAGTGATGACCCGCGGTTTCGGTGACAACCGTAACGGTTCGATCATGCGCGACGGCATGCCGATCGTGCAGGGCCGCGGCATGAATGAAAGCGTCGATCGCGTCGAAGTGCTCAAGGGGCCGGCCTCGCTGCTGTACGGCATTCAAGACCCGGGCGGGGTGGTCAACCTGGTCAGCAAGAAGCCGGAACTTGAGCAATACAACGCCCTGACCCTGCGCGGTTCGACCTATGGCGATGGCAAAAACGGCAGCGGTGGCAGCCTCGACAGCACCGGCGCGCTCGGCACCTCGGGCCTCGCCTACCGCATGGTGCTGGACCACGAAGATGAAGATTACTGGCGCAATTTCGGCACCCACCGCGAGTCGCTGGTGGCGCCGTCGCTGGCCTGGTTTGGCGAAAGCACCAAGCTGCTGTTCTCCTACGAACACCGCGAGTTCCTGACCCCGTTTGACCGTGGCACGATCATCGATCCGCGCACCAACCACCCGCTGGACATCTCGCGCAACGAGCGCCTCGACGAGCCGTTCAACAACATGGAAGGCCGTTCGGACCTGTACCACTTCGAGGCCGATCACGAACTCAACGACAACTGGACCGCCCACTTCGGCTACAGCTGGAACCGTGAAACCTACGACGCCAGCCAGGTGCGCGTTACCGCCATCGACACCAAAAAAGGCACGCTGACCCGCAGCATGGACGGCACGCAGAATGCGATCAGCACCGACCGCTTCACCACCGCCAGCCTCGAAGGCAATGTCGAGTTCGCCGGGATGAAACACGACCTGGTGTTCGGCGTCGATGACGAGTACCGCAAGATCTACCGCGAAGACCTGATCCGCCAGAAAAGCCTGAGCACCTTCAGTTACGTCAATCCGGTCTACGGTCGCGAAGTCGCCGGCACCACCGTCAGCCCGGCGGACAGCGCGCAAACCGATGAATTGCGCAGCGACTCGATCTTCCTGCAGGACTCGATTCACCTCACCGATCAATGGGTTTTCGTCGCGGGCGGGCGCTTCCAGGAATACGACCAATACGCCGGCAAAGGCGTGCCGTTCAAGGCCAACACCGACAGCAACGGCCAGAAGTGGGTACCACGCGCGGGGTTGGTCTATCGCTACACCGATGAATTGTCGTTCTACGGCAGCTACACCGAATCATTCAAACCCAACTCCACCATCGCGCCTTTGAGCGGCAGCAGCACCGTGCTCGATGGCAGCATTGCGCCGGAAGAAGCCAAGGCCTGGGAAATCGGCGCCAAGTTCGACCTGCCGGGGCGCATCACCGGTGACATCGCGCTGTTCGACATCAAGAAACGCAACGTGCTGGTGGCCAACTCCGAAGGCCCGGTGACGATCTACAGCGCTGCTGGCGAAGTGCGTTCCCGTGGCCTGGAAGTGGACGTGACGGGACAGCTGACGGATCGCTGGAGCATGATCGGCAGTTACGCCTACACCGATGCCGAAGTCACCGAAGACCCCAACTACAAAGGCAAGCAGCTGCAAAACGTCGCCAAGAACAGCGGCTCGCTGTCGGCGGTCTATGACTTTGGCACCATTGTCGGTGGCGATCAGTTGCGGGTCGGCGCCGGGGCGCGTTATGTCGGTGAGCGAGCGGGTAACGCTGTGAACGATTTTGACCTGCCGAGCTACACCGTGGCGGATGCGTTCGCCACGTACGACACCAAGGTTGAAGGGCAGCGGGTCAAGTTTCAGCTCAACGTGAAGAACCTGTTTGACCGCACGTACTACACCTCGGCGGCGAGCCGGTTCTTTGTGTCGATGGGGGATTCGCGGCAGGTGTTGTTGTCGAGCACGTTGGAGTTCTGATCGAAGACTGCGTCATCGTTCATCGCGGGCAAGTCGAATCGCCGCACCGCCGGCTCCCACAGGGATCGAGTTCCTTCATGAGAATGCGGTCAAATGTGGGCGCCGGGCTTGCCCGCGATGGCGGCCTCACCGGCGCCAATCATCTTAAGTACTACCGCAAAAACGCCTGCCGATACTCCCCAGGCGTCCCACCCAAAGCCTGCCGAAACCGATTGGTGAAATGACTCGCACTGGCAAACCCGCACGCCAACGCAATCTCCCCCAACGGCTGCGACGTCGAGCGCAACAACTCCCGCGCCCGGCCCAATCGGCGAGCCAGCACATACTGATGCGGCGGCAAACCAAAGCTCTCGCGAAACATCCGCGCAAAGTGATATTCCGACAGCGCACACAGCGCAGCCAACTGCCCAAGGCTGATGGCCTCGGCCAATTGATGATCGATGAACTCAACCAACAGCCGCCGCTGATGCGCCGCCAGTCCACCCTTGAGCCGCAACCCCTCACGCATGCCGACCTGGCCAAGCAATACGTGGCTGAGCATTTCATGAGCCAGGCTGCTGGTCAGCAAACGTTCGCCGGGTTCGTCCCAGTTGAGGGTCAGCATCTGTCGAAAGCGTCGGGCTTGCGCTGGATCGTCGAGGAAAGTGCCTTCGCGTAATTGCAGTTCACGCGGTTCGCGGTCCAGCAGCGTGACGCAGCCGAGGGCGAATTGTTCGGGGCTGAAATACAGGTGGGCCAGGCGAATGTCGCCATTGATCACCCAGCCTGACTGGTGATCCGCCGGCAGAATGCACAGCTTGTCCGGGCCGCCCTTGGTGCCGGGCTGGTCGCGGCGGAAGGTGCCGGTGCCGCCGGCGATGTAGCACGACAGCGTGTGATGGCTCGGCGCTTCGTAGTCCTGGGCGTCGTGATGGTTGCTCCACAAGGCTGCAGCCATGCCGTCACCGAGCTCGGCGCTGTGCTCAAGGCGAGCATTGGGCGAGCGGTTGAGGGCTTGAAAGACTTGCAGCGTTTCCAGTGCGGGCATGATCGGTTCTCTCCAACGCCTAGCATCCTACTCCGTAGACGTTGGCCTGCCAGCCTCTGCGCGGACAAAAGCGCAAGTTTATGCAAGTGCGATCCGAGCGCCCGCAGGACACTGAGCCTCTACTGAGGAGTGTTTGCCATGAACCTGTCGTTGTACTTGCTGACCGTGCTGATCTGGGGCACCACCTGGATTGCCTTGAAATGGCAATTGGGCGTGGTGGCGATTCCGGTGTCGATCGTCTATCGCTTCGGCCTCGCGGCGCTGGTGCT
Organism: Pseudomonas sp. SIMBA_041; assembly: GCF_046535095.1. NCBI lineage: Bacteria > Pseudomonadati > Pseudomonadota > Gammaproteobacteria > Pseudomonadales > Pseudomonadaceae > Pseudomonas > Pseudomonas sp. SIMBA_041. Next base: position 282,767 of record NZ_JAWRXJ010000010.1, read on the forward strand.
GTTCGCGATGTTGCTGCTGAGTCGACGTCTGCAAGTGATGAACCGACGCGGGCACTTGATTTGTCTGGCGCAGGGGCTGTGCCTGTTCTGCGTCAACTTCATGTGTTTCCTGACAGCCAGCCAGTGGATTCCCAGCGGCCTGGTCGCCGTGGTGTTTTCTACCGCAACGTTGTGGAACGCCCTGAATGCGCGGGTGTTCTTCGGCCAGAAAGTCGCCCGCAATGTGCTGATGGGCGGTGCGTTGGGTTTGTTCGGACTTGGCCTGCTGTTCTGGCCTGAACTGGCGGGCCACACCGCGAGCCCGGAAACCTTGCTCGGCCTGGGCCTGGCGCTGCTCGGAACCCTGTGCTTCTCGGCCGGCAACATGCTGTCGAGCCTGCAGCAGAAGGCCGGTCTGAAACCGCTGACCACCAACGCCTGGGGCATGGCGTATGGCGCGGCGATGTTGTCGGTGTGGTGCCTGGTCAAAGGCATTCCGTTCGACATCGAATGGAGCACCCGTTACATCGGCTCGTTGTTGTACCTGGTCATTCCCGGTTCCGTGATCGGTTTTACCGCTTACCTGACCTTGGTTGGGCGCATGGGGCCAGAACGCGCGGCCTATTGCACCGTGTTGTTCCCGGTGGTGGCGTTGAACGTGTCGGCATTTGCCGAAGGCTACCAATGGACTGCACCGGCATTGGTGGGCCTGGTGCTGGTGATGCTGGGTAACGTGTTGGTATTCCGTAAGCCCAAGCCACCTGCGTTGCAGGGGAATGGCAAATTGGCTTGAACGAACGGGCAGACGCTTAAAAACGTCTGCCCGTTGTCATTAGCCTTTCCAGACTTGCGGGTTGACCAGATCTTGCGGCCGCTCGCCCAGCAAGGCGCTACGCAAGTTGGCCAATGCACGGTTGGCCATGGCTTCACGGGTTTCGTGGGTGGCGGAACCGATGTGCGGTAATGTCACTGCGTTTTTCAGCTGGAACAGCGGCGACTCGGCCAGCGGTTCTTTCTCGTAGACGTCCAGACCGGCGCCGCGAATGCGGTTGTTTTGCAGCGCTTCGATCAGGGCCGGCTCGTCGACGACCGGGCCACGCGAGATGTTCACCAGAATCGCGCTTGGCTTCATCAGCGCCAGTTCACGGTGGCTGATCAGGTGCCGGGTTTTTTCGCTGAGCGGCACCACCAGGCAGACGAAATCGGCTTCGGCCAACAATTGATCCAGCGTGCGGAACTGCGCGCCGAGTTCTTGTTCCAGCTCGGTCTTGCGGCTGTTGCCGCTGTAGATGATCGGCATGTTGAAGCCCAGGCGACCGCGACGGGCAATGGCCGCGCCGATGTTGCCCATGCCGACGATACCCAGGGTTTTGCCGTGTACATCAGTGCCGAACAACGGCGCGCCGACGGTGGCTTGCCATTGCCCGGCCTTGGTCCAGGCGTCCAGTTCGGCAACACGACGAGCGCTGCTCATCAGCAGGGAAAACGCCAGGTCGGCGGTGCTTTCGGTGAGCACGTCCGGGGTGTTGGTGAGCATGATCCCGCGTTCGTTGAAGTAGGCAACGTCGTAGTTGTCGTAGCCGACCGAGACGCTGGACACCACTTCCAGCTTGGCGGCGTTCTCCAGCTGTGCGCGACCGAGTTTGCGACCGACACCGATCAGGCCGTGGGCGTGGGGCAGGGCTTCGTTGAATTGGGCGTTGATGTCGCCGTTTTTCGGGTTTGGCACGATGACGTCGAAGTCTTGCTTGAGATGTTCGACCATTTCGGGGGTGACGCGGCTGAAGGCGAGGACGGTCTTTTTCATGGGAGGAGGGCTCGTCGGGCGTGGAGAATGCCAAGCACGCTAACATTCTTCCCCGCTGTTGTGCGAGTGCCCGGGCGTCGGGTATGCGCCTATTTAAACTGTGGGAGTGAGCCTGCTCGCGAAGGCGTCCTGACAGACGACCATTCTCTTTCTTGGTGTACATATCCATTCCTGCGGTAACGGCCGCTGGCGGTTTCGCCCTTACGGCGAGGCACTTTTTTCAAACGCCCTCCGTGTCAGGCTACCTGTCGCCCTTGTTGATTGACTCACTCATGCAAGAGGGCGAAGGTGTTTAGCAATGTCC
>NZ_JAWRXJ010000346.1:0-269 GCF_046535095.1 Pseudomonas sp. SIMBA_041
GTAATAATCAATGCTGCTGCAATCGTACAGATAATTGTATAAATCGCATTGACCCGAAACAGTGCCAATCCAACCAGTACTACAAACGGCAGTACCGAATACCCATGTACTAAACCACTGTCTATCAGCTGACCTTGTAATATAGTCACTTGACTCAGATCAGCGCTGGTCGTCTGGCCTGAGAACTGAGCCAATTGAAGATATAGATCAGTCGCTTGCTGACTGGAAAAATGCTTTATTTGCGCATACGGTCAGTTTCAACTATCCAG
>NZ_JAWRXJ010000347.1:0-269 GCF_046535095.1 Pseudomonas sp. SIMBA_041
GCCACCAGGATCAGTTGCAGGTCGGGGCAGGCGGCCAGGGTTTCGGCTGTTAGTGCCACCTTGTTGCTGATGGCCACCTGGGCGCCCTGCAGGCGTTCGGCGACCTGTTCCGGCGCTGTGTGGGCATGTACTTTCAGAGGGCTGAAGCTGTCATGCAGCGCACCCAGGTCCAGGTCACCGAGGTCCAGTGAGCTGTGATCGAGGAAGACGGCGCGGCGATTGTTAGTCATGAACTGTACCTTTTGCACGAGGGTTCTAAGGCGTAGTCT
>NZ_JAWRXJ010000348.1:0-269 GCF_046535095.1 Pseudomonas sp. SIMBA_041
GCAGCAGGTTGCGGCCCTCGAAACCCGGAATATCAAGCGTCATCAGCGCGGGCACGGAGGAAACGCAGTACACCGCGATCATCAGCCCCCACTGCACCTTCGATGCGCGCTCCAGGAAGCGTGTGGTATCGCCACCGAAGCTGGCCAGGATCGGCAGCAGCAGGAACAGGTACACCGGAATGAAGATGCTGAACAGGCCGTACCAGTCCATGGCAATCAGCAGGTACTGCACCGGCAGCGCCACATAGAACGCGGCGACCAGCGCCGGG
>NZ_JAWRXJ010000349.1:0-269 GCF_046535095.1 Pseudomonas sp. SIMBA_041
TTTGCGCAGCCCGCCTGTGCGTTCAAGCACCAGCGGACATGTCATCAACGCTGCCAAGGAGAAGCACCCGTGGTTGAACGTGTCTTGTATGTGTGCGCCTCACCGAGAGGAGAGCGCTCGGTTTCCGCTCAGATTGCCGAAGTCTTTCTGTCGGCGCTGGCAGAGCGCAAAGCCATAGAGGTTGACCGCCTGGACCCTTGGGAATGCGCGCTGCCCGAGGTGGATGGCGACCTGCTTGCGGCCAAGTACGCAGGGCTTGCCGATGCCCC
>NZ_JAWRXJ010000350.1:0-269 GCF_046535095.1 Pseudomonas sp. SIMBA_041
GGTATCGTTTTCGTTGATAACAGGTAGTACGCGCCATTCTAATAACTGTGTCAGCGCACCTGTCGTATTAAGGTAACGACTACGATTGGACAAGTCATCATGAGTCAATAAGAGCTGTGAGCTTTGAATGCCATGCTGAATCAAAGCTGACCACCATGTTTCAATCAACCCCATTTGTCCAATAGAAGCGCAGGCTTGTAGTGCGGCTAGTTTCTTAGGACGTTCCTCAAGGTTCATACGCACCACACCTTCAGCAACGGCACCTGATG
>NZ_JAWRXJ010000351.1:0-269 GCF_046535095.1 Pseudomonas sp. SIMBA_041
CTGGGAAAGCTGATAGCAGCGGTAGACCAGGCCTTGTCCAAGCCTTGAGCCCCGCAACAAATCAACTCCAAGAGGCAGGTTTATCGACACCGATAAGCCGGCCTCTTTTTCAATCGACGACTCCTGACAGGAACTGACAGGCCAGCCCCCTAAGCTTGCGCCCAACGCACCATCCAAAGGCCTCTGGAGTCGCCATGATCACCAACACCTATTTCCTGCTCTACGTGGACAGCCCTGCCCTCAGCGCAGAGTTCTATAGCCGCTTGCTG
>NZ_JAWRXJ010000352.1:0-269 GCF_046535095.1 Pseudomonas sp. SIMBA_041
GGGCGCTTAAATAGCGGCTCTGACACAAAAAACACCAACAGTAATGCAAAGAAGACTGATAACGGCCTTAGTTCAGCGAACCGTTTAGATAGCAGTTTCTTAAATGCAAACAACAACACTGAAACTACGAAAGTTAGTGCCAATGATAACGCCAAAGCAAGTATTAAAAACACTCCAATATTAGATAAAGTGTTAATTGATAAACCACTCGATACTCTAAATATTCAAGTCACACGGCAGATACAGCCGAGTCGTAAAGAAACAGACGC
>NZ_JAWRXJ010000353.1:0-269 GCF_046535095.1 Pseudomonas sp. SIMBA_041
CCAGCAGCAGGCTCGACAGCCCGGCAAGCCCCAGGAGCCAATGGCTCAGGGAAGAAGGTTGCTTGCCCATCAAAGACCGAACTCCTCGCTGCGCTCGAAGCTGTCCGCCAGGCCGAAGGCCTTCAGCCCGCCCACCGAGGCGATGGCGTTGCGCACGAAGCGATCGTCCACCAGGTCCTTGGCGGTGTGTGCCGGGTCAAGGCCGGCCAGAAAGCCCTTGTCGCCCTCGATCAGGGTGTCCTTGAGGCGCTTGACCAACTCTTCGGTGT
>NZ_JAWRXJ010000354.1:0-269 GCF_046535095.1 Pseudomonas sp. SIMBA_041
GATTGAACTGAATCTCCCAAATATTACGGGCCACTCCATTCTCAAATATGACGTTCAGTTTTTCTTTTCTGCAAGGACCGACTGAATAGCTTCCTTTATCTCTTGATAGCTTGTGCATCGGCATATGTTGGATTGAAGCCAATTTTCGATTTCGACATCAGTAGCTTCCGGATATGCTTCTACCAATGCATGGCAATTCATAATGAAACCAGGCGTGCAATAGCCGCATTGAAAAGCCCACTTTTCGCAGAAGGCTTGTTGAATTGGGG
>NZ_JAWRXJ010000355.1:0-269 GCF_046535095.1 Pseudomonas sp. SIMBA_041
ACGTGCAAAGGCCTCCAGCAGCGCTGGATAAAAGGACGTCCGATTGAAAGAGGGAAGCGACTGCCGGGCGAAAGCCCGGTTTATGCCAGTAAGTTGAGCTCGGCGAGGCGCCGCCGAAGCGTCAGAGCTTTGGCTTGGGAGCAGCCGAGGTGTAGGCGGATGTCGGCGACGGTGGGCCGGACCAAGCCGGTAGCAACGTCCTGAGCGAGACGAGCTAACTCGCTATTGGGCGGGACTGAGTCAAGTCGCGGGAGGACTGAATCGTTATT
>NZ_JAWRXJ010000356.1:0-269 GCF_046535095.1 Pseudomonas sp. SIMBA_041
TTATTCTAATACCAAAGCTACTGATATCATGCCAAATAGTGAGCTAATAAAAAATAACTTTAGTGGTAACGCTTCATATAAATTGACAGATAAATTAACTGCCAATCTTTATGCGAATTATGTTACTCAAAAAACGACAGGAAGAAACACTACGGGTTATAATGATAATATTATGACTAATTTCAGACAATGGTGGGCAAATAATACTGATATAAAAGAACTTCAACAGCTATACGGAATTTCTCAGCAAAATTATACCTGGAATATGG
>NZ_JAWRXJ010000357.1:0-268 GCF_046535095.1 Pseudomonas sp. SIMBA_041
ATCAGCGAGCACCTTGCAGGTCGAAGCGTGCAATGGCAAGAGTCTGTCTTTGCCAAACTTGGCACCGCGGATCGTCAATACGCCTTCGGCCAGATCCACATCCCGAAGCTCAAGATTGAGCGCCTCGGAAAGACGCATGCCCGACACGCTCAGCAAACCGAACAGGCAATAAAATGCCCTCGGGCGCAATGCACCTCGTTCGTAGCGGTATTGCATCTCGAGGGCGGCATGCAATAACCGGCGAACCTCATCGTCAGAGTAAAGATAT
>NZ_JAWRXJ010000358.1:0-268 GCF_046535095.1 Pseudomonas sp. SIMBA_041
TGTCGATCCGCACGTTGCCGAACTTGGCCGTCTTGGGGTTGTGCAGGTGCTCGGCCACCTGCTTGTGCACGCCTTCGACCTCGTTTTCACAGCCCGCCAGGGCGAGCACTGCCATTACCACAGCCAGTTTGCGCACGCGTGTACCTCCAGATTCGAAGGGGCGGATTCTAGCATGCCGACCCAGGGCAAGGACCGCGACCATACGTTACACCCTGCTACCGCGACGCTGCGACGGCAGTCCCTTGCACGCGCGGCGCCAGCCCACTGC
>NZ_JAWRXJ010000053.1:0-435 GCF_046535095.1 Pseudomonas sp. SIMBA_041
CAGAATTTGTGACCAACTTCCGGCGCAACGTCGTAGTTACGGCAACCTTCACGGTTCAGGGTGTCCGGAGAAACGTTGTGGGTGATGATGATAGACGGGTACAGCGAACGGAAGTCCAGAGAAACGATGTTTTCCCACAGACCTTTTTCCGGTTCTTTAACGAAACCACCCGCGTAAGATTCACGCAGACGACGTTCGTATTCACGTTCGTCCGGTTTGTTCGGCGCCAGTTCGTTACGTTCGTACGCTTTACGCAGCAGGAACCATTCAACCAGGTTACCGGTAGAAGAACGAGAAACGTCCCACAGCGGCTGACCAACCAGACGAGACAGCTGCGCTTCCATCGGGCAGAATTCTTTACCCAGTTCGTAGGTCGCTTTCGCGTCTTCCATAGAGTATTTCGCAACACGTTACAGACCTTCACCGGTTTCCCAC
>NZ_JAWRXJ010000359.1:0-268 GCF_046535095.1 Pseudomonas sp. SIMBA_041
TTATAGATATCAGCATTACCACCGACAGTAGAGCTATAAAGCAAATCTTGACCATCGGGTGAAAATGACGCTGACATATTGCTGCCTTCAGCATTTACCACTAGGTTGCGCGTATTGCTACTACGATCATAAATATAAATTTTGGGATGCTCACGCGGGGCTTGTTTGCTATAGGCAAGCAGTTGTCCGTCTTCCGACCATGCTGGCGCATAGATATAGCCATTAAGCTGATCAATTAGCTGACGAGCGCTACCGTCAGGACGAATGC
>NZ_JAWRXJ010000360.1:0-268 GCF_046535095.1 Pseudomonas sp. SIMBA_041
CTGGCGGACTGTGGAGAAGCGACAATTTTCAGGTTTTGCAAGCGCATCGGCTATGAAGGCTACCAGGCGATGAAGATCGCACTTGCGGCTGATCTGGTCACTCCAATCGAGGCCATGCATGAGGAAGTCGAGCCGACAGACAACGTGGCGACCATTGCCCGCAAGGTGTTTACCTTTAATTCGGAGACGTTGCAGGAGACGCTGCGTGTACTAGATGAGCAGTCCCTGCAAGCGGCTGTCGATGCATTTGTGGCAGCGGAGCGAATCG
>NZ_JAWRXJ010000361.1:0-268 GCF_046535095.1 Pseudomonas sp. SIMBA_041
CAGGAGCCTTCTTCTGGAACGGGGACATGTCGTGGCACAGGGCCATGCCCGGTTGCGCCACCTGCTCGCTGACCTGCTGGACCCCGGCACGGGCAGCCTCAGTGCCCGCATGGCTTTCCTGCTCGGCGACATGCGCACGCGGTGGGACGAGCTTGACCGCCGCATTGCCGCTTTTGACGCCGAGTTCTCAGCCATGGCTCGGACCGATGAGCGAGCACGGCGGCTGACAAGCATTCCGGGCATCGGTGCGCTGAATGCCACCGCATTG
>NZ_JAWRXJ010000362.1:0-268 GCF_046535095.1 Pseudomonas sp. SIMBA_041
ACATAAGAAGCCGACTGACGTAGACATCCCGGGATGGATGCCTTGGACGCAGGCGCAATGGGACGCCTGGCTGGCGAAGTCGAGGCAGCTTGTTGCCGACATGGCTGCATTGGAAGCTGCGGGTAAGCGTGGTGAGCGCAACGCGCTGATCGCCGCCAATGGCGCACATTGGGGTGCGCTGAAGGAGTGGATGTTGGCGCTGTCCGGTGGAAAGTGCTGGTTCTCTGAAGTGAGGGAGCTGTATTCACACTACGATGTGGAACACTTT
>NZ_JAWRXJ010000363.1:0-268 GCF_046535095.1 Pseudomonas sp. SIMBA_041
GCGCATCCTGTTGCCGAGCATGCTGCCCTACGCCATGGCCGGGCTGTCGAACCTGTGGCTGGTGCTGGTCAAGGACAGCGCGCTGATCAGCATCGTCGGCTACAGCGAGCTGCTCTCGGTGGGCAAACAGGCGGCCGGTTCCACCAAGCATTACCTGGTGTTCTACCTGGCGGTCGCGGCCTTCTATTTCGTCATCACCCTGGTGTCCGGCAGCGTGTTCCGCGTGCTCGAACGACGCACCAACCGCTGGCTGCCCCAGCACTAGGAG
>NZ_JAWRXJ010000364.1:0-268 GCF_046535095.1 Pseudomonas sp. SIMBA_041
GTGACAGTCAGCTCGACTGGAGTAAAACGAGACTTGTACACTCGCGTTCTCCTAAAAAGCACGTAAATGGGCGCGCGTGACACAGCCCCTCCCCTGGACATCAGTACTGCACCAATATGGTCACGCGGCGATTCATCGAGCGCGAAACAGCGTCGTCGCCCGTTACAAGCGGAAAGTTGTCCGCGCGGCCGACCGCAGCAAGCCGACGCGGCCCAATACGTCTGTCGACAAAAAACCGCACCACGGCCCCCGCCCTTGCCGAAGACAG
>NZ_JAWRXJ010000365.1:0-268 GCF_046535095.1 Pseudomonas sp. SIMBA_041
GTTTGAACACCCGGCAGAACGTTTCCTGATCGTAACCGATGAAGCTACTGCTAATATGCTGACCGATAAACTGCGCGGTGAAGCGGAACTGAACAATAGCCAACAGTGGCTGGCATTAAACATTGAAGCGGGTTTCCCGGTGATTGATGCCGCCAACAGCGGGCAGTTTATCCCACAGGCGACCAATCTCCAGGCGCTGGGCGGTATCAGCTTTAAGAAAGGCTGTTATACCGGACAAGAGATGGTGGCGCGAGCAAAATTCCGTGGT
>NZ_JAWRXJ010000366.1:0-268 GCF_046535095.1 Pseudomonas sp. SIMBA_041
GATGACAGAACATGAACAGCAATACGATGTAGCCGATTGAGGCGATGGTTTGCGCCACGAGAAAAGCGCGCTGTTTTCCCGCCATCAATAGCAATGACTCCTGAGGGAAGCCCAGCATCGAAATCACAATTGCGCCCAGCATCACCTGAATCAGGTCATACGCTTCGAGATACTTAACGCCAAACACCAGCGAAATGAGCGGCTTGCCGACGATCAACACCGCGAGCGCCACCAGAATACCGATTCCGCCCGCCAGTAAACCGGACTT
>NZ_JAWRXJ010000367.1:0-268 GCF_046535095.1 Pseudomonas sp. SIMBA_041
GGCGCCAAGGCAAACAGGGGATCATGGCGCGAACAGGCAATCAACGCTGCGCACAGGAGCGCAACAATAGTGGCTTGAGAAAGATTCAATTTTCAACCCGTGGCACATGTGTGCATGTGTGGACGCGAGATACCCGACACCGGAAGAGGCGATCACGCGTCACAAGACCGCATGTATATATTATGCCTGGCATATCCGCAATGGATGTACACCCGAAGCACCTGCCGGAATGAATAGCATCATCGCCGTTTGGGCGTGGTTACCTCTG
>NZ_JAWRXJ010000368.1:0-268 GCF_046535095.1 Pseudomonas sp. SIMBA_041
GTACATGGGTTATGCTTTTACCTGGTTGCCAATGGATCGCGTCGAGCTCAGCTCGAAGATCAGCCTGAACTACAGCTGGGAGAATAATGATACAAACTACCAGTCGGGTGTTCAGCTGGTGGCAGACTATGGCTTAAACTATCGAGTGTCCCAGAACTGGTTAGCAGGTGTCGGTGGATACATTTCTACTCAGCTGACCGACGACCAGTCTAACGGCCATGATATTGGTAACCGTAGCCGCAGCACCAAGATCGGACCGCAGATTGGC
>NZ_JAWRXJ010000369.1:0-268 GCF_046535095.1 Pseudomonas sp. SIMBA_041
TCATCGACATAAATGCTTTGGCTGGCAGGATGATAGACCTGGATCGACCACGATGACTTCGCAAGTCGGCACAACATCAGTGGTTGCGACTGGTGCTTTTTTCACTTTCGGTTTGAACATCGCAAGCATACGCTCGGTCACGGCAAAGCCACCAAAGATATTGATGCTGGCTAAAAATACCGCAAAGGCACCAAGCAAACTGGTCGGTGTAAACATTGAACCATCAATCGTGACGGTTTGTAGCATCGCACCCACGATGACGATACTT
>NZ_JAWRXJ010000370.1:0-268 GCF_046535095.1 Pseudomonas sp. SIMBA_041
GTTTCTATAATTTGATTCCATAGAAATTTTTTAAAATCCTCCTGTCCAATATTTTCAATAATAGAACCTATTAGTTTTGATAGTTTTGTTCCTGGATTATTTATATATAAAACATAAGCTTTTTTCGGTTCATTTAATAACAAGGACTTTGCAAATAATAACAGTTGAGTTTTACCAGTTCCATAGTCTCCCGTAATAGTTCCAATCAATTTATAATCGTCTGAATCATCGTTGGAATATAAAGAATCTCCAATATAATTAATAATTC
>NZ_JAWRXJ010000371.1:0-268 GCF_046535095.1 Pseudomonas sp. SIMBA_041
CTGGTCGCTTGCCGGCGCTTGCGTCATGCCGTTGTCCTGGCGTGCCGCGAACAATGCCAGTAGCGGCTTCGCCTCGGCCTGCTCGGCATCCAGTGGCGGCGCGGTCAGGTGTTGGCGTATGGCGCTGACGTCCAGCCCAGCCGCTTCGGCCGCGTGCAGTCGAGCCCAGAGCGCGCTCAATGCTTCGTGGGGCATGCCCAGCCATTGGGTAAACAGCGAGCTGACCAGTGCCAGGCGCTCACGTGAGCTGCCGTTGCCATAGTCATAG
>NZ_JAWRXJ010000372.1:0-268 GCF_046535095.1 Pseudomonas sp. SIMBA_041
GGTGTACTGACATTGATTTTTTCACCCAATGCCGCCTCCCACGGTGCGATATTGACGGTCTGATAAACATCCGCGCCTTCTACCCGAATATTGCTATCATGGCGAATCTTAACCTTCAAAAACAAATCACCATTTTTACCGTTACTGCTACCAGCAGCACCTTGCCCTGCTAAGCGGATTTGCTTGCCATCCGTAATACCTTTCGGAATTTTTATTTTGAGGGTCTTGTTGTCGTAATCGACAGTACCATTGGGCTGACGAACAGGGA
>NZ_JAWRXJ010000373.1:0-268 GCF_046535095.1 Pseudomonas sp. SIMBA_041
GCGTTTACTTGATACACCATAGTCTGAATAGCAAAGATATAGTTACCAGACATGAGGTTCACGATGAGCCAAACAAAGTTAACGATAATCCATAACCACCAGTTAAATGAATAACGCAGAATCATTGCCGCCTGAGCCGTAATAGACAGTACAAACGCAATCACATTAATCCAAAAGAAGGAGATAAACCCTAGAAACAGGCTGCTATCATCTTCTACCACTGCGTAGCCATAGCTTGTGAGCAAATCGTTGACTGTTGGAAAGAGGG
>NZ_JAWRXJ010000374.1:0-268 GCF_046535095.1 Pseudomonas sp. SIMBA_041
GTATTTTCGGGTATTAGTTTAGGTGTTAAAAATATAAAAAAAATCCATTCATTACACTTTTTATCACACAATATTGAATATTTATTTTACATTAAATATTTAATTCACATTATGTTTACAATTATAATAATGATATTAAAATTTTCAATCTTACACAAAACCCCACTATTAAGGGATTTAATCTTACCATTATTTTAATTAGTCTAAAAAAACTCACGAAGCTTATTATTTAAAAATTTGCTCTAAGAATAAAATTTAAGATAGTAAT
>NZ_JAWRXJ010000054.1:0-433 GCF_046535095.1 Pseudomonas sp. SIMBA_041
GAAACCGCGCACCAGCGCGAGGCCCTGAAAAAAGAACACGCGCAGTCCGCCTCGCAGCTCAAATTCGCCGAGCGCCGGATTGCGGCGCTCGAGGCCGAACGCGACCGGCTGGATGGTGAGCTCGCCCACGAACGCGAAGCCCGACAGCGGGCGGTTGGCGAAGCCCTCGCGCTGAAAGCCGTCAACGCGCAGCAACATGCCCAGCTCGGCGATTTGCTGCGTGACATCGCGCCGAAACCGGGTCGGGCCACCACGCACGCCGGTCTCGCAAGTGCCAAACGCACCGCCAGCGGCACGGCCGCGAAACGCAAGAGCAAGTAACGCGAGCTGCCCCTTGAATACCTTTCCGAGTGCCATTCGCCAATGAGCTTTGCGGACTGGATCGACATTGGTGCGACACCGCCTCAACGGTTGCCCGGCGAGGCGGACGCCG
>NZ_JAWRXJ010000375.1:0-267 GCF_046535095.1 Pseudomonas sp. SIMBA_041
TGGTCTGGTTGTCCAGAACACGCTGATGGTGCGCATCACCCAGACCTCCTCTACCATTCTCATCGCCATGTTGCTGAACTCACTGGTGGGGATTTTGCTCTTTGTTTCTATTTTATGGTTTAAACAAGGCATGGCGGGGTTTGGCGAACTGGTGTCCAGCGTGCGCTGGTGGACACTTATACCTGGCTTGCTGGGATCGTTTTTTGTCTTCGCCAGTATCAGCGGATATCAGAATGTGGGAGCGGCGACAACTATTGCTGTACTGGT
>NZ_JAWRXJ010000376.1:0-267 GCF_046535095.1 Pseudomonas sp. SIMBA_041
GATCTAAAGGAGGAAGAAATTTTGCGAGTTATAGATGCAATAAATAGCACTAAAAGAGATTATTTTTTTAAATCACCTTTATATATTCCTGCCGAAAGAGTTATAGTTAATTTATTAAAACAAGCAGCGCTTTCATTTCAAAATTTAGAGATACCAATACCTAAGCACTTATTGAATTTTGCTAGTATTTATAGTAATGCTTCATTTGAAATTAAAGAATTTGATATTGGATTTCTAAAAGAAGGAATTATTTATAAAAATATTAAT
>NZ_JAWRXJ010000377.1:0-267 GCF_046535095.1 Pseudomonas sp. SIMBA_041
GTTGCAGCTCTGCGCCATAACCAATAATCATTGAAGCGCCGTCCAGTAATGCAACACTCCCGGTCAGTTCAACCGGTGCGCGATCTTCCTCTACGACAAAATTTTCGTCCGCGCTGGTGGGTGACAACAGGATCACTGTTCCACCTTGTATTACCGCATTTTCCAGCGTACCGGCATGCACTTCAGCCCGACCCCACATTCACGGACAGGTTTTGCGTCTTACCGGAACTGTAGAGCTGAAGGCCATCCGTCCCCAGACGATAAATG
>NZ_JAWRXJ010000378.1:0-267 GCF_046535095.1 Pseudomonas sp. SIMBA_041
AGAGAATGAAGGCACCGACGAAGAGCCCCTGCCAGAAGGGATTCACGCCAGCGAGAAGCAGCGCGTTGCGAATGACTTCGAGGAGCAACGAGCCGATGACAGCTCCAATCGCCGAACCATAACCGCCAAGAAGATTTGCGCCGCCGATGACCGTACCGGCAATCACCTGAAGCTCCTGACCTTGACCCAGCGCATTGGTCGCAGCACCCAGCCAGCCTACAAGGAAGACGGCCGTCAGTCCGGTAATCGCGCCAACAAGCACATAGA
>NZ_JAWRXJ010000379.1:0-267 GCF_046535095.1 Pseudomonas sp. SIMBA_041
GCTGATGATAACCGCGCATTGGGAACAATGGCAAGTTATAGCCAAGTGGTCTGATCAAATCATTAGACCATGGGCCTGCTGCGATAACCAATTTGTCACTATAGTAGGTATCGTTATCAGTGATAATTTTCCAGCCTTCGCCATCTTGAACGATTTCTTTTACATCGCTTTCTTTGATCGTACCCTGCATATCTTGGAAGTTTTTTGCATAAGCTTTCACGAGCGAGCTTGGGTTCGATACTTGCCAAGAATTTTTCCAATGAATCG
>NZ_JAWRXJ010000380.1:0-267 GCF_046535095.1 Pseudomonas sp. SIMBA_041
AGCGGCGATTTTGCTTGGCGCGTCTGGCTGGCAGATGTTCCGTCGCGTTACATTGCCGAACATTCGCTGGGCGCTGCTTTATGGCGTGGTGTTGACCAACGCCCGCGCAATTGGCGAGTTTGGCGCGGTGTCGGTGGTTTCCGGCTCGATTCGCGGCGAAACCCTGTCGCTGCCGTTACAGATTGAATTGCTGGAGCAGGACTACAACACCGTCGGCTCCTTTACCGCCGCCGCGCTGTTGACGCTGATGGCGATTATCACCCTGTT
>NZ_JAWRXJ010000381.1:0-267 GCF_046535095.1 Pseudomonas sp. SIMBA_041
GGTTCCAGAGTTTTGATGAGATTTTGTCCTGTTCTGAGGAGCGATTGTCTTTCTGTAACTCTTTGTTTGTCTGTAATCAGTATTTCTCCTGATACATCTGCCTGACCAATTGTTCCGATTGAAGTTTTGGTATCATAATTCCCGATTTTCTGATAGTTGGCATCGGGTGGATCTCCTGAGGTCCAGGAGGAAAGTGCCAGCGGAACTATTGCAAGACCCGCGAGTAGCAGCTTTTTGTAGTTTTTCATGGTTAATATTTATTTTAAG
>NZ_JAWRXJ010000382.1:0-267 GCF_046535095.1 Pseudomonas sp. SIMBA_041
TGCGGCCCGGTCGTCGCTGGAAACCTGGGCGAACTCCAGGCTGCTGAGCAGCAGGTCATAGGTATCGATGGCAATGGTCTGCTCTGACAGCCGCGCCTGGTCGTCAAGGCCGGCCAGGCGGCGCTGGATATCGTCTTCGGCAGTGGGCAGGAACGCCAGGGAGTTGCGCAGCACCGCGTTGTGGGTCTTGAAACGCTCCACCAGGCCGGCCTTTTCCTGGAAGGCCTCGATGAACGCCTGGTGGCCGGCCGTCCAGGCGGCCGGGTC
>NZ_JAWRXJ010000383.1:0-267 GCF_046535095.1 Pseudomonas sp. SIMBA_041
CCTGGCGCCGTTGTTGAAGGACCGCGGCATGGTCACCGCATCGTTCAAGACCACCTTCTGAAACGCCACTACAACAACAAGCGGAGAAACGCGATGAAGCATCTCAACAGCCTGCTGTGCGCCTCGCTGGCGGTCATCTTCGCCGGGCATGCCCACGCGGGCGCACCGGCCCAGGACGTCGCCCGGCTGGGCAAGGACCTGACCGTGGTGGGGGCCGACCAGGCGGGCAACGCCGACGGCTCCATCCCGCCCTACGAGGGCGGCCTG
>NZ_JAWRXJ010000384.1:0-267 GCF_046535095.1 Pseudomonas sp. SIMBA_041
AGGTATCCGTTCAAGTCATCAGCGATTCCAGAGCCTTTCGCATGGCCCTTGGAAGCGGAACAGATTTCCGTGTTGACCTGTCAACAAACACGTGTACGAAATGCCCCTCAGCGGACGGCGTGTCATCCCCCGCTCCAAACAGCGATATTTCATACCTTACCGACGAAGTCCCGATCCTACCTACGCGCAACCGAGCCTTCACCATTCCAGGAAAAGCAAGCGGACGATGGTATTTGCACATAGACTCTACGACCAGGCCGATCGTCT
>NZ_JAWRXJ010000385.1:0-267 GCF_046535095.1 Pseudomonas sp. SIMBA_041
GGCGATGACATGGGCCTGGGCAAGACCCTGCAGGCCCTGGCGCACCTGCTGCTGGAAAAACAGTCCGGGCGCCTGACCGCCCCGGCCCTGGCTGTGATGCCGACCAGCCTGGTACCGAACTGGCTCGACGAAGCCCAACGCTTCGCCCCCGACCTGCGCGTGCTGGCGTTACACGGCCCGGGGCGCAGCAAGCATTTTGCCGCGCTGCACGACTACGACCTGGTCCTGACCACCTACGCCCTGGTACCCCGCGACCTCGAACACCTG
>NZ_JAWRXJ010000386.1:0-267 GCF_046535095.1 Pseudomonas sp. SIMBA_041
CCAGCCCTTCGCCTTTGAAGAGTGGCTGGACGGCCTGCTGGATGAGCTGGCGGTGCAATTGACCGGTGCCAGTCCGTTATTGCTGGTGCTGGACGACTATCACCTGGCCCAGGGGCCGGTCCTCGATCGTTGCCTGCAGTTTTTTCTCAATCACCTGCCCGATGGCTTGCTGGTGCTGGTCACCAGCCGCCAACGCCCGGACTGGCACCTGGCGCGGCTGCGGTTGTCCCGGCAACTGCTGGAGCTGCACGAGCAGGATTTGCGCCT
>NZ_JAWRXJ010000387.1:0-267 GCF_046535095.1 Pseudomonas sp. SIMBA_041
CACATGGCGAAAGATTCTGTGAGTTTCATGCCAGTGTGTTTTTCCACTTCCAGCAGCTCCCAGATGGTGGCTTTTTCCGTATGTTCCGGGCAGGCCGGATAGCCCGGTGCCGGACGGATGCCCTGGTAGTTTTCGCGGATCAGCTCTTCGTTGCTGAGGTTCTCGTTCGGCGCATAGCCCCAGTAGACTTTACGCACACGCTCATGGAGATACTCCGCAAAGGCTTCGGCTAAACGGTCGGCAAGCGCTTTCACCATGATTTTGTTG
>NZ_JAWRXJ010000388.1:0-267 GCF_046535095.1 Pseudomonas sp. SIMBA_041
GTGTGGCACAGTGCGCAAACGCCCGCTGCCTATCTCACCCTGGTGCTCGCGGGCCTGGCCGGGCTGTATTTCACCCTGCATTTCTTCTCGCCGTGCAATTCGCCGCGGCTGAACCGCCTGCTGCAAGGCGAGATGCTGGTGGCAGCAGTCAGCGGCCTGGTGCTGCTGTTCGTCGACACCTTGCCGCTCAACCTGATGACCTATGCGCTGCTGGCCCTGGGCAGTGTCAGCATGCTGCTGGTCAGCACCTTCCACTGGTACAAGGGC
>NZ_JAWRXJ010000389.1:0-267 GCF_046535095.1 Pseudomonas sp. SIMBA_041
TGTTACCGCCTCTTGGGTAGGGACAGTATTCCTGTATACACAGGTATCCAACTGCTTGGTAACCTTGCTCGTAATTAATCCTGCTGTCATGCTTCCACTTACGTGCACGGCTGTGCGTGCCATATCAATCAGTGGCTCAATGGATATTAACAGCCCGACCAGAGCAACAGGCAGGTTCATCGTGGACAGCACAATCAGTGCCGCGAAGGTTGCGCCCCCACCCACGCCTGCAACCCCAAAAGAACTGATGGCTACGACAGCAATAAG
>NZ_JAWRXJ010000390.1:0-267 GCF_046535095.1 Pseudomonas sp. SIMBA_041
GGCGGGTGTCCGCCGTCACACAGGGAGTGAATCAGTCCAACCAGGGGCAGGTTGTCGCTTTTCATACGATCGACGACCGTTTTGCGCCCCTGATGTCAGGTGGGCATCACGGTGAAAAGCACGCCGCCGGCGAGCAGCGGAAACCATCCGCCTTCAAGAACCTTGCTGATATTGCTCGAGACGAACACCGCGTCGACCAGAGCCAGCGGCACGATCACGGCCGCCGTAACAAGCGGGTGCCATTTCCACAGGCTGTGGGTGATGAAG
>NZ_JAWRXJ010000391.1:0-267 GCF_046535095.1 Pseudomonas sp. SIMBA_041
CTGCTGAAGGCTTCGCACAGTTTCTCGGTGCGTACCTGAGGACTTGGGACCTCGAGACGCAGACACGGTGACGATTGTGGTGCGGGTGTAACTAGATGGCCGTAGCCCAAATTAACGTCGTCACCGTTTGCGAAGTAAAAATGTCACTTCGCCGTCCGGCACCGGTGGTAAGCAGCAAAACCGACGTGAACTCATGACATTGCGCGTCGCGCATTAAAGTTGTCACCGAGCGCGCCGTCGCGAAGCCCTGACTCAGCATCGTAGTCG
>NZ_JAWRXJ010000011.1:0-239985 GCF_046535095.1 Pseudomonas sp. SIMBA_041
ACGCTGCCCTCGCTGCCGTCCCGCGAGGGCTTGCAGGTGCGCGCCTTGTTGGCGTTTCTGTCGCGCAGCAATGCCCGGCGCAGCATGCTGCTGCTCGGCACAGTGGTCGCCGCGCACTTCACAGCGTACACCTACATTGCGCCGTTCCTGGGGCATGACGCCGGTTTTTCGCCGAGCGCGATCACCGCGATTCTGCTCGGGTTTGGCCTGGTCGGCATGCTGGCGAACTTCGCCATGGCCGGGAGCATCACCACGCACCTGCGTGCGTCGCTGGGCGCCGTGGTGTTGCTGATGGTGATCGCGCAATTGGCCTTGCCCGGGTTGCAGGGTTGGGGCGTGACGTTGGCGGTGTTGGTGTGGGGTGTTGCCTACGGCGCAATTCCTCTGGGCGTGAGCAGTTGGATGCAACTGACGTCGCCGCAATTGCCGGAAGCCAGTTCCGCAATGTTGGTGACCACGTTTCAGGTGGCGATTGCTTCGGGTTCGCTGTTTGGCGGCTTGATGGTTGATCACGCCGGCGTGTCTTCAGCGTTGTGGCTGGGCGCGGCCATCGGTGTGCTCGGTTTGGCGGTGATGCTCAGTTTCGGTCTCGGCAAAGCGCCGATTGCCGAGGCGCTGCAACGCTGATTTCAGGCTTTGAGAATGTTGTCCTACGTTCTTGCCAACGGCGGAGGAGGAAATCTCCAGCAGGCGACCGGCTTCGGTAAAGCTGCGGGTTTCGGCCACATGAATGAAGGCCGTGATGCCGCTGAGGCTGTCCATCATTTGAGGTGTGCTCGGTGCTGGGAGAGGGTCAAGGCAGAGTAGAGGCGGGCGGCGAAATGGCCCGAAACGTCGGTATTTCGACCGATCAGCTTCTTGGCTCGCGCCTAGCATAGACCCTGAATCCACAGCACGGGCAACCCGCCCGTCTACCCGAAATCAGGAGAAAGGCCATGAGCACTATCGAACACGTCATTCTTGTACACGGTGCTTGGGCCGACAGCACCAGCTGGAGCAAATCGCGCGCATTGATCGAAGCCGCCGGCCTGAGCACGAGCACGGTCAACCTGCCGCTGACGTCACTGGCAGCAGATGCCGACGTCGTGTCCCAGGCCATCGCCGCCGCTCCAGGACCGGTGTTGCTGGTGGGCCATTCCTATGGCGGTGCGGTCATCAGCGAGGCAGGTGTTCACGCCAAGGTGGCGGGCCTCGTCTATATCAACGCCTTTACCCCTGACATTGGCGAATCAGCTTTGGGGCTGACCGCATTGGCCGAGCCATCGCTGATGAGTGCCGAGATCCACATAGATCAGACGGGCTCGTCGAGCCTCACTTACGAGGGTGTTTTTGAAGGCTTTGCTCAGGATGTGAGTGCGCAGGAGAAGCGTCAGCTGTTTGAAAACCAGCGTCCCACCGCTGTAGCGGCACTCACCACACCACTCACTCAAGCCGCCTGGCAGCACAAGCCCAGCTGGTATTTGGTGGCGACCCTTGATAACGCCATTACACCGGCACTTCAAGAGCTGATGGTGAAGAAGATCGGCGCCATCAGCGACCATGTCGATGCGGGCCATTGCTCAATGGTTTCCAAGCCTGCGGCTGTCGCCGATCTGGTCATTCGCGCCGCCAGGTAACCGATATTTTTCCTTAATTGTTCACGCTTAGCATTTCTGCAATCTCAGAGGACACACCCATGAAACTCACTCAAAACACTATCTTCATTACCGGCGGCGGCTCTGGCATCGGCCGCGGGCTGGCCGAAGCACTGCACAAGCTGGGAAACCAGGTGATTATCTCAGGTCGGCGCAAGGGCCATCTGGAAGCCGTCGTTGCGGCCAACCCAGGCATGCATGCGGTCGAGCTGGATATTACCGATCCAGCCAGTATTACCGAGGTCGCGAAACAGTTGATCAACGAATTCCCGCAGCTCAACGTGCTGATCAATAACGCCGGGATCATGTTGCCGGACACCGCAGCCGGCCATGTGGATGACGAGTTGCTGGCGTCGACCGTTACCACCAATCTGATGGGCCCCATTCGCATGACTTCGGCGCTGATTGAGCACCTCAAGAAGGCCGATGAAGCTTATGTGGCATACACCTCCTCAGTGCTCGGCTTCGTGCCCATGGCGCTGACGGCGGTGTACAGCGCCACCAAGGCTGCGCTGCATTCTTATGCACTGTCACAGCGCTTCATGCTGCGCGATACCTCGGTCAAGGTGCTGGAAATCGCGCCGCCCTGGGTACGTACTGAGCTGATGGATAGCTCCGAAGCGGAACTGGCGATGCCATTGGATGAGTTTATTGCCGAGACGATAGCGGTGCTGGGCACGGACGCGGTGGAAATCCTGGTCGAGCGGGCCAAACCAATGCGCGCTAATGCCGGGGCCGATGAACACGCCTTTGTCACTGAGTTCAACACACAGATATTGGAACTCTACGCCCAGTGAGCACCCCGCGGCGCTTGCATGAGTGCGGGCGCCGTTATACGGACATCGACAGTTCGATCTCCATGATCGCCAGCATTACAGCCAAAAAGTCCGAAGTGTTGGGAAACGCGGCCCATTTATTCACTCCGGAAAATCACCTTTACTGATGCCAAGCGCCCCAACCCCGAAAGCCCACATGGCTATCGACCCGGGCAGATATCCAATGGCTCTACACATACACTTCAATCGAGGCAACCATGTCCAAACTTCATTCCCCAGTTAAAGTCGGGCGGTTCACCTTCGCCCACCGCATTGTATTGGCACCGCTGACCCGTATGCGTGCCGAAGAGGGCGCTCGTCCTGGCGCTCTGATGGCCGAGTACTACGCCCAGCGCACTTCCGAAGGCGGCTTCCTGATCGGTGAAGCCACCATCGCCGCGCCAAACGGCAACGGCTATCTCGGCGCACCTGGCCTGTTCGACGACAGCCAGATTGCGGGCTGGAAACACGTCACCGACGCCGTGCACGCTAAAGGCGGCAAGATCTTTCTGCAGCTTTATCATGCGGGTCGCCAATCCAATGTCGACGTGCAGCCTGCAGGCAGCATCCCCGTCGGCCCATCGGAAGTCCTGCACGGCGGCGTTGCTTACACCACCGAAGGGTGGGTACCCAATACCCCGAACCGCGCCCTGAGCATCGAGGAGATCGCAGGCCTGGTAGAAAACTTCCGCACTGCTGCCGAACGTGGCGTGAAAGCCGGTTTTGACGGCGTGGAACTGCATGGCGCCAACGGTTATTTGATCGACCAGTTCCTGCAGGACAACAGCAACAAACGCACCGACAGTTACGGCGGCTCGTTCGAAAACCGCGCTCGCTTCCTGCTGGAAGTGACCAACGCGCTGATTTCAGTGTGGGGCAGTGATCGCGTGGCGGTACGTGTTGGCCCGAGCGGCACTTGGGGTGACATGGGCGACAGCGATCCAGAAGGCCTGTTCACTTACGTCGCGCAACAACTGGCGCCGCTGAACCTGGCTTACCTGCACCTGATCGAGCCGCGCATCCTGGGCAACATCGAGGACGAGAATGCCGACCCGGCGCCGGTGGCTGCCCAGCTGATGCGCAAACACTACAAAGGCGTGATCATTGCTGCCGGTGGCTTTGACGGCGAATCCGCCGAGGCCATCCTTCAGGCTGGCGACGCCGATCTGGTGGCTTTCGGTCGCCACTTCATTGCCAACCCGGACTTGCCGGAGCGCCTGCGCCACAACCTGCCGCTGAACGCTTATGACCGTCCAACCTTCTTTGGCGGCACCGAGGTGGGTTACACCGACTACGAGTTCTATAAAGAAGAAGCGACTGCGTAACGTCTTTCGCCGAGCGCGAACGGCTGTAGCGTAGAGATCAAACGAAGCCCCCTCATGGGGGCTTTTTGGTTTGTACGCGAGCTCTGATGAGCCCGGAAAAAAAAGGACAAAACATGGCTCAAAAGGCTGGTATTTCGTCCGGTGAACCTTGCTGCCGCTCCCTAACATGGGACCCATGGCACAACAACAAAGAACGTGAGTTTCGGGGGCGTTTAACTTCAGCGTCATCGCTCGACGCGCCTTCGTGAACACGCGCGCTACATCTTTAATCCACACTTGATAAAAGGAATCATCGATGAAGTTTTTATCCGCGGCACTGTTAATGGCAACTTCCACCGTTGCGTCTTGCTACGTCATGGCGGCTACGCCGGCTGCCGCGATCCACAACATTGTGCTGGTACACGGCTCCTTCGCCGACGGCTCCGGGTGGCGCGGTGTCACGGAGATTTTGGAAAAGGACGGCTTTCATGTATCGGTCGTGCAAGAGCCGGAAACCTCACTGGATGACGACGTAAAAGCGGTCCAGCGTACGCTGGCCTTGCAGGATGGCCCGGCGGTATTGGTCGGACACAGTTACGGCGGTGTGGTGATTACCCAGGCCGGGACCGATCCGAAGGTTGCCTCGTTGGTATACGTCGCGGGTATCGCTCCGGACGCGGGTGAAGCGGCGGGCGAATTACTGCACAAAATGCCGGCGGCCTCGACGGCGATTACCCCGACGGCGGACGGTTTCGTTTACCTGGCGCCGGACAAGTTTCGCGCCGACTTTGCCGCCGACCTGCCGGAAAAGCTCACCCACTTTATGGCGTTGTCTCAAGTGCTGACCAACGGCGCCAACTTCGGCCAGAAGATTACCTCGCCGGCTTGGAAATCGAAGCCGAGCTGGGCCATCGTCGCCACCCAGGACCGGGCGATAAATCCTGATCTGGAACGCTTCATGTACACCCGTGCCGCGGCTCAGGTGACAGAAGTCAAATCCAGCCACGCGGTGTATATCTCGCACCCGAAAGAAGTGGCTGCGGTGATCGAAAAAGCGGCGTTGGCAGCCCTGCCAAAGTAACAGGCCCACGTCACTCCCGGGATGACCCTTCAAGGCCCTGTTGCAAACGCAGCAGGGCCATATTGCAGTGCGGCAGACCGCTGACCCTCATGGCCCCCAGCGCTCTTGCAAGACATCTGGCTCCTGCGAGGCACTGGGAAGAGGAGGGTAGGGAAATGGCGCCGCCGACACCGGTAAATGCGCCGGGGAAGTCCGGTGCCGATACCGATCATGGACAACAAACAGCAGGAGCTAACCGATGACCACTCATCTTCAGAATAACGGCGCCCTACACGCTGGTCAGCAGACCCAGGCGAGTAACCTCATCGTTGTTGAGTTGCGGCGCGGAAGCCCATCCGACCTCGCCCAACAGATCAGCGGTTTTATCGACAGCATGGCTGTACTTCCAAACTGCTCTCGTTATGCGCTAGCTCTGGATCCCACCGACCGTCTCACTCTGCTGATTCAGGGTGATTGGAGTTGTCCTCTGGCGATGGCCGAGCACTTTGAATCGGCCCCCTTGCAGGCGCTGATCGGTTATCTGCGTTCATCGTTTGCGTACCGGATGGAATTCAGCTGTCAGGGCCTTAGCGTCTGAAGAAGCGTCACAGTGGCGTTAGTCTCCATCCCTTCCAACCCTCTCGTTTCAGCGACAGTTGTGGTCGCTGCGGCGCTTTGGCGCGCGCCCAAAAAAACGCCTTTTCCGGTCAACGCACAATGGCTTGAAATGTCGGTTTTTCGACCGATGTCCCAAACCTATACGGCCCAAGATACTTCCCATGAGCAGCGCAGAGCAGTTGAAGCTCCGCACTCCTCACGGTGAGCCTCGGCCTGAAGTTACTACTTCTTTTCTGCGGTTCTTCACCACCCAGCTCAACTTCGCTATCCCGTTGGGGAGTTCAGTATGACCGATAAGCCAAGCTGGTATCTGCTCGCGACACAAGACAACGCCATTGCGCCTGAACTTCAATCAATGTTTGTGACCAGGATCGGAGCCGTGCAGGCCACGGTGGAAGCCGGGCATTGCTCGATGATTTCCCAGCCTGGCGCAGTCGCTGAACTGGTGCTTCGCGCCGCACTCTGAGTCGCCGGACCGGCGCAACCCTTGCGCATCGATATAAAACCTCTTTTCGGAGCACGCCTGATGAATGATCTACTCGCTTTCGCCGTTGAGGCCCACGGTGGCCTGGATCGCTGGAATAGCTTCGCACAACTGCGAGCCAACGTTTCGATCGACGGTGCTATCTGGCACCTCAAGCAGCAGCCGGGTCAGCTGTTCGATAAAGAATTGGATATCAAGACCCAGACCCAGCGCCTGAGCATCACCCCCTTCGCCGGACCGAACCAACGCAGCGTGTTCCTACCCGGTCAACTGACCCTGGAAACCCTCGATGGAATCATCGTCGAACAACGCGACCAGCCCGCCGCCTCCTTCGTTGGTCATACCTTGGAAAGCCCTTGGGACTTGCTACATGTGGCCTATTTTGCCAGCGAAGCGTTGTGGACCTACCTGACTTCGCCTTTTCTCTATACCTACCCCGGCTTCGAATGCAGGGAGATCGAGCCATGGAACGAAAACGGCGAAGTATGGCGACGTTTGGAAGTCACTTTCCCTGATCATATCGAGAGCCATACCCGCAAGCAGATCACCCACTTCGGGCCGGATGGCCTGATGCGTCGCCATGATTACACCGTCGACATTCTTGGCGGAGCTACCGGCGCTAACTACGTCAGTGATTACTGCGAGGTACAGGGGCTGATGATGCCGACAAAACGCCGTATCTACGCCTACGACGAAGCTGGGCAAAAAATCCCCGAGCCTTTGCTTGTGTCGCTGGACTTCAGCAAGCTCATTTTCAGCTAATTGGCTCGTCCGCCACGCTGAATGAAACCCAAGTCCTGCGTCTGCAATTCATCATCCCTTTTTGACTTCAGTTATTGCGGAGTACTTGCTCATGTCCATCGAAAATCTTTATGCCCCCCTGCGATTGGGGTCGCTGGAACTGCCTCATCGCATCGTCATGGCCCCCCTGACGCGCATGCGTTCAGCTGCCGGTGGCGTACCTACCGCCCTGAGCGCCGAGTACTACGCTCAACGTGCTTCAGCCGCGTTAATCATTACCGAAGCCACGGGCGTCAGTGTGCAGGGCATGGGTTACCCGAATATGCCGGGGCTGTACTCGGCCGAGCAAGTGGCCGGATGGTACGCAGTGACCAAGGCAGTACATGCTCAAGGCGGGCGCATCATTGCGCAAATCGTGCATGGCGGGCGGACTTCACATTCATCCTATAGCCCCGAGGGCGCTTTGCCGGTGGCGCCATCTGCATTGGCTCCGGTCGACGGCCAGGCGTTCACACCCGAATTTTCACTGGTACCTTTCGAAATCCCGCGTGCTCTGGATATCGATGAACTGCCCGGCATCGTCAATGACTTTCGTCAGGCCGCTGAAAATGCGATGGCCGCAGGTTTTGATGGGGTTGAAATTCACAGTGCCAACGGATACCTGCTCGACCAATTTCTTCAGGACAACAGTAACCTGCGTGAAGATGCCTACGGCGGTTCGATAGCAGGCCGCGCTCGCCTGCTTCTGAATGTGGTCGATGCGATTGCCCACACCATCGGCGCGGACAAAGTGGGTGTACGTCTGTCGCCGTCGGGCAATTTCAATGACATGAAAGAAAGCAACCCCACGGACCTGTTCAGCTATGTCATCCAGGCATTGAGCGAGCGTGGCATCGCCTATCTGCACTTGATCGAGCCTCGCGCTTCTTCGGTAGGCCTGGGTGATGACCTGAGTTTGGATGTCGCCAACAACGCTCGATTATTCCGCCGTCTTTTTAAAGGACCGGTGATCTCGGCGGGAGGCTACACCGCGCAGAGTGGCAGCGAAGCGATTGCTGCCGGGGATGCCGATGCCATCGCTTACGGGCGGATGTTCATTGCCAACCCGGACCTGGCCGCTCGTTTCAAATCCGGTGCTGAATTGAACGCGTACGACCGCAACACTTTCTACGGCGGCACCGAAGTGGGCTACACGGACTATCCGACACTAGTCACGGCTTGATTGAGACCCGGGTGGCTTAACTCACATTTCCACAGCTGGAACACCATGAACTCAACCCAATTCATCAAAAGCAACCGGCCGCTGTATTGGCTGGCCTTAGGCACGTTTGCCGTCGGTACCGAAAGCTTCATGATCGCGGGCCTGCTTCCCGGCATGGCCAAGGATCTTGACGTCAGCGTTGCCACGGCGGGCCAGTTGGTCACGGTATTTGCTCTGGCCTATGCACTGAGCTCTCCAGTGCTGGCTGCGCTGACCGGGAACCTGAACCGGCGCAGGCTGCTGATCGGTGCCATGGCGTTATTTGCGGTGGCCAATCTGCTGGCCTTCACGGCCAGTGGCTATTGGTCGTTGATGGCCGCGAGACTGGTGCTGGCGCTCGCGGCGGCAGTGTATGTACCCGGTGCGAACGCACTGGCCAGCGTGGTCGTGCCGCCCGAACAGCGTGGCCGCGCCATCGCTATCGTCAACGGTGGCCTGTCGCTCGCCATTGCCCTGGGTGTTCCGGCGGGCACCGTGCTGGGGGCGGCAATGGGTTGGCGCGCCACGTTCGGCAGCGTCGCGATCATTGCCGCGTTGGCCGTCGCCGGTTTGCTGATAGGGCTTCCACGCGAGATAGGAACCGGACTCGCTACCGCCAGCCTGCGCCAGCGCATTTCAACTGCGGCTCAGCCTGCGGTTTTGCATACACTGCTGATCACTACGTTGTGGGCGATGGCGAGTTACACCACTTACACCTACCTCGCGCCGCTTTTGGAAGCCACCACCTTCATAAATGGCCCCGCGATAGGCTTCGTGCTATTTGGCTGGGGTGTTTCAGCCGCAATCGGCCTGGCCATCAGCGGCCGAACGGTAGACCGCAAAGGTCCGCGCGCAGTGATCCTGCCAGCGTTGGCGACATCCACTACGGCGTTCGTCGTCCTGTCGCTGGCGCCACACTTTATCGATAGACAGTTCGTAGTTGTGCCGATAATCCTCGCCATCGCTGCGTGGGGCGTGGCTCACTGGGCTTTTTATCCTGCCCAGCAAACCACGCTGGTCGGCGTGGCTGGTGTTGCGAGCGCGCCGGTGGTGTTGTCGCTCAACGCCTCCTTCATGTACCTCGGTTTCTCACTGGGTGCGGGTCTTGGCTCCCTGACATTGCACTACAGCTCGTTGGCCAACCTTGGCTTTGTCAGCGCCCTCTGCACAGCGACAGCCTTGATCTTGGCCTACATATCCGGTCGTCGACCTGCACCGCAACTTCAACCTTCAAATTAAATAATCTGTACGCTCAAAAAGTAGCGTTCCAAGAATGAATAACGGCGGCCAATGGCCGCCGTTATTCTGCTGCGAAAAGATAGAAGCTTATACGTCAGCGTTAGAACCGAAGGTCCGGCGCAACGATTGCGGGGATTGACCATATACGCGCAGGAAGGCCCGGCGCATACGCTCACGGTCGCCAAAGCCGGTCTCCGAGGCCACCGCTTCAAGCGTTAGACGCCCTTGTTCGATCATCAATCGTGCGGCCTCCAGACGTAGATTTTCGATGGCCTTGGCGGGTGAGCTTCCGGTCTGCTCGCGAAAGCTTCGACTGAATTGCCGAGGACTCAGGCAAGCCGCATCCGCAAGGTCTTCTACGGAAAGGTCGCGGCGCAGGTTTTTTCGAGCGAAGTCCAGCGACTGCTGAATCCGGTCGGAGCTCGGACTCAGTTCCAGCATCGCCGAATGCTGGGACTGCCCACCCGCGCGGCGATGGTAAAGCACCAGCCGCTGAGAGACAGTCCGGGCCAGTGCGGCACCGTAATCCTTCTCGACCATACCGATGGTTAAATCGAGCGCAGCGGTCATGCCCGCCGAGGTCCAGATCTTGCCATCGATGATGAAGATGCGATCTTCTTCTACCTTAATTGCGGGAAATCTATCGCGCATTTCCTTGGCGCGAGCCCAGTGCACTGTGGCTCGACGCCCATCGAGCAACCCGGACTCGGCAAGCGCGAAAGCGCCGACGCACAAAGCGCCTACCCGCCGTGAATCGGCATTGGCTTCAACCAGAAAGGAGTGAATACCGTTCGACGCCGAACTGCGATCCATTGCACCGCTGATCAAGACGGTATCGAAATCTGTCTTGTTGAACTGCTGAGTATCAACCGAGGTGAACAGGGAGCTGGCGACCAATCCACCGTGCTCGGATAGCACGCTGATGTCATAGAGTTTTTCGCCCGCGGCCAGGTTGGCAAACTCGAAAGCTGAAAGCGCAGCAAGGCTCATAACCTGAAAATCGGGCCGTACGATCAACGCAACACTTTGCATAAAGACTCCCGTTCGCCCAGTTGATCAGTGGCTTGACGCATGATGTCTGGTGACATGCGAAACGTAATCATGCGCGAAAATCGCCGGACTGCAAGCAGAACCGCGATTTCGAGGGGGTTAGCGTTTTTTGCCGGGTAAATTCGGTAAGGCCGATACTGAGGCACGAGAAACTTCAACCCGCAGCCAGTGCCTCATTGAGCTGCACTACGAACTCCAGATCGCCAGGCTCCACGCTGGCACGCATTATCGCAACCGGATGACCATCTGTTGACTGGCTGTAGATTCCAGTGCGCTGGGGTGGTCACCGTATTGATCATCATCGGCAATGGTCATCAAGTTGATGCTGCGGCTGTCGGTGGTGTCGGTAGCGGCGTCTTACGGCCCGACTCAGTGAAGACAGATTAAGCAGCTTGCACTCCGTCAACAGGTTGGAATACCAATATTTCCGCCCATAAACTTGACCAACACGAGGCCGGAAATGATGGTTTTACGGCCTTTACCGACATACGGGCGTTCACTACTCTGGTCCTATTTCATGCACCCGCCTTTGGAGCAAACCGCATGACTCATAAAGGCACGGCAGTTATAACCGGCGCTGGTACCGCGATAGGCACAGCGTTCGCCCACCGACTGACTCAGCGGGGCTACGACTTGATTTTAATTGCCGTGGATCGGCCGCAATTAATGACGCTCGCTGCAGCGCTCACTGACTCCAGCGGACGATCGGTTGAAGTGCTGAATGCCGATTTGGCCGTGTCCGCCGAAGTTGTCCGCATTGAGGCCTTGTTAAGCCAGGACGCCAGTATCACATTGCTCATCAACCATCACGATATCCCTGAGGAAGATGAGATAGGGGCCACAATCGCCTTGGGGATCACTGCTCCCGTACGCTTGTCTTACGCATTGGCAAATGGTTTCGTAAAGAGGGGCGCCGGAACGGTTATCAATCTGGTGCCCGTGTTCGAGACGAGTTCCGGTGCTGCCATTGAGTCGGCGAGTAGCGCTTTTTTGCTCTCGCTATCCCACGCGCTGCGCCAGCGTTTCAATAAAGTCGCAGTACGTGTTCAAGCAATTTTGTATGCCGGTTCACAGCAGACCCGATATCAAAGCGCAGTGGCCATTGTGGATGCCGCGCTAGAGGATTTTGATTCTGGAGAAGCCATCTCGCTACCCAGTGTTGCCGATCGGGAGGTATGGAATACATTTGAGGTTGCCCGGCTGGAATTGCTCAGCCGGGTAGCAGGGGGCCCCAATATCGTTTCACCTGCACGTCTGCTCCATTGACCCGCGGCGGGCAGCGAATGCGTGTCTCCCCCCTAAGTGATTGCAGGCATCCTCGTCCGGATAGAGCGGATATCCAGCCCGTTTTAGTTCAGCCGCTGACAAGGACGATTACGGTTTTCAGTCGGCTAGCCCAGCGATCACCAGGGAGTCCTGTTCATCTGGCCTGCGTGGTATTGCTCCCGCGGATATCGATGCCCAAGAACATCTCAAGTGCCTCGTATGGCATCGGTTTGGCAAAGTAATAGCCCTGAAAAATGTCGCAGCGACTGCCCTTCAGGAAATTCACCTGAGACGCCGTTTCCACGCCTTCGGCGACCACTGTCAGGCTGAGGTGATGGGCCATGGAAATAATGCCTTGGGTGATGGCGGCATCGTGATGGTCGGTGGCGATATCCTGGATGAACGAGCGGTCAATCTTGATCTTGTCGATGGGCAAACGCTTGAGGTAGCTGAGGCTTGAAAAGCCGGTGCCGAAATCATCGAGCGCAATGCGTACACCCAAGGCTTTGAGCCGGTGTAACGTATCGATGGCCTGTTCAACGTTATGCAGCAAGAGCGACTCGGTAATCTCCAGTTCCAACTGCCCGGCGCTAACTCCGTGCTTGCTCAGCACTGTCTGGATACACTCAACGAACTGGCCGCGCTGGAAATGCATCGGCGAAATATTCACGGCCATCGAGATGCCTGTGAGGCCCTGATCGCCTAGCTGGCGCAGCTGCGCGCAAGCCGTATCGAGGACCCAAAGGCTCAGTGGGATGATTTGACCACTGTCTTCTGCCACCGGCACAAACACCGCTGGAGAGATAAAGCCTTTCTCCGGATGTTCCCAACGCAGCAACGCCTCGATCCCGACTACCCGACCGGTGCGCGCGTCTATCTGCGGTTGATAATGCAGTTCAAACGACTGAGTTTCGATCGCCTTTTGCAGGTCATTGCGCAGGCTTGCGTGCTCGCAAACACGTTGATTGAGATCGCTGGTGTACCACTGGAAGTTGTTGCGCCCTTGCTGCTTGGCTTTGTACATGGCCATGTCAGCTTGCTGGATCAGCTGCATCGGCTGCTCGATGTCACCATCACTCAGGGTGATGCCGATACTTGCACTCACGTGCAGGTCAATGCCCTGGATGCAGTAGGGGCTGGCAATGCTGGCCATCAATCGCTCGGCCACCGGTACAACGTCCTCATCCCGAAGCAGATCTGGCAGCAAGACGATAAATTCGTCACCGCCCATGCGCACGATGGTATCCCCGGGACGAACCTGTTGGGTCATGCGCTGCGCCACTTCAATCAGCACCTGATCGCCGAAGCAGTGTCCGATCGAATCGTTGATGGATTTGAATCCATCCAGATCAATGCACATCACTGCCAGACGACGCTTACGCCGACGACTGATGTGACAATCCAGAATAAGCCGGTCTTCAAGCGAAACACGGTTAAGCAAACCGGTTAGCCGGTCATGGCTGGCGTTGAAGCTCAATTGGCGCTCGTAATGCTTCTGCTCGCTGATGTCCCGGGCAATGCCAAATACCCCGACGATCTTTCCGTTGACCATGATCGGCAGGTTAGAGATGTCCATGGTCAACAGGTTTTCATTCTCGTCGCGAACCCGTGCCTCGAAGCGTTGCGGCTCGCCGGTGCGGGCAGCGGAAAAATGCCGACTGACCCGTTCCAGGTCTTCTTCGAGCACCAGGTGGGAAAAATGATGACCGATGAAGTCGGTTGCAGTGTGCGGTTTCAGCTTCAGGCCTGCTGGATTCACACTCTGGATATTGCCAGCCAGATCGAGGGCGAACACCGGGTTGGGGTTGAAGGTAAACAATGAACGAAAACGTTGTTCGCTTTCCTCCAGACGGTGGCCGTCACGCTCATGGCGGATCGCAATGGCCGCCAGCTGCGCCGCACAGGTCAGCCGTTGAATCTGCGCCTCATTCGGTCCATTGGCCCGATCCTGATACAGCGCAAACGTCCCCACCACACAGCCCTGATGCGAGAATAACGGCAACGACCAGCAGGAGCGCAGATTGTGCCCCAGCGCCAGACTCCGGAAACGCTCCCAGCTCGGATCCAGGGCAATGTCTACGGTGACCACCAATTCTCGCCGGAATGCTGCGGTGCCGCAGGTCCCTTCCTGTGGACCGATGGGCATGCCATGGATGGCCTGACTGTATTCAGGCGGTAGGCCAGGCGCCGCACCGTTCAGCAGATGCTTGCCCTGAGCATCGGTGAGCAGTATCGAACAACGCGTGTCAGGCTCTTGTGCGTCGAGCATCAGGCAGATGGCGGCCAGAACGTCGCCCAGTGGATGATTGGTCGCGATCATGCCGAGAATGTCACGCTGCGACTCGGGGAGAGCCACGCTGTGAAAGCTCGTGCAGAGGGTATTCATGATGGTTCCTGAGGACTGCCGAGACCATCCGATCTTCAAAGAGTCTGGAAAAGTGGGCGGTCGGGTGCAGTCCGCTCGCACTCCGATCCCGCTCTTTATAGAACACCGACCCAGCCACAGAACAGACTCAGATCCACAATAAAAAACCGTATCAGATTGGCTCCGTTTGGCTGATTTAGAGCTGTAACAGACGTTGCAGCGCGTCGAATACAGAACACTCAGCTTCTATATTTCAGCGCCTCCACCAATGCAGAAAAGGCGGGAGAGGTCTGGCGTCTGTTGGGGTAATACAAGTGGTAACCCTGAAACTCGGGGCACCAGTCGGCCAGGACTTCTTTGAGGCGGCCGTCGGCCAGATACGGTGCGACCAATTCCTCGGGTACGTAGGCCAGACCAATGCCATCAACGGCGGCATTGAGAACATGCATGATGCTGTTGAAAACCAGTGGCCCATCTGCCTTGACCGTAAACGCCCGGCCATCTCGTTCAAACTCCCAGGCGTAAATCGCCCCTGATGGCCTGTGTCGGATATTCACGCAGTCATGCCCGGTCAGTTCATAGGGGGTTGTGGGTGCCGGGTTGCGTTCGAAATAGGCTGGAGAGCCCACCACCGCCAACCGCCAATCCGGTCCTATGCGAACGGCGATCATGTCCTTGCTGATCGATTCGCCCAGGCGAATGCCGGCATCGAAGCGTTCCTCGACCACGTTGGTGAATCCATAGTCGACGTAGAACTCCAGGGTGATATCCGGGTAATTCTTCAAGAAGCCTGCAAGCATCGGCCGAATGCACAACTCAATTTGATCGTCGGTGCAGGAAATACGAATCGTGCCACTGGGCTTGTCCCGTAATTCGCTCAAGGCTTCAATCTCGACCGCGATCTGATCAAAAAGCGGGGCGATCGAGCGCATCAATCGTTCGCCTGCCTCTGTCGGCGACACATTGCGTGTTGTGCGGGCGAGCAGACGTATTCCCAGTCTTTGTTCAAGTGCCCGGATCGTATGACTCAGTGCAGAAGGCGTAATGCCCAGTTTGGCTGCGGCTTTGGTGAAGCTTTGATCGCGTGCCACTGCCAGAAAAGCTTGGAGATCGTTGACTTTGGTATGGGCCATTGCTGAGTTTTTCTCAAAAGCACATGAAGATTACACCTACTAATCAAGGTATCTCGAATCCGTCAAGCTCTGTCACCTATCTGGAACGGAGTACTTAGGATGAGCGAGACACCTGTATTCGACACCCCGACAGGTGATGCCCTCGGCACGCCGGGAACTGGGGAACTGCCGGCTTACTGGAGTGGCATCTTTGCGATGACACTGTGCGTATTCGCGCTGATCGCCTCCGAGTTCATGCCTGTCAGTTTACTCACGCCGATTGCGTCGGATCTGCACATCAGTGAAGGACTGGCCGGGTATGGGATTGCCATCTCCGGCGCTTTCGCGGTACTGACAAGCCTTTCGATTTCCAGGCTTGCGGGCGCAATGGACCGCAAGACGCTGTTGCTGCTACTGACCGGGATTATGTGCGTGTCGGGGCTGGTGGTCGGTCTGGCGCCAAACTATACGGTGTACATGATGGGGCGTGCGCTGATCGGCGTGGTGATCGGCGGGTTCTGGTCGATGTCGGCGGCAATGGCCATGCGCCTGGTACCGTCCCATAGCGTGCCCAAGGCGCTGGCAGTCTTCAACGGCGGCAATGCACTGGCAACCGTAGTGGCCGCCCCACTGGGAAGCTACCTGGGGAGTGTCATCGGTTGGCGGGGCGCTTTTCTCTGCCTGATTCCGGTAGCGATCATCGCATTGATCTGGCAGTGGATCAGCCTGCCGGCCATGACGGCGGCGCCGCGTAAAGCGGGCACGGGCAATGTCTTTCGATTGTTGAAGAGCCGATTGGTCCGTTTCGGCATGTTGAGCGTGGGCATTTTCTTCATGGGGCAGTTTGTATTGTTCACCTATCTGCGCCCGTTTCTGGAGACCGTCACGGGTGTAGAGGTCTCCCTGTTGTCGATAATCCTGCTGGTCATCGGCGTGGCGGGTTTTGTCGGGACCCTTCTGATCGGCAGTTTCCTGAAAACCGGCCTGTACCGCGTCCTGGTCAGCATTCCACTCTTAATGGCCGCCATTGCACTGTCCTTGATTGTCCTTGGCGGTGGCGTCGTGGCTGCTTTTGTATTACTGGGGCTGTGGGGCCTGATCGCGACGGCGGCACCTGTGGGGTGGTGGTCGTGGTTGGCCAAGGCGTTGCCCAAGGATGCTGAAGCCGGTGGCGGCCTGATGGTGGCGGTCATTCAGCTATCCATTGCGCTGGGCTCTACCCTCGGCGGGCTGTTGTTCGACGGGAGCGGCTATCGCATGACCTTTCTCGCCAGCGCTATCTTGCTGGTGCTCGCGGCAGTGATGGCCTTGTTCACATCGCGAAGCACCGTCAATCAGTGATGAAACTCAAAATTGTCCTTGTCCGTTTGACGAGCCGGAACCCTGTGCCTAGGGTTCTTGCAGGCATTCAGTCGTCAGACTGGCGTGGTGCCAACTTGCTCAGAACAAACGAGGTGGACATGAACAGGACGTTTAACCGGGGCTGGACATTAGTTGCGGCACTTGTCGTGGTGGGTTCAACGCTTTTCACGGGATGTGCGAGCAAGAACGATCCGATCACACAGGCAGACAAGGCCGATGTGGCCAAGGGCGTACCCGCGCCGGGCCTCGAACAGACCAAGGCTATCGCCGAGGAAGGCTTTATCTACGGCCTGCCGCTGGTGATGAACTACGCCGTGATGAACGAGTTCGCGGTGGACCCCAAGTCCAGCCAGTTCAAGGCGCCCTTCAACCGACTGTATAACGAACATCGGGTCGCGACGCCCGCTGACACTGCCGTCATTACGCCAAACAGCGACACTCCATACTCGATACTTTGGACCGACCTGCGTGCCGAGCCTCTGGTGATCACCGTGCCGGCAGTCTCCAAAAAGCGCTATTACTCGGTGCAGCTGATCGACGGCAACACCTATAACTTCGGCTACATCGGCAGCCGGGCAACGGCCAGCGCGCCCGGGAGCTATCTGATTGCAGGCCCTGACTGGAAAGGGGCGACACCGCCTGGCATCGATAAAGTGTTCACCTCCACGACCCCCTTTGCCCTGACGTTGATCCGGACCCAGTTGTTCAATCCAGCCGACATGCCCAATGTCGAGAAGGTTCAGGCGGGTTACAAGGTCCAGCCGCTTTCAGCCTTCCTTCATCAACCAGCGCCGCCCGCGGCCCCGAAGATTGATTTCGTGCCGGCCACCACGGCGGGGATCAAGGACAATTTCTTCGAGTACCTGTCGGCCGCGTTGGAGTATGTGCCGCCATCGGCTGACGACAAGGAGATCCGGGCGAAGCTGGCCAGCATCGGCGTAGGCCCCGGCCGGCGCTTCGAATTCAAAGACCTCTCGCTCGAACACAAGGCGGTAGTCTTGCTGGGAATGAAGGCCGGCGATGAGAAGGTGGACCAGTTTCTCTCGAGCGGCATGAAAAACATCAATGGCTGGAACGTCGGCGCGTTCTTCGGCGACCAGGCGTTCTACAAGGCCGACTGGCTGATGCGTGCCGGCGCCGCGAAGGGCGGCCTTTACGGCAATGACGCCGTTGAGGCGATGTACCCCTATACCCGCACCGACGGCAACGGCCAGACGCTGGATACCAGCAAGCGCAACTACACGCTTACCTTCCCGGCCGGCAAGCTGCCACCAGTCAATGCCTTTTGGTCGGTGACCCTGTACGACGGCAAGAGCCAACTGCTGATCAAGAATCCGCTCAACCGTTACCTGATCAATTCGCCGATGCTGTCGGCCATGAAGAAAAACACGGATGGCTCACTGACGATTTACATCCAGAAGGACTCCCCCGGCAAGGCCAAGGAAGCCAACTGGCTGCCGGCACCTGACGACACGGTCTATCTGGTGATGCGTCTCTACTGGCCGAAGACCGCACCGCCTTCGATTCTTCCCCCTGGCGAGGGCAGCTGGCAGCCACCGGCGGTGGTGGTATCGAAGTAGTGCGCCCCCTTGCTGACACTCGCTGTAAGTGGGTGTCGGCAAGTGCTGCTTTTGCTGTGCAGGTGTGCAACAACCCTCATTCCGTCGCCCCACGTGCCCATCTCGTTTTTGCCCGCTACAATGCGCACCTACCGTGATAACCAGATAAAAAATATGTCTCTTCCCAAACATCACCTGGAATTGCTCAGCCCCGCCCGTGACGTGAGCATCGCTCGCGAGGCCATCCTGCATGGCGCCGACGCCGTGTACATCGGTGGCCCGAGCTTCGGCGCCCGGCACAACGCCTGCAACGAAGTCAGCGATATTGCGCAACTCGTGGAGTTCGCCCGTCGCTATCACGCCCGCGTGTTCACCACGATCAACACGATCCTGCATGACAACGAACTGGAGCCGGCGCGCAAGCTGATTCACCAGTTGTACGATGCCGGCGTCGACGCGTTGATCGTTCAGGATCTGGGGGTGATGGAGCTGGATATCCCGCCGATCGAGCTGCACGCCAGCACCCAGACCGACATCCGCACGCTGGCACGGGCGAAGTTTCTGGACCAGGCGGGTTTCTCCCAACTGGTATTGGCCCGCGAGCTGAACCTGCAAGAGATTCGCGCCATCGCCGACGAGACCGATGCCGCGATCGAATTCTTCATCCACGGCGCGTTGTGCGTGGCGTTCTCCGGGCAGTGCAATATTTCTCACGCCCAGAACGGTCGTAGTGCCAACCGGGGCGACTGCTCCCAGGCCTGTCGTTTGCCTTATACCCTCAAGGACGACCAAGGCCGCGTCGTCGCCTACGAAAAACACCTGCTGTCGATGAAAGACAACAATCAGAGCGCCAACATCCGGGCGTTGGTCGAAGCCGGGGTTCGCTCGTTCAAGATTGAAGGGCGCTACAAGGACATGGGCTATGTGAAGAACATCACGGCCTATTACCGTCAGCGTCTGGACGACGTGCTGGAAGACCGCCCGGACCTGGCGCGGGCCTCCAGCGGCCGCACCGCGCACTTCTTCGTGCCCGACCCGGACAAGACCTTCCACCGTGGCAGCACCGATTACTTCGTCACTGATCGCAAGATCGACATCGGCGCCTTCGACTCACCGACCTTCACCGGTTTGTCGGTGGGCGTGGTGGAGAAGGTCGGCAAGCGTGATTTGCAGGTGGTGACCTTCGAGCCGCTGTCCAATGGCGACGGCCTTAATGTGCTGATCAAACGCGAGGTGGTGGGTTTCCGCGCCAACATCGCCGAGCCCAAGGGTGAATTCCTCGAAGACGGCCAGAAGCGCTATCGCTACCGGGTCGAACCCAACGAGATGCCAGACGGGATGTTCAAGCTGCGGCCCAACCATCCACTGAGCCGCAACCTTGACCATAACTGGCAGCAGGCCTTGCAGAAGACTTCTGCCGAACGCCGTATCGGTTTGAGTTGGGTGGCCCGTCTGGATGAGCAGCGCCTGCAATTGACCGCCACGAGCGAGGAGGGCGTCAGCGCGAGCCTGTCGCTGGACGGTCCGTTCGGTCTGGCCAACAAGCCGGAGCAGGCCCTGGAGCAACTGCGCGACCTGCTCGGTCAATTGGGCACCACGGACTACCACGCCACTGCCATTGAGCTGGATGCACCCCAGGCGTTCTTCATTCCCAACTCGCAGCTCAAAGCCTTGCGTCGCGAAGTGATCGAGGCATTGACCGCGGCCCGGCTGCTCGCCCACCCGCGAGGTCACCGCAAGGCCGAAGCCACGCCGCCGCCGGTGTATCCGGAGTCGCACCTGTCGTTCCTGGCCAACGTCTACAACCAGAAGGCCCGGGACTTCTATCACCGCCACGGCGTCAAGCTGATCGACGCGGCGTTTGAGGCTCATGAAGAAACCGGGGAAGTGCCAGTGATGATCACCAAGCACTGCCTGCGGTTCTCTTTCAATCTGTGCCCCAAGCAAGCCAAAGGCGTGACCGGTGTGCGCACCAAAGTCGCGCCAATGCAATTGGTGCACGGTGACGAAGTGCTGACCCTGAAGTTCGACTGCAAGCCTTGCGAAATGCACGTCATCGGCAAGATCAAGGGCCACATCCTTGACCTGCCACTGCCGGGCAGTGGTTCAGAGCCGGTGGTGGGTTACATCAGCCCTGAAGACCTACTGAAGACGATTCCTCGCGCGCCGCATTGAGTGACGGGCGAGGCAGAGGTCATCGTCAATGCCGATGACCTCTGCACTCGACGATCAGGCTTGCGCCGCACTCATGCCGTCAGTG
Source organism: Pseudomonas sp. SIMBA_041 (assembly GCF_046535095.1). Classification (NCBI taxonomy): domain Bacteria; kingdom Pseudomonadati; phylum Pseudomonadota; class Gammaproteobacteria; order Pseudomonadales; family Pseudomonadaceae; genus Pseudomonas; species Pseudomonas sp. SIMBA_041. Next base: position 20,110 of record NZ_JAWRXJ010000011.1, read on the forward strand.
GTCACGGATTTTTTGCGCACCGCTTGATAAAGCAGGCTCGACACCATGAAGCCCACGACGGCCAGCAGGCTCATCAAGGTGAAGACATAGTTGTAACCCTGTTCACCGGGGAAATGATCGAGGATCGCGCCGTAGATGACGTAGGCAAACATGCCGGGCGCATAGCCGATCAGGCAACCGATGCCGAAGGCCGAGCCGGTGATGTGTTGGGGAATGCCGACTTCACCCATGGGCGCCCAGAACACCCCGCGCATGGAGAACACGATCAAGGCGAAGGACAGGGTGGCAGCCATGCCCGCATAGATGAAGCCCGGGCTTTTCGGAATCAACATAATTACGCCCATCAGCGGCAACAGCGCCAGGAATGCCCACTTCAGGTAGCGACTGGTGCTCTTGAATTGCTTGTCGGCAATAAAACCGCCGGCAGGTCCGCCGAGGATCTTCAGGAAGTACTGGTTGATGATGCCGTAGGCGCCCACCAATGCCACGGGCAACCCGTACATTTCCTTGAGGTAGGGAATGAAATAGGTCAGGCCGCAATAGACGATGTAGACCATGAACACGTTGAGGCTGACCAGCCAGATGCCTGGAACCTTGATCGCTTCCATCAGGTTCGCCAGGCCATTCTTGGGCTTGGCCACCGACTGCGCGTTGCCGCTCTTGAGCAGGAACCAGGTCAGGGTGCCGGCCAAAATGTCGATGACCGAGTAGAACAGGATCGCCGACTTCAGGCCGGTTTCGCCCGAACCCATGGCGACGAACACGCCCAGCGCCGAAAACGCCACCAGTGTATCCACCACGCCACGCCCGCCTTCGAGCAGGCCGAACAACCGGCCTTGCTCCTGATCGTCACCCAGGTTGCGGATGGCTTTGAGCAGCGATGGCCAGAACAGGCAGTCGGCGCACACGGCTAACAGACTGAACACGATCAGTAAATTGCTGAAGGGCGGAAAGGTCGCCAGGTACAACCCCAGGCCACCGGTGCCGATCAGGCCGAGGGGGATCAGCTTGCGCGTGTCGTAGCGATCGGCGAGCAGGCCGCCCAGCACAAACAGCGCAGTGGCGATGATCGCGTTGGCACTGAGCAGCATGCCGATTTCAGTGTGGCTCAACCCCATGAATTCCTGCATGGGCACGTAAAAGGCGTCCTTGAGATTGGCCAGTTTGTAGATGGTGCCGCCCCCGAGGATGAGGATCAGGAATCGGAGCCATTTGGCCTTGTTTTGAGTTGTCATTATTGTTCTCCGGGCGTAATCGGGTCGTCAGGGTCAGGCGTTGGAAGGGCTGGCCAGGGTCAGTTCGGCCAAGGTGCGCAGTTCGGCCAGCAGGCTACGGACATAGGCGACCTGGTTGTTTGCCCAGCGGTGTTCATCGGCCAGCATTTGCTCCAGCGAGAAGCCGTTCGGGAGCGGCGTTTCGCTCATCTCCCGGTAAGCAATGAACGGATCGGCGGCCTCGATGCTCTGGCGGAAGGCGGGGGCCACGTAGTGGTTTTCCTGCTCGAGAATGAAGGCGATCACCTGTGGGGTGGCTTCGCCCAGCATCAACAATTCGAACAGCAGGCGGGCGCTGGGCAGATCGTCTTCGTCGCTGCCCTGCAGTACACCGTAATGGCCGAAACCGTTGTGTTCGGGGACGATGCGTACGCCTTTCATGTGCGTCTGGCGGATGTGCGGCCCCAGGTTGCGCAGGGCCTGCAAAGGCTGTTCGCAGGCATTGATCATGTTGCCGAAGTCGAACAGGGCATGCAGGCGAGGGTGGTTGAGGCGATTGAGCAGTTGCGCGATTTCGCCGCTCTTGAGTTCTTCATGCTGCTCGAAGTCAAAGAACAGGTCGTGTTCATCGGCTTGCTGCGCGAGGTACTGCAGGTCGGTTTCGATGATCTCCATGACCTGTGACAGCGTGCCCTCGTACCGCGAGTAAACACGGATGTTGCGCACCCCCAGCGCCCTGGCGATGGCGATCACCTGGTCGACATCCTTTTTCCGCGTGCTGCTGATTTCCAGGTGCACATCCAGCCCCAGTGCCTTGGCCTTGGCGGCAAACGCCTGGAGTTGCACGGGTGACATCTGGCTCAGGCTGTTTTCCTCGCCGTCGAGCAAGTGCAGGCTCAGGCCTTGCAGCTCGTGGCGATAGGCGAAGTCCAGCAGGTCGGCCGGGGTCACACGGCCATGGGTGAGGTTGGTCAGTAGCGGGTAGGCGTGGGCAAACAGACGCAATTGCCCCAGACGCTCAAGCAACCGCCGGGCCAGTGCATCCGTGAGCACGGGGACAGCCCCGTCTTCGACCACTTTATGGCTCAGCAAGGCGTTGAATCGTTCCTGGATCTTATTGTTCATTAGAGTCGTTCCTGGTTCAGACACCGGGTCTACCGGCGCAGCCTTTATCGCGCCAGTCAGGAACTCTCGATAGATCCACTATCAGTTATTTGATAAGACCACTTGCCTCGCCTCAAGTGGTCGGCGGCAGATAACCCAATGCGCGCAAGGCTTGGGCCAGCGCCTCGACACGCTCCCGGGCCTGGTGTTCGGGCGTGCCGGCAAAGCCGATCAACAGCGCCGGCGGCAGGGCATGCTGGATGCGGTAGTCGCTCAAGGCGTAGGTGTGGATGTTGCGCTGGGCCAGTTGCCGGGCAACTTCGATGTCACTGAGTTCGGCGGGCAGCCAGGCGATCAGGTGCATGCCGGCGTCCGCCGGGGTGATCCTGAAAAAGTTGCCAATCTGCTTTTCAAGCTCTCCGATCAAGGCCTGCTGGCGCGCCTTGTACAGCGCACGCATGCGGCGGATGTGCCCCAGAAAGTGGCCTTCGCCCATGAAGTCTGCTGTCGTCGCCTGAAGCAGGGTGGGCGGGCTGCGATCCATCACCGCACGCAACGTGCAAAAGGGTTCGACCAGTGCCTGCGGCAGAATCACGTAACCCAGTCGCAGTGACGGGAAGAGCACTTTGCTGAACGTACCGACGTAGATCACCCGGGCCATCTGGTCCATGGCATACAGCGCCGGCAGGAGGCGGCCACTGTAGCGAAACTCACTGTCGCAATCGTCCTCGATGATCCAGCTCTGATGCTGCGCCGCCCAGTCGATCAGCGCCTGGCGCCGCGCATAACTGAGGGTGACACCCAACGGGTGCTGGCGCGACGGCGTACAAAACACCAGGCGGGCATCAGGGCACTCGGCCAGGCCTTGCTGGACGTCGATCCCCTGTTCATCGATACGCAAGGGAATCACCTGCGCCCCTTGGGCCTGCAACGCAATGCGCGCGGCGATGTGCCCCGGATCTTCCATCCAGACGCTGTCCTGCGGATTGAGCAGCAACATGCCCAGCAGGTTGAACGCTTGCTGCGCGCCGGAAACGATCACCACTTGCCCGGCATCGCAGTCGATGCCCCGCGCATCGAAAACGTATTCGGCAATCGCCGCGCGAAACGCCTGCAAGCCTTGCAATTCGCCATAACCCAGAATGGCCTTGGTGGGCTTGAGCAGATGACGGTTCATCAGGCGCCGCCAGATCGCCTGCGGGAAGGCTTCATAGGTGCTGTGGCTGGGCAGGAAAGAGGTTGGGGTCGCAGGGTCCCAGTCGGCATAGGACACCCCGCGAAAATGATCGCTGCGCAGCGACAGCATTGACTGGCTCAGGTCCGACAGGCGCGGTGGCTGGGACGTTTGCTCGTCCTCGATCCCCCGGTTTTCCCACTCCGTGCCGACGTACGTACCGGCACCGGTGCGCGAGGCCAGAAAACCTTCGGCAATCAACTGATCGAACGCATTGAGAATGGTGATCCGCGACAGCCCCAATTCCTGGCTCAAGGTCCGCGTAGACGGCAGGCGCACGCCGCCCTGGATTCTGCCGTTGAGTATCTGTTTGCGAATTTGCAGATACAGTTGGCGGTACAGGGGAATGGCGCTGGTACGGTCCAGTTCGATAGCCGACAGCAGCAAACCTGCGGGGGATTTCATGACATGCTCGCCTGGGTGAAAGGGGCGTTGGGCTGGGAACGGGGAGGTAGGGTATCGAGCGATACTCGATAAGTCATCCATCGGGCGTTGAGGGTGTGCGGCGTTCGAGCGGATGCGGCACGTTCTGTGCCATATCGACAACTGCCAAGTTTGATCTAGCCTTAAGTTATCTCACGGGAGAACAATCATGCCCGTCGCGCTCAGAAATGCCTTGGCCGTTGCGTCGGGATTCTTTCTTTACATCGCCGCAAGCGGTCAAGGCATTGCAGCCCCCCAGCAGCCACCGGCAATCCTCCCGCTGGAATCCGAGGCGGTGCCCACGCTCATCGCCTATCCGCCGCTTGCCGAGCCGCTCGCCCGCGGGGTTGTCATCATCCAGTATCAAATAGAACACGCCAGGATCATGCCGGTGTTTGGCAAAACGGCTGCTGACGTATCACCCCGTCTCGCTCACCTGCATGTGACCGTCGACGACTGGAAAGGGACATGGGCGCACACCAGTGAAGATCCGATTATCGTGGTTGGGCTGACGCCCGGCACGCATAAGGTGCTGCTTGAAGTGGCGGATCCGACTCACAAGATTCTCACCCATACGGAAGTGAGTTTTGTCGTTCCGCAGAAGTGAGCGGCTTCAGACGGCAGGAACAATAAAGCCGTCCCCCTCGCCACAGGTTATTGATCATTCCCACGACAGGAGTCTTTAGGAACTACGTGTCGGCTCATTCAACAACTTTTGAAAGCGCGTGTTTAAACGCCCTCCAGGTTACGTCCTGAAAGCTACAAAACCTTGCGCCGTTGCCTACGGCTACGCCAGAATCCGCCGGCTTGTGCGCCTTGGGCTCCCTCGGTAATTTGATTCCCGTCACTGCCCATCAGTGATCGGGTTTAGTCGCCCGTTGATGTCAAGACGCACAGTGTCCCTATCAGTCAGGTATCCCATGCCTGCACTTGATGGCGGTTGTGCGCAGGGCGCTTCGGCGCGCCGATTTCTTGGCTCATCGGTCGACTAACCTGTGCACAGCTGCCTCCCTATCGTTTAGTCGCGAGCGGGTTGCAGCCTCACTCTTATGAGGTTAGAGCCAATGTTCAAAGTAACGCCCAATCCACCAGAAACCGACCCACCAGATACCGACCCCGCATCCCCATACGAAACCCTCGACTCCAAAAAACTCCACGCGGCCGCCGAGCGCGCGCTCAATTTTCACTTCCCGTCAAACGCGGACATCAAAGCCACCCAGCGCACGCGCAGTACGCTGTTTTCCGTGGACCCGGCGGCCACGACCGAAACCCTGGCCGTGTTTTTGGTCGAAACGTTGGCGTCGGTCGATGTGATGGTCCATCAATTGGTGGATCACCTGGAGGGTGAGTCGCGCTACGCCTTGCTGGGTATTTCCAACAGCATCATGGTGGCGGAGATCACGGCGAACCGGGTGCTGGATAAGGTTGAGCCCTCTGTGTAACCGCTGATTGTGGTGAGGGGGCAAGCCCCCTTGCCACAGGTATTCATCGTTTGATCGATGCTTTCACACGCCCCATCCCTCCCTCACAGCCTTCCTGATCCCCTCCAGCAACATCGCAAACGCCGGGTTGTCATTGTTCTCGCGCCAGATCAGATGCAGCTCACTCTGCACGCCTTCCCCCAGATCGATATCCCGGAACACCACGTTCTTGAACACCACGCTGGTGGCGCAACGCGGGACCAGGGCCAGGCCCATTCCGGCGTTGACCAGCGCCAGAATCGTCAGTGACGAACCGAGCCATTGCACGTATTCCGGGGCCACGCGGGCGGAGCGCAGCATCCCGGTCAGCAGTTCGTTGAAGGGCGGGTAGGCGGCGTGGGAGTACATCAGGAACGGTTGCGCGTCGAGGTCCTGGACGGACACGGTGTCGGCAGTCGCCAGCGGGTGGCGACTGGGGACGGCGAGCACGAACGGCTCACGCACCAGGCACTCGGTGGCGTAGCCCGGTTCCAGCAAGGGCGCGCGGACGATGCCCAGATCGATCCGCCGAGCGCGAAGGGCTTCGTGCTGTTGGTAGGTGTTCATTTCCGACAGGTCGATTTTGACGTGGGGCTGTTTGAGCCGTGCTTCGGCGATGACCTTGGGCAGGAATTCGTACACCGCGCTCCCGACGAAGCTGATGTTGACCGAGCCGATGTCGCCTTCGGCAAAACGCCGGGCGGTGACGGCGGCTTGCTGGGCGCGCTCCAGCAGGTTCTGCGCTTCGATGAAGAAGGCACGACCGGCGGCGGTGAGGGCGACGCTGCGGGTGGTGCGGGTGAACAGCTCGACACCCAGATGGTGCTCCAACAACTGGATCTGTCGACTGAGCGGCGGTTGCGTCATGTTCAGGCGTTCGGCGGCGCGCCGAAAGTTGAGTTCGGTGGCCACTGTGGTGAAGCAGCGCAGTTGAGTCAGTTCGAACATTGATCTAATCCAGGTATCAATCGAATGCCAAGTTAGATTAGACGGGATCAATTGCCGCGTCCATGATCGGCTCGTCCCTAAAAAAACAATGATCGGGAGTTGCCTCTTGAATACCCTCCAGAATCCGCCAGACCCGAGTGTGCTCGCCCGCGCCGCGGCCAAGGTGAAACGCCACGTGCTGCCGCTGTTTGTGGTGATGTTCATCGTCAACTACATCGATCGGGTCAATATCGGCTTCGTGCGCAGCCACATGGAAACCGACCTGGGCATCGGCGCCGCAGCCTATGGCCTGGGCGCCGGGCTGTTCTTCATTGGTTACGCGATCTTCGAAGTGCCCTCCAACCTGTTGCTGCAACGCTACGGTGCTCGCGCGTGGCTGACGCGCATCATGTTCACCTGGGGCGCCGCCGCCATGGCCATGGCCTTCGTGCGCGGCGAAACCAGTTTTTATGTGCTGCGTTTCATTCTCGGCGCGGCCGAAGCGGGTTTTTTCCCAGGCATCATTTACTACTTCACCCAGTGGCTGCCGTCGACGGAACGGGGCAAGGCCATGGCGATTTTTCTCAGTGGTTCGGCCATTGCGTCGGTCATCTCCGGCCCGGTGTCCGGTGCGCTGCTGAACGTCAGCGGTTTCAGCCTGCATGGCTGGCAGTGGATGTTCCTGATTGAAGGTTTTGCCTCCATCGTCCTGTGCGGTTTTGTCTGGTTCTGGCTGCAATCCCATCCGCGTGAAGCCAAGTGGCTGAGCGCCGAAGAGAAGGACGCGCTGGTGGGCGCCATCGCGCTGGAGCAGCAGGCTCGCGAAGCCGCGCAGACAATCAAGCCGTCGATGTTCAAACTGCTGGCCGACAAGCAAATCGCGCTGTTCTGTTTTATCTACTTTTCCATTGCCCTGACCATCTATGGCGCCACGTTCTGGCTGCCGAGCATGATCAAGAAAATGGGCAATCTGGGCGACTTCCAGGTCGGCCTGTTCAACTCGATTCCGTGGCTGATTTCCATCGTCGCGATGTATGGCTTCGCCGCCATGGCCAACAAATGGAAACACCAGCAAGCCTGGGTGGCGTTGACGCTGGTGATTGCGGCGTTCGGCATGTTCATGTCGACCACCGGCGGACCGATCTTCGCCTTCGTCGCCATCTGTTTTGCGGCCATTGGTTTCAAGGCGGCCTCGGCGTTGTTCTGGCCGATTCCGCAAGGCTATCTGGATGCGCGCATCGCCGCCGCGGTGATCGCCCTGATCAATTCCATCGGCAACCTGGGCGGTTTCGTGGCGCCGACGGCATTCGGTTTTCTCGAACAAAAAACCGGCTCAATCGAGGGCGGGCTCTACGGCCTGGCCGCCACCTCACTGGTCGCCGCCGTGGTGATCTTTTTCGCACGCACCGCACCCCGTGGCGACGCCTTGCGCGCGCTGACCGGTAAACCCGCCACGACCCCCTTGCCGCAATCCACTGTCAGTCACACCGCTTTGAAACCAGATCCAAAGGGAGCAGCCTCTTGAAAATCACACGAGTCACCGTCACCCCCATCGCTTTCCGTGATCCGCCGCTGCTCAATGCCAGCGGTATCCACGAACCGTTCGCGCTGCGCTCGATCATCGAGATCGAGAGCGACAATGGCTACATCGGCTTGGGGGAGAGTTACGGCGACGCGCCGGCGCTGGCGATCCAGCAGCAATTGCAAGACAAGCTGATCGGCCTCGACCCGTTCAACCTCAATCAGCTGCGCGCCATCGTGCAGGCCACCGTGGCGGCGAACAAACCCGCGAGCATCGCCGGCGCCGAACTGGCGCCCGGCTCTCACGCCAGCAAAGCGGTGAGCAATGCCTACTCGGCGTTCGAAGTGGCGTTCCTGGATTTGCAGGCGCACTCGCTGAACGTGCCATTGGTGGACTTGCTGGGCGGTGCGATCCGCGACGAGATTCCGTTCAGCGCCTACCTGTTTTTCAAGTACGCCCAGCACATCGATTCCCCCTACAAGCCCGACAGCTGGGGTGAAGCGCTGAACGAAGAGCAGATCGTCGCCCAGGCTCGGCGCATGATCGAGACCTATGGTTTCAAGAGCATCAAGCTCAAGGCCGGCGCGCTGGAACCGGAGCATGAAGTGGCGTGCATCAAGGCGCTGAAAAAGGCCTTTCCGGGTTACCCGCTACGGATCGATCCGAACGCTAACTGGTCCCTGGAAACGTCGATTCGCATGGCCGAACTGCTGGGCGACGACCTGCAATATTACGAAGACCCGACGCCAGGCCTGGAGGGGATGTCCGAACTGCACAAACGCACCGGCCTGCCGCTGGCGACCAACATGGTGGTGACTGATTTCGATGAGTTCCGCCGCAGTGTGGCCTTGAACAGCGTGCAGATCGTCCTCGCCGATCATCACTATTGGGGCGGCCTGCGCGACACCCAGGCGCTGGCGAAAATGTGCCAGACCTTTGGCCTGGGCGTGTCCATGCACTCCAACTCGCACTTGGGCATCAGCCTGATGGCGATGGCCCATGTCGCCGCGTCGGTGCCGAATCTCGATTACGCCTGCGACACGCATTACCCGTGGCAGGAGCCGGACGAAGAGGTGATCAAGGGCGGCAAGCTGCCGATCGTCGATGGCTGCGTGAAAATTACTCGTGCGCCGGGGTTGGGCCTGGAGCTGGATCACGATCAACTTGGCAAGCTGCATGACCAATACCTGACGTGCGGCATTCGCCAGCGCGATGATGTGAAACAGATGCAGCGTTACAAGCCCGAGTGGAAAACCGTCAAGCCGCGTTTTTGAGACGCTAACGCAATTTTGTAGCAGCTGGCGAAGCCTGCTGCTACAGGGTTCGTGTAGCTTCAGGCGCGTTTATTCAACGCCGCCTCTGCCGCCGCAATCTGCGCCTGGCGCTGGGCAATCACATCGCCCACCGGCGGCCCTTGGAAGCGTCGGGCTTCAAAGCCGAACCAGACAATCGCCGTCAGCACCAGGAAGCCGATGGTGATGTACAGCGCCCAATCGTTCGGTGGCTGAATGCCGATGATGAAAATGATCACCATCGACAGCACCGAGAGCAGGGCGAATACGGTGTACCAGAAGCGTCCCATGTTCCACGGCCCCATGGTCGGCCACTTCGAGGTCCCGTAGGTAAACAGGCCCAGCACGATGGGAATGATGAAAGAGAAGAACAGGAAGATCACCGTGCAGGACACCACGATCGTATACACCGGCGTGGCCCCGACCGAGATCACCGATGAGCCCCAGTCGAACAGCACGGCGAGGGTGGCACCCGTCCAGATCGCCGCCACCGGACTGCGAAAGGTTGGCGAGACCGACGCCAGTGCTCTGGAGAAGGGCAGGCCGCCGTCACGGGAGAAGGCGAAGATCATCCGGGACACCGAGGTCACGGTCGCCAAGCCGCAGAGGATCTGCGAGATGAAAATCGCCACATACAGCACCACTTTCAGCGTCGGGCTGACCTGGGTGTTCATCGCCCAGAAAAACACGTTCCAGCCTTGCTTGGCCGCCTCGTCCATGTTCGGCAACATCAGCACGAACGAGCACAACATCACCCAGCCGAACAGCAACGACCAGACCACCGACATGACCATGCCGCGCGGCACGGAAATGGCTGCGTTGCGCGTCTCTTCGGAGGTGTGTGCCGAGGCGTCATAACCGGTGATGGTGTAGATCGGCAGCAGCAGGCCGAGCATGAACACCCAGCCGTTCGACACCGATGGCCAGACCGCGCCGCCGGCATCGCCGGAGTAGTTGCTGAAGGTCCACAGCCGTGCGAATTCATAGCTCGGTGCCGAGATCAGGCAGACGATGGTCAGCGCCAAAGCCGTGGCGAAAATCAGGTAGCCGGAGAAGTCGGTGAGCCTGGCGGTCAGGCCGATCCCCAGGTGGTTGCACAAGGCCTGAAGACCGGTCAGCACGGCGAGGAAAATCACCCGCACCGTGGTCGTGTCTTCCATGCCCAATGCCGGGCCGAACGCACCGAAAAAGAAGTAATAGGTGCCGACGTTGATCGCCCCCAGTACGGTGACCAATCCCAGGAGGTTGAACCACGCGGTCAGCCATCCGGTGAAGCGGTTGCCCAGAATCGAACCCCAGTGATACAGCCCGCCAGCGGTGGGGTACGCCGAGGAAATCTGCGCCATGGCCATGGCGAACACCCCGGAGATCAGGCAGCCGATGGGCCAGCCGATGCCGATGGACGCGCCGCCCGCGCCGGAGGTGCCCTGGGCGAGGGAGTTGATGCCCCCGGAGAGGATGCAGATGATCGAGAAGGAAATCGCGAAGTTGGAGAAAACGCCCATGCGTCGTGAGAGCTGCTGGGCGTAGCCCATGCTGTGCAGCGCCTTGACGTCCTCGTCATGCGAGGCGTCGGAGCCGGGCTGGCTTGCTGGATTCATGTTGTGTGCCCCTTCAGGTTTTGATACGCGCCCCTCCGGAATGCCGGACGAGCTGGCTTTCAACCCCTTGTCGTACTGCTCCTGTCTCCAACCGATACAACCTGCCGTGCGCTGCCTTCATGTGTCGAGCACCGACAGTCAACGGCTCTACAGGCGGCCGTGAAACGCCGCGTCGAAAATCTCTGCCGCACCGGCCTTGGTCAAGGGCAGCGGGTTGCCGCCGGCAGAAGGGTCGACCACGGCCATGTCCGCGATCAGATCAGCCTGTCGATCGTCCACGCCCAACTCGAACAGCGTGTGTGGCACGCCGATGTCTTTGCGCAGCTTGAGGATGAAGGCCAGGAAGCTGTCGAAGCCGGGGGAAGGCAAACGCAAATACGCGGCCAGGCGGGTGATGCGCTCTTCGATGGCCGGGCGATTGAATTTCAGGACATAGGGCATGAAGGTCGCATTGGTCATGCCGTGATGGGTGTCGTACAGCGCGCCCACCGGATGTGAAAGCGCGTGCATTCCGCCCAGGCCTTTCTGGAACGCGGTGGCGCCCATCGCCGCCGCCGCGAGCATGTTCGCGCGCGCTTCCAGGTCGCCCGGCGTGTGCACGGCGCGCACCAATGCGTTGGCCACCAGGCGCATGCCTTCCACGGCGATGCCGTCGGCCAACGGGTGAAAACCGGGGGCGCAGTAGGCTTCCAGGCAGTGCGCCAGGGCGTCCATGCCGGTGCCGGCGGTGATTTTCGCCGGCATGCCGACGGTCAGTGCCGGGTCGCTGATGACCACGCGCGGCATCATTTTCGGGTGGAAGATGATGCGCTTGGTGTGGGTCGCCTCGTCGATGATCACCGCTGCACGCCCGACTTCCGAGCCCGTGCCTGCCGTGGTCGGCACCGCAATGACCGGGGCGATGCGGCTTTCGTCGGCGCGGGTCCAGTAGTCGCCGATGTCTTCGAAATCCCAGACCGGCCGCGTCTGTCCGCTCATGAAGGCGATGAGCTTGCCCATGTCCAGGCCGCTGCCGCCCCCGAAGGCGATCACGCCATCGTGGTTGCCGGCACGCCAGGCATCCAGGCCTCCGGCAAGGTTGGCTTCGACCGGGTTGGGCTTGAGGTCGCTAAACATCGCCGCACCGAGGCCCGCTGAGCGCAAGGCGTCGAGGGTGGCGAGGGTCATCGGCGCACGCGCCAGGCCACTGTCGGTGACCAGCAACGGGCGCTGAATGCCCTGGGCGCGGCAGGTGTCGGCGAGTTCGGCGATGCGGCCGACACCGAAGCGGATGCTCGTGGGGTAATTCCAGTTCGCGGTCAGGCTCATGGCTCAGATCTCGTGGCGCAAATGGAAGGATTTGGCGCGGGTCAGGTGTTCATAACCGATGCGCGACAGGGTGACGCCGCGTCCGCTGTTTTTTACCCCGGTCCAGGCCAGGGCCGGGTCCAGGTAATCGCAGCGGTTCATGAACACGGTGCCGGTGTCGATTTCATTGCCCAGGCGTTCGGCGGCGGCCAGGTCCTGAGTCCAGATCGAGGCACTGAGCCCGAATTCACTGTCATTCATCAGGGCGATGGCTTCGTCGTCACCGTCCACCGGCATGATGCCGACCACCGGACCGAAGCTTTCCTCGCGCATGACCGACATTTGATGAGTGACATCGACCAATACTTGCGGCGCGAGGTAGGCGCTGCCCGGTTCGTCAGCGGCAAATGCCGTGGGTTCAATCAGTGCCATGGCGCCTTGGGCCAGCGCTTCGGCGATCTGGCCGCGCACGAAATCAGCGGCGGCCGGGGTGACCAAGGGGCCGAGTGTGGTGGCTTCATCCAGCGGGTTGCCCAGCACGTATTGGCGAGTCAGGGCGGCGAAACGTTCGATGAAGTCCGGGTAGATTGTCTTGTCGACGTAAATGCGTTCGATGGCACAGCAGCTTTGCCCGGAATTGAAGAAACTGCCGTCCACCAGGTTTTCTACCGCGTGTTCAAGATTGGCATCGGCGCGCACATAGGCCGGGTCTTTGCCACCGAGCTCCAGGCCGACGCCAAGGAAGCGCCCGGTTGCGGCGGTTTCCATGGCCTCGCCAGCGCCGACGGAACCGGTGAAATTCACTTGCTGCACGCGTCCGGAGCCAATGATGTCGGCGGTCTGGCGGTGATCGAGCAGCAGGTTGTGAAACAGACCGGGCGGCAAGTTGGCGTTGGCCATGGCCTCGGCGAACCGTTCTCCCACCAGCAGCGTTTGCGACGCGTGTTTGAGGATGACGCTGTTGCCGGCCATCAGCGCCGGAATGATCGTATTCACGGCGGTCAGGTACGGGTAATTCCATGGCGCAATGACCAGCACGGTCCCCAACGGATCACGTTGAATGTACCGACGAAATCCGCTGACGGGCGTGGGTTCAATCGTCGCCAGGGCTTCAGGTGCAATGGCGATCATGTGCCGGGCACGCTCTTCGAAACCGCGCAGTTCACCCGCGCCAAAGCGTACCGGGCGCCCCATTTGCCAGGCCAGTTCCCGCACGATGTCAGTTTTCATCGCCAGCATCGCGTCCACCACCGCACTGCAAAAAACCGCGCGCTCGCTCAGTGGCCGGCGTTTCCACTGTGCCTGGGCGGTGGAGGCGGCGGTCAGTGCCTGTTCGATCTGCATGGCGTCGGCGTAGCGGCGCTCGGCATACACCCGGCCATCGACCGGGGAAATGAGTTGGATGGTTGCCGTCATGCTGACCTCAATAGCGCTCGAAGCCGCGCTGCAGTTCCCAGTCGGTGATCCGCCGGTCGTACTCTTTCTGTTCCCATTCGGCGGTGTGCACGTAGTGGTCGATCACCTCGTTGCCGAACGCTTCGCGCAACATGCTCGAGCTCTGGAGTGCGGCGCTGGCTTCGCGCAAGGTCTTGGAGACTTCGGGCAAATGGTCATCGACGTAAGCGTCGCCTTCAAACGGCGGGGCGAGGGTGAGCTTCTCGTCGACCCCGGCCAGGCCCGCCGCGATCAGGGCTGCGAAGGCCAGATACGGGTTGAGGTCGGCGCCGCCGATGCGGCATTCGATGCGGATGGATTTGCTGCTTTCGGCACACAGCCGAAAACCGGCGGTGCGATTGTCGCGGCTCCAGACCGCCCGCGTCGGTGCAAACGTGCCGGCCTGGAAACGCTTGTACGAGTTGATGTAGGGCGCGAGAAAACAGGTGATGTCGTTGGCGTACTTGAGCTGACCGGCGACCCAGGAGCGCATCAGGTTCGACATGCCGAATTCGGCTTTGGCATCGAAGAACAGCGGCTTCTTGCCGTTCTTGTCCCACAGCGAATTGTGGATGTGGCTGCTGGACCCGGCGGCGTCATAACGCCACTTGGCCATGAACGTGATCGCCTTGCCTTGCAGTTGCGCAATCTCCTTGCAGGCATGCTTGATGATGACGTGGTGGTCGGCCATGGTCAGGGCATCGGCGTAGCGGATGTTGATTTCTTCCTGGCCGGGGCCCCATTCACCCTTGGAATTTTCCACGGGAATGCCGCTGGCCTGCAGGTGCTTGCGAATCGCCCGCAGCACCGGCTCTTCGCGGGTGGTCTGCAGGATGTTGTAATCCTCGATGTAATGGCCGGCGGTTTTTGGCTTGTGGTAGTTGCGCTTGTGGATCGCCTCGTAGCTCTCGTCGAACAGATAGAACTCCAGTTCCGAGGCGAACATGCCGGTATAGCCACGCTCGCGCAGGCGTTCGATCTGCTTCTTCAGGATCGCCCGCGGGCTGTGCGGCAAGTCGCGGCGATGGTGGTGATCGAGCACATCACAGAGCACCAGCGCCGTGCATTCCAGCCAGGGCACCCGGCGCAGGGTGGACATGTCAGGCTTGAGCACAAAGTCGCCATAGCCTTTGCTCCAACTGGCAGCGGCATAGCCCGGCACGGGCTCCATGTCGATGTCGTCGGCCAACAGGTAATTGCAGCAGTGGGTTTCTTCATGGCCGCTGTCGATGAAAAACTCGACCTGGAATCGTTTGCCGACCAGACGTCCCTGCATGTCGACCATGCAGACCAGGACGGTATCAATTTCGCCGGCAACGGCGGCACGCTTCAGTTCATCAAAGCTGAGAAGGGGCTCGGTCATCACGTCAGTCCTGCGTGAACAGTGTGGGCCTGTCTGAAATAGCTGTTGCAGACGCTCTTCAGAAACACCCAAACCCTGCCGGAGCGAGCATCGTGCGCAATAAGCTGATCCTTAGCTTAGCCTACTGTTGATTTGTGCAAGTTTTGATGGAGTTGGCGATACGCAGCCACCAATTGATCCAGCGAGAACGCCAGATTCCGCCCACTCGGATTGGGCAAAATCCAGACCTTGGCGTTGCCGAAGGTCTTGGGTTGAAGGCCCCAGGCAATGTCTCGCTGGCCGGTTAACGCGCTGTAGGCGGCCTTGCCGAGAAACGCGACGACACGGGGCGCATGGCGCAGGATCTTCTGTTCGAAGTCGGCAGCGGCGGCGATGAATTCGTGCAATGACAGCTGATCGGCGCGCGCAGTGGGCCGGTCGACCACGGCGGTCAATCCGCAGCGGTACTGCAAGAGGGTCCGGTCGTTTTCCGGGCGCACCTCCTCGGGGGTAAACCCGGCAAGGTGCAGCGTGCGCCAGAAACGATTGCTCCGGCCCGCAAAGTGATGCCCTTGGGCGGCGGCCGTCATGCCCGGATTGATCCCGCAGAAAATCACGTCGAGCTGATCGGCCAAAATGTCTTCAAGTCCTTCACCCGCCATAAAGCCTCTCAACCGCAGATCACGTTGACCGCGTTGCGTGCCAGTTCGGTCAGTTCCGCGCGGGATTTTCCTGCACGCGCCCGGATGGAAATGCTGTGCAGCAGGGAGGAGGCGAGCACGGCGAGGGCGGCCGGGTTGACGTTGTCTTTGAGTTCGCCGGCAGTCACGGCCGTTCGCAGACGCGCTTCGAGATCGGCGTCGAGTCGGCTCAGACGGTCCGACAGCACCTCACGGATTTCAACATCCTCGACGGCTTCGGTGGTGGCCGTGCCAATCGCGAAGCAGCCGCGGGGTTGGCCGTCTCCCGAGAAGTAGATCGATAGTTGCCCCTCATAGAAACGCATCAACGCCTCGCTCAAGGTCAGTTGGCTGTCCGTCAGCGCCGCGTGCATGTCGGCGGCGGCAAATTCCCAGTACTGCTCAAGCGCCTTGATGTACAGCGCGTGTTTGTCACCGAAAGCGGCATACAGGCTCGGGCGGTTCATGCCCGCTGCGGTGGCGATGCTGTCCAGCGACGCGGCGGAATAACCAGTACTCCAAAACACACCAAGCGCTTGCTGCAGTGCGGTCTGTGGGTCGTAGGCGCGTGGGCGTCCACGTCCTTTTGCTTCGGTAATCTTTTTTTGTGCCATGGCGTACAAAATCCTTGTGTGAAGGTAAGTCGAGGCATATTCTTACACCATCGCACAAAATTAAGGAACCAGAAGTTCCTCAATTTCAGGTTTGTTGAAGCAGCGCTCGAACGGGGTATAGCGGCGACGAAACAGGGTGCGGCGGAGTGATCCTTCTGACTGCGCACGGTATGGCTGTTTTTTATGGGTATTAGCCCCTGACTTCCCGGTTAAAGGTGTTTTCGATCATGACTAAACAGTTCGATATCCCGGCTTCACAAACCTTTGAGCACCCAGGGCCAAACCCGACAGCGCCCAACAAAAAAACGCTTAAAGAAACCGTACGGCCCCTGTTGATGGTGGGTGTCCCGGCGCTCTTCGCCGCGATCGGATACGCCCACTATGTTGCTGGCGAGCCTTACATCTCGACCGATAACGCCTACGCCCGAGTGGCCAAGGCCTCGATCAATGCCCGCACCTCGGGGCAGGTCATCGAGATCGCAGTCGAAGACAACCAGCCCGTTCGCAAGGGCCAGGTGTTGTTCCGCATCGACCCCAAACCCTTGCAGATCGCCGTTGACCGCGCACAAGCCCAGTTGAGCGTCGCGCGGTTGCGCATCGATGGGCTCAAGGCCAGTTACCGCCAGCAACAGGCTGAACTGCAATCGGCCAAAGAGTCGGCCGACTTCGACCAAAAGGAATTTGGCCGCAAGAAGGCACTGGTCGCGTCCGAGTTCGTGTCGAAGTCGATTTATGAGCGCGCCGACACCGACGTGAAAGTGTCACGCCAACGTATTGCCTCCATCGAACAACAGATCGCCAGCACCGTGGTCGCGTTGAATGGCAATCCGAACATCGAGGCCGACAGCCACCCGGCCGTCCGCGAGGCCAAGGCGCAACTGGATGAAGCCCAGCTCTACCTCTCGTACGCCACGGTGTATGCGCCGGACGACGGCATCGTCGCCAAGGTCGATGATTTGCAGGTGGGTAATTTCGTCAACAACGGCGCGCCAGCCTTTGCGCTGTTGTCCGATCGCGAGGTGTGGGTGGAAGCCAACTTCCGCGAAACGGAGGTGACGCATATGCGTCCGGGTCAGGCGGCGACCATTCATCTCGACACCTACCCGGATCACGAATTCAAGGCCCACGTGATCAGCATGAGCCCCGGTGCCGGTTCGGACTTCGCCTTGCTGCCGCCGGAAAATGCCACCGGCAATTGGGTCAAGGTGGTGCAGCGGGTGCCGGTGCGACTCGAACTCGACGAGCTCGACCCGCAGATGCCGCTCTATTCGGGGATCAGTGCCACGGTCAAGGTCGATACCGGGCACCGCACGCCATGGTGGCAACCGCTCAAGGCGCTGTTGACCGCAGGAGCTTCCTGATGAACACCACTCCCGCGGGTTCATTGAGGTTGGCCGCATTGCTCGCGACGTATATGCAATCGGCGAACCTGCCTCTGCCCAATGCCGTGCTCAGACATATTCAAGGCAGTATGTCGATGACCGACGACCAGGCGGGGTGGATTTTCACCTCGTACCTTGCAGCGAGCGCGATCACCATGCCGGTCGCGCAATGGCTGGCCGGGCGTTATGGCTTGAAACGGGTGTACCAAACCGCGCTGGCCGTGTTCGTCCTGGGCTTGTTGCTCGCCACCCTGGCTTCGACGCCGCTGGAGTTTATCGGCGCGCGGATTTTCCAGGGCCTGGCGAGTGGCGTGCTGGCGCCGTTGTCGATGGCGATTGCCCTGGAAACATTGCCACTGGAGAAACGCGCGAAGTTCGGCGCGACGTGGACCGCCATCGTGCTGTTGGGCATCGTCAGCGGCCCGAGCATCGGCGGCTGGGTCGCCGAACATTTTGGCTGGCGCCCGATCTTCTACATCAGCCTGCCGCTGTCGGCGTACATCTTCCTGGTGATCGCATTGTTGCTCGCCGAGAAGAAGGCCGAGAAACGCCCAACGTTCGATTTCTTCGGTTTCGGCACCTTCACGCTGGGGCTGATCAGCCTGCAAATGTTGCTCGATCGTGGGGAACGCCTGGACTGGTTTGCCTCGACCGAAATCTGGCTGGAAGCGATCGGCTGTGCACTCGGGCTCTACCTGTTCCTCGTGCATGTGTTGACCGCGAAGGTGCATTTTCTCAACAAGCGTTTGTTCAACGACCGCAACTTCGTGTTGTCGACGGTGATCTTTTTTGCGGTGGGTTTCGTGCTGCTGTCGACCATGGCGCTGACGTCGCCGATGCTCGATGAAATCCTCGGCTACCCGCCGGACACCACCGGTTCGCTGACCATCCCGCGGGGCATGGGCCTGGTTGGTGCATTTCTGTTGATGGGGCGTGTTCCGGAGCGTTTCGACCGTCGACTGTTCGTGGCGGCGGGCGTGGCCATCGTGGTGTATGCCAACTGGCTGATGCTCGGTTATTCGCCGCTGATGGACGGGTGGCCGGTGGCGCTGGCCGGGGCGATTCAGGGCATCGGCATCGGCCTGTTGATGCCCTCGCTGACCAAGGTTGCGTTCAGCACGCTCGACCCGACGCTGCGCCCGGAAGGCACCGGTCTGTTCAATCTGTCGCGTGTGTACGGCAGCACCCTCGGTGTGGCAATCGTGCAGTTGTATTTCTACAACAACACCCACGCGATGCACATGGCGCTGGCCAGCAACCTGACGCCGTATGGCGCGGCGGCGCATTCGGCGGCGACGTCCCTGCAAGCCATGGCGGGGCTCAACGAAATGATCACCGGCCAGGCGGCGTTTATCGGCGTGGTCGGCCAATTCAAGATTTTGATGTTCGCGATGCTGGTGGTGAGCCCACTGGTGATCTTTCTTCGCAAGCCTGTTGCGACCAACTAGTTTTCGTGGAGTTTGCCTCATGAAATCCAATGCGCGTTTCATCAACAGACAACTGATCAACACCACGTTCGGCGCGGTCGCGGTGCTGGTGTTCCTGACCGCTTGCACGGTCGGCCCCGATTATCAAATGCCTGCGCCGAGTCCGTCGCAACACTACGATCAACAGGCCGAGCAGCGTCTTGGCCTGTTGATCGATTTGGGCAAGAAGGTCAACGGCGACTGGTGGACAGCGTTTCGTTCGCCCAAGCTCGACGGCGTTGTGCGCCGGGCCATCGAAGGCAATCTGGAACTCGTCGCGGCCGATGCCACCATTCGCCAGGCGGCATCTTCCGTCGCGGCGGCGCAAGGGGTGCTGTATCCGCAGGTCGATTTTGCTGCCCAGGCCGGTCGCCAGCGTACGCACAACGGACCGCAGCCCGTGGTTTCCAACTTTTATGCCATCGGGCCTCGGGTCGGTTTCGACCTGGATGTGTTCGGCGGCAACAAGCGCCAGGTTGAACAACAGCAAGCATTGACGGCGTTTCAGCAACATCGCTACGAAGCGGCGTACCTGACCTTGACGGGCAATGTCGCCAGCCAGGCGTTGTTGATGGCCTCGGCGAATGCGCAGATCCAGGCCGTGGAAAAACTGCTGGCCAATGACAGCAAAAACCTTGAATTGGTGCGCATGGCCCATGCCAACGGCAGCGCCACGCAGATCGATGTGTCGCTGGCCGAAACCCGGTTCGCCCAGGACCGCACGCTATTGCCGCCTCTGGCTCAGCAACGTGATTCGGCCCGGCATGCGCTGTCGATTCTGACCGGCAAAGGCCCGGCCGACTGGATCGCGCCGGACTTCGACCTGAGTGAATTTGCCTTGCCGGCCAACGTGCCTGTCAGTCTGCCCTCGGAAATGGCCCACACCCGGCCGGACGTTTTGCAAGCCGAAGCGCAACTGCACATGGCCAGCGCCGCCGTCGGTGTCGCGACTGCCAACCTCTATCCCCATGTGGAGCTGTCCGCGTTTCTCGCACAGTCGGCGTCCGGTAATGGTGGCGCCGCGCTCTGGGGCTTCGCCGCCGGGGTGGCGGGGCCGATCTTCAATGGTGGAACCCTCAAGGCTGAACGCCAGGCGGCGGTCGATGGTTACAACGCATCGCTCGCTGACTACCAGCAGACCGTCATCCAATCGTTCGGTCAGGTCGCCGACACGCTGCAAGCCATCAACCATCACGCCGAAGAAAACCTCGCCCAGGAAGATGCATTGCGCGCCGCCGACAGCAGTTTTCGCTTGAACCAGCAAGCGTACGCCCAAGGCGAGAACAGCATTCTTCAGGTGCTGGAGGCCGAGCGCGCCTATGAGCAAGCGTTGTTGGGACAGATCAGGGTGAAGACCGCGCAGTACCTCGACACCGTCCAGCTGTTTGTCGCCCTGGGTGGCAATTCGGTTGGCGTGTTTGAGCAGCGAGTCGCCAGTCGCGAAGCATCCAAACGTTCATATCAGTAAAGGCTGCGGCCTCAGAGAGTGGAGTAACGACATGACCTACGAAGCCTTTCACGACGAACTTCGCGAGACAAAATTTGCACTGAGCCACGGCTCGGCCGAGATGCCAGCCGTGGGCTTTGGCACCTTGTTCCGCGACCTCAGCGTCACCACCCAAGCGGTCACCCACGCGCTGGAAACCGGTTTCCGTCATTTCGACTGCGCCGAGCGTTATCGCAATGAAGAAGCAGTGGGCGTGGCGTTCAAGGCCTTCATCGACTCGGGCAAGGCCCGGCGCGAAGACCTGTTCATTACCACCAAACTGTGGAACACCAACCATCGTCCCGAGCGCGTGTTGCCGGCGTTCGAGGCCAGTTGCCGGCGTCTTCAAGTGGATTACGTTGACTGCTACCTGATCCACACGCCGTTCGCCTTTCAACCCGGTGATGACCAGGAACCCCGAGACCCGTTCGGCCACATGATCTATGACTCGGGCGTGACCTTGATCGAGACGTGGCGGGCGTTGGAACAGCTCGTGGATGAAGGGCGCTGCAAGTCCATCGGCTTGTCGGACATCACCCTTGAGGCGTTGAAGGCGATTGTCGAAGTCGCGCGGATAAAACCTGCCGTGGTGCAGGTGGAATCCCACCCGTATCTGCCGGAATGGGAGCTGCTGGAGTTCTGCAAACTGCACGGCATCATCGTCCTCGCGTTTGCGCCGCTCGGTCATGGCATGCAGCCTGCGGTGCTGGAAGATCCGGTGCTGACCGGCATCGCCAAACACCTGCGCAGAACCCCGGCTCAAGTCGCCTTGGCCTGGTCGGTGCAGCGCGGTGTGGCGTTTCTGACCACGTCTGCGACACTGAGCCATATTCAGGAAAACTTTGACATTACCACGCTGCCGCACCGGGCCATGCTTGAGATCAAGGAGGACATCACGACGCGGGTGCGCTTCAACTCGGTGGTGGAAACCGGTATTCCGGGCTTTATCCCGGGCAAAAGGTAACCCATGCTAGCGCGGCGGCCTGATCTCGGGCCGCCGCTTTTTTTTGACTGGTCAATTGTGCGCCGAGGCAAAACCGATGGATGTTTTCCAAACCATGCGTTGTTTCATCGCCGTGGCCCAGAGCGGCAGCTTCACGGCCGCAGCGGCGATGCTGGACACCTCGACCACTAACGTGTCCAAAGCGGTTTCCAGCCTGGAGGCGCGGCTGCAAACACGCCTGATCAATCGCACGACCCGGCGTCTGGCCCTGACCGAGGCGGGCCTGCGCTATTTGCAACGCTGCGAGAAGATTATCGAGGAGATGCGCGAAGCCGATGAAGAAGCGGGGACGGCGCAAACCAGGCCCGTGGGTCGGCTGAAAATTCATGCGATGTCCGCCGTGGGCAATCACTACGTGATCAACGCCATCGCTCGCTACAGAGAGACGCACCCTTCGGTGATGTTTGATTTGACCCTGACCAATCGGCTGCCGGACTTGCTGGAAGAAGGCTATGACATGTCGATTGTGTTGGCGCGGGACTTACCCGATTCAGGCTTTGTCGCGCAGCGGCTGGGCATTACCTACAGCATTCTTTGCGCTTCGCCCGCGTACTTGAAGAAACGCGGAATTCCCCACGCACCGGTTGCACTGGGCGCACATGATTGCCTGCGGATTGTGAATACTGTGATGCCGGCGGAGAACTGGGTATTCGAAGGGCCCGAAGGCGTGGAGACGGTGAGCACACCGATGTCGCCGTTTCACGTCAACACCGCCGACGCGATGACAGTGGCGATCAGCAACGGAATGGGCATCGGCATTCAACCGATTGCGTCTGCCGTGGAAGGTTTGAAAGCGGGGACCTTGGTGCGGGTGTTGCCTGAGTATCGTTTCGAAGAACTGAATGTGTTCGCCATCTATCCGTCACGCAAATTCGTCGATGCGAAAATCAAGACCTGGGTGGATTTTCTCAAGGATTACATTCCGGTCCTGTTGGCCTCCGATGAGAAAATCGTCGGTTCAAGCAAAAACAGGTAAACGCCGGTGCCGCCGGTATGGAGTGTCGACCCTCCATCGTCTGCACGGTATTCAACCGTTGGAACAGCCAGTGCCCATGACTTGGTATTGCAGGACGTGCTGTTGACCGCGGGAGTCTTCGTAGGTCATTTGCGCCGGTACCGGGCCACACTCATCGCCGACGTCTGACACGCTGATGACGCGTTTGATGTCGAGGTGGGTGTCGTAGGTGTAAGTTTCAACCGGGCTGTTGGCCGTTGCGGTCTTTGCAGAACTATCGTCAGCGAAGGCGGGGGCGCCGAGACTGGCCAGTGTCAGCAGAAGCGCGAATTTCGAAAGTTTCATGGCGTTCACCGTATCGTTTGAGGAGGGTTGGTTTTCTACCTTGTGAGCGGTTGGTAAATGCTCACCGGGCAGGAACGATGCTAGGGGTTTGCCCCGGCCTCAAACAGCGGTCGGAAGGACAAACACTGTTGCCGTTTTGCGCATGAATGCAGGGCTTGTGGACGCCATCGCTGGCCTTGTGGCATGGTCGAAAAAAATGCCAGGCAGCCAACAGGATCAAGATGATGGAGGAGGGGAGTGAGGTCGGCGGCACACCGTCGATGGCGACGCTGAAGGCATTCAATCAGTGCGTGTTGCACCTCGGGCGACTGGCTCGGGAGCGCGGCGCCTCGCAATTCATCGAAGACGGGCTGCAAGCCTTTCGCTCATTGGTGCCGTTCGCGTCGGCGTGGTGGGGCGAGATGTCCACGTCGGATGCCCATGTGGCGCCGAAAAGCTGGATGCACGGGCGCATCGACCTGCCCGAGTCGTTTGCCGCCGAATGGCACAAGAGCGCAGGCAGCGACCGGTTCTCCCATGACACCTTGAGTCAACCCGGCGCAGTGGTGCGTGACAGTGGCTACACCGATCCCCATGTAGAGGTCGACGCGTTCGCTCGCCGTCATGACCTCTACCATGTGATCTGCATCACCTTCGAGTTGCCCGAAAGCGGTTTGATGTTTTTTGTCTGCCTGTATCGCGGCGAACACGCGCCGGGGTTCAACGACAGCGAGGCCGCGTTGTTTTCGGCCTTCTGCGATCACCTGTTGCAGCTGTGGCGCTTCCAGGTGCAGGACATGATCCGCATCGACACCGGTAACGGTGCCAGCGACTTTGGCGTAGCGCGCATGGACGGCACGCTGCTGTACGTCGGCGCCAGCCTGTGTGCGGCGATCCAGCGCGAGGTGCCGGGGTGGAGCGGTTCGATGCTGCCGGCGCAAGTGATCGCGCAACTGCCAAAAGCGCCGAGCGTCATGCGCCTGGGCCGCTGTGCGCTGACCCTCAGCCCGAATGGCGAGCACGTCATTCTGTCCCTCGAAACACAGTCACGCGGCGTGGTGCTGGCGCCACGGGAACGGACGGCGGCGATGCTGTTTGCGGCCGGTCACTCGTATAAAGAGATCGCCAAAATCCTGGGCTTGAGCCCTGCGACGGTGCGCACCTACCTGCGCAACTGCTATTTGCAGCTCGGCGTGAAAAGCAAAGTCGAGCTGGGCGCTGTCTTGTCTGCACAGGCAACCCGCCGCGAAGCCCTCTGAATCACCGCCCCCTCCTCATTTGTGGAGGTCCATCCAACGCCCGCGCACGCTAGGGTATGCCTTGCATATCAGGGGCTTGCGCGCAGGCTGTTCGGGCCTCTTCCAAAACTATAAAAACAGAGGTGAGGCAGTTGAAATTCTCCAGGCTTTTTGTCGCCATTGCGGCAACCACGGCATTTTCCGGTCTGGCGCTGGTGGGGTGCCAGACCCAGGGTTCGACCCCGGCAGACATGGTCATGCGCAACGGCTATGTCTACACCGTCGATGGCCAGAACTCGGTGCAGCAGGCAATTGCCGTCACGGGCGGGAAGATCGTCTACGTCGGCAACGACGAAGGGGCGGCGTCGTACATCGGCAAACAAACGCAATTGATCGATCTGGCGGGGCGCATGCTGATGCCGGGCTTCATCGATGCGCACATGCACCCCGGTGACGGCGGCCGCGCCATGACGTTATGCGACCTGAAATACCAGACCATGACGCGCAAGGAATTCCAGACCACCATTCAGGCGTGCCTGGATGCCGACAAGGGCAAGGGGCCTGATGTCTGGCTCGAAGTCGGCAGCTGGGACCGGATGGGCATGGACGGCCTCGACGGCGACCCGGACAAATCGACGCTGGACGCCCTCAAGACCGACCGGCCGATTCAGGTGCGCTCCACCGATTTCCACACCGTGCTGACCAACTCGCGCGGCCTGGCCGTCGCCGGCATCAGCAAAAACACCGCCAACCCCGGGGATGGCAAGTACGTGCGCGACAGTGCCGGCAACCTCACCGGCATCTGCGAAGACGGCGCGGCCGACGCGATGGCCGCCGTGGTGCCGCCGGCCACCGACGCGGAAAAACTCAACCAGACCCGCGCGGCGCTCGACGCCATGCGCCAGCAAGGCATCACCAGTTTCTTCGATGCCTTGTCGGGGCCGGAGAACGGCAAAGCCTTCACCACCTTGCAGCAGTCGGGTGAACTGACCGCCCGGGCCTTGCTGGCGATCAAACTGGACCCGGCCGCCGCTGCAGCCGACCCGGCGAAAACCATCGCCGAGGCCAAGGCAATGGCCGCGACCTACGATCAGGGCGAAGCCAAAGTCGCGCCCGGCGTGAGCATGCGTCACGTCAAATTGTTCATGGATGGCATCATCAATGCCCCGGCGGACACCGGTGCGATGTTGACGCCGTACCTGCGCAACGCCGGCACCGAGAAGGCACCAAAATGGGCGCCGGGTAAAAACGTCGGTGAGCTGTATTTCCCGCCGCAAGTGCTCAAGCCGCTGCTGTTGCAAGCGGTGCAGGCCGGCCTCGATCCGCACCTGCACGCCACCGGCGACCGCGCCGTGCGTGACTCACTCGACGGCATCGAATACGTGCGCCAACAATTGCCCGGCAATGGCTTTCGCCCGACCGTCACCCACAACGAGTCCGTGGACCCCGCCGACTATGGGCGCTTCAAGGCCCTCGACGTGACCGCCAACATGTCCTTCCAGTGGGCGCAGCAGGCACCGTCCACCGTTGACGGCACCAGCGATCACCTCGGGCCTACTCGATTTGCGCGTATGGAGCCTTCGGGCAGCATCGCCCGTGCGGGTGGTCGCGTGGCCTATGGCAGCGACTGGCCGGTTGATCCGCTCGATGAGTTCCTGGCACTGAAAGTCGGTGTCACCCGTTCCGGTGATCCGACCAACCCGCACAGCTATGGCCCCCAATACGCGGGTCGCCTGAATGCCGACCCGGCGTTGTCCCGTGCCGAAGTGCTGCGCACCATCACCGTCAACGCCGCCGAGCAACTGAAGCTGGAGAACGTCGTCGGTTCGGTCGAGGTGGGCAAGTTTGCGGACCTGATCGTGCTGGATAAAAACTTCATGCAGGTGCCCGAGGATGAATTGGCCCGCAACAGCGTGTTGATGACCGTGGTGGGGGGCAAGATCGTGTGGGCCAAGGCGCCGTTCGTAGGCCAAGTGGCCATGACCGAACAACAAAAATAACCCACGCCTACTAATGCCGATCAGCTAAACAATTTCAGCTTCAACACAATTCTGTAGCAGCTGGCTGAACTGTTCGGCATGGTTTCTACCTTTGAAGAGAATAAAAATAATGACTCAGCTCCACGATAGCCAACAACGAAGTCCCCTGATCGAAACCCGCTCGATCGATTTCATCCCCGAGGCCGAGCGTCATGGCAGCCTCTACAGCCAGTTCACCCTGTGGCTCGGCGCCAACCTGCAAATCACCGCAATCGTCACCGGGGCGCTGGCCGTGGTGTTGGGCGGGGATGTGTTCTGGTCATTGATCGGCTTGCTGATCGGCCAGTTGCTCGGCGGTGCGGTCGTTGCCTTGCACGCGGCCCAGGGCCCGAAACTGGGTCTGCCGCAGATGATCTCCAGCCGTGTGCAGTTCGGGGTCTATGGCGCGGCGATCCCGATTGTGTTGGTGTGCCTGATGTACCTCGGTTTCAGCGCCACCGGCGCGGTGTTGTCGGGGCAGGCGATTGCCCAGTTGATCAGCGTCAGCGACAGCACCGGCATCCTGATTTTCGCCGCGTGCATCACGTTCCTGACGATCTTCGGCTATCGGGTGATTCACTTGGTGGGGCGTGTGGCCAGCGTGCTCGGCATCATCGCCTTCGCGTACCTGTTTACCCGCTTGATGACCCTCAACGACATCGGCCTGCTCCTGGAAAACCGCCACTTTGGCTGGAGCACCTTCCTGCTGGCAGTGTCGCTGTCGGCGTCCTGGCAGATTGCGTTTGGCCCGTACGTGGCCGACTACTCGCGTTACCTGCCGAGCAAAACGTCGTCCTGGAAAACGTTCACCGCCGTTGGCCTCGGGACCGTGCTCGGCGCCCAGGCATCCATGGTGCTGGGGGTGTTTGCCGCCGCACTGGCCGGTGCCAACTTTCGCGGTCACGAAGTGGCGACCATCGTCGGCCTGGGCAGTACCGGGGTGATGGCGTCGCTGCTGTACCTGAGCGTGGTGTTCGGCAAAGTCACCGTGTCCACTCTTAACGCCTATGGCAGCTTTATGTGCGTGGCCACCATCATCAGCGGTTTCCGCAGTCGCCTGGAAATCACCGCCCGCCAGCGCATGCTGTTTGTGCTGCTGATCGTCGCGGCATCGACCACGCTCGCGTTGGTCGGCCAGTACTCGTTCCTCAACTCCTTCAAGTACTTCATCCTGTTTTTGCTGACGTTCTTCACCCCGTGGAGCGCGATCAATCTGGTGGACTACTACTTCATCAACAAGGAGCGCTATGACATCCCGGCCTTGT
The DNA here is from genome assembly GCF_046535095.1 of Pseudomonas sp. SIMBA_041. Classification (NCBI taxonomy): domain Bacteria; kingdom Pseudomonadati; phylum Pseudomonadota; class Gammaproteobacteria; order Pseudomonadales; family Pseudomonadaceae; genus Pseudomonas; species Pseudomonas sp. SIMBA_041. The sequence continues at coordinate 47,381 of NZ_JAWRXJ010000011.1, forward strand.
CCGACCCGGCCGGGCGTTACGGTCGCTGGAACGTGTTGGGGATCAGCGTGTATGTCAGCGGCGTGTTGATCCAGCTGCCGTTTGTCGACACGCATTTCTACTCCGGGCCGATGGTTTCGCAACTGGGCGGCGTGGATATTTCCTGGATCGTCGGGCTGGTGGTGCCGGGTGTTCTTTACTACCTGCTGGCCAGGAAATCGGCGGTGGTTGTGCCAGCGGTACGAAGCACGAAGGCCTGACCGACAGGGGCGACAGTGCAGGGATCGTCATTGCACTGTCGCGGGCACTTGGTGAAGCACCTGTGCTGATTTCGTCACTCCCTCCGTGCAAACCCATCAAGCCCTGTCGCCTCGAATAGACCACCCTGACCGGTCTGTTCAAGGAGATGACCATGATCCGACTGACCCTGATCGAAGCCCACGCGTTGGCCGAATCGATCCTGTTGCACAACGGTTTTAACCTGGCCCATGCGCGTGCGGTGGCGACGACGGTGACGGCCGGCGAGCGCGATGGCTGTGCCTCCCACGGTTTGTACCGGGTTCTGGGGTGCGTCAACTCCCTGCGCGCCGGCAAAGTCTCGGCCACGGCTGAACCCGAAGTGATCAACCAGGCGCCCTCGATTGTGCGGGTGGATGCCGGTGGCGGTTTTTCGCAGTTGGCGTTTCAGGCAGGTTTGCCGTTGCTGACGGAGAAAACCCGAGCCAACGGGATTGCGGCGTTGGCGATCAATCACTGTGTGCATTTCTCGGCGCTGTGGGTGGAGATCGAGCAATTGACTGCTGCCGGACTGGTGGCGCTGGCGTGTAATCCAAGTCATGCCTGGGTGGCACCGGCCGGTGGGCGCTTGCCGGTGTTCGGCACCAACCCCATTGCCTTCGGCTGGCCCCGTCAGGGACAGGATCCGTTCGTGTTCGACTTCGCCACCAGCGCCATCGCCCGTGGCGACATCGAACTGCATCGTCGTGCCGGCAAAGCGATTCCCGAGGGCTGGGGCGTGGACGCGCAGGGGCAACCGAGCACCGATGCCAACGTCGTACTCGACAGCGGCGCGATGCTCACATTCGGAGGGCACAAGGGCTCGGCGCTGGCGGCCATGGTGGAGCTGATTGCCGGGCCGTTGATCGGCGACCTGACCAGTGCCGAATCCCTGGCCTACGATGCGGGCAGCAAATCGTCGCCGTACCATGGGGAACTGATCATTGCCCTGGACCCACGACGCTTTTTGGGGGATTCGACAGAGGTGCATCTGGCCAGGGCTGAAGCGTTGTTCCAGGGTATCGAAGGGCAGGGCGCACGTTTGCCATCTCAACGCCGATACGAAGCGCGGGCGCGTAGCCTGGTGGAGGGCGTGCAGATTCCCGAGGCGTTGTATAACGACCTCATGGCATTGCTGGCTTGATTCAAAAACTGTGGGAGCGAGCTTGCTCGCGATGGCGGCGGCACAGTCCACATCTCTGTTGACTGACACTGCGCTATCGCGAGCAGGCTCACTCCTACAAGGTTTTGGGTGTTTTCAGATCGGGTTTCGTTGGGTGTTGCCGTCGATTAGCCGCGCGATGCCCAGTGGGTTGGCGTTTTTCAGTGGGGCGGGCAGCAGCGCGTCCGGGCAGTTCTGGTAGCACACCGGGCGCAGGAAACGTTCGATGGCCAGGCTGCCGACCGAGGTGCCACGGGCATCCGAGGTGGCCGGGTAGGGGCCGCCATGCACCATCGCATCACACACTTCGACGCCGGTGGGGTAGCCATTGAACAGCACCCGGCCGACCTTTTGTTCCAGCAGCGCCAGCAACTCTGCATGTTCATGCAAGTCCTGGGGTTCGCCAATCAGGGTGGCGGTGAGTTGACCGTGCAAGCTGTTCAGCGCTTGGCGCAATTCGGCCTTGTCGGCCACTTCGACGAGGAGGGTGGTCGGGCCGAACACTTCTTCCTGTAGCAACGGATCACCTTCAAGCAACAGACTCACGTCGGCCTTGAACAGATGCGTGCGCGCCTGATTGCCGTGTTGTTCATGGTCGGTCAGGTGGGTCACGCCTGGGTGATTAATCAAGGCCTGCACACCTTTTTCGTAGCTGCGCAGGGTGCCGGCGTTGAGCATGGTTTGCGCCGGTTGTTCAGCCAGCCGCGCAGTCAGGGTCTCAGTGAAGGCGCTGAATTGCACGGAGCGCATACCAATGACCAATCCCGGATTGGTACAGAACTGGCCGCAGCCGAGCACCACAGAGGCGGCCAGTTCATTGGCGATGTTCTCGCCGCGAACATCAAGGGCTTCGGGCAACACCACGACCGGATTGATGCTGCTCATTTCCGCAAACACCGGAATAGGTTGTGGGCGTGCGGCGGCCATGTCACACAACGCCCGGCCACCGTTGAGCGAACCGGTGAACCCGACGGCCTGGATCGCCGGATGCTTGACCAGCGCTTCGCCCACGCCCGCGCCGTAGATCATATTGAACACACCCTGGGGCATGCCGGTCTGTTCGGCGGCGCGGATGATTGCATCGGCCACTTGTTCGGCCGTAGCCATGTGTCCGCTGTGGGCCTTGAACACCACCGGGCAACCGGCGGCCAGGGCCGCAGCGGTATCGCCGCCAGCGGTGGAGAACGCCAACGGAAAGTTGCTCGCACCAAACACTGCCACGGGGCCGACGCCAATCTTGTACTGACGCAGGTCGCTACGGGGAAGCGGTTGACGGTCGGGCAAGGCGCGGTCGATGCGTGCGCCGTAAAAATCACCGCGTCGCAGGACTTGGGCGAACAGGCGCATCTGGCCGCTGGTGCGCGCGCGTTCCCCCTGTATCCGTGCGCCAGGCAGTGCGGTTTCGCGGGTGACCAGGGCGACGAATGCATCATCCAGCGCATCCAGTTGTGCGGCGATGGCTTCGAGAAAATCCGCACGGCGTGCCGCTGGCATCGTGCGAAAGACCGGGAATGCAGCGGCAGCGGCCTCAGCGGCGGCGTGCACTTCGCCTTCGGTGGCTTGCACGAAAGCGTAGGGCAGCGCCTCGCCGGTGCTGGCGTCATGGCTGTGTAACGTGAGGCTGCCGGCGGCACTGCGTGTGCCGCCAATGTAGTTGTGGCCGAGGATCTGGGGCATGAAAACTCCTGTCAGGCAAAAAGGTAATACATCCCCTGTGGGCGCGGGCAAGCCACGCGCCTACAGGTTTTGGATTCACGCCAGCGAATCGCCTCGACGCGGGCTAACGTGAGCGGCGTTATCCAGTGCAGCCATGCGCGCCGCGGACTCGGCATCCACCGCGTGCAGCGACTTGCCGCGGGTTTCCCGGGTCAGCCCCACGGCAATGACAGAGATCAGCGAGGCACCGACCAGGTACCAGGCGATGGGCGTCGAGCTGTGGTACTTGTTGAGCAGCGTGATCGCGATCAGCGGAGCGAGGGAACCGGCGAAAATCGGCGCCACCTGGTAGCACAGCGAAAGGGCGGTATAGCGCACGTGCGTCGGGAACATCTCGGCCATCAGCGCCGAATACGGGGCATAGGTCATCGACTCGATGGCCAGGCCCAGGGTAATGGCCGCCATGATCAGCCAGTTGTTGCCGGTGTCCATCATCGGGAAGCCGACGAACCCCCAAAATGCCGTAAGCACCGCGCCGACCAGATACACCGGTTTGCGCCCGACGATGTCCGACAGATACCCCATCAACGGGATCATGAAGAAGTGCAGCAAGTGAGCCCCGAACATCAGAAACAGAATCTCTGAAGTGTCCTTGTGCACCACCAGCTTGAGGTAGGTGATCGAGAACGTCACCACGGTGTAGTAGAGGATGTTTTCGGCAAAGCGCGCGCCGATACCCACCAGCACCGAACGCCAGTGGTGACGCAGCACCTCCACCACGCCCAATTGTTGTTGCTTGGTGTGAGCCTGACGCGCCTGGGCTTCCTTGAAGATCGGTGCGTCATCGACGCTGGTGCGAATCCAGTAGCCGATCAACACCACGACCGCCGAGAACCAGAACGCCACGCGCCAGCCCCAGGCGAGAAATTGTTGCTCCGACAGGTTCGACGACAACAGCAGCAGGGCGACGGTCGCGACCAGATTCCCGGCTGGCACACCGGCTTGCGGCCAACTGGCCCAGAAGCCCCGGCGATTGTCCGGGCAGTGTTCGGACACCAACAGAATCGCGCCGCCCCACTCACCACCAAAGGCGAAACCCTGAATCAGCCGCAACAGCACCAGCAACACCGGTGCCGCGTACCCGATCTGATCGAAGCCGGGCAGGCAACCCATCAGGAACGTGGTGATGCCGACCACCACCAGGCTCAGTTGCAGCAGGCGCTTGCGGCCGAATTTGTCACCGTAGTGACCGAACACCAGCCCCCCCAGCGGGCGGGCGAGAAAGCCCACGGCGTACAGCGCGAACGCGGCGATGATGCCGTCGACGGGGCTGTCGGTCTGGCGGAAGAACAGTTGGCCGAAGACCAGGGCCGAGGCCGTACCGTAGAGAAAGAATTCATACCACTCGGCGATCGTGCCGGCCATGGCGGCGGCCACGACGCGCTTGAGTCCGGAGGGCGAGGTTGCGCGTTGAGTGTCTTGATGATTGGGCATGCTGACGTTTCCTGTAGAGGCGCAAAAACAGGCAGCCGGGCCGGGCCTCCAAGGCCCGCCCGGCACTCACTCAGAGACCGACGTCCGGCAGCTGCGGACGGTTCGCCAGGGCTTTGGCCATGATCTGTTCGACGAACAGGCGATCTTCGTCCGGCAAGGCCAGGCGTGGCGGACGGGTCAGCGCGCTGCCGCGACCGGCGATGGCTTCACACAGTTTGATGCACTGCACCAGGTCGGCACGGGCATCCAGGTGCAGGATCGGCATCAGCCATTCGTAGATCGGCATGGCTTCGGCAAAACGCCCGGCCTTGGCCAGACGGAAAATAGTTTCACCTTCTTTCGGGAACACGTTGGACATGCCCGAGACCCAGCCTTCGGCGCCCACGGCGATGCTTTCCAGCACCACGTCGTCGAGCCCCGCGAACAACACGAAGCGGTCGCCGACTTCATTGCGCACGTCGATAAAACGGCGGGTGTCGCCGGAGGAATCCTTGAAGCACACCACGTTGTCGCAGTCGGCCAGGGAAATCAGGATGTCCGGGGTGACGTCGTTTTTGTAGATCGGCGGGTTGTTGTAGACCATCAACGGTACGTCGGCATGCTTGGCCACGTAGCGGTAGTGCTCGGCGGTTTCAAACGGCTTGGAGCTGTAGACCAGCGCGGGCATCAGCATCACGCCATCGACGCCCACCTTGCGCACGGCGTTGGCCACTTTGGCCGCTTGCACGCTGGTGAATTCGGCCACGCCACAAATCACCGGCACCCGGCCGCGAGAGGCATCGACCGCGACTTCGGTGACGGCGATTTTTTCTTCGGCGGTCAACGAGGTGTTTTCACCCACCGAACCACACACCACCAGGCCCGACACGCCATCGCGGATCACGTTGGAAATCACCTGATGGGTCTTGTCCAGGTTGATGGTGAAGTCATCGTTGAATTGAGTGGTCACCGCGGGGAAGACGCCACTCCAGTTAATACGCTTGCTCATTTGTTGCCTCCGGGTCGTTAATTGTATTTCGTATACGATATTTAAAATGAAAAGATTCGGCCAGTGCTATTTCGGTTTTTTCAGGGGATTTTGTAGCCGTTGGTCCGGGTGTTCGGGATTAAGCCCCCGGCCAGGTATCAGACAGGCGATAGCCCTGTGGCCATGGATCGCTCGGATCGAGCAGCAATTGGTGAGTACCGGTGATCCAGGCCCGCCCGGAAATGCAGGGGTAGATGGCCGCGCGGCCGGCCACTTCGGTCAGCGAATCAATGCGGCAGTGGAACTCGGAACCGATGATCGAACGACCGATAAACCGTTCGCCCACCTGCATCAAGCCCTTCGCGTGCATCACGGCCATGCGCGCCGAGCAGCCAGTGCCGGTAGGGGAACGGTCGATTTTGCCGGGTTGAATCACCACCGCGTTGGCGCCGGTGGCAATGCCGTTCTCATGGACGATGGGCGCCGCGATCTGGCAGAAGGAAATATGCGACCACTCCGGATTCAGCGGATGCACGAAGCCCAATTGTTCGTTGGCGGCGCGGGTGATTTTCAGCCCGACCGCGACCAGATCGGCGGCCTCGTCGGGTCGGATGGAAAAGCCCAGCCCCTTGGCATCGGCGATTACGAAACTGTCGCCACCGTAGGCGGTATCGACCTTCAATGAACCGATGCCCTCGACTTCAATCCAGGCGTCCAGGCGGTCGGCGAAGGAAGGTACGTTTTTGATTTCCACCCGTTCAACCTTGCCGTCACGGCAATCGGCGACGGCCTCGATCAGCCCACCGGGGGCTTCCAGCACCAGCCGGGTTTGCGGCTCGGTCATCGGCAGGATGCCGCTGTCGAGCAACACCGTGGCCACGCACAGTGAGTTGGAACCGGACATCGGTGGCGTGTCCGCCGGTTCCATGATGATCCAGGCCATCTGCGCCCGCGGGTCCTTGGCCGGCACCAGCAGGTTGACGTGGCGAAACACGCCGCCGCGCGGTTCGTTGAGCACGAAATTGCGCAGGGTTTCGTCCTTGGCGATCCAGCGTGATTGCTCCCACACGGTGGCACCGGGGGGTGGGGCGACGCCGCCGACGATCACGTCACCGACTTCGCCTTCGGCGTGGCAGCTGACTACATGAATGACTTTTGATGAGCGCATTGCCTGCTCCTTGTTTTGTCTGTTCGGGCCCCATCGCGGGCAAGCCCGCTCCCACAGGTATCTGTGTTGGTCACCCACTTTGCGGACACCACCAAACCCTGTGCGAGCGGGCTTGCCAGCGATGGGGCCATCCGCTATTTCACCGATTTAAGAAACGCCGCCGTCTCCGCATGCACCGGATTGCCAATCACCTGATCCGGCGACCCAATCTCATGCACCAGCCCATTGCGAAAGAACGCCACCCGGTCGGACACATCGCGGGCAAAGCGAATCTCATGGGTCACCAGCACCATGGTCATGCCGTCTTCGGCGAGCATGCGCATGGTGTCCAGCACTTCGCCCACCAGTTGCGGGTCGAGGGCGGAGGTGGCTTCGTCGAACAGCATGTAGTCCGGCGACATCGCCAGCGCGCGGGCGATGGCCATGCGTTGCTGTTGACCGCCGGACAGCTTGCCGGGGAAGGTCTTGAGCTTGTCGCCCAGGCCAACATGGGTCAGTTGTTGCACCGCGAGTTCCTCGGCTTCAGCCTTGCTTTTGCCCAGCACTTTGCGCGGCGCCAACATGACGTTTTCCAGCACCGTCAGGTGCGGAAAGGCATTCCATTGCTGGAACACGATGCCGATCTTCTGCCGTAGACGGTTGAGGTCGGTGGCGCTGTCATGAACCTCGACACCGTCCACGCGGATGTTGCCTTTCTGGATCGGCTCCAGGCCGTTGATGCACATCAGCAGCGTGGATTTGCCGGAGCCGGAGCCGCCGATGATCGACACCACCTCACCCTTGTTCACGGTCAGGTTCACGCCCTTGACCACTTCGAGGTTGCCGAACGATTTGTGTACGTTGTCGATCTCAATCATTTTCCTGCCACCTTCTTTCCAGACGAGCGCCGAGGCGAGCAACCACCAGGCTCATGACGTAGTAGATAAGGCCCGCGATGCACAGCACCAGCAACGGTTCCTGGATGCGGGTGACGATGGTTTGTGAGGCGCGCAGCAGTTCGACGATGCCGATCCACATCACCAGCGCGGTGTCTTTCATCACCCCCAGCACCAGGTTCAGCCAGCCGGGGAAGGCGACGCGCGTGGCCATCGGCAGGACGATCCAGCGCAGGTCCTGCAAGAAACTCAGGCCCAGTGAGCGACTGGCCCGGCGTACCGTGAAGGGCACCGCCAGCACGCCGCCACGCACGATCTCGGTGAAGTACGCGGCGGTGTACACGCCGAGCACGATGCAGCCGACGCTGAAGGCGCTGATGTTCAGGCCGACGATGCTTTTGAGTGAGTTGAACAGCACGAACTGGATCAACAACGGCACGCTGCGAAACACGTCCAGCACCCAGGCCAGCGGCAAACTGGCCCGTGGCAACAACGCCCGCAACAAGCCGAACAGCAGCCCGGCGATGGAGCCGAGGATGATCGACCAGAACGTCAATTGCAGCGTGACCCAGGCGCCATTGAGCAGGAACATCAGGTCATTCGAGGAAAAACCGGTGGCAAACATGGACAGCTCCTCAGTAACGGAACAACCGCCAGGCCATCAGCCGGGCCGTCGCGACGATCGTCTTGGCAATCGCGTAATACAGCACCGCAGCAATCGCGAAGTATTCGAAGGTGCGGAATGTTTTGACGTTGTAGTCCTGGGTCACCCCGGTCAGGTCATTGTTCAGCCCGACGATCACCCCCAGCGACGTCATCAGCACCGCCCAGACCATTTGGTTGGTCAGCGGGTAGAACACGATGCGCAGCAGTTGCGGGACGATGATCATGCGATAGGTCTGAAAGGCGCTCATGCCCAGTGACCGTGCCGCGCGCACTTGGGTTTGCGGCACGGCCTTGAGCCCACCGCGAAAGTTTTCCGCGAGGTAGCCGGCGTTGTTGAACGTGATCCCGGCCAGCAGCGCGAGCCATGAACTGACGTGCATGCCCAGCGAGCCAAGGCCGAAGTACAGGATGTAGATCTGGAACAACGACGGCGTGTTGCGGGCAATCGATACCCAGCCGTTGCCGATGCCGCGCAGCAGTGGCTGTTTGCTTTCGCGCATGACCGTCAGGGCCAGGGCGATGAGCACGCCGAAGATCATCGACAGGGCCGCGGTCTCAAACGTGACCACGGCACCGGCGAGCATGTCCGGCAAGGCGCGCAGGGCAGAGCGCCATTGAAAGGTGTAGTCAAACATGCGCAGGGCTCTCCAGTTGGGCGGCGGGTTGCAGCCAGGCCGGCAGGCGTGCGCTGGCGATGGCGTTGCACGCGGTATCGACACACTCGGCAAGGCTGGCGAAATGCACCTTGCGGCCCACCAGTCCGGGTGCGTAGTGGGCGTACTTGCCCGAGTTGGTCATCAGCGTGGTGGCGGCGGGTGGAATCACCGGCTCGCCGAGCATGCACCAGCAGGTGTCGGTGACCAGCGTGGCACCGAAGGCCTCGATCACCGCGATATGCCCGGCCTCGCGGGCCTGCTCCAGCACCGCTCGGCCGCAGGTGATGGCGAGGACGACGTCCGGGTGTTTGTGCCGACCTCGGCACAGCCGCGCCAGATGCGCGAACTCGCTGAGGGAAAAATGCGGGTTGCCCAGCGACACCACATCCACGTGGTGATTGCGGGCACTGTTGAGCTCGCGCCAACTCACCAGCAGGTCTTTCAGGCGGATTTTTTCCACGGGGATCGACGCATCTGCTTCCAGCACCTGTAAAGGGTCAATCGCCTCCGGTGTAACCCCGGCGATATGAAACAGCGGCGCCGCCGAGGTGGTGGCAAATGCGGCACCAAAGGCTTTGAGATCGTCCAGGCTCGGCTGGCGATTTTCCAGACCCAGCACCAACGGCACGCGGCTGCCGGCCAGCGCACCGATGTGATAACCGAGCAACGGGTAAAACGCATCGTCCAGCTCACCGAGTACCGGCAACTCGATCTGCAACCGCGCCTTGCGTTGCGCGTCCAGGTGACAGCCGATCAGCGGGGCACGGCCGGTGAGGGCGATGCAAATGTCGAGGTAGTCCGGGTACTTCAGGGTGCGCGCACCGAGCACACTGTTGGCGTACACCACGGCATTCGATTCGGCCCAGACAATCTGCTCGCCGGCCTTGGGCGCACTGTCGAGCAGGTAGGGCGCGCAGGTGTAACTCAGTTGTGCGCCCATTTCCATATAGGCATCGCCCAAGGCACTGGCCGGCTCGCCGAGGGCCGGGTCGATGCCCAATTCACGCCAGCGGCGCTGGTCCACGGAAATCGAATTGAGGGTGGTCGGCACCCGCACTTTGGCTCCCCATTCCACCAACTGTTGGGCAAAGCGCAGGCTTGCAGGTCCGGTGTAGATGCAGCCATCGATGTGCGCCTGGGTGACATCCACCAGGCTTCGCGCCCCTTGCAGCTCGGCCATGCGCAGCACGATGTGCATGGCCATTTGCGCGGCTTGACCGTGCTGGCCGTCGAGCAATGCCTGATCAAACCCGGTGAGTTCGATTGAAGCACGGCTGTCGGTGGGCAACGGTTTTTCGAGTGCCTGCCAGGCATCGCCGGGCAGGTGTTCGAACAGGTTCAGCGTGTCGCCATCCACCCTGGCGAAAGGGTGATCGCGCAACGTCGCGAAGGCCTCCCGGCCGATGCACAGCACCGGCAGGGAACGGGCAAAAATGGTCTGCGCGACCAGCACGCCCAGGGTCAGGATCTCATCCGGTTCGGCCAGCACTAGTGCCGCCGGTGCATGGCCGTTGCTGATCAGTTCCATCAACACACTGCTGCCGGTGCAAGAGCCGCGTCCGCTGGGAATCGCCAGCACACACCCGGCCAGGAACTCACCGCTGAGCGGGTGGTGGCGATCGATGACCTCACCACTGGCGGAATCAACGCCGCCCCAGAAACTCAACCCGACATCGGCGAACAACAGGGCGCCTTGAGCGGCGCCCTCGACCAGGCTGCGACCGGTCAGAGAAACAGACCTAGGCATGCCGGACACCTTAGTAGTAGACCTGTGGCACGGTCAGGTTGGCTGGGGAGATATCGGTGCCGACCCATTTGACGAACAGTTCTTTGTAACGCCCGGTGCGCACCTGTTGGTTGACGAACAGGTTGAGGTAGTTGAGCAGGCCATACTCGTTGCGCTTGGCGCCGAGGGACACGTAGTCGATGACGTACGGCGCGTTACCGGCGACTTTCAGGTTTTTGTATTTCCCTGATTTGAGGGTGGCGGCAGCGACGGTGTTGGTGACCACGGTCGCGTCGATGTGGCCTTGGGCGACGGCCAGCAGGGTGTCGTTCTGCGACTGGTAGGCCCGGAAGCTGCCGGTGCCCCAATTCTTCACGTCTTTCTCCAGGGCGATGGCTTCATAGGTGCCGCTGGTGTTACCGACGGGTTTGCCTTTGAGGTCGTCGAAGCCGTTGATGCCGGTGTCGTCGCGGGTCAGCACCACCATCTGGAACGCGAAGTAAGGCACGGTGAGGCCGACGGTCTTGGCCCGTTCGAGGGTGTCGGAGGTGGAGGCGACAATCACGTCGGCCCGCCCGGAGACCAGCGCCGGAATGCGGTCCGGGAACGGCGTCTCGACCACTTCCGCCTCGACCCCGAGGATCTTCGCCAGGTCGCGGCAATAGTCCACATCGAAACCGGCCGGGTTGTTACCGGCATCGCGGAAACCCATCGGCGGGAAGTCCAGGGTCACGGCGCAGCGCAGCTTGCCCGAACCGATGATGTCGTCGAGCTTGTCCGCCTGGGCGCTGGCGACAAAGGAGGTACTGAGAACAGCGCTGAGGGCTACGGCAAATGCGGGGTTTTTCATAGAGGCCTCGTTCGTGTGAAGTGCTGTTGAAAAATCGTATTGAGGATTTCGTATACGATATTAACAATAGCAATCAACGTGCCGATTTCCAGTCAGAACCGTGAATTTAGCGTCAGCCCTTGAAGTAGAAGGTTTGCAGTGGCACAACACCGCGCCGGCGTTCTGCGTGCTGGTGTTACAGATGGGAGCAATGGTGGTGCGTGCGCCCCTTTAGGGAACACCGGTGACGGGCTTAACGCTGATTATCGCGGTACTGGCTCGGCGACAAACTGGTCAGTGCGCGGAACTGCCGACTGAACGCACTGTGGTCGGTGTAACCGCAGCGCAGGGCGATTTCGGTGATGGGCAAATCGGTGCTCAGTAACAGCCGCGAACCTTCTTCCAGGCGCGCCTTGTGAATCATCTGCCGCGGTGTGAGCTGGAACACCCGCTTGCAGTGACGCTCCAGTTGCGCGACGGAATAGCCGCCAATCGCCGTCAATTCAGAGAGGCTGATGGGCCGCGCGAAGTGGCTGCGGATATGCGCATCCACGGCAGCGAGCTTCACGTACGCCGGGTGAGTGGACTGAGGCGTTGGCAAATCCCGGGAGATGCCGGCGAGGCCGACGATGTGACCCTGTTCGTCGTGAAGGGCCAGTTTGTGGGTCAGGCACCAGATCGGCTGGTTGCCGAAATACAGGTGCAGTTCCAGTTGGTCGGCGAGCATCCGGCCGCTGGATAACACCCGTCGATCCTGCTCGGTGTACAGCGGCCCGAAGTGTTCCGGGAACACCCTGTCGGCGGTAAGCCCGAGCAACTGATCGCTGTGTTTAAAGCCGCAGCGCCGCGCCAACGTCTGGTTGACGAAGGCGTAACGGGCGTCGAGATCCTTGATGAAAAACACCACGTCCGACAGGGTGTCGAGCAGCGGCGCGATCGGCTGAAGGTTGCTTAACAGCGTCGGCAGATCGCAGGGTTTGAACGTGGTGAGTGAGGGGTACATAGCGCTGGGAGGTCCGAGGGCGACCTCCGGATCATAGAGGCTCGGTCGCATGACCGAAACCCCAGTCTCACTCATCACGCGGGCGGCGTGTCGTCCAGGCACATCAGCGTCTCGATCCGCGCCGGGCTGTAAGGTGGACGCGCCGCCGAAGGTTGCCAGCCAAACAGGTGCTCAACCGCTGCGCCGCACACTCGCCCCTGACAGGCGCCCATGCCGCAGCGGCTGGCGAGTTTGGCCGCGCGCCAGTCACTGTGTTCGGTCAGTGCGGCGTAGGGCACGTCTTCGCAGCGACAGACCAGGGTGTCGGGACGGGCCAGGGACTTGAGTTGCGGGTCGAGGGCGAAGGCCTGATTCAATGCCTTGGCGAAACCCTGCCAGCGTGCCCGGCGTGGCCACCATTGGCGGGCCTGTTCAACCTCACCCACGGCGCTGTGCCCGGCAATCGCACCTTCGGCCAGGGCCAGTTCACTGCCGCCGAACCCGGTGCATTCGCCTGCCGCGTAATGATCGGCCCGGGTGCTGGCTTGCCAGGCATCCACCTTCAACGCCTGTCCTTCGATGGCGTAACCCAATGCCTGACCCAACTGGATATTCGGGATCAGGCCGAACCCACAGGCCAGCCGATCACATTCCAGCTCGACGACTTTGCCTTGTTGTTGCAGGCGCACGCCTTCGAGTCGGTCGGTGCCAAGCGCAGCCAGCACATGAGTGCCTGCACGGTAGTGACGGTTGAACAGGCTGAACGATTGCAACCATTTCGCTGGCCAGCGTGGCAACTGCGCAGCGAAACCGACGACAGACGTTAATGAAGCCTGCTCGGCGATGCGCAGCACCGAGGCTCCGTGTTTTGTGGCAGTCGCCGCACTGGCCAATAACAATGGCCCGCTCCCGGCGATCACCACGCGTTCATCGCGCACTGACAGTCCGGATTTGATCAGTGCCTGCAAACCTCCGGCCCCGGTCACCCCAGGCAACGTCCAGCCGGGGAAGGGCAGCAATAACTCGCGGGCACCGGTACACAGGATCAATTTGTCATAGCTGATCAGCCAGCCATTTTCGTCGTCTTCGACCAGCAGTTGTTTCGGGCCGGGATTGGCAATCACCCGCGTGCCGCTGTGATGGCGGATATTGCCGTGGGACTGCAAGCGCTCACGCAACTGACGGGCCTGAGCGGGGAGGCTGGCTTGAGGGCCGTCGCGCCAGATCTGCCCGCCTGCAAACGGATTGTCGTCGAGCATGACAATGCGTGCGCCGCTGGGGGCCGCGGCCAATGCAGCGGCCATCCCGGCAGGGCCGGCACCGATGATCAACAGGTCGGCGTATTCGTTCATGGCTGTGTCTCCACCTGCATGCCGTCACGGCAAAGGGTCTGGCAAGCGAGGCGGCGGCGACCGTCGATGGTCACCCGGCATTCCTGGCAAATGCCCATGCCGCACAGCGGTGCGCGGCGTTGTCCGCTGACCGAGGTGCGACTGCAACCATTGCCGCCTAGCGCCAGGGCTGCGGCGACGCTGGTACCGTCGGCGACCGTCAGGGCATGACCGTCGAGCATCAATTCAGGCATACACAGATTCTCCGAGGAATCGCTGCGGCAGATAAGGTTGCGCGGCCAGTGGCGGGGTTTCGTTGAACAGTTGCGCGACCAGCAAATCCGCCGTGCCGGGCGCGGTGGTCACCCCCAGTCCTTCATGCCCGACCGCCAGCCACAAGCCCTGACGTTGCGGGTGCTGACCCACCAGCGGCAAACCGTCAGGGCTGGCGGCACGAAACCCGGTCCACGCGCGGATGCCATTCAGCCGGGCCAGCCCCGGCATGTAGCCGGCCGCACGCTTGAGCATCTTCGCAAGCATCCAGCCTTCGACTTGCGGGTCAGTCGTGCCGAATTGCCGCGAGGCACCAATGAACAATTGCCCGGTCGGACGCGGTTGAATATTGCAGGCCACCGACGGGCCTTTGGCATTGTGAGCGCTGGTGACGTAGCCCAGTTCCACCAGGGTGTGGGTGACGGTAGCGGGGTAGCGATCGGTGATCAGCAAGTGACCTTTTTTCGGCTCGATGGGCAACTCGGGGCACAATTGATTGGCCTGCGTACCGTTGGCCAGCACCACGGCGTCGGCACTCAACCACTGGCCGTCCTCGAGGCGTACCCGAGGGCCATCGACTTGCGCGACGCATGCCCTGCGCTGGCGGATGTTCGGGGTGTCGAGCATCCAGTTGGCTGTGGCCGGCGCATAGAGTATGCCGTCACCCTTGATCAGCAGTCCGCCTTCAAGTCCCTCGGCCAGCTCCGGCTCACGCTGGCGCAAGGCACTGGCACCGATCAGTTCACAGGCGATTCCCTGAGCCTGCAGGTTCAGGTATTTGCTCTGGGCCACCGCCATTTCCTCGGCGTTGGCGGCCAGCCAGAGCGTGCCGTTGTTGCGGTAAGCGCAACCGTCGGGCAAGCCCGGCCCGAGCTCGCGCCAACGTTGCAGGGAGTAATCACTCAAGGCCAGTTCGGCCGGGTTGTCGTCAAGCACCAGCAAGTGCCCCATGCCCGCCGCCGTCGCGTTGTGCAGGCCGGCATCGAGCACCAGCACCTGCAAGCCACGCCGCGCCAGCGCCTGGGCGCACGCCGCGCCGATGATGCCGGCGCCGATGACGATCACATCGGCCACACGCCCCTCAATCATGGGCGAATGCCCCAGGCGAATGGATCGTCCTGTTCAATGATCAGGCGCGCTTCGGCACTGATGAAGGCGCGGCCACGGATGGTCGGGATAATGCGCTCACCTTGCCATTCGAAAGAGCCTTCGAACTCGCTGCCAATCACACTGGCCTGACGCCAGATCTGCCCTGGCTGCAATTTGTCATCCGCCGCCATGCACGCCAGTTTGGCGCTGGTGCCGGTGCCGCACGGGGAACGGTCGTAGGCCTTGCCGGGGCAGAGTACGAAGTTACGGCTGTCGGCGTGATCGTCATCGGCGAACAGCTCGACATGGTCGATCAGGCCGCCGTCTTCACCGCGAATACCCTGGGTTTCCAGCGCTTGCTGTACGGCGTAGGTGTACGCGGTCAGCGTCTCAAGGTTGTCACCGGCCACCCGCAGGCCATGGTCGGCGATCAGGAAAAACCAGTTGCCGCCCCAGGCGACATCGCCGGTCACCTGACCGATCCCCGGTACCTGCAATGTCAGGTCCTTGCGATAACGATAAGCGGGGACATTGCGCACGCTGACCGTGTGGTCGTCGTGCAGGGTGGCCTGGACCGTGCCCACCGGCGTTTCGATGCTGTGCACGCCAGGCCCGATCTTGCCCATGTGCGCGAGCGAGGCCACCAGGCCGATGGTGCCGTGGCCGCACATGCCCAGATAACCGCTGTTGTTGAAGAAAATCACCCCGGCACAGGCGCTCGGGTCAACCGGTTCGCAGAGCAGGGCGCCCACCAACACATCACTGCCGCGCGGTTCGAGCACGCACGCTGCACGCCATGGGTCATGCTGTTCAGCGAGGATTTTGCGCCGTTCAGCCATGCTGCCGCGGCCCAGATCAGGAAAACCGGCGGTCACCAGACGCGTCGGTTCGCCGCCGGTGTGGGAGTCGATGACGGAGATGTGTTTCATGGGAGGGCCACGTCCATTCGGTTGAGTGAACGCTAGAGTGGCCCGTGCGGTCGGGTGGCGGCTTGATGGATTTAAACTGTGCCGATGACGAAATCGGCACAGTGCCCGCAGCGATCAGTGCGCGTGGGGCAGGTGCTCGAACAGGGTTTTGCAGACCCCGGCAATGTGCTCATCCAGCAGCTTCACCGCCAGGTCCACATCCCCGGCACGGCAGGCCGCGAGGATCTCGCGGTGTTCGTGATCGGCGCGCTCCTTGCCGGCGGACAGGCTCATCTGCATGCGCAGGTAGCGCTCCAGTTTATCGTTGACCGAACGGATCAGACTCACCAGAAACGGCCGCTGCGCCGGCTCGTAAAGGCAGGAATGCAGCTCCCAGTTGAGCTCGGCCCAGCGCCCGACGTCGTCTTCGCCGATGAATTCCTGGCAGATACGCTCGGCGCGGGCGAAGGTCTCTTCGGTCATGTTGGGAATGGCCAGGCGCAACACCTTGTCTTCCAGCAACATGCGCACTTCGAACATCTGCGCCAGTTCCGCATCGGAAATCCGCGTGACCATCGCCCCGCGATTGCGCTGGAACATCACCAGCCCTTCGGCCTCCAGCCGCTTGAGCGCCTCGCGCACAGGGATTTTGCTGACGTTGAACTGCCGGGCAATGTCGTCCTGGCGAATCGGTTCATCCTCGGCAAAATGCCCGGCAACAATCGCGTCCCGCAGATGGCGGGTGATGATTTCCGAGGTCGAAGGCGTATTGCCAAGGTCGGGAGCGTTGAGTTTGGGTAGGTTCACGTCGGCAGGTCGTTTGCAGTGAGATGGGGATAGGGTATACGAAATTCCTTGGCGAACCTCGCGATCCGTTGTTTTAAACAAGAAAAATCGTCTGCGTTTAAATGACGCTTTCCGTTACTACCCGGAGGCTACAACGCCTTGCGCCATCGCCTACGGGTAAGACAGAATCGGCCGGCTTGTGTGCCCTGACCTCGGCCTCTATCGTTTCCCTGCCACTGCCCATCAGTGGTCGGGTTTAGTCGCTCGTAGTTTCTAGTGTGCACAATCTCTATCAGTCGGGCATTTCCACGCCTGCACTCGATGGTAGCTGTGCGCAGGGCGCCTTCGGGTGCGCCGGTTCTAGATCCCCGGTCGACTAACCTGCGTACAGCTGCCTCCCCTTTCGTTTAGTCGCAAGAGGGGTGGCACTCAATATCAGGATCTAGTTTATGTTCAAAGTAACACCCAACCCGCCGGAAACCGATCCGGCATCCCCGTACGAACCCGATTCAAAAAAACTCAACGAAGCCGCCGAACGCGCCCTCGACTTCCACTTCCCGTCGAACGCCGATATCAAAGCCAAACCCCGAACCCGCAGCACCCTGTTTTCCGTGGACCCACAAGCCACCGCCGAAACCCTGGGCGTATTTTTGGTCGAGACACTGGCCTCGATCGACGTAATGGTCCATCAGTTGGTGGATCATCTCGAGGGGGAGGCGCGCTACGCGTTGCTGGGAATCTCAAACAGCATCATGGTGGCCGAGATCACGGCAAACGGCGTGCTGGATAAAATAGAACCCACCGTGTAACCACCGCCCTGTGGCGAGGGACGCTGCTCCTTCGCCTCAAAACACCGATGAATCATTGTTCAAAGGAGACACACATCGCCTCGGGGCACTGTCTTTGCGGCGCTGTATCCAGAACGTCCAAGGGCGTTCCCCGCCCTCACTAACCGCATACACGATCACTGAACTATTTGATTTATCTCAACGCTGTCTGCTCTGGCTTCGTAATACTCCAAGGGTGCTGAGCGCGAAAATAATAGAGGCAGACTCGAGCACGGGGTCAATGGAGCGCAATCAAACTGCCTCCTCTGCGCCGTGCGGTGACGATTTTGCAACCTGCATTTTTCGTTGATTCGTACACATTATTCCCGACGTTAGAAGTGGTAGCGGGAGTGTGCTTGCCAACCTGAGGAGAAGCCCAATGCCAGCTCTACTTCCCAAACAACTGGTGCTCGCCGTTTTATCGACCTGTGTCGTCATCGGCGCGGCACATGCCGCTCCCAACGACGCCAGCGATGCAACGCGAAAAGCCAATGATGCATTGCTCAGCTACTTGCCCTTTTCCAACAAACAAGACTTCGACGATGCGAACCACGGCTTCATTGCCGATTTACCCAGTCCTGTGATCAAGGGCGATGCGGGCAATACCGTTATCGACCTGTCTCAGTACGACTACCTCAAGAAAGAAGGGCCAGTACCTGCCACGGTCAACCCGAGTCTATGGCGTCAATCGCAATTGTTGGCCATTCGAGGTTTGTTCAAAGTGGTGGACGGAATCTACCAGGTACGCAACATCGACCTCGCCAACATCACCTTCGTCCGCGGCAAGACGGGCTGGATCGTGATTGACCCACTGACTTCGGCTGAAACAGCCAAAGCGGCGCTGGCACTGGTCAACGACAAAGTTGAAAAGCTGCCAGTGTCTGCGGTGATCTTCACTCACTCGCATGTTGACCACTTCGCTGGCGTGCGTGCGATGGTCGATGAGGCCGATGTGAAGTCCGGTAAAGTTCCGGTGATCGCCCCTGAAGGCTTCATGGAGGAAGCGGTCAGTGAAAACGTGTTTGCCGGCACCGCAATGAGCCGTCGCGCTTCTTACATGTACGGCAATCTGTTGCCTAAAGACCCCAAAGGTACGGTCAGCGGTGGCTTGGGCATCACCACGGCTGCAGGCACCATCACTTTGCTTGAACCGAACAAACTGGTCGAGAAAACCGGAGAAACACTCACAGTCGATGGCATCGAGGTGGTATTCCAAATGGCGCCTGGCACCGAAGCGCCTGCCGAGATGCTGTTCTATTTCCCGCAATTCAAAGCCATTGACCTGGCCGAGGATGCCAACCACACCTTGCACAATATTCTTACCTTGCGAGGTGCAAAAGTTCGCAGCGCGCAAAAATGGGCCAGTGCTCTGGGGCAAACCATTGATCTGTGGGGAACGGACGCAGTGGTGTCGTTCGGTAGCCACCATTGGCCACAGTGGGGTAACGATCGCGTTGTGCAGCATTTGGAGAAACAACGCGATCTCTACAAGTACATTAACGATCAGACACTGCGCATGGCCAACCAGGGCATGACGATGAACGAGATCGCCGAGGCGTTCGTCCTGCCTGATAGCCTGGCCAAAGAGTTTTACAACCGCGGCTACTACGGCAATCTCAAACACAACGTGCGCGCGACCTATCAACTGTATTTGGGGTTCTGGGACGGCAACCCGGCAAATTTCGATCCGTTGCCGCCGGTGGAAGAGGCCAAAAAATATGTCGAAATGGTGGGCGCCGACAAAATGATTAAAACCGCCACGGCAGCCTACGCCAAAGGAGAGTATCGCTGGGCCGCAACCGTGGCCAACCAGGTGGTTTTTGCGGACCCGAAAAACCAGGCAGCGCGTGCAATTGAGGCCGATGCCCTGGAGCAGATGGGTTACCAGGCGGAGTCCGGGCCGGCGCGTAACTTCTACCTGTCCGGTGCGCAGGAGCTGCGCGGTGGCGTGAAAAAAATGGCCACGCCCAATACCAGTTCACCCGACATCATTCGCGGCATGACCACTGAAATGTTTCTCGACTTCCTTGCTATTCACTTGAATGGCCCGAGAGTCGGCGAGAAGTCCTATGCCTTCAATCTCAACTTCCCGGACACGCACGCCAAGTACGTGTTGACCGTACAAAACGGCGTCATGAACTACAGCAAAGACAAGCAATGGGATAAGGCCGACGGCACGGTCACTCTTAACCGAACCACCCTCGATGACATCGCCCTGGGCAAGCTGAAATTGGGCAATCTGTCGGAAAGCGGCGAAGTGACTATCGACGGCGACAAAGCCAAATTTAAGGAAATGCTGACCAACTTCGACACCTTTGACTTCTGGTTCACCCTTTCTGAACCTTAATCCAGGCAAACCCGGACCGGTATGGAGCGCCCCAGAGTTGGGGCGTTTAGCCACGAGAATCACTTCGCCTGATTCCTCTGATTCGACGGGTAAAGACCGGCAAGCCGCGCGATCACAACGCCAACGTAAAAGACGCCAGAAAATTCTTCGATCATCACCAGTGAACGGGCGTGGTTGGTCAATGGGATAACGTCACCGTACCCGGTGGTCGTGAGCGTCGTGAAGCTAAAATAGATCAGTTTGAAAAAAGTACCGGGCTGCATGAAGTCGAGGTGGCCGGGGCCGAATGAGCCAGTATTGGATATCTCCACCAGGGCAAAGACGAAGGACCACACGAAGGCCAGCATGATGTAACCCGCCAGCGCGCCATGCAGCTTGTCGGCTGTAATTGGCCCGCGCTTGAGCACGTAGCGCAGCACTCCGCTAAACGAGACGGCAAGAGACGCCGTATACGCTATCCCGGCAAGGTTAAAAATCGCGATGCTCTTGACCCACAACGACGTCCATAGAAGGCTGACCCCAAGAAACGCCAGCCCCAGCTTGAGGATTAGCCCCCATCGAGTCTGCCTGGTGGCGAAAGCGCCCACGAGCAGCACGATGGAAAACACAATGCCGAGCAACGTGCGAGCAAATATCCCTTCCTCAAGAAAGGGAAACAGCAGGATCAATCCTAATAAGAGCAGCAATAGATAAGTGCAGGGCCCTTGCCCTATTACCAGCTGAGCTAAATCTGCGTCGGACTCGTCGTTATCTTGCGAAGTGGTCATAGGGGTTTCCCAGAGTAATAACGCTCGATCCCCGACGTACTACTCACCTGCCTGAGCCCAAGCGGGTGCAATCACGGCCGGGTCGCCAACACATCCACCCGCCCAAGCTTTGCGGGTTTTGACCAGCATCAATGATCACGATTGGCCAGCCGTGCAACCCATGGGTTGGCACTCAAACCATGTAACAACACGCTGAGTAAAACGGTACAGACAGCAGTAGCCACCACCGTACGACTGGCTTGTAGGGGGGAGGCCAATATCATGACGGCGAAGACAATGCTGGCCAGACCTCGCGGGCCGAACCAGCCGATGAAGAGGCGGGTTTCGAAATCGAAGCGGGTTCCCACCAGACTGATCAGCACAGGCAGGATGCGAATCACAGTCAGGCTGAGCACCGAATAAATCCAGATGTTCAGGGTGAGACTGCTCCAGGCCCATGGAATCACCAGTGCGCCGAACACGACCCAGGTAATGACCGATAACAGGCTGGCAAACTCTTCGCTGGCCTTGAGAATCTGGTGCTTTTGTTCGGTAAACAGAAAACTTGCGAGCAACCCGCCGACGAACGCGGCGATGAACCCGCTACCACCGAGTGTTTGTGCTGTGGCAAAGCACAGAATGGCGAGACCGGGCAGAGTCAGCTGTGACCACATGGGCGTTTGCCAGTGGTGTTTTGCGGAGTAGCGCTGCAACTGCCAGGCAATGAGCGTCAGAGCAATACCGCTGAATGCGCCGATGCCCAGCTCCTCGATCACTAACTCCAACGCCAGTGAGACAGGGGACTGTGTCGATTGCTCGACCAGCAATGCCACAAACATGAGCAACACGGGGACGCAAATCCCATCATTCAACCCGCTCTCGACGTTTAAGCCTTCACGCACGGGTGCCGGAACCTTGGGGTTGCTCACGACAGCCTTGCCTAGTGCAGCATCGGTGGGAGCCAGAAGGGTTGCCAGTATTGCCAGTTCCAACGGTGGGACCTGTGGGAACAACCAGAGGCCGACCAGCCAACCCCCCGCGATGGTCAGTGGCAGCCCGATCATCAGCAAGCGCAGCGGAAGTCCTTCATTGGCCCGCAAGACCTTCAGGTCGGCGTTGGCCGCATCGCTGAACAGCACAATCGCCAGCGTCAGCTCGGCCAGGAACTTGAGGCCATCCCTGTCAATCCGGGGTTGCAGAATGCCCAGAAATGCCGGGCCCAGAATTAGACCGGCCAGCATGAACATAAGCGGGCCATTGAGCAGACGTGACTCGAAGCGCCCCGCAAATATGCTGTAGGTCAGGAGAAAGGCGGCCAGTAGCGCTAAGTTCTGATACATCAATGACCTGCCTGTTCAGGGTGGGCAGTTAGAACACGCAGCCTTGAGGTAAAAGCTTGAAGGGGGCGGGCTTCAGGCGTGGCTGATGGTGCCTGATGTGGCGTGTGGTAAGCATAGGTGGTCGCCCTTTGAATGCGCATCTCAATGCGCTGTTCACCGCAACAACAGACGAACGGAAACGCCCACCTGGCTCCAGCAGGATGGATCGATCTCGATCAGAGAAAAAGCAGAGAAAAAGGGGACAGGTTTATTTTTCAAAAGGTGACGGAACAATAAATCCGTCCCCTTTTAACAATTTTTTAAGTCCCCTGATTAAGTCGGATTTTGAAACGACACCGCCTACTCCGAATCTGCAGTCACTTCCTTCCAGCTGTCATCCGGATCAAAGCGTTTCATTGCCTTCGCCACTTTTTCACTGTCAGGCCCCAGGTCTTTCTCGAACACCTGTCCTTCATGACTGATCATGAAGCTCATCACGCCGGTGTCATTGTATTTTTCTGGCCAGGCGATCAGTGCAAAGCCTCGGCTCATCTTGTCGCCGATAAGGTAGCTGTAGGCGCCACCGGGTGCTGAAGGACCCTGGCCATTGAGAATGCGGAAGTGGTAGCCATGCCAGCCTTCGCCGGCAATGGTTTTGCCGAACTCAGGGCCTAGCGGGCTGATCTGGCCGCTGTCGTCGTCCGCCCAATAGAGTCCGTCATGGGTGCCGGGAGTGCTGAAAATATTCTGCGCATACTCCAGCGCGCCATCACCGTCACGATCCACTGAGGCGTAGTCCATCTGGGCGTCGTGATAGGCCAGCGCCGCTTGCACCGCGGCCAGTTCGTTGCGTCCAATTTGACGTGCCCGGACCTCGGCACTGCCGGCCTTGATGTCGAAGCGCCAACCGTTGGTGGTTTTCACGATGGGAATCGGCAGTGTCCAGTGGTTGCTGCCGACCGACAGAATCGCGGTGCGGTCGTTGGTTTTTTCGATGTGGTTTTCTTCGTGGTACTGCATTAGAAACGCCTCCACGTCTTTACGCTCTGCGCCTTCGCGAGGGATGAAACTGCGCCATTCCTTACCCAGCAACTCGGTCAGGCGTTCGTGATCGGCGTGTGTCGTACCCAGTGCTTCGACGAACGCTTGAGTGGCTTTTTCCGGGGTTGGGAATTCCTGCTGTGCTGTCGCCATGCACGACCACGCCAAACCGGCGGTTATCGCCAAGGCCTGAAGAAGCACACCCAGGCGTGCCTTCAATTGAGGATAGTTATTCAACGACGGCCACCCCTTTGACTTTGACGCGCTGGTGGATTGGACGGCCGACTGACCTGATGGCCGGCGGCTCGCGAGGCACTGGGGCGCTGGGCGGATGCCTGGCTGGCCCGGCCACGACTGGCTTGTGCGTTGACCTGGGACGGTGAGCGCGCGCCGGCAAAGGCATTGTTGCGGGCACTGCCCTTGCTGGCGGCTGTCGTGGAAGGCCGGTTTTGCGTCGATTGACGCGCCTGCGCGTTGCCCTGTCGCTGATTTGTCTGAGCGGTCTGTTTTCTCGGCTGCTGATTCGCCTGATTGTTTCGGGCAGTCCCTTGGCTTCTGTCCGCAGCCTTGGCTCTGTCAGCGGCCTTCTGTCTATCCGCTGTGTTTTGTCTGTCGGAGGTCTGCGCTCTATTGGCCGTGTTCGGTCTGTCCGTACCGGCTTGCATCCGATTGCTGGCGTTAGCTCTGGAAGCATCACGCGCTTGATCACGGGCTTCGCGATTGCTGGTAGGAGGGCGTTCGATACCGGCCCTGTCCATTGAGGTGCGGGCGTTTTCGCGGGCCTGGGCGCGCTGGGCATTGTCCCCTCGATAGGCCTGACGCTGACTGGCACCGTCCAGTTGGCGGCCGTATTGCTCGCGGCTTCGGTTATCGCGATAGGGAACGCCATTGCGGTGCGCGGCGTTGTGCTCCCACTTGTTCTGATTCACGTTGATGCGGTTGTTGCCATTGATGTTGTTGTAGCGTTCAACGTCGATGTCGACGTCGTTGTCGTTCCAGTCACATTCACCCCACAACGCACCGACGATGGCCACACCGGTACCAAACGCCAGCCCGGCCATCAAGGCCTGGCCAGGGTAATAGGCGGGCGGCGGTGGGTAGTACGCTGGCGGCGAGGCCGGATACGGCCAAGTGCCGTAGGCAGTTGTCGGGTTATACGTGGGGACGTACACCACCTGTGGATCGGCGGGTTGAATAATGATGGTGGAGCTGCTGCTGGCAGGGGGCGCAGCTGCGGGCGCGGATTGCGCTGCGGGTGCGGGTGCGGGTGCAGGATTATTCTGAATGGTCACGTTCTGATACTGGTTGCTCTGCAGGTTGCCTGCTTCCTGGGCCTGACGACGCAAACGTTGCACCCCGTTCATGACATCGTCGGGCTGCGCGAGGAAGGCATCACCCAGGCGTTGCACCCAGACGGGATCCTGCCCCAGCGTTGCCAACACCTGCGGGAAGGCGACAAGTGCCTGCACACTTGGGTCCCAGGGTTGGCTCGCCACCTGTTTGACCGCATCGTCGCCCTTGGCGTCCGGATGGGCTTTGGACCAGGTGACTGCTTCGGCGACCTCTCCGGGATACGTGGAGGCCATCAGTACCTGGGCCAGCAGTGGATCGGGATACAGCGCAATGGGCGCCAGCATTTGATCCAGCTGTTCCTGGGTAAACACGGGGTCTTTGGCAGGCGGCGTGACGGGAGCGGGGACCGGTGCCGTAGCGGCAGCGTTTGCCGGCGCAGGTGCGGTCGCACCTGCAATGCAGTTAGACCCGCTCAACAATAGGACAGCCGACAGCGCGTAAAATACTGGAATGCGCATTGCAACTCCCTGTAGTCAGGCAGGTTTGAAATAAGTGAATCAATGCCCCGGAAGTAGAAGCCGACAGTGCAAGCCTCAGGTCCTGACTTCGACGCCGCTCACTAAGCGTAGCAAACAAAAAATATCTGCCATTTATTTACGTTCACCCGGCCTGGCGCCACCACTGGCATCGGTTTCGTGCTCGTCTGCGAACGCCATGAGCACCTCTAGATCGAGCACGTCCAGCTGAATCCGAGTGATAAAGGCCGAGAAGGCGAGGTTGGCGGCGAGCAGGCGCAGATCGCTGGCCCAGGCTGGCAGATGGACCGGCGCCGTGAGCCAGCCGGAGTCGAACAGCGGCGCCAGGCGTACGGTATCCCCCAGGCTGAGGCGCCCGGCAAACAAATGGCCGACCAGCTCCGGCCGGTTGTCGCGGATCGCGATGCGCAGCAGGGTGTGCACGCCGAGCAAGCCGGTCAGGTACGCGGCATCCTTGGTGAACGCCGAACCGCCCCGCAGATCGGCGCCGCGGAATACCCGTTGGGTCGAGCGAAACGACTCCTCTTGCGACTGGCCTGCCGCCAGAAAACCTTCGAACACCTGAATGAAGTCGGCGCCATCCAGCGCTTGCTGGACCGCGAGCACGCGCAGGGCCAGGCGACGCAAACGGTTGATGTCCATGCTGCCGGTAAACAGCTCGGCCAGGGTGGCAATACCCTCCTGAGTCTGGGTTGTGCGTGGCGCGCCCAGGCCGAGGCTTTTGAGGTTGGGTTGGAGCGCGCCGTTTTGCGCCGTGGCGATATGCACGAACGCCTCGTGCTGCAGCAACTGGTTCTTGTCCAGTTCCGAGAACAGCGCGCTGGCACGCAGGCGGATGCGGCTCGCCCCGGCGATGGCTTTGGCGGCCAGGGTCGGATCGAGCACGACCGTGATCCGCCCCTCGCCGAAGAAACGGTCCAGTTCCGGCTGCATCCAGGCAGCGAAGGCCTGGGCCGGGATCTCGGCCGGGCTCGGTGGAATCCGCGTGCCGCCGAGCAGGGCGTCGGTGGTGTTGAGGAAAAACCGGGCGGCGTCGAGCATGCTCAGCTTCAGACGGTGGTAATAAAAGTCCGGACGCCGGTACAGCGCTGACGAATAGTCGGTGAATGCTGGCGTGCCAATCGCCCCGAGCATGCGCCCGGCCGTGGCGTAGCTTCGCGCGGTCATGGCGAGGTGGTTGCCAGCGGGATGCCCCACATCGCATCGCTCAATAAAGGCTTCCAGGGCGGTGATGTCGGCGCGGTGGTCACGCGGGCGCAGCGCGACGTCGGGCAATGCGGCTTTCCCGGCCCGCCAGTTTGCCAGAAAGGTTTCTTCGACCCCATCCGGCCAGGACAGGGCGTCCAGCACGCGGATTTTGCGGGCCAGACCGGGCAGGGCGGCATCGAGTTCAGAGAGGGGCGCGGCGTGCATCGGAATCTCCTGGGGCGACGAGATTGACCTGAAAAAGCTTAGTCGTTGCGGCCGATATACAAGGAACAACACCGTCCGCAGCTGGCGAAGCCTGCGTCCGGCTGCTACAGAGTGCGATTTCGCTCATAGGCAATCGTGTTGCTTTGGAGACTCGCGCACACCGGCAGCGACAATTTTTTTTGTCACTACAATGAAGTGAAATCGAAAAAGAGCGCCGCCTGAAAGCGCTGTGCTCTGGCCTTTGAAAGCTTGCACCGCACAGGACTTTTCAGCGAGGTAGGACGCATGCCGAACACAGGGGAACAAAAGCGGGCACGGATACTCGACCCCGTTGATCGTGTTACAGAAGTGATTTTCGGCTTGCTCATGGCGATGACGTTCACCGGAACGATCAGCGTGGCGACGTCGGGCCAGGAGGCGGAACGGACAATGATGTTCGCCGCACTCGGTTGCAACCTGGCGTGGGGACTCGCGGACGCGGTGATGTATCTGTTGCGGGCCTTGATCGACCGCACGCGCAAAAGCACCTTGTACGAAAAGCTCGGCGGGGCAGACGCGGCCACCGGCCAGACGCTGGTGGCGGCTGCATTGCCGTCGCACCTGGCGGCAGCGGCCAAGCCCGAGACCCTGGAGTTGTTACGCAGCCGTCTGGTCCAGTACCCGGCCACGTCGGTCCGGTCGGGCCTCGGCTTGGATGACTTCAAGGGGGCGCTGGGTGTTTTTCTGTTGGTGGTGGCCTCGACCTTTCCGTTGGTCGTGCCTTTCCTGTTACTCGAAGACACGGCGCTCGCCGTTCGCTTGTCCAACCTGGTCGGCCTCGCCGTGCTGTTCATCGCCGGTTGGATGCTGGCACGATACGCCGGTGCAAAGCCGTGGCAGGGCGGCCTGGCAATGGCGCTCACTGGCGCTGTGCTGATCGTTGCGATCATCGCTCTCGGTGGTTGAAAACAGAGGAGGAAGCCATCAATAGGCGCTGCCTCCCATGCCAACATGCGCTGTACACCAAGGGGTTACAGTTCTATGAGCGATTCAGATTCTCCACCTTCCGCCCCGGAGCCGGGGCGCATTGCCCGCCGCGTTGCAGGCACCGATCAGAGCTTGCTGGTGCGCTGGCTGCCGGGGCTGAACACCCTGCGCCACTATCAGATTGCGTGGCTGCGAAATGACATTGTGGCCGGACTCGTCCTGACCACGATGCTGGTGCCTGTCGGTATCGCCTACGCGGTGGCCTCAGGTGTGCCCGGCATCTATGGCCTCTACGCGACGATCATCCCGCTGCTCGCCTATGCGTTATTCGGGCCCAGCCGGATTCTGGTGCTGGGGCCGGATTCCTCCCTGGCGGCAGTCATCCTGGCGGTGATCCTGCCACTGTCCGGTGGCGATCCGTATCGCGCCGTTGCCCTGGCGGGGATGATGGCAATCGTGTCAGGGGTGGTCTGCATCCTGGCCGGCATCGCGCGCCTGGGCTTCATCACCGAACTGCTCTCCAAACCGATCCGCTACGGGTACATGAACGGTATCGCGCTGACCGTACTGATCAGCCAGTTACCCAAGTTTTTCGGCTTCAAGATCGAGTCCGACGGACCGCTGAGAAACATATGGGCGATCTTCACCGCCGTGCTGCATGGAAAAACCAACTGGGTCACCTGCGCGGTCGGCGCTGCCACCCTGGTGGTAATCCTGTTGCTCAAGGGGCACAAACGCATTCCGGGTATTTTGATTGCCGTGGCAGGGGCAACCATCGCCGTCGGTGTGCTGGACTTTGCCACGAAATACGGCATATCGGTGCTCGGTGAACTTCCACAAGGCATGCCCGCGTTCGCCATTCCCTGGATCACTTCCGCCGATATGGTTCCGGTCCTGATCGGTGGTTGCGCCGTCGCGCTGGTTTCGTTCGCGGACACCAGTGTTCTTTCGCGTGTCTATGCCGCGCGTTCGCGCACTTACGTCGATCCGAACCAGGAGATGGTCGGGCTCGGCGTCGCCAACCTGGCGGCCGGTTTTTTCCAGGGTTTTCCCATCAGCAGCAGTTCGTCACGCACTCCGGTGGCCGAGGCCGCCGGCGCCAAAACCCAATTGTCCGGTGTCGTCGGCGCGCTGGCGGTGGCGTTGCTGCTGATGGTGGCGCCGAACCTGTTGCAGGACCTGCCCAACAGCGCGCTGGCGGCGGTAGTCATCGCTTCGGCCATCGGCTTGATTGAGATCACTGATCTGCGGCGTATCTATCGCATTCAACGCTGGGAGTTCTGGCTGTCCATTGCCTGCACCGTCGGCGTCGCGGTGTTCGGCGCCATCGAGGGTATTGGCCTGGCCATCCTGCTGGCGGTGATCGAATTCCTCTGGGATGGCTGGCGGCCGTACTCCGCCGTATTGGGACGTGCCGAAGGGGTCCAGGGTTACCACGACCTCAAGCGTTTTCCCAATGCCCGGCTCATCCCCGGCCTGGTCCTGTTTCGCTGGGACGCCCCGTTGTTTTTCGCGAATGCCGAACTGTTTAACGACCGGGTACTGGACGCCGTGGCGGCATCACCTACGCCCGTGCGTTGGGTGGTGGTGGCGGCGGAACCGATGACCAGCGTCGACGTGACGTCGGCCGACATGTTGGCCGAACTGGACGAAACCTTGCGCGCAGCAGGCATCGAATTGTGTCTGGCCGAGATGAAAGACCCGGTCAAGGACAAACTGAAGCGGTTCGGGCTGTTCTCGCAGTTTGGCGAAACGGCGTTTTTTCCAACGGTAGACACGGCCGTCGACAGCTACCTCGCGATGTACCCCGCCAACTGAGTGGACGACTAAACTGATTGGCCGTGAGCCAGCCAAGCGTTTTAACGGGAGGAATATCATGATTCGCAAATACAGCATGATGGCCCTGGCGACACTGGTCGTCGCCGTGGGGGTGCAGTCAGTATCGGTAACGGCTTACGCGACCGAGCAGGGAGAACAGCGGCGTGAAGCGCGGGATACACGCCAGACAGGGCGCTCGGATGCACGGCAAACCAAGGTCGATTGCAGACAGGCCAGTGAGAAAAGCAACGCGCAATGCCGCCAGGACAAGCGCAGCACCAAACAGGACACGCGCCGCACTGCCCGGGACATCAAATATTGATGCCCTGATGCCGATCGCCATGGACCGGGGCGGAACTAGATACCACTGAACATACCAATGATCACCGCATTGACCAGGTCAATGAAAAAGCCACACACCAGCGGCACGATCAGGAAGGCTTGATGTGCCGCGCCGTATTTTTGCGTCACGGTCGTCATGTTGACGATGGCCGTTGCCGTGGACCCGAGGGCAATGCCGCCGAAGCCGGACGCTATCACGCTGGCTTCGTAATTGCGGCCCATGCAGCGGAACACCACGAAATACGTGTAGAGCACCGTCAGCAGGATTTGCAGGCTCAGGGCGCACAGAATGAACAACAACGCGCCACTGAGCTGCCATAACTGAAGCCCCATCAGCGCCATGGTCAGAAACATGCCCAGGCAGATATCGGAGATCAGCGACAGACCCAGGCGGGCGCCGCCCCAGGATTTCAACCGTTGTTCATTCATCACCGCGAGAACGATGTGGTGAATGACGATACCCGCGAACAGGCAACTGACGAATTTGGGCAGGGTGATACCGGCATCGACCAGCAGCAGGTTGAGTCCGTAGCCGAGCATCAGGGTCAGGTTAAGCCACATCCACGCCCAGAGCACATCGTAGTAGTCCATTGACTGGTGGGGTTGCTGTTCAAGGACGCCGACTTCCAGGCTCCCGTCCCCGGAAGGTGTCAGTTGATGACGACGTATCAGGCGGTTGGCGATCGGGCCGCCGATCACGCACGCGGCAATCAGGCCGACAGTGTTACTGGCCATGCCCAGTTCATGCGCGTTATTGATGCCCAGCTTGTCGACGAACAGCGGCGCCCAGGCCAGGGTCGTGCCCGCGCCACCCGTCAGGGAAATGGAGCCCACCATCAACCCGGCCTTGGGATCGAGTCCAAATGCCTCGGCCACGCCCATGCCCAGCGCGTTTTGCAGGACGATGAACACCCCCGCGAGCACCAGCAGGATCAGCAGCGGGACGCCGCCCTTGAGCAGCTGGCGCATGTCCGAGTTCAAGCCAATGCCGGCAAAGAAATACAGCAGCAGGGTGTCGCGAACATCGAGATCGAATTCGATCTCGATGTTAAGGCCGAAATAAAACAGGGTCGTCACTGCCGCACAGACAAAGCCGCCAACCACCGACTCGGGAATGCAGTATTGACGGAGCAAGGCATTGCGCTGAACAAGGGATTTGCCGAGAAAAAGCAGGAGGATGGCGAGGGTAAAACTCACGAGGCCGTGAATCTGGAAGATCTGTGGAGTCATTCAGAGCCTGCCTAAAAATATGAAAAATCATTATCAGGATTCGACCGTTCAGCGTTTAGACCTGAGTCAATGAACGGTGGATGCAGCATAGCAGGCGGGTCAAATCCTTCCTGTCGCGCCCAAATGCTTGCTTGTCCAGGTCTTCCTCAAATTCACACGTATGATCATGCTTTGACCTACGACGGATAAATAGGGGGACCTGATGGCCACCGCACATGTATTCATTGCCACCAGTCTGGATGGCTTCATCGCCCGCGCTGATGGGGACATCGACTGGCTTTTGCAGCGTGATGATCCGGCCGAGGATCATGGCTACTCAGCCTTCATCGCCGACAAGGATGTGATCGTGATGGGGCGGGGAAGCTACGAGAAAGTGCTGACCTTCGAATCATGGTTCTATGACCGGCCCGTCGTGGTGCTGTCTGAACAGTTGGCCAATGCACCGGTGCCCGATGCGTTGAAGGGCAAGCTGCGTTTTTCCAGTCTCACCCCCGCGGCCTTGATGGAGGAACTGGCCGGGCAGGGCGTGCATCGGGTTTATGTCGATGGCGGGCAGTTGGTGCAGTCATTCCTGCGCGATGGGTTAGTTGCTGACATGGTGATTACCACCGTGCCCGTGCTGATCGGGTCGGGAAGGCCATTGTTCGGGCGTCTTCAGCAGGATGTTGACTTGAAACTGGTCTCCAGTTGCTGCTTTCCTTCCGGTTTGGTGCAGTCCACGTATCGGCTGGTCCGATGACCCTGACGCAGGCGCCAGGACGGGGCCGATCCGGGCCCCGGTCGCAGGAATTTGTAATGCGCAGCATTGCCCGACACAATCGCGTCCCGATCCGGCCAACGGTGCCGGGCATTCGTGGTGAAGGGAACTGCAGTTGAACGAACAGACATTGTCCATGCGCCTGGAACGCGTGGCGGCGCATGTGCCAGTCGGTGCGCGCCTGGCCGATATCGGCTCCGATCACGGCTACTTGCCCGTGGCGTTGATGCACCGTGGCGCCATCGTGGCGGCCGTCGCCGGTGAGGTGGCGTTGACGCCGTTCCACGCGGCTGAACGCACCGTGCGCGAGAACGACCTGGACGTGCGGATCACCGTGCGCCTGGCCAATGGACTGGCGGCCATCGAGCCGGGCGACGGGATCACCGCGATCAGCATCTGCGGCATGGGCGGCGAGACGATTCGCGACATCCTCGACAACGGAAAGGCGCGGCTGAGCGGGCAGGAGCGCTTGATCCTGCAGCCCAACGGCGGCGAGCAGCCACTGCGCCAATGGTTGATGGAAAATGGCTACCGCATCCTCTGCGAGGAACTGCTGCGGGAAAATCGCTTCGACTACGAAATCATCGTTGCCGAGCGCGCCGGCCCGGTGATGTACACCGCTGAGGAGCTATACTTCGGCCCACTGCAGATGCAGGCACGCAGTCCGGCGTTCCTGGCCAAGTGGCAGCGCCTGCTGCGCGAAAAGCAGAAGACCCTGAGCCAGCTCGCCCGAGCGCGGCAGGCCGTGCCGCAGGAGAAGCTGCAAGACATCGCCCGACAGGCTCGGTGGATCACTGAGCTGCTGGTGTGAGTTGGTCGTCCATTTAGAGCGACCACCCAATAAAACGATTGAAAAAAACTCCCATTAGCTTTAAACGGGAAGCTAACCGGCACATTGCCAGCAATCTGTAAGTGAGTATTGCCAGTTTTTGGCTCAGGGAGCGTTGATGAGAGTTCGTCCATGGACCGACACCCTGCGGCAATCGAACGATTGCGACGTTGTCGCATCTCAACTGAATGGACATCTGGATACGGTCGGCATGACCTACGCTGGCAACAAGGACACCCTCGAGCAATTGCTCATCCCCGCGCGCCACTGGGCGCACTCCACGGCGTGGGCGGTTTACCGCGCCGGTGAACAAATGCATCTGGTCGGGCAGGGCGACCCGCAGGTGCAGTGGCCGGCAAGCGTGGCGAATGAAGACTTTGACGCCTTTTGCCAGACCCGGCGCTTGCACCGCTGGCCGACCGGTAAAGGCGAAAGCGAGCTGGGTTGGCTACTTGCCCCCCTCAACGAAGCGGCGGACCCGGCGCTCGCCGATTTCGCCCAGCGCCTGGGCATTCAGGTCCAGACCAATACCCTGGCCCGCGCGCAGATTACTCAGCGTGTGCTGTATGAAATCACCTACCTGGCCAGTTCGACCCGCGACCGCTCGGTGTTTCTGGTGGGGGTTCACCAGTTACTGGCCAGCCTGATTGACGCCGAGAACTTTTATCTCGCGCTGTATGACCCGCACACCGGCAAGATTGACTACCCGTATTATGTCGACATCATCGACGTGGATGCCGTGGAGTCCCAGCACTATGAATACCTCGACCCTTCGCACCTGTCGTTGACTGGCCAGGTGTTGACCACGGGCCAGCCGCTGCTGATCGACGCCGCCGGCATCATCGCGGCGCAGGCGGAGGACCGTTTCTACTGCGTGGGTGATCGTCCGGAGTTCTGGATGGGCGCGCCGTTGAAAAATGCCTCGGACGACGTCTTTGGCATGCTGGCCATGCAAGTCTACGAGGTGTCCCGGACCTACAGCGCTGAAGACCGCGCATTGTTTCTGGTGGTGGCCCGCCACGTGGCCATGGCGCTGGACCGGATTCTGCACCGCGAAGACCTGGAAGAGACGGTGATGCGCCGCACCCTGGAGCTGTCGGCCGTCAACGATGCGTTGAGGCAGGAAGTGGCCGACCGCCAGCGCGCCGAGCATCTGCAAAGCGCGCTGTTCCAGATTGCCGAACTGTCGAGCCAGCCCGGCGACATGGCTGAGCTGTTTCAAACCTTGCATGGCATCGTCGGTGATTTGCTGTTCGCGCAGAACTTCTACATTGCGCTGTTCGACGACTCGATCAGTGAAGTGACCTTTCCGTATTACGTCGATGAGCGGCAGACGATCTGTCCGCCGGCACGGCGTGGCTGCCGGGGCTTGACCGAGTACGTTATCCGGCAGCGCCGGCCGTGCCTGATTGACGTCGGCGAGGCTGAACGATTGGCGGCGCAGGGTGAAATCGAACTGGCCAATGAGTCTGTCCGGTCTTACTCCTGGCTGGGCATTCCGTTGTTCGATGGCGATGTGGTGCGCGGCGTGCTGGCGGTGCAAAGTTATACCTCGCAGGTGCGCTATACCCTGCGTGATCAGGAACTGTTGACGTTCGTGTCGCGGCATATCGACACCGCGTTGTCACGCCGCACGGCCGCCGAAGCGATCCATGCCGCCAATCTCAAGCTGGAGGCCCGGGTGCAGAACCGCACCCGTGAGCTTGATCACGCCAATGCCAAGTTGCAACACGAAAACTCCCACGATGCGCTGACCGGGTTGCCGAATCGTACCTACCTGCAACAGCGCCTGAGCCAGGCCTGGTTGGAGTTCGGCAGCGTCGGCGGGCACCTGGCGGTGATGTTCATTGACCTCGACCGTTTCAAGATGGTCAACGACAGCCTCGGTCACCATTTTGGCGACCTGCTGTTAATGCAGGCCGCCCAGCGTCTGCGCGGTTGCCTGCGCGAAACCGACATGCTGGCGCGCCTGGGGGGCGATGAGTTTTCGGTGCTGGCGCCCGAGGCATCGCTGGAGGTGGTGATCGAAATCGCCGAGCGGATTCTGGTGGCGTTCGACCTGCCGTTTTTCATCAATGGCCATGAAGTGTTTTCGTCCTGCAGCATCGGTATCGTCAGTGCCGACAGTCAGTTCCATCACGAGCCCGCCGACTTGCTGCGCGATGCCGACGCGGCGATGTACCGGGTCAAGAGCGCCGGGCGTGACAGCTACGCGGTGTTCAACCAGGAAGTGCGCCGGGAAGTTTCGGACCAGGTCGAGCGGGAAGGGGCCTTGCGCAACGCGCTCAAACGCACTGACGAACTGCTGCCGTATTTCCAGCCGATTGTCAGTGTTGACACCGGCGAGCTGATTGCCCTTGAAGCGCTGGTGCGCTGGCATCAGCCGGGCGGCCGGGTGATCGCGCCGGGCGAGTTCTTGCCGGATGTCGAGGGCTTGCGCCTGATCGGTCGACTGGACCTGTACATGCTCACCAGCGTTGCGGTGATCCTCGCCCAGCCTGAACATGCCAATTGGCCTGCGGTGCACGTCAATTGCTCCAGCTACAGCATGACCCGTCCGGACTTTGCCAGTGAAGTGCTTGCACTGTTGGCGCGGCACGGAGTTGCGCCCTCGCGGATTTGCCTGGAGTTGACCGAAGGTGCGCTGGTGGCTGAGCCGGCCATCGCCCGCCTGACCATGCAGCAACTCGCCGACAATGGCATGTCGGTGGTGCTCGATGACTTTGGTGCCGGGTTTTCGTCCCTGAGCTATGTGCATCAATACCGTTTCAGCGGCTTGAAGATCGACAAATCGTTCATCCTCGAACTGACCACCAGTGCGCGCAGCCGCGCCATCGTCCGGGCGATTGTGCGGATGGCCGAATCGCTGGACCTGAGTGTGGTTGCCGAAGGTGTCGAGGATGAAGCGACGC
Organism: Pseudomonas sp. SIMBA_041; assembly: GCF_046535095.1. Taxonomy (NCBI): domain Bacteria; kingdom Pseudomonadati; phylum Pseudomonadota; class Gammaproteobacteria; order Pseudomonadales; family Pseudomonadaceae; genus Pseudomonas; species Pseudomonas sp. SIMBA_041. The sequence goes on from NZ_JAWRXJ010000011.1 coordinate 82,580, forward strand.
TGGAGCTGCTGCGCGAAATAGGTGCGGGGCAGGCCCAGGGTTACTACTTCGCCAAGCCGATGGGGTTGGAGGCGTTGTTGGCGAGTTCGCTGGTGGGGTCATCCAGCCGGGTGCTTGCAGATAATTCGCCAATCACTCACTAAAACCCTGTCGACTGTGTAGCAGCTGCCGAGCCCGCGAGGCTGCGTTCGAGCCGGGGTCGCGCTGGACCGCAGTCCTCGCCATCGCGTCGAAATAATCATTTTGAAAATGTATACCGCACGATTTTTTAACAAAGCGTGAACAACTGGTGTGATCAATTAAGAGAAAAGTTCACCAGAACTTCCTCCGAACGCTGACACCCAGTGAGTCACCCTTGAAGCGCATAAAGCCCCCCTCGAAGATTGCAAAACGTTTGCTGCTCAGACGGCTCGCGCTGTGCTCAAGCGTCGCCTTCATCTGTCTGTCCATGGCGGGTGGCTACTGGTTATACACGCCACCAGCGCCTTACGTTCCGCTAAGAAGCCCGGACCCTGCGTCGGTGTCGATGATCGCCGTGGGCGATCAAGGCAGCGGTAACCTGCAGCAGTGGCGGGTGGGGCGGGCCATGGAGCGAGTCGCCGCCAATGAGGGAAGCCTGAACATGGTGGTGTTCCTGGGCGACAACTTCTACGGCAAGTCGCTGGCCAGTACCCATGACTCCAGTTGGCAAACCCGGTTCGAGCGCGTCTATTGGGGGCATTGGCTGAGTCATGTGCCGTTCTACGCGGTACTGGGCAATCACGATTACCCGGTGTCGCAAAAGTACGAGATCAAGTACGGACAACAGCACAAGGGATCGGGCCGCTGGCAGATGCCGATGAATTTTTACGCCAAGGATTTCGGTGAAGTCGACGGTCGCCCATTGGTGCGAATGGTGTTCCTCGACACGTCGGCGCCGCGTGAAAGTTTGCAGCAGCAAATCGACTTTATTGATCAGGCGTTCCAGGCACCCGGTCCGGCGCCGGTGTGGCGAATCGCAGCGTCCCATCACCCGGTGCGCAATCAGGGCCAGCATGGAGAGGAGTCGGATCTGGTCGCCAGGCTTTTGCCGGCGCTGCAGCGCAACAACGTTGATCTGCTGTTGTCAGGCCATGATCACAATCAGCAATTGCTGTTGCGTGCCGGCGAACCAGCGTGGGTCATCTCCGGTGCGGGAGGGCAGAAACTGTATGCCCTGAACACGCCGACGCCCGATAGCGCGTTCACCGCATCGCGGGCCGGGTTTGCCAAACTCGACCTGAACGCCGATCAATTGAGGTTGGCGTATTACAACGATCGAGGCGATCTGGAAACCAGCTATCACTGGGCCAGAGACTGCCAGTGGATGGCCAAAGGCTGTCTACGGCCCGAGGACTCCCAAGGGACCCTCGCGCAGTCGGCTCAATAGGCACCGATAACAGGGACAATTGGCGCTGCCTTTTGTAGCCGCTGCCTAGCCCGCGAGGCTGCGTTCGAGGACGCAGTCCTCGCCATCACCCTGCACCTAGCGGATACCCGCACCCGCCATCGACTCCGGTATCCACTGCGCCGTCGACAGCGGCTCGATATACCGAATCCCGCCATGCGGGCCGACCACGCCATTGATGTTGTACGAGCCGCGCGACAGGTCGTACGTCATGAAAGGCGTGGCATCCGGGACCTGCTCGTCATAGCTCTGGCTGAGGAACGCGAAGGAGCCCCGGTAAAGTTTGCCACTCGTGTCGTACTGATCGGAGGCGACTGCGGCCCAGGTGTCTTCATCCAGGTAAAAGCGGCGCTTCTGGTAGATGTGACTGGCGCCGGGCTTGAGGTTGCCTTCCACCACGTAGACCCGATGTTTCTCCCAGCGCACGAAATCCGGGGACAGGTAATTGGGGGTGGTCAGCGACTTGGCCTCCCGCGCGTAGGTCAGTTTGTAGGTGTTGTAGGGCACGATCATTTCTTGCTTGCCCACCAGCGTCCAGTCATACAGTTCCAGGGCTCGGGCGGTGCCGGGGTTCGGCGTGTCGTAGGCCAGGATTGAAATCTGTTTGACCCGGCGCTGGGCCGGCATGTACTGCCAGGCACGGCCAGGACGCTGCAGCGGGTTGGTGGCGTTCTTGAGCATGATCGACTCGCCGGCTCGCCGCGCAGGCCCGGTATAGGACAGTTTCAACTGGTAGTAGAGGTCGGAGTTGTTGATGGGCTTGGACAGGTTCTCGTAGATCGGGAAGGAGACGAAGGCCTCCCCGGTGACGGCCAGGCTTGCCACGCCCGCCGAGTCGACGTTCCAGGAGTCGTACTTGGAATGGATGTTGACGCCCTGGTAGCGCAGCAGGAAATTCCACATCGCTTCGGCACCCGATTGCGGGATCGGGAACGGCACACCGGGCAATACATTGTCGAAGGCAATCCCGCCATTGAGGGACCGGGCGGTGGTGGCATTCTTGCGGCTATTGTCCAGCACCGTCTGTGGCAACGATGCGGTGCGGTGGGTCGGGTACACGTCGATGCGGTAGCCGGGGTAGCGCTTGGCCAACTCAACGGTGGTGGCCGTCAGCATGCTTTTGTACTGATCAACGTTGCGGCCATTGATCACCAGCAGCGGTTTCTCACCGGCATAAGGGTCCGGGCGCATGCTGTCGCCGATCTTGAAACTGGCGGGGGCCGTGGTCAGGCCTCCGCTATAGGGCGGGATGGAGCCATCGGCATTACCGGCTTTTTCAGCACCGACCAGCGTCAGGTTGGTGCCAAGTTCCGCAGCTTGCTGACTCGATACAGAGGCCTGGGCCTCAATGGCCAGCGTCATCAGGAGTGAGGCAGCCAGAAGACTTTTCACGATTTTCATATTGTTATTCTCTTGCTGAGTGCATCAGGCCACTCGTGGCTCAGGCGGAGCAACCGCATTCGCCTTGTGGGCGATCAGACGGGCTCAAGCGCCAGATGCTTTTTTATGACTCCCATTAAAAAGCCCCCGAATCGGGGGCGCTTTTCATTCGACGACAGTCGCTTGGCTATTCGTGACAGACGCGAAAAATCACGCCCACCGGCAAACTCGGCCTCATAGCTCTTCTTCTCTCAATGCAATGATCCGACCTGATTTCTCGGCGGCCACCAGCGAGGCATGGTCTTTTGCGTTTTGATCGGCATAGGTGAGGGCAAATGTTCCGATGGCCTGGTCGAAGGAGTCGGTCTTGCCCAGGTAGCCACTGATGAGTGCAGCATCCCCGGATTTGGCGTGGGAACGGGCCAGGGTCAGACCGCACCACTCGGCGTACATCTTCAATCGTGGGGCGGAAATGCCCTCGATGGGCGCTGACATTTTCATGTCGCGCAACTGACGCACAAAGAAATAGCGGCCGTTTTGACCGCGTGTCCAGCCCAGAAAGATGTCGCTGGACGACTGCATCAGACGCTGCCCCGTGACGACACGTTGTCCCTGATTCTCGTATTCGCTCTTGCCGGCATAGGGCGCGAGTACCGAGGGACAGGCTTCCTTGAATTGCAGGAGCAACGGGTGATTTTCTGCGGAAAAGAACAGGCCGACGAAACAATAAGTACCGACGCTGCCAATGCCCACCGCTTTGACGGCAATGTCTTCGAGACGGTAGCGATCGAACAGCACGCGCCGTTCATGGGGCAGCGACAATCGATAATCTTGCAGCGCCAGATGGACGTTGCGCACGAAGCCCTTTTCATACACATGAAACAGAATCGGCGGTTGATCGATCAGACGCCGTCGCCCTCCGACTTCACCGCTGATTTTGGGATAAAGGTAATCGCCAACACGCAGCTTGGCCTTGGCGACCAATTGCTCACGGATTTTCTTGATTTCAGCATTGGGCGCCATGTCGATGATCGCTTGGGCGTCCAGGCAGTCGTACCAGACCTCCACCGGGCTCATCTTGGAAAATTTGCGCAGATTCTCGCGGTAGGCACGCACACATTCGGCGGCGCTGGCCTTTGCCGCTTTATCGTTGAGGCGGTTGTCGCGGGCGGCCACGGCAAAACTGATCGCCAGGCGTTTGACATCCCATTCCCAGGGGGCGGGGAGGGTTTCGTCGAAGTCGTTGATGTCGAAGATCAGATTGCGCTCAGGTGTCGCGAACAATCCGAAATTCATCAGGTGACAATCCCCGCACGCCTGCACCTGAAAGCCGGTGATCGGGGTCGTCGCCAGGTCATGGGCCATCAACCCCGAAGAGCCGCGTAAAAAAGTGAAAGGACTGGCCAGCATGCGCCCGTAGCGCACGGGCACCAGATTGGGCAGTCGATAGCGATTGGACTCTTCGAGGAGTGCGATAGGGTCGCGGTGTTTGCGCGCGGGTTTCCATTCGGCGTGAAGGGCATGCGGCAGACTCACGCGTAATTGCTCACCGGCGTACAGGCGTTCCTTGCGTGAGTGAAAGACCCGTTCTTCCCCGTTGTCTCGCGATTGCCCAGACGTGTTGTCGGTAGGCCTGTTTTTACGGGGCGGCATGTTCACTCCTTTGCTCAACGAAGTGTGATTCGGTTGGGCGCAGGAGCTGGTCATTCGGCTGTTCCATCAGCCTGCAGAGAGTGTGTGCGCCAGCGTGTTGGAAAGCGCGAAAGTTAATGCTTGAAGCGTAGCAGCTCTTATCCGGGGTGCCGCTTGGCGCGGATTATTTTGTGTTATTTCTGCGAGGGTTTCCGGTTTCAGGTAAGCCGCGTGTTCAGTCGACAGGCTGGCTTAAACAAGAAAAATCGCCAGCGTTTAAATGAAGCCTTCGGTTACCACTCAGAGGCTACAACGCCTTGCGCCATCGCCTACGGGTAAGACAGAATCCGCCGGCTTGTTTGCTTTGTCCCTGGCCTCTATCGTTTCCCTGCCACTGCCCATCAGTGGTCGGGTTTAGTCGCCCGGGGTTAAAAGTAAGGTGCATTAGCTCTGTCATTCAGGCATTCCCATGCCTGCACTTGATGGTGGCTGTGCGCAGGGCGCCTTCGGGCGCGCCGGCTTTGCTAGCTTCCCCGGTCGACTAACCTGCGTACAGCTGCCTCCCTCTCGTTTAGTCGCAGGAGGGTGGCGCTCAATCATGGAAGCGAGCATATGTTCAAAGTAACACCCAACCCACCGGACACCGATCCGGCATCCCCGTACGAACCCGATTCAAAAAAACTCAACGAAGCCGCCGAACGCGCCCTCAATTTCCATTTCCCGTCGAACGCCGACATCAAAGCCAAACCGCGAACCCGCAGCACGCTGTTTTCCGTGGACCCGCACGCCACCGCCGAAACCCTGGGCGTATTTTTGGTCGAGACACTGGCCTCGATCGACGTGATGGTCCATCAGTTGGTGGATCATCTGGAGGGGGAGGCCCGCTACGCGCTGCTGGGCATTTCAAACAGCATCATGGTGGCCGAAATCACGGCAAACGGCGTGCTGGATAAAATAGAACCCCCCAGGTAACCGCTGCTACAGACGAGGCTAACACCACCATCTTGTAGCCGCTGCCGAGCCCGCGAGGCTGCGTTCGAGCCGGGGTCGCGCTCGACCGCAGTCCTCGCGATCATGGACGGCGTCCTAATGGCAGACACGGCTGCGAAACCCGCTGCAACGTGACAAACCACACAAACCAGGCAGTCACGCTGATCAAGGCCCCCAACAAACTGACGGCCATCCATCCCCATACCGCATAAACTTGAGTCGCGGCAGCGGCGCCCAGCGCGCTACCGACCGAGTAGAAACACATGTAGGCGCCGACCATACGACTCTGGGCATCGGGTCGCGCCGCGAAAATGATGCTCTGGTTGGTGACGTGTACGGCCTGCACCGCGAAGTCGAGCAGGACGACGCCGCAGACCAGCGCGATCAGGGACGTCTCGGCAAACGTGATGGGCAGCCAGGACAACGTCAGGAGCGCCAGCGAAATCCCGGTCACCCGCTGTCCCAGGCCTTGATCGGCCCAGCGACCGGCTCTTCTGGCCGCCAGGGCACCGGCGACACCGGCCAGGCCAAACAGGCCGATGGCCGTGTGTGAGAGCGACAGCGGCGGGGCGCTCAACGGCAGCACCATGGCGGTCCACAGCACGGAAAAAGCGGCGAAGATCAGCAGGGCCAGCAAGCCCCTGACACGCAACGCGGGTTCGGTGATGAACAGTTTGAACAGAGAACTGATCAGCATCAGGTAGGACTCTTCATGCCTTGGCGACGCCGTGACAGGCACCGCTCGCCAGAGCACCGCCGCGAGCGTCAGCATCAATCCTGAGGACACACAGTACACGGCGCGCCAGCCCGCGAGGTCCGCAATCAGGCCTGAAGTAAACCGCGCCAGAAGAATGCCCAGGACAATGCCGCTGGTGACCGTCCCCACGGCATGCCCGCGTTGTGAGGGCGTTGCCAGCACGGCGGCATAAGCCACCAGCACCTGAACGACCACGGCCAACAACCCCATCACGACCATCGCACCCAACAGGGTCAGCCATTGCTGCGCTGCGCCGACCGCTGCGAGCGCAACGGCGGAGAGCAACACGTGCGAAAGAATCAGCCGCTTGCGGTTGACCAAGTCACCCAGCGGGACGATGAACAGCAACCCCAGCGCGTAACCGACCTGAGTGGCCGTCACCACAACCCCGATCATGGATGATTCCACGCCGAGGCTCTGAGCCATTGAGTCGAGTAAAGGCTGCGCGAAATAAACGTTGGCGACGGCCAGCGCGCAGGTGACAGAAAACAACAACGTGAGCGACGGAGAAAGCCCCGCAGGCTGCGTGGACAGTTGTTGGGTGGTTAAGTCGACCTTGGCTGTCATGCACACCTCCATGGTGTTAATCTGGTTTCAAATAAAAACCGGATGCGATTGTTGCTGCATCTGGTTTCAAATTGCAACCTGAAAAGCCACCTGTGGGAAGGGCAAAAAAAATGGTCGAAGACGCTTCACCGCAAAGCAACGAATGCCCGGTCGCCAGAACACTGGAGGCCATCGGAGATCGCTGGTCGCTGATGATCATTCGTGACGCATTTGATGACATTCGCCGCTTCAGCGAATTTCAAAAGAGTCTCGGCGTGGCCAAAAACATTCTGGCGTCGCGCCTGAAAACGTTGGTTGAAGTCGGGGTCTTCGACATTCGACCGGCGTCAGATGGCAGCGCGTACAAGGAGTACGTGCTGACGGAAAAAGGACGGGAGATCTTTCCGGTAGTGGTCAGTATCAGGCAGTGGGGCGAACGTTTTCTGTTCCAGCCCCAAGAGACGCGTTCTGTGCTGCTGGATAACCAGTTCGGCCAGCCACTGATGCCGCTTGAGGTTCGCTCATCAAACGGTCAAAAACTTGAGCCTTCTGACTGCCACAGGGTGAGACTGGTTGTCGGCGTTTAAGACGTATCGATCAACTTTCAGCGGTAACGGCTGAGTCTGAACTGGCCTCGGCCTCCAGTTTCAACCGGTCAGCCTTGCTGATGTATTTTTCCTTGCTTTGCGGCGCCAGTTTGGCGCTGGCCTTTTTGGCGTGAGCCTTTAATAGCTGCTGTATTTTTTTACGGCGGTTCATGTTTTTTACTCGGCTTGCCTGGTCTTGAATGACGCGAGACTTGAATGTTAACTCAGATCCTGTGATGCGCTCGATACGCGATGCCTCGCCCCACCTTGTCAGGTCATTAGCCGATCGCCTCCAGATGACTCACCAACCACTCACGAAACCCCCTCGCACTGCTCTCGCTGTCGCGATGCGTCAGCACCGCCCAATTCGGCCCGCGAATGGTTTGCTCCACCAACGGCTGCAACAACCCGTCACTGCACGCCTTTTGACTCAATAACTGACTCACCAACGCAATACCCAGCCCCGCGCACGCCGCGTCCAGCAGCAAACCGGGATCGGAGAAGTTCAGTCCCTGATCCTGCTGGCCCACGTCGATACCGGCTTCCACCGCCCAATGACTCCAGTCCATTTCCCGCTCGCCGTGCAGGGTGGTGCGCTGTTCGCTCGGCAGTGCCAATTGGCTTGGGTGACACGCCGGGAACAGTCGGTCGGCGTGCAGCACTTTGAAGCTGCATTCAGCCTGGGAGCTGATGTCGTCGCGCACTGCAATGTCGATGGTCTGGGTGGTCATGTCCGGCACTTCATCGGTGCTGTAGATCCACAGGTCCACCTCTGGATGTTGAGCGCGGAAGTCCCCCAAACGCGGCAACAGCCAATGTCGGGCGAACGCCGGCGTGGTGTTGAGCACCAGTTGATTGGGCTTCTGGTATTGCCCGAGACGGCGAATGCCGACCGCCAATTGTTGCAGCAGCGCCTGGGTGGTGCTGAGCAAATCGTGGCCGGCGTCGGTCAGGGCGACGCTGCGGCCGCTGCGAAAGAACAGCGGTTGTTCGAGGTACGCCTCCAGGCTGCGGATCTGCTGACTGATGGCCGACTGGGTGAGGTTCAGCTCGTCGGCGGCCTTGTGAAAACTGCCCAAACGGGCCGCAGCTTCAAAGCCGCGAAGGGTGCTGAGGGGTGGCCAGTGCTTGAGCATTGATAAGTTCTCCTAATCACTTCTGCGCAAAATCCATCGTTTGTTCGCCCGTTTTTCCAGCCGTAGCATGCATGCCAAGACCGCCAAGGCAGTTTTCATTGAACACAATGGCTTAACTAAAAGGGCTTTTTATCATGCAGCAGGTCAAGCAGCAGCAGGAAATTCAAAACAGTGGTTGGTGGATGCCGGCGGAGTGGGTTCGCCATGCCGCGACCTGGATGGTGTGGCCGCACAACCAGGCACTCTGGGAGTCGGGTTGGCACGTCACACTGCCGCTGGTGCAAGAGGATTTCGCCCGTGTGGCCAATGCCATTGCCCGTTTCGAACCGGTAAAAATGGTCGTCGACCCGTCTGCTGTCGCCAGTGCCAAAGCCTTGTGCGGGCCGAACATCGAGCTGATCCCGTTGGCGGTGAACGACAGTTGGTGCCGCGATTCCGGCCCAAGCTTCGTCTGCCACCCGCAACTCGGCATGGCCGGGGTGAGCTGGCGCTTCAACGCGTGGGGCGGCAAGTCGGCGCATGAGCTGGACGAAAGCCTGGCGCGCCGTGCGCTCAATCATCTGGGCTTACCGTGCTTTGGCACACCGTTGAGCAACGAAGGCGGCGCGATCCATGTCGATGGCGAGGGCACGTTGATCACCACCGAATCGGTACTGCTCAACCCCAATCGCAATCCGGGCATGAGCAAGTCCGAGATGGAAGAGATTTTCACGCGGTTGCTGGGCGTGAAGAAAACCATCTGGCTGCCGGGTGATCCGGACTACGTGACCGGTGACATGACCGATGGTCACGTCGACGGCGTGTGTGCGTTTGCGCGTCCGGGTGTGTTGTTGGTCGACGCCACCCGCGACCAAGGCTCGGTGTATGCCGACGTGGTGCGCGAAAACCGTCGCGCCCTGGAACTGGCCAGCGATGCCCACGGGCGCAAGTTCGAGATGATCGAGTTGTACGAAGCCACCGATGCCGTCGACACCGAGGCGCAAGTGTTCTGCGCGTCATACACCAATTTCTATATCGCCAACGGCGCGATCATCATGCCGGCTTATGGCATCGACGCCGACGATGATGCGGCGGATGTACTGCGCCAGGCGTTTCCCGGACGTGAAGTGGTGCCGGTGCGGATCAATCATCTGGCCCATGGCGGCGGCGGGGTGCATTGCATCACCCAACAACAGCCGGCGTGGCCGGTGGAGGGTTGATCTGATGACACTTTTGACAATTGCCACCACGCAAATGCCCTGCACCTGGGACTTGAAAAACAACCTCGATCTGGCCGAGCAATTAGTGCGCGATGCGGCGGCCAAGGGCGCGCAGGTCATTCTGCTGCAGGAGCTGTTTGCCACGCCGTATTTTTGCATCGAGCAAAACCACAAACACTTGGCGCTGGCTGAAGAATACAGCGACAGCTCAGTGCTCAAGCGCTTCGCCGCGCTGGCCAGGGAATTGGGTGTGGTGATGCCGCTGAGCTGGTTCGAAAAGGCTGGCAACGCCTACTTCAATTCCTTGAGCGTGGCCGATGCCGACGGGCGCCTGCTGGGCGTGTATCGCAAGACGCACATTCCCAACGCCATCGGCTATCAGGAGAAGGAATATTTCAGCCCCGGCGACACCGGCTTCCGGGTCTGGGACACCGCGTTCGGGCGCCTCGGCGTGGGGATCTGCTGGGATCAGTGGTTCCCCGAAACCGCTCGCTGCCTGGCGTTGATGGGCGCCGAAGTGTTGCTGTTTCCCACGGCCATCGGCTCTGAACCTGGCTGCGCAGCGCTGGACTCTCGGGATCATTGGCAAATGACCATGCGCGGCCATGCGGCGGCCAACATCCTGCCGGTGGTGGCCGCCAACCGCGTCGGCCGCGAAGTGGCGACCACCGATCCCGAACTGCAAATGAGTTTCTACGGTTCGTCCTTCATCTGTAACCACAAAGGCAAGTTGCTCGCCGAAGCCGACCGCGACAGCACGGGCGTGCGGGTCCACACCCTGGACCTCGCTGCCATGCGCGAAGAGCGTTTGAGCTGGGGCATCTATCGCGATCGCCGTCCGGACATGTACGGAGCGCTGTTGAGCCAGGATGGCCGTCACCTCAATGCTCGCTGGAACACTCAAGGGGTTTGACATGCACATTGCCAACAAACGCTTGCTCGGCGCCTTGGGCCTGACCCTGTGCTGCGCGATCCCGTCGCTGCACGCCGAAGAGAAAACCCTGCGCCTGTACAACTGGGCCGATTATTTTGCCGAGGACACGCTCAGCCAGTTCACCGCGGAAACCGGAATCAAGGTGATCTACGACGTGATGGACGGCAGTGAAACCCTGGAAGCCAAGATGCTTGCCGGGGGCAGCGGTTATGACTTGATCTTCCCCGGTGACACCGTGGCCGAACGCTTGATGCGCGCCGGTAGCCTGCAAGCGCTGGACCAGTCGAAACTCACCGCGATGGGGGACGTCGAACCCGGTTTGCAGAAGCTGCGCTCGCACTATGAGCATTCGAGCAAGGCCACCGTTCCCTACACTTGGGGCACCATCGGCCTGACCTACAATGCCGAGCAGATCAAGCAGCGCATGCCGGACGCGCCGGTCAGCAGCCTGGACATGCTGTTCAAACCGGAACTGGCCGCGCGGTTTGCCGATTGCGGGATCTCGATGATCGATTCGCCGGACGAAGTGTTGGCCGTGGTGCTCAACTATCTGGGCAAAGATCCACGCAGCGCCAAACCGGCCGACCTCGCCGCCGCCAGTGATCTGCTGATGAAATTGCGGCCGTACATTCGCAAGTTCCAATCGCAGCCGGTGACCGATCTGGTCAATGGCAACCTGTGCCTGTCACTCGGCTACAGCGGCGACATGACCCAAGCGCAGCGGACGTCGGACTCAGCCGGCAAGAAAACCACGTTCCAGTACCGCGTTCCCCGTGAAGGCACCACGGTGTGGATGGACACCATGGCGATTCCGGTCGATGCCAAACATCCGGAGTACGCCTATGCGTTCATCAATTTCGTCATGCGCCCGCAGAACATGGCGGCTATCAGCAATTTCACCGGATACCCGACTTCCAGCGCCAAGGCGCGGCCGAGTGTCGATGCGGCCATGCGCAATAACCCGGACATCTACCTCGACGACGCCACATACGCACGGTTGATCCCGGGCAAGGACATTTCACAAGCCGATATGCGCGCGCGGATGCGCACCTGGACCAAGTTCAAGACTGCCACTGCGCAGTGACATCCGGCCGGCACCCGGTGCCGGCCTTCACCTTTTGCGCAATTACGAACCGCTATTCAAGGATTTACATATGTCGACGCGTCGCGAGTTCATCAAATACGTCTCCGTGGTCGCAGGTCTCGGCGCCGCCGCGTCCATGGGCTGGGTCAACGCCGCCACCCGGGGCCCATGGTTCATGCCCGATGAAGGCGATAAACACCAACGCGCCTTCATCGCTTTTGGCGCACAGGACGCGATCTGGGAGGACTTCACCGCCGATGTGCAAGAAGCCCTTGGCCGGATCGCCCGCACCATCGCCCGCTATGAGCCGGTCACGGTGTTCTGCCGCAGCAACGAGCGAAGTCTGGCCGAGGAGCTGTGCGGTACGGCCAACATCACCTATATCAACACCCAGCTCGATGACATCTGGATGCGCGACATCGGCGCCAACTTCGTCATCGACGGCGACGGCGGACTGGGTGCTGTGGACTTCAACTTCAACGGTTGGGGCAACAAACAGCAGCACGCCAAGGACGCGAAGCTGGCCGGTCTGGTCGCTGAAAACGCAGAGGCCAGTAACCTGCGCACCGAACTGGTGGGCGAGGGCGGCGGCATCGAAGTGGATGGTCACGGCACCGGGATCATGACCGAAAGCAGCTGGATCAACGCCAATCGCAATCCGGACTGGAGCAAGGCCGAGGTCGAGCAAGAACTGAAGGAGCGCCTCGGCTTGCGCAAAATCATCTGGCTGCCGGGGATCAAAGGCAAAGACATCACCGACGCTCATGTCGATTTCTACGCACGGTTCGTCAAGCCGGGCGTCGTGATCGCCAACCTCGACAACGACCCCGAGTCCTACGACCGCAACGTCACGTTGGCGCACCTGGAGATTCTGAAAAACGCCACGGACGCCGATGGCCGCAAGCTCCAAGTGCATACCGTGTCGCCACCGCTGTACCCGCGCAAGAGCAAGTTCAACAAGAACAACCCGGACTTCGCCGCCGGCTACATCAACTACTTCGTGATCAACGGGGCGGTCATTGCGCCTGAGTTCGGGGACAAAGCTGCCGATACCAAGGCCTTCGACCTGCTGTCAGAGCTCTACCCAGACCGTGAGGTGGTGCAGCTCAATATCGACGCCATCTCGGCCGGTGGCGGCGGCATTCACTGTGTGACCAGTCATCAGCCAGGGGTTTAATCGGCTGCGGCGCCCGTTGTATCTGCAATCAATTAATGTTAAGTGGCTGTTTTAGAAGAAAAATATTTTAAGCAGGGGCTTCCCGGACGGCGCGAAAGTTGTTAAATTCCCGTCCACACGTAGCAAGTGCTACAGGGGCGTCGCCAAGCGGTAAGGCAGCAGGTTTTGATCCTGCCATGCGTTGGTTCAAATCCAGCCGCCCCTGCCATCTTCAAGAAACGCCAGATCCTATCGGGTCTGGCGTTTTTTTATGCCCGTCACTTTCTTCCAGGCGACATACCTCAGACTTCCTTTGCACCCTGCATTTGTTGGTCTGCATGGTAAGACGAGCGCACCAGCGGGCCGGAGGCGACGTTCTTGAAGCCCATTTTTGCGCCTTCCTCGGCGAACCAGGCGAACACGTCCGGGTGCACAAAACGCTGGACCGGCAAATGGCTGCGCGACGGCTGCAGGTACTGGCCGAGCGTGAGCATGTCGACGTCGTGCTCACGCATTCGCTGCATGACCTCGATCACTTCCTCGTCGGTTTCACCAAGGCCGAGCATCAGGCCGGACTTGGTCGGGACGGACGGGACCAGTAACTTGAAGGTCTGCAACAGGTCCAGCGACCACTCGAAATCCGAACCCGGCCGCGCGGCTTTGTACAGCCGTGGCACGGTCTCCAGGTTGTGGTTGAACACATCGGGCGGCTCCGTCGCGGTGATCGCCAGCGCAACATCCATGCGCCCCCGGTAATCCGGGACCAGGGTTTCCAGTTGCACGCCCGGCGACAGCTTGCGGATCTCGCGCAGGCAGTCGACGAAGTGCTGGGCGCCGCCGTCGCGCAGGTCGTCGCGATCCACGGAGGTGATCACCACGTACTTCAGACGCAGGTCGGCGATGGCCACGGCGAGGTTCATCGGCTCATCGGCGTCCAGCGGTTTTGGCCGACCGTGGCCGACATCGCAGAACGGGCAACGGCGGGTGCAGATGTCGCCCATGATCATGAAGGTCGCGGTGCCACCGGAAAAACATTCGCCGAGGTTGGGGCACGAAGCTTCTTCGCAGACGCTGTGAAGCTTGTGTTTGCGCAGCAATTGTTTGATCCGGTCGACCTCGGGAGAGATCGGCATGCGCACGCGGATCCAGTCGGGTTTGCGCGGGAACTCATCGGTCGGGATGATCTTGACCGGGATCCGCGCGACCTTTTGCGCACCGCGCAGTTTGACGCCGACTTGCATTTTGGCCGGGGCGGGGTTGGTTGATTCCACAATGGGGTTCATGAGTATTTTCTTTCTTCGGAAGGCAGAGGCGAGCCCACACACAGTCCAATGTGGGAGCAAGCTCGCTCCCACAGGGATTACGGGGTGGCTGATCAGTCGCGGTAGACCGGGAAGTCGCTGCACATGGCGGCGGCTTGGCTGGCGACTTGCGCCTCGACATCGGCATCACCGAGGTGATCAAGCAAGTCACAGATCCATCCCGCCAACTCGATACTTTGCGCTTCCTTGAAACCACGGCTGGTGATCGCCGGCGTGCCAATGCGCAACCCCGACGTCACGAATGGCGACTGCGTGTCATTGGGCACGGCGTTCTTGTTCACCGTGATCCCGGCTCGACCGAGGGCGGCGTCGGCGTCTTTGCCGGTCAGGCCCTGACGGATCAGGCTGACCAGGAACAGGTGGTTGTCGGTGCCGCCAGACACCACGTCAAACCCACGGTCGATAAACACCTTGGCCATGGCCTGGGCATTGCGAATCACCTGCGCCTGATAGGTTTTGAAACCGGGCTCCAGCGCTTCCTTGAAGCACACCGCTTTGGCTGCGATCACGTGCATCAGCGGGCCGCCCTGGCCGCCGGGGAACACCGCGGCGTTGAGCTTTTTCTCCAGTTCCGGATTGGCCTTGGCCAGGATCAGGCCGCCACGCGGACCGCGCAGGGTTTTGTGCGTGGTGGTGGTGACGACGTCGGCGAAGGGGAGCGGGTTAGGGTACAGACCGGTCGCCACCAGCCCGGCGACGTGGGCCATGTCGACGAACAGGTATGCGCCGACCTTGTCGGCAATCTCGCGGAAACGCGGGAAGTCGAGGGTCTTGGAGTAAGCCGAGAAACCGGCAACGATCATCTTTGGCTTGCACTCGACGGCCAGGCGCTCGACTTCGTCGTAATCGATCAGCCCGGTTTTAGTGTCGATGCCGTACTGCACGGCGTTATACAGCTTGCCCGAGGAAGACACTTTGGCGCCATGGGTCAGGTGGCCACCGTGGGCCAGGCTCATGCCGAGAATGGTGTCTCCAGGCTGGATCAGGGCCAGATACACAGCACTGTTGGCCGAAGAGCCGGAGTGCGGCTGGACGTTGGCGTAGTCGGCACCGAACAATTGTTTGGCGCGATCAATCGCCAGTTGCTCGACCACATCAACGTGTTCGCAGCCGCCGTAATAACGCTTGCCCGGATAGCCTTCGGCGTACTTGTTGGTCAGGCCGCTGCCTTGCGCTTCCATCACCCGTTGACTGGTGTAGTTCTCGGAGGCGATCAACTCGATGTGGTGTTCCTGCCGTGCGTCTTCGGCATTCATCGCTGCCAGCAGTTCGTCGTCGTAGCCTTTGATCTGATCGTGTTTGCTGAACATGGTGGTGTCCTGTGTGGTAAGCGGGAAGGGGTTCAGGCTTCGGCGGATTCCTGGGTCAGGCGCGCGTAGGCGTCCTGATCCAGCAGTTGGTAAATGGCTGCAGCGTCGGCCGGTTTGAAACGAAAGAACCAGCCTTCGCCCAGTGAGTCTTCGTTGACCCGTTCCGGTGAGGATTCCAGCGTCGCGTTGACTTCGACCACTTCGCCGTCTAGCGGCATGCCGATGTTGCTGGCCGCTTTCACCGACTCCAGCACCGCCACTTCATCACCGGCGCCAAACGTCCCCAGTTCCGGCACTTGCACGAACACCACATCGCCCAAAGCCTGCTGCGCGTACGGCGTGATGCCAACGGTGACCAGGCCATCACGCTCAAGCCGCAGCCATTCGTGATCGACGGTAAAACGCAATTCGCTCATACCCACTCCTCATTGTTCAGACCCATCCGCTGCTGGTGGCGGATGACGTTTACAGGCTCGTGCGGGGGCAGCGAGCGTGGTTGCAGGGAGTGATAGCAAGGGGGGTGCCAATGTTTGTTATTTGTATTAAATCAATGGCTTATAGTTATTTGTTGAGAGGCAAAGGGTGTTGCCTGTATTGAAATCAATACGGGCAACAGGCGTGTAGCGAGCAGGGCAAGAAAACACGGGGTGGAAGGGCTGTGTCTTGAATTCGATACGCTGTATCGATTTGCAAACAGTCCGCATCGACAGCACATAGCCCCCTGTAGGAGGTGGGCAGGGTTTCAGGGCTTGGCGGGAATGCCGTATTTGCGCAGGCGAATGGCGATGGCGCTGTGGGAGGTTTGCAGGCGGGCGGCGAGCAGGCGGCTGGACGGGTAGCTGCGGTAGAGCTGCTCCAGCAGGTGCTTTTCAAACCCTTCGACAGCTTCTTCCAGGCTGCCAACTTCACCGTCGTTCTGGCGCTCCACCGCCGTCCTGGCGATGTCCAGATCGTCGATGTCTACCAGCGGGTTTTCGCAAATGGCCGCCGCGCGGAAAATCACGTTTTGCAGCTGGCGCACATTGCCCGGCCAGCGGTTGCCGAGCAGGGCGGCAAAGGTGCTCGGGGCCAGACGGCAGACCGGGCGCTGGATCTGCGCGCAGGCCTGTTGCATGAAGTGATTGGCCATCAGCAGGATGTCGTGGCCGCGTTCGCGCAGCGGCGGTACTTGCAGGTTGAGCACGTTGAGGCGGTAGAACAGGTCTTCGCGAAAGTGGCCTTCGCTGACCATTTTTTCCAGATCCCGGTGGGTTGCACTCAGCACCCGAACGTTGACCTTGACCTCGCGATCCCCCCCCACCCGGCGGAAGCAGCCATCGCTCAAAAAGCGCAGCAACTTGGCTTGCAAGTAGGGCGACATCTCACCGACTTCATCAAGAAACACCGTGCCCTGATCCGCCAGTTCCAGCAGGCCGAGTTTGCCGCCGCGCTGGGCGCCGGTGAACGCGCCGGCGGCGTAGCCGAACAGTTCGCTTTCGGCGAGGCTCTCCGGAAGCGCCGCGCAGTTCAGGGCGAGAAATGGCGCCTCCCGACGTGTGCTGAGCGCGTGGCAGGCCCGTGCGACCAGCTCTTTGCCGGTGCCGGTTTCCCCCTGGATCAACAGCGGCGCATCGAGGGTGGCCACACGTTGGGCACGGGCCTTGAGCGTGCGGATCGCCGGGGACTCGCCCAGCAGCGCATCAAACCCTTCGGCATGGTCATGGTGCAGCGCCGACAGGCGTTCGCCGATGCGGCTCGGGTGATACAGGGTCAGCAGGGCGCCGGCGTCGGTGATTGGCATGGAGTCCAGCAGTAACGTCTGGCCGCCCAGGCTGACCTCGTGCATGGGCAGGCGGAAGTGGTGTTCGATCAACGTGTGTTGCAGGGACGGATCATCAAACAATGCCGTCAGCGATTCACCAGCCGGTTCGCGCCCACACAATGCAATCAGTGCCGGGTTGGCCAGCAGCACGACACCGCGATCATCCACGGCCAAAACGGCGTCAGTGCTGGCCGCGAGCAAGGCATCGAGTTGCAAGCTGCGGCGCTGCCCCGGAAGGATGTCGACCATCGTCACCGCTTGCACGCCCTGCACCCCGAGAAAGGCCTCGCGCAACTCTTCCAGCACCTCGGCACCGAGGGTCGGCGCATCGATGTAAACGTTCGGCGGCACCATCTCGACGGCGTCCAGATTGAACCGGCGCCCACCGAGCAGGGCCAGCACTTCCTGGGTGATGCCGACGCGGTCGATGAAGGTGACGTGGATGCGCATAACGGGCCTGCAAGGGTGGTGAGCGGGGTGATTGCATCAATGAGTATGCCGGGCACTGCGTGGCTGTGGCGAGCGCAGATCAGCCATTGGCGGTTTTACGCGAGCTGGCCGCCAGGTCCTCCAGGAAGGCCTGGAGGATCGGTGGCGGGGCCGTGCCGCGTCGGGTAATCACGTCAAACGGCGACACCAGTTGCAGGCTGTTCGGCGCCAGTTGGTGCATCTCCCCGGTCTTGATCCACTGCGCGGCGAAATGCGCTGGCAGAAAGCCCAGGTAGGCCCCGGAGATCAGCAAAATCGCCAGCGCCTCGATATTGTCCACGGTCGCGGCGGCTTTGCTGACACCCAAATGTTCGAGGTCGTATTGCTGCATGTAGCCGCGTACGACAATGCGGCTCGCGGCGATTTCTTCGAGCAGTTCGTCGCCTTCGGCCTTGTTGCCATACAGCGGATGCCTGCGCCCGCAATACAAGCCCAAGGCCTCTTGATACAGCGGTGTGTGCAGCAACCCCGGTACATGGATCGGGAAGTGCCCGATGGCCAGGTGCAGGCGGCCGTCGAGCACCCGTTCTTCGAGTTCGGCGGGGGTGCCGACGTAGACGTTGAGGTGCACGTCATGCCCCCGGGACACGAAGCGCTGAGTGGTGCGTGGCAGCGGCGAATCGGGGTCGGTGATGGTGGTGTCGATAATTCCCAGGTTGAGTTTGCCGCTGATGTGCTGCTTGAGCACGTCGGCGTCCATGCAGAAATTTTCCACCGCCGACAGCAGGCGTTGGGTGGCTTCATGTATCGCCACGCCTTGCTCGGTCAGGCGAAACCCACTGCGCCCGCGTTGGCAGAGTTTGACCCCGAGCCGGGTTTCCAGATGAGTCATCTGTTCGCTGATCGTCGACTGACCGGCGTTCAACGCGGCCTGCGCGGCGGAAAAGCCCCCGCACCGCACAATCGTGGCAAACACCCTGAGCAATTTCAGATCGACATCGTGTAGCTGAATCACCTTGGACCTCCCGCACGTGGATGCATCGGTAATGCCGATATGAGTATCTGATGTTTAGCATTTTTTCCACGAAAACCTGCGCCCATAGTCATTCCAACGGCGGTCGCCTTGCAGTCCGCCCAGCCGATAACAAAAAGTGGAGAGGCTTGAAATGTCGAATAACGGTTATGAATCCGGTCGCCTGAACCTGCCATTCGTAGGTCATTGCACCTTTGGCAAATCCCCGGTGTGCACCGATTGGGACGCGCTGGATGCCGACGTCGCGGTGCTCGGCGTGCCCAATGACATGGGCACCCAGTGGCGCTCCGGCGCACGCTTCGGACCACGCGGGATTCGCGAAGCATCGACGCTGTTTTCCTTCGGCCACGCCGGCGCTTACGACCACGAAGACGACGTGATGTACCTGACCGCCGCCGACGTGCGCATGGTCGACGTCGGTGACGCCGACATCGTGCACACCGATATGGTCACCAGTAACGAAAACACCGAATACGCTGTGCGCAAGATCCTCGATGCCGGCGTCATGCCGGTGGTGCTCGGCGGCGACCACTCGGTGCACGCGCCGGTGATCAAGGCTTTCGAGGGCCGCGGCCCGATCCACATCATCCACTTCGATGCGCACCTGGATTTCGTCGACGAACGGCACGGTGTGCGCTACGGCCACGGCAACCCGCTGCGCCGCGCCTCGGAAATGAACCACATTGTCGGCATGACCCAGATGGGCATTCGCAACGTCTCGTCGTCCAACCGCGATGACTACGAAGCGGCCCACGCCGCCGGTTCGAAAATCCTCTCGGTGAGGGATGTCCGCCGCCTCGGCGTCGAAGGAGTGCTGGCGCTGATCCCGCAGAACATCAACTACTACATCACCATCGACATCGACGGTTTCGACCCGTCCATCGCCCCCGGCACCGGCACCCCGAGCCACGGCGGTTTCCTCTACTACGAAGTGCTGGAAATCATCCAGGCCCTGGCCAAGCGCAGCAAAGGCAACATTGTCGGCATGGACCTGGTGGAGGTTGCACCGGTGTATGACCCGAGCGGTATGACCTCGATTCTGGCGGCGCAACTGCTGCTTAACAGTATCGGTTTCATCTTCCATGAACGGGCTCAGGCGAAGCACGCCGTGAGCGCAACCACCACCGAATCGGCGTGAACTGACCGCCGCACAGAGGGCATGAAAAATGGACGCGAGTGTTAAGCAGTACCTGCAGAAATTCGGTGTCTGCGAAGCGACCCAGACCTTCCTCGGCAAGGTGCAGAAGATGTTCATCGGTGGCGCCTTTGTCGAGGCCAGCGACGGACAGACTTCCGACGTCATCGAGCCGTCGACCGAAGGCCTGATCACACGCATTCCGATGGGCACCACCGAGGATCTGGACCGCGCCGTGCAAGCCGCTCGCGCACAGTTCGACGGTGGCGCCTGGAGCCAGGCCAAACCGGTGGAACGCGAGCGTTTGATGCAACGCCTGGCGGACCTGATCGAGCAGAATGCGGCAGAACTGGCGGAAATCGAATCGATCGACATGGGCAAGTCGGTCGCGTTTGCCAAGGACGTCGATATCCAGGGCACCGTCGATACCTTGCGTTATTTCGCCGGGTGGGCGACCAAGCTGCACGGACGCACCGTCGAGCCTTCGCTGCCGGGCAACTATCTGGCGTATACGCGCAAGGAAGCGGTGGGGGTGGTCGGCGCTATCGTGCCGTGGAACTTCCCGCTGCAAACCATGGCCTGGAAGCTCGGCGCCGCCCTGGCCACCGGTTGCACCGTGGTGGTCAAACCCGCTGAACTGACCTCGCTGTCAGCCCTGCGTTTTGCCGAACTGGTGCAGGAAGCCGGGATTCCCGACGGCGTGATCAATATTGTCTCGGGACGCGGCAGCGTGGTCGGCGCGGCCATGGCCACGCACCCCGGCATCGATAAATTGACCTTTACCGGCTCGACCCCGGTCGGCCGTACCGTCGGGCGTGCGGCACTGGACGAAATGAAGCGACTAACCCTGGAACTGGGAGGAAAATCACCGGTAATCGTGTTGTCCGATGCGGACATCCCCGCGGCCGCGCAAGCGGTCGCCAACGGTGTGTTTTTCAACTCGGGCCAGGTGTGCGACGCCGGTACACGCGCCTATATTCATCGCAGTGTCTACGACGAATTTTTGCGTGAGCTGATCGCCTACACCCGCACCCTGAAGATTGCACCGGGTCTGGATCCAGACTGTTTCATTGGCCCGCTGGTCTCGGCCCTGCAAAAGCAGCGGGTCACCGAGTACATCGAAACCGGCAAGCAGGAAGGCGCCGAACTGGTCTACGGCGGCCAGCCCGTCGATGGCCCAGGCTTCTTCGTCGAGCCGACCATCTTCGCCCATTGCCGCAACGACATGCGCATTGTCCAGGAAGAGATTTTTGGTCCGGTGCTGGTCACCGCACCGTTCGACGATGAGGAAGAGGCGCTGGCCCTGGCCAATGACTCGGTGTACGGCCTGGCCGCCGCGCTGTACTCCAACGACCTGGGCAAGGTGCACAGCCTGATCCCACGGTTGAAGGCCGGTTCGGTCTACGTCAACGCCCACGGCACCCTCGATCCGTCGATGCCGTTCGGTGGCTACAAACAGTCCGGTTTCGGCAAGGACCTGGGCGCCGAGCAGCTCGATTACCTGCTCGAGACAAAGGCCGTCTGGATCACGTTGCCTTAAGCACGCGGCACCCGTGGAGAGGGAGCAAGCTCCCTCGCCTCAAGGTGCTCATCGCAAGGAATGCAGTTCCGTCATGATCTTCCAACAATAAGAGTCCATCATGAACACTGACGCCAAAGCCGCTCCTAGCGTGTCGCTCCTCGACGATAAACCCATCGTCGAAAGCCATTCGATCGACTTCATCCCGGAACACGAACGCACCGACAAACTGGCGAGCCAAGGCCCGTTCTGGTTCCTCGGCAATTTCACTTTCTTCACCATGACCATCGGCTTCGTCGGCCCAAGCGTCGGCCTGACCGCGCTCTGGACCACACTCGCCGGCACGCTGGGCATCATGTTCGGCACACTGTTCATGGCGTTCCATGGTTCACAGGGCCCGCACCTGGGCTTGCCGCAAATGATCCAGTCGCGGGCGCAGTTCGGCTATCGCGGTGTGATCCTCGTGTTGCTGGCGACGCTGTTTGTGTTTGCCGGGTTCAACATCGTCAACCTGGTGTTGATGATGCAGGGTTTGCACACGCTATTCGGCTTTCATCCCTGGGCGATTGCGGTGGCGGTGACGATACCGGCGGCAGTCCTGGCGATCCTCGGTCATGACTGGATGCACCGCAGTTTCAAATGGGCGTTGTACCTGTCGATTCCGCTGTACGGCCTGGTGACGCTGGCGGTGCTGATGGGCTGGGTACCGGATGCCGCGATGCCGGTACTGGCTGCGGGAGAAGTCGCGCCAGCGCCGTTGGGCTTCAACTGGACCGGGTTCATCGCCCAGTTCGCGGCGGCGGCCAGTTACAACATCGCTTACGCCCCGTACGTGTCCGACTATTCCCGTTACCTGCCGAAGAACACCTCCAGCGGCAAGCTGATTGCCGTGGTGTTTCTTGGCGCCTCGTTGTCCGGCGCATGGATGATTTCGGTGGGTGGCTGGTTGGCGGATCACCTGCATTCCACGGACGTGCTGGTCGCCCTCGGTCAGGTCGGCAACGTCGTCTCGCCACTGATCGGCACCGCGGTGGTGGTGATCACGATCCTGGCGTTCCTGCCGGTGATCGCGATGAACATCTACAGCGCGAAACTGACCACGTTGACCTGCGTCGACTCCATCAAGCACATCGAACCAACCCGCAAGGCCCGCATCCTGGCGATTGGTTTTGTGATCCTGCTGCAACTCGGCGTGGCGCTGAGCATCCAGAGTTCGGGCAAAGGCTTGTCGGTGCTGGGGATCTACCTGGTGGTGATGCTGTACTTCCTCGTGCCCTGGACCTCGGTCAACCTGACGGACTACTTCTTCGTGCGCAAGGGCCGCTATGCCATCCCGCACTTCTTCATGCCCCACGGCAACATCTACGGCAACTGGGGCCTGCGTGGCATCGCCGCGTACGCCATCGGTTTCGTGTCGATGATTCCGTTCTTCTACATCTACGACGGCGTCGAGCAGCGCGAGGTCTATGTCGGCCCCCTCGCCAAAGCCCTGGGCAGCATCGACATCGCCTGGCTGGTCGGGCTGATCGTTTCGGGGCTGGTGTACTACTGGTTCAGCCGCTCGATTGATCTCAAGCGTGAAGAAACCGTGATCCAGCACATCGAGAAAACCTCTCCGCAATACACCACTGGCGACTCGCTGACCCATCGCCCGTCCCCAGTGTTCAACGAATCGACGGCCGGGAGATAACCATGGCTACGCAAAAATACGACTACATCATCATTGGCGCCGGCTCCGCGGGCTGTGTGTTGGCCAACCGCTTGAGCGAAGACCCGGCTACTTCGGTGTTGGTGCTGGAATTCGGTGGCAGCGACCGCAGTGTGGTGATCCAGATGCCGAGCGCCTTCTCGATCCCGATGAACACCAAGAAATACAACTGGCGCTACGAAACCGAGCCAGAGCCGTTCCTCAACGGGCGGCGCATCCACTGTCCACGCGGCAAGGTGCTGGGCGGTTCTTCGTCGATCAACGGCCTGGTCTACATCCGTGGCCACGCCTACGACTTCGATGAGTGGGAATCCCTCGGTGCCCAGGGCTGGGGCTACCGTAATTGCCTGCCGTACTTCAAACGGGCAGAACATTACGAGGAGGGTGGCGACGGCTATCGCGGCGGCACCGGGCCGCTGCACACCACCAACGGCAACCACATGAAAAACCCGCTGTATGGGGCGTGGGTCGAAGCCGGTGCCGAAGCCGGTTACATCAAGACCGAAGACTGCAACGGCTACATGCAGGAAGGGTTCGGCGCCATGCACATGACGGTGAAAAACGGCGTACGCTGCTCCACGGCCAACGCCTATTTGCGCCCGGCCATGGGCCGTCCGAACCTGACGGTGATCACCCACGCGATGACCCGCCAGATCCTCCTTGAAGGCAAACGGGCGGTTGGCGTCATGTACGACCACGATGGCCAGACGCACCAGGTTTACTGCCACCGCGAAGTGCTGATTTCTTCCGGCCCCATCGGTTCGCCGCACCTGCTGCAACGCTCCGGTATCGGTCCGGCCGAGGTCCTGCGCAAAGCCGGGATCGGCGTGCGCCATGACCTGCCGGGGGTAGGGGAGAACCTGCAGGATCACGCCGAGGTGTACATCCAGTTCGGCTGCAAGGAACCGGTGACCCTCAACAGCAAAATGGACCCGCTGAGCAAACTGATGATCGGTCTGCGCTGGCTGCTGTTCAAGGACGGGCTCGGCGCCACCAACCATTTTGAGGCCGGAGGTTTCATTCGCTCGGACAAGGGCCTGCGCTGGCCGGACATCCAGTTCCATTTTCTGCCCGCCGCCATGCGTTATGACGGCAACAAACCGATCAAGGGCCACGGCTTCATGGTGCTCACCGGGCCGAACAAACCCAAGAGCCGCGGCTACGTGCGCGCCCGTTCGGCGGACCCGTACGAGCACCCGCAGATCCAGTTCAACTACCTGCAACGGGAAGAAGACCGCGAAGGCTTCCGCCGCTGCATCCGCCTGACCCGGGAGATCATCGGCCAGAAAGCGATGGACCGTTTCCGCGACGGCGAAATCGCCCCCGGCCCGCGGGTGAACACCGATGAAGAGCTGGACGCCTTCGTGCGGGAAAACCTCGAAAGCACCTACCATCCGTGCGGCTCGTGCCGCATGGGCGAGGACGACATGGCGGTGGTGGATTCCGAGTTGCGTGTGCATGGCATCGCCGGGTTGCGCGTGATCGACTCGTCGGTGTTCCCGACCGAGCCGAACGGCAACCTCAACGCGCCGACCATCATGCTCGCCGAGCGCGCCAGCGATCTGGTGCGCGGACGCAACATGCTGCCGGCCTCGGATGCACCGGTTGGCTTGGTGGAGAATTGGGAAAACAGCCAGCGCTCGACGTTGCCGGGGCGTAACGTCCGGGTTTAATGCCCTGGTTTTTTGCTCAACAACAGCCAGGTCGACGCCGAGTCGATCTGGCTTTTTGTGTTTTTCAGGCGGGTTTTAGCGGTAACGGCCTTGTCTTGCAGCGTCTCCTATACTGATCCGCGTTGGCAGGTTCAACACCGATCCTGAATGCCGTTGGAGACGCACCCAGCATTCCGACGGTTTTCCCTACGACCCCACAGTAAGGAGAACGAACATGGCAATCCGCATTGGCGACGAGGCACCGGACTTTACCGTCGAGAGCACCGAAGGCACGCTGCATTTCCACGAATGGATTGGCGACAAGTGGGCCATCCTGTTTTCGCACCCCAAGGACTTCACCCCGGTGTGCACCACCGAACTGGGCTATATGGCCGGGCTCAAGCCTGAGTTCGACAAGCGCAACACCAAGATCGTCGGCCTCAGCGTCGACCCGGTCAGCAACCATGCAAGCTGGGCCAAGGACATCGAAGAAACCCAGGGGCACGCGGTCAACTACCCGATGATCGGTGACGAAAACCTGGTGGTGGCGAAGCTCTACGACATGATCCACCCGAATGCCAGTGGCGGCACCCGCACCGCCGCCGACAACGCCACCGTGCGTTCGGTGTTCATCATTGGCCCGGACAAAAAGGTCAAGGCCATGCTCATCTACCCGATGAGTGCCGGGCGCAACTTCGATGAAGTACTGCGTCTGCTCGATTCTCTGCAATTGAACGCCAAGCACACCGTCGCCACGCCGGTGAACTGGCGTCCGGGCGAAGACGTGATCATCCCGACATCGGTGTCCGATGAAGATGCGCGGAAAAAATACCCGGACGGTTTCAAAACCATCAAACCGTACTTGCGCACTGTGGCGCAGCCCAAGTAATCCAACCTTCGAGGGATCCCGAAATGGACGTAAAAGCCCTGCGCGCCGACGCCAGCCACCTCGACAAGGTGGCGCGCCTCTTCGACGCCTACCGAGGCTTTTACGGCCAGCCCTCGAACCCGACCCAGTCCCGGGACTTCATCGCCGAACGCATTGCCCGGGACGAATCGGTGATTTTCCTCGCCGAAGACGCCGCGGGCCACGCGTTGGGTTTCGTGCAGTTGTACCCGACGTTTTCCTCCATCGACGCCCACCGCACCTGGTTGCTCAGCGACCTGTTCACCACCCCCGAGGCCCGCGGGCTAGGGGTGGGAACGTTGCTGATGAACACCGCCCGTGCCTTTGCGGTGTTGAGCGGTGCCAAGGGCATGGTGCTGGAAACCGCCACCGACAATGTGGGTGCGCAGCGGTTGTATGAGTCGTTGGGGTATGTGCGTGATGGGGGGTATTACACGTATTGCCTTGATTTGAAGCAGGGTTGAGAAGGGTGGTGGTCATGCACCCCCACCCACATCACGGCAACGCCCACGCCTCACGAAACTGCTCGTACTGCGCCTCCGGCATCTGCACCAGCAATGGCGACTCGCGAGGGTCGAGCCACTTGAGCAACGCAGCAATATCTCCCTGATCCATGGCCGTACAGCCCGCTGTGGGTGACGCGGGGCCGCGCCAGATGTGGAAGAAAATGCACGAACCCGAACCGGCTGTGGCCGAGGTGTTGTGCTCGATGAAAATGCCTTGGCGATACCCCTCTTCGTTACGCATGTGTTCCGAGCTGCTCCAGTCTGTAGCTGTCGCTGCGCCGTCGACCAGTTTGTTGTAGTGACTGGATTGGCTGTCATCCACGCATTCGGTGGTCGGTGTCAGCGCGAGGTAAGGCAAGTGGGTGTCGACCGTGTTGTTGAAACCAAACGCCGTGCCCAGTTTGAAGATTCCCGCCGGTGCTTTTCCATCGCCTTCGCGTTTGATCGGGCCTTCAACATCACCCACACTGCTCACGCCTTTGCCCCAGCCCATGCCGTTTTTGCCGACCACGACGGGAAAGGCATCGCCGTATTTTCGAAAGGTTTTCCCGTCACGTTCATAGCGCTGAGCGGTGCCCTGAATGTCATCCCAGTTTTTGCTGGTGACCACAATCAACTGACCACTGCTGCCGACCGTGTCGCTGGCGCTCATCGGTGTGATCGGGAAATCCATCACGTCCTTCGGCGCGCCCTCGCCACTGAATGTGAAATGCCACCATTCCTTCGAATACCCGGCAAACCCTTCTTTCTCCATGGCACTGCTCAGACGTTGACGGTTGCCCTTGGCGGTGGCGTTGATCGTCGGGTTGGCGGTATGTGCGCGCTCGTCGAAGCAATCGAAACCGGTGCCCATATCCAGGGCGCCGTCGTGCCAGCGCTGGTCATAGGGCGCGGTGCAATCGACTTGCGTCGCCGTCGGGGTCCAGGTGTCGGCGGGCAGCGCATCCGGGCCGATCAGCGTCAGGTCTACGGTTGAGCCTTTGGAGTGTCCCGACACCCGCGCCACATAGCCCAAACGCCAGAAGTCCTGCTTGTCCACGCGCGGATAGAACTCGGCCTTGCGCGGGTCACCCGGTTCTGTCGCGAAGCGCCCCATGTCGGCGACGGCGCGGCTGGGTCGATAGCAGTCGAACACCTTCAAACCGTAGCCTTGAGTGCGCAATTCCGCCTGGACCCGGGCGAGGGCCTTGGCGGTGTCGACGGACAACAGGCATTCGGCCGCGTCATAACCGTCGAGCCGGTGCCCGGTGAAATTGTGGGCACTGGCGTAGCGCATGTCCTGTTCGATGCTCGGGTCGATGGTGCGCAAATACACCATGTTTTCAGGCCTTGATTCGGCATGGGCCATGCCGCAAATGACAAGGCTTATCAGTAGCGCTAAAACGCGATTTCGCACTCTTGTTGCCTTCATACAAATTAAATAAATATGTAACAAAATTTCACCATTGGGCAGGCAAGGTAACGGGGCAGCGTGTCAACGATGTCACGGGCCTCAAGGACTTATCAATGGTGCCGGGCATGAAGTTGAATCGGGCTTCGAATAATAATGAGGTGCTATGACTGTTCTGGTTACCGGCGCTGCCGGTTTTATTGGCTATCACACGGTTAAACGGCTGTGCCAGCAAGGTCTTGATGTCGTCGGTATCGATAACCTCAACGACTACTACAGCGTAGAACTCAAACAGGCACGGCTCAAAGAGTTGGAGTCGTTGCCGGGTTTTCGCTTCCAGCGACTGGATATTGTTGATAAAGCGGCCCTGATGGGGCTGTTTCAGGAGCATCGATTCACCGAGGTCGTGCATCTGGCCGCCCAGGCCGGCGTTCGCTATTCGCTGGACAATCCCGACGTCTACGCGCAATCGAACCTGGTGGGGTTTGTGAATGTGCTGGAAGCCTGCCGGCACCATCGCCCGGAGCATTTGATCTACGCGTCGAGCAGCTCGGTGTATGGCACCAACAGCAAAATGCCGTTCAGTGTCGAAGACGCCGTCGAGCATCCGGTTTCGCTATATGCCGCCAGCAAGCGCGCCAATGAACTGCTCGCGCACAGCTATTGCCATCTCTACGGAATCCGCGCCAGTGGCCTACGGTTTTTCACCGTTTACGGGCCCTGGGGGCGGCCGGACATGGCGCTGTTCAAGTTCACCCGAGCGATGCTCAACGACGAACCGATCGACATCTATAACCACGGCGAGATGGCGCGGGACTTCACCTACATCGATGACATCGTCGAAAGTATCGTGCGCCTGCGGCCCAAACCGCCGTTGGCGGACAGTGCCGGCGAAGGCCTCAATCGCATTTTCAACATCGGACGGGGCGAACCCATGCCGTTGCTGGCGTTCGTCGAGTGTCTGGAAAACGTGCTGGGCATCAAGGCGCGGCGCAACTATTTGCCGCTGCAAGCGGGCGATGTGATCAAGACCTGGGCCGATGTGTCGGCGTTGGCGGATTGGGTCGACTTCCGCCCGCAAGTGGCAGTCGAGACCGGTGTGGCGGAGTTTGTGAAGTGGTATCGGCACTTTTATCAGCGATGAAGCGTTCACCCTTGAGAACAACCATTAGCGGGGGGAGAACCCTATGAGCCAAGACATTTTCGTATCGGTACTGATTCCGGCGAAAAACGAAACCAATAACCTCAAGCCTTTGATTGAGGAAATCCGTGTGGCGTTGGCGGATGAAGCGTACGAAATCATCGTCGTCGACGATGGCAGCACCGATGCCACCCTGCACGAACTGCAACAGATCAAAAACAGCGGTTTGAGCACGCTGCGCATTCTGTGCCATGAGCGTTCGCTGGGCCAAAGCACCTCGCTTTACCATGCCGCGCTCGCCGCGCGCGGGCAGTGGCTGGCGACGCTCGATGGTGACGGCCAGAACGACCCGGCGGACATTCCCGGCATGTTGCAACTGGTGCGGGGCGGTCACGGTCCGGTCGATGTTCAACTGGTGGCCGGTCACCGGGTTAATCGCCGCGACACCGCCAGTAAACGCTGGGCCTCGCGCTTCGCCAACGGACTGCGCCGGCGCATGCTCAACGATGCCACGCCGGACACCGGTTGCGGGTTGAAGCTGATCGAGCGGGCGGCATTTCTGCGCTTGCCGTACTTCGACCATATGCACCGGTTTCTGCCCGCGCTGATCCAGCGTCACAACGGCCGCATGATCGTCCACCCGGTCAACCATCGTCCGCGTACCGCCGGGGTGTCCAAGTACGGCAACCTCGACCGGGCTCTGGTGGGCATTCTTGATCTGTTCGGGGTCTGGTGGCTGATCAAACGCACGCGCTTGAACACCAAGGCGCAGGAGATCGAAGGATGAACCTCTCCCGCGAAGCCCTGTGGCTGGCGGTCGGTTTCATTGGCCAGATCGCCTTCACCGGCCGCTTTGTCCTGCAATGGTTGTACAGCGAATACCAGAAGCGCAGCGTGATCCCGACGAGTTTCTGGTACTTGAGCATCGTCGGCAGCACGTTGCTGCTCGCGTACGCCATTTACCGCCAGGACCCTGTGTTTATCGCCGGTCAGGCATTTGGCTCGATCGTCTACCTGCGCAATTTGCAACTGATTGCCAAAAGCACCCCCGCTAAGGAATGAGTCATGCGTAGAACGCTATCGCCCGGCGTCGAGTGCCTGGGCTTGATGTTGCTGGCCCTGCTGCTGATCGGCGCCGGGTTGGGGCTGCGTCAGCCGCAGAATGTCGACGAGGAACGATTCCTCGGCGTGGCCCTGGAAATGTTGCACAACAACGCGTGGCTGATTCCGCACCGGGCGGCAGAGATCTACGGCGACAAGCCGCCGATTTTCATGTGGACCGTGGCGTTCTTCACTTGGCTGACCGGGAAGCCTGCGATTGCCCTTTATATTCCGGGCCTGTTGTCCGGTGTGACAGTCACCGCAGTGGTTTACGACCTTGGCCGACGCCTGTGGAACCAGCGCATCGGCCGGATCGCGGCCCTGTTGTACCTGGCCACCTATCAAACCTACAGCATCTTGCAGACCGGCCAGATCGACAGCTTTTTGGTGCTGTTTACCTCGGTCGGCCTCTACGGTCTCACGCGTCATTTGTTGCTTGGCCCGGCCTGGCGCTGGTTTTACATCGGCTGCGCGGCCATGGGCGTGGGCGTAATCACCAAGGGGGTCGGGTTTGTCCCGGCGCTGATGTTGATTCCGTATGCCTATGCGGTGCGCAAAGACTGGCCTGGCGTGGTGGCGATGCCGGGGGAGGCGCGCAAGTGGTGGCTGGGACTGGCGGTGATGTTGGGCGCCACGGCGATCTGGTTGCTGCCCCTGGCGTTGTCCATCGTGCTCAATGGCGGCGCCGAGGAAATCGCCTATGCCAAGGAAATATTGCTGCGTCAAACCGCAGGGCGATATGCCGCGGCCTGGGACCATCGTGAACCGTTCTGGTACTTCTTCGTTTACGTGATCCCGCAATACTGGCTGCCGCTGGTGCTGGCGTTGCCGTGGCTGGTGCCGGCGTGGCGTCGGCAGTTGCAAAAGCATGACGGCCGGGTGTTGGTGCTGCTGGGGTGGGTCCTGCTGGTGGTGCTGTTTTTCTGCATCAGCAGCGGCAAGCGCAAGTTGTACATCTACCCGGCGCTTCCAGGGTTGGTGTTGGTGGCGGCACCGCTGATTCCCTGGCTGCTCAAACGCTGGTTCAGCCAGCGCCCACGCGGTCGTCAGGTGTTCCAGGTGGTGGCGGTGATCTGGTTTGCGCTGTGGTTCGCCCGTGGTTTCATCGAACCGGTCAGGGACGGTGCCAACCCGCATAACGCGATCATGGCGCAGGCCGCGACCATGACCGGTGGCGCAGAACTGGTGCTGGTCGACTGGCGTGAGGGTCACTGGTTGTACGCCCGGCAGCCGATTGTGCATTTCGGCATGGCCGGCTCCTCCATCGAGCAAGCCGCACAATGGCTGCGCGACCATCCCAAGGCGTACGCGCTGGTCCCCGACGAGGAGCTGGAGAAGTGTTTCAATCCCCAGACCGCCCGTGAGTTGGGCGAAACCTCGCGTGCCCAGTGGTCGATTGTGGGGGCCGACGCGGATAACGGTAAATGTCATCCGTTGCCGCCCGTCAACGTCTATCACTTCACCTGGAACGAGCGGGTCAATGACTTGAAGGCGGCGCTGCGCTAAAAAAAACCACATGGGCTCGGGGCTGATCCCGGCCCATTGAGTCCGAATGCGGTTATTAGGTGCAGATAAGGCAAACTGCTGGCCCCGCTGGCGCAAAACAGTCGCCAAAATCACTTTATTTTCAGGTGGTTAGGCGGAATGCAATTGCGCAATGTAGCGATCACGATGATCTCGTTTACCCTGGCGAGCATGGCCGGTGCGGCCCAGGCCAGGGAGTTGGTGGCCAATGACCGATATATGTGCGACTGGGGCGCGGGGACGGCGGCCAGGGCCCAGGAGCTGAAGTTGTCCGGGGTGTCGCTGTATGCCGCTCGCAAGAAGATTCAGACCTACAAATTCAACAAACCGTGGATGCACATGATGGCCATGGGCATTACCGAGCAGACCTACGACAGTCCGTCGCGGTTCAAACCGGCTGCGGTGCGGCAGAGCTTTTATGAAGAGTGCATTCGGTACAAGCTGGCGCGCAAGTAACCGAGCACGAACGCACTTTGTAGCCGCTGGCGAAGCCTGCGTCCGGCTGCTACAGGGGTTGTGTTGTTTGCGGATTACTTGATGCACTGCGCCCCGGCCTTGGCCACTTGTGCATCCTGTTCAGCCTTGACCCCGGACACGCCGATCGCGCCGATCACCTGGCCGTCGTAAATAATCGGCACGCCACCTTCAAGGGACGTCAGCAACGGCGCCGATAAAAAGGCGAAGCGTCCGCCGTTGACCATGTCTTCATAACCTTTCGACTCACGCCGGCCCAAGGCCGAGGTGCGGGCTTTTTCAGTGGCGATGTAGGCGCTGCTGGCCGCGCACCCGTCGAGGCGTTCGAGCGCCAGGGGATGGCCACCGTCATCGACAATCACAATGGTTACGGCCCATTGATTGTTCTGTGCTTCGGTGCGGGCGGCGGTGAGGATCTGGCTGACTTCGGCCTGACTCAGTATGGCTTTACGCTTCATGGCGATTGCTCCAGAGGGTGATCAGGGCAGGGCGGCTTCCACCAGTTCAATCCAGTGCCGGACCGGGGTTCGACCCGCGCCGTCGAGGTGGGACTGACAGCCGATATTGGCGGTGACAATGATTTCGGGATGCCCGCTCTCCAGCGCATTGAGCTTGTTGTCGCGCAGTTGCCGGGACAGTTCCGGTTGAGTCAGCGAATAGGTGCCCGCCGAGCCGCAGCACAAATGGCCGTCAGGTACGGGCGTGAGGTTAAAACCCAGACGTGTCAGCAGCGCCTCAACCGCGCCGCCCAGTTTTTGCGCGTGCTGCAAGGTGCAGGGGCAATGGAACGCCAGGCGCTGGTCGCTGTGGATACCGAGGGTTTCCAGCGGTTCATCGCGCAGCACTTCGACCAGGTCCCTGGCCAGTGCGCTGACCTTTTGCGCCTTCTCGGCATAGGCCGGATCGCTGCGCAGCAAATGCCCATAGTCCTTGATGAACGCACCGCAACCGCTGGCGGTTTGCACAATCGCTTCGGCACCGTTTTCAATCGCCGGCCACCACGCATCGATGTTGTGCCGTGCGCGATCAAGGCCGGCCACCTGGGCGTCGAGGTGATAATCGACGGCGCCGCAGCACCCGGCTTCGCGGGTGGGTATGACGCTGATACCGAGTCGATCCAGCACCCGCGCAGTGGCGGCGTTGGTGTTGGGCGACAGCCCCGGCTGCACGCAACCTTCGAGTATCAGCACTTGCCTGGCGTGGCGCACCGTCGGGCGTGGTTTGGCCGGGTACACACGGCGAGGCAACTTGGCTTGCAGGGTGTTCGGCAACAAGGCACGGAACACCTGGCCACCGCTCACCAGCGCTTTGAACAATCCCGGGTTGGGTACCACGCGGCGCAACCCTTCGCGCAATAAACGCTGCTCGAGTGGGCGCGGTACGGCGGCGTCCACCACTGCGCGTCCGATGTCGAGCAAGTTGTGGTAATCGACGCCGGACGGGCAGGTGGTTTCGCAGTTGCGGCATGACAGGCAACGGTCCAGATGCTGCTGGGTTTTTTGCGTGACTTCGTTGCCTTCCAGCACCTGCTTGATCAGGTAGATGCGACCTCGCGGGCCATCCAGTTCATCGCCGAGCAATTGATAAGTCGGGCAGGTCGCATTGCAAAAACCGCAATGCACACAGGTGCGCAGAATGCGTTCGGCTTCTTCGGCGCGGGGCAGCTGGCGGGCCTGGTCGCTGAGCGTGGTTTGCATGGGTCAACACTCCGCGTACAGGCGACCGGGGTTGAAAATGCCCCGTGGGTCAAGTTGCTGCTTCAGGTTCTGGTGATAGCGCATCAGTGCAGCCGGCAGCGGTTGGAACGGGCTTTCGATCAGGCCATGGCTGTAGCAGGTCACATGCCCGCCGACCTCGCCGACGATCTTGCGAATGAACGAGGCTTGCGCCTCGGATTTGAGCCAGCGCTGTGCGCCGCCCCAATCGATCAGTTGAACGCCGGGCAAAGACAGTCGGGGTGTGTTGTGGGGCAGGGACAACCGCCAAAGGGGTTGGTCCTCATCAAAGAAACTCAGTCGATGTTCGTTGAGGTCCGCCCAATAGTTCGCGTCCAGCCGCTCGCCGCCCAATCGATCATGGGCCGCCGCCACCGAGCCTTCGCCACCCTCAAGCCGCAGGTGCAGGCGTTGCCCGTCGTGGCACGCGGCGCTGATCGGCAAGGGCTGCTGGCCCCATTCCGCGAGGCGCAGCAGGGCGCGGTCACTGTCCATGTCCAGGCTGATGCTCAGGCATTGACGCGGTTTGGGCAGGACTTTGAGTGACACTTCAGTCACCACCCCCAGCGATCCGTAACTGCCGACCATCAGGCGCGACAGGTCGTAACCGGCGACGTTCTTCATGACTTCGCCTCCGAAGCGCAGATGCTTGCCATGCCCGGTGATCACCCGTGTGCCGAGGACAAAGTCCCTGACCGAGCCTGACCACGGGCGTCGAGGCCCCGACAAGCCGCAAGCAATCATGCCGCCGACGGTGGCGCCTTCGCCGAAGGAGGGCGGTTCACACGGCAGCATCTGCTGTGCGTGGTCCAATACCTCAGCCAGTTCTGACAACGGTGTGCCGCAGCGGACGGTGATCACCAGTTCGGTCGGGTCATAGCTGACGATGCCCCGGTGGGTGCGCGTGTCGAGCACCTCACCGGCAACGATCCGTCCCAGGAATGCCTTGCTGTTGGAGCCCTGAATGCGCAACGGCGTGGCGTTTTGCAGCGCCTGGTTGACCTGCTCCAGCAGCGCGGCACTGTCATCCATGTCGTGTTCGCTACGCATCAGAAGCGCTCCAGATCAGGGAAGGGCAACTGCCCCATATGCACGTGCATCGCGCCAAACTCGGCGCAGCGGTGCAGGGTCGGAATGTTCTTGCCGGGGTTGAGCAGGCCGCCAGGATCGAAGGCCGCTTTGACCGCATGGAACACGGTCAGCTCATCGCTGTTGAACTGCGCGCACATCTGATTGATTTTCTCCCGCCCCACGCCGTGTTCACCGGTGATGCTACCGCCGACCTTCACGCACAGTTCGAGGATCTTGCCGCCCAGGGTTTCGGCGCGGTCGAGCTCGCCCGGTTGATTGGCGTCGAACAGAATCAGCGGGTGCATGTTGCCGTCGCCGGCGTGGAACACGTTGGCCACCCGCAGGCCATATTCATCCGAGAGTGTCGCGATAGCCCGCAACACACCGGGCAGTTCGCGGCGCGGGATCGTGCCGTCCATGCAGTAGTAATCCGGCGACAGCCGTCCGACGGCCGGGAAGGCATTCTTGCGCCCGGCCCAGAACCGCACGCGCTCGGCTTCATCGCGGGCCTGGCGGACTTCGGTGGCGCCAGCCTGTTCCAGCACCTGGCGCACGCGGTCGCAATCATCATGGACATCGGCTTCAACGCCATCGAGTTCACAGAGCAAAATGGCTTCGGCGTCGACGGGGTAGCCGGCGTGGATGAAGTCCTCGGCGGCGCGAATCGCCAGGTTGTCCATCATCTCCAGGCCGCCGGGGATGATGCCGGCGGCAATGATGTCACCCAC
Source organism: Pseudomonas sp. SIMBA_041 (assembly GCF_046535095.1). Lineage (NCBI taxonomy): Bacteria > Pseudomonadati > Pseudomonadota > Gammaproteobacteria > Pseudomonadales > Pseudomonadaceae > Pseudomonas > Pseudomonas sp. SIMBA_041. The sequence continues at coordinate 117,873 of NZ_JAWRXJ010000011.1, forward strand.
CGCGCGCCCGGCCTTTTCCACGGAATCGAAGGCGGCCAGCAGCACTTTGGCGGTTTGCGGTTTGGGCAGCAGTTTCACCGTGACTTCGGTGATGACCCCGAGCATGCCTTCGGAACCGGTGAACAAGGCCAGCAGGTCAAAACCGGGCGAGTCGAGCGCGTCGGAGCCCAGCGTCAGGTGTTCGCCCTCGACGGTCAGAATGTCGACTTTGAGCAGGTTGTGCACGGTCAGGCCGTATTTGAGGCAATGCACGCCACCGGCGTTTTCGGCGACGTTGCCGCCGATTGAGCAAGCAATCTGCGAGGAGGGATCCGGCGCGTAATACAAACCAAACGGCGCCGCGGCCTGGGAAATCGCCAGGTTGCGCACCCCCGGCTGAACCCGCGCCGTGCGGGCGGCGGGGTCTATGTGCAGGATGTTGTTGAAGCGCGCCATTACCAGCAGCACGCCTTTTTCCAGCGGCAGTGCACCGCCGGACAACCCGGTGCCGGCGCCACGGGCAACCACAGCGACGTGCCGCTCATGACAGACTTGAAGGATGCCCTGGACTTCGTCCAGGTGGCGCGGCAACACCACCAGCAGCGGCGTGGTGCGATACGCGGAGAGCCCGTCGCATTCATACGGTCTGAGCTCTTCTTGCTGATGCAGGATGTCCAGATCCGGCAAGCGCGCTCGTAACGCCTGGAGCAGGGCGGCTTTGTCGACCTCGGGCAAAACGCCGTCGACGCGTTCGTCGTAAAGAATGTTCATAGCCTGATCGCGACCCTCGGTTGTTTTTATTAGAGGTCAGGTTTCGATGATAGGTCCCTCGCCAACGTTAGCTCAGTTGCGAGCAGGAGCCGATTTGATTTTGACCCACTCAATAAGAAACCGGGCGTCTTCAAGACGCCCGGTTTGATTTTCAGCGTGGTGGTTGATGGTTTATGGAACGACTTTGCCGAGTAAAACCTTCGGCCCGACAATGGCCGGCTTCTGGTCATAACCCAGCTCGGCCAGGAGCTTGCCCGTGGCGCGGACCAAGGCATTGAATGTCGGACGCTTTTTGGATGAGCGCAGCGTCTGGGCGAGCGCGTAGGTGAACGCGCCGTACGAAATCACGCCGTGGCGGTACTCATACGACAGTTGGGATTCGCCACAGGCGTACATGAGGATCGGCAGAAAAGGGCCATCGTGTTTGTAAGCGATGCGACGTCTGTTGTAGAGCTTGTCGTCGTACCCGCGTACCGCGATGGCCTGGCCGACCCGGCGAATGCCGTCGCGATTGCTCACGGTGTTGGCGGCTTCTGCCTTCTGCGCGTTCTTGCGCGCCTCTTTCACCCAATCGCGCTCGACCCACATCTGCAGACTGGCCTCCCAGCGCAGGGCGCGATGGCGGATGTCATCCGGTGGCGTCAACCCTCGGGCACGCCGCGCGCCTTCACGCGTCATGCCGCCCGAGTGGCAGCAATCGAAGATGGTTATGAACTGTGTGTTGTACGGCAGCTGGATGTACAGGTCGCGAAAGTCGTTGTCGACGATGGCGTGTTCCGGCGTCCAGTCGAAATCCCAGGGGCACAGACATTCATCGATGCGATCGGCCTCGCCGGCGGCATTGGTATTGGGAATCTGCGCACCGTGCCCTGAGTAGAACAGCACTCGGCGATCACCCGCTTGGGCGTCGTCGAGCAACCAGTGCAGGCGATCGCGAATGCCGGCGGTGGTGGCGCGGTCATCGAGCACGACGCGGATGTCATCCGGAGAGAAGTTCGATTCTTGCAGCAATGAACTCATCAGGAACACGTCATTGACGCAACCCTCGAGCCGGTCCGAAGGGTTGGGATAGTTGTTGATCCCGATCAGCAACGCCTTGTCTCTCGAACGACGTGCGGTTTGTGCCTTTGGCACGGCCAGACCGAGTGATTTGTCGACGGCGAGCAAACGTTTGTCGAACCCCCTGGCGAGGCCGACCTGTAACAGCGGGCCCCAGACATTGGACCGGGTTTCGGGGTGACCGAGGTAGTACGTTGCATCGTGATTGAGCGCGTCGCCCGGTTTGTCGAAAGGCGTCATGACTTGAGTGAAGTTGGCATCGCGCAGGTACAGCGGTGCGGTAAACACATGATCGTGTTCGTTGTAGAGGTGGTACCACTTGTATGCCGTGTCAATGCCTTCGATACGTCCGCCGAACGTCTCGCGTACTGCGGGGTTGGCAATCTGCGAGCCGAACGTGATCAGCACGCGCTTGTTCATCAGCGACGGATCCCGACGGAACGTGTCATAGGCGACCAGTGTTCCGAGGCTGTGCGCACAGACGATATCCGGTTCTGAGTCGTTGATGCGCGTGGCGAGGTCTTTACGCAGCGTGGTTCGCAGCGCCTCGTCCGCGGTCCATTGCGCCACCATGCCGGCCGTCCAGCGCAGGCGATCAGGAAATTGCCCGATGCCGCGATCACGCCGGAACAGATCCCCGACTGAATGGATGACGGCGCTGGTCAGTAGACGCAGCGTCGCTTCGGCAATTTCCGGCGCGCCCAGACCGCTGGACGCAAAGCGCGCGTCATACTCGAAATAGTCCAGTTCGATCACCGCATTCGGCGCCACGCTCAGCACCGCCGTGGTAATCGACCGTTTCCAGGATTGCTCGAAACTCTCATCCGCTTCTTCATGGCCAATGCCATGCACGCACAGAATCTTGATCTTCATGTCCATTTCCTTGAAGTGATGTCTGCTGGCGTTATTTGCATGAACAAGCGGTTGTTGTCATCGGCTTGATAAGAGAACTAACTGCCTGTTGGTGCGTTGAGTTGAGCATATTCGATTAGCAAAATCCGACTGGGCTTTTTTATGATTAATTGGAATGAGTCAGTTGTTTTTAATTTAGAGCATTGCTAGTGGGGTGAACTTCTAAGGTGCGGGTGAAGGCCTTGGGGTTCGGGGGTGTTCAGAAAGGCGCGTCGGTACGAAGTGCTGATGTTATTGAGGTTTAGCCTAGGTTGAAGGTGTCAGGTTTTATAAGTGTCTTGTTGGTGTTACACGTGTGAAGGAATTATCTAATGTGCAGCACTTATCTAATAAGGCTGACTCAGAAGTTGTACCCGTCTTATTAAACTTCCGTGGCCGGAAACCCTCTCGGGATTCCCATTATCCTCACCATGTCCCCGTGCTGAAAACGCCGCGACTGTCGTGAAAACGACCTGTTTACGCTGAACGCGAACCTTCGCGACTTTTCTGTTGAACGACTGTTCAGCTTCGACTATGTTGATGGCCACCTCCCCGGCGGGTAGCGCGGGCTGGCGTTTCTTCAATTCGAACGAGGCACTGGCATGCGGTTTTCACCTTTTGTTGAGCGGATTTCAGGCGACGGTGTCGCCGCCTGGGATATTCACAATGCAGCCTTTGAAGCCCAGCGCCGTGGCGAGGATGTGATCATTCTCAGCGTCGGTGACCCGGATTTCCCCACACCCGATTTCATCACCGATGCCGCCATCGAAGCGCTGCGCGAGGGTGACACTCACTACACCGAGATCGCCGGTCGCCAGGCCTTGCGCGAAGCCATCGCCAACCGCTACAGCCCATTGTTCGGCCGTGAGGTGCAAGCGCCGAACGTGATCGTCGCGGCCGGGGCGCAGAACGCGTTGTTCATCACCTCGATGTGCCTGCTCAACACGGGCGATGAAGTGATTGCCCTGGACCCGATGTACGTGACGTACGAGGCCACCCTCAAGGCCTCCGGCGCCACGCTGGTGCGGGTGCCGTGCTCGGCGGATTGCGGTTTCAGGCTCGATGCCGCCGTGTTGGCCAAGGCCATCACCCCGCGCACCCGGGCGATTTTCTTCTCCAACCCGAACAACCCCACCGGCGTGGTGCTCAACCGCGAAGAGCTGCAAGCCATCGCCGACCTCGCCATCGAACATGACCTGTGGGTGGTGGTCGACGAAGTCTACGAAAGCCTCGCCTTCGAACGCGAACACCTCAGCCTCGCGGCGTTGCCGGGCATGGCCGAGCGCTGCGTGGTGGTCGGCAGTCTGTCGAAATCCCATGCCATGACCGGCTGGCGGATCGGCTGGATCGTCGCCAACGAAGCCTTGATCGCCCACGCGGAAACCCTGGTGCTGAGTATGCTCTATGGCTTGCCGGGGTTTGTCATGGAAGCGGCGCTGAAAGCGGTGCAGGCCCACGAAGACGTGACCCACGGCATGCGCGACATCTATCGCCGTCGGCGTGATCTGGTGGTCACGAGTCTGTCCAACTGCCCGGGTATTTCAGTGCTCAACCCCGATGCCGGCATGTTCGTGTTGATGGACGTGCGTGACACCGGGCTGACTTCGCTGGAGTTCGCCTGGCGCCTGTTGCGCGAGGCGCGCGTGTCGGTCCTCGATGCGGCGGCGTTTGGCGAGCCGGCGCAAGGCTTTGTGCGGCTCTCGTTCACCCTCGGAGAAGAGCGGTTGGCCCAGGCCTGTCAGCGTATTCGCGATTTTGTCCTGGTGCTGAAAGGTGAGGCGCCACGACCGGTGATCAGTCGCGTCACCTGCGAAGCCACCGTTGTCCCCGTCACGTCCAAGACCATGATCGAAGTCGATGGCCTGCACAAACGCTTCGGCAATATCGAAGTGCTCAAGGGCGTCTCGCTGACGGCCCGCGAAGGCGATGTGATCTCCCTGATCGGCGCCAGCGGCTCGGGCAAAAGTACCTTGCTGCGCTGCATCAACATGCTCGAAGTGCCGGACCAGGGACGCATTCTGGTGGACGGCGAAAGCATCAAGCTCAACCACGACCGTCCCGGCGCGCCACTGGTGTCCGACGCCAAACAGCTGGTGCGGATCCGTTCGAGCCTGGGCATGGTGTTCCAGAACTTTAACCTCTGGCCCCATCGCACGGTGCTGGAAAACCTCATCGAAGCGCCGACCCAGGTCCTGCGTGAAAGCCGTGCCGAAGCCACTGAACGGGCTGAAGCCTTGCTGGAACGCGTGGGGCTTGCGGCCAAGCGCAACGAGTACCCGGCGTTTCTCTCCGGGGGGCAGCAACAACGGGTGGCCATCGCCCGGGCCCTGGCCATGCGGCCCAAGGTCATGCTGTTCGATGAACCCACCTCGGCACTCGACCCGGAACTGGTCGGCGAAGTGCTGCGGGTGATCCGCTCCCTCGCGGAAGAAGGCCGGACCATGATCCTGGTGACCCATGAAATGGCCTTTGCCCGCGATGTGTCTTCCCAAGTCGCCTACTTGCACCAAGGGCTGATCGAGGAAACCGGTTCGCCGGATGAAGTGTTCGTACACCCACGCAGTGAACGTTGCCGACAGTTCGTCAACGCACATCAGACTCGCTAAAACATCATAAAAAGACGGGGAAAAATCATGGGAAATCGACGTTTGGCAAACTGGTTTACCGGCGCGGCCTGCTTGTTGCTGGCTGGCATGAGCGCGGCGCAGGCGCAACCGATCAGGTTCGCGGTCGCGGCCGAACCCTATCCGCCGTACACCGAGAAACAGGCCAACGGTGAGTGGAAGGGCTTCGAAGTCGACCTGATCCACAAGCTGTGCAGCGAGATGAAAGCCGAGTGTGAAATCAAGGAAGTGGCGTGGGACGGCATCATTCCTTCGTTGCTGGCGAAGAAGATCGACGTGATTTTTTCCTCGATGTCGGTGACTGAAGAACGGGAAAAACAGATCGCCTTCAGCAAGGCTTACTACGATTCGGTGATCGCGATTGTCGGGCCGAAGGACGCGTCTGTTAAGAAGTACCCGGATGACCTGAAGGGCAAAACCATTGGGGTGCAGAACTCCACGGTGAGCGCCAGTTACCTGAAGACGTACTACGAAAAAATTGCCGACGTGAAGTATTACGACACGCAGGACTCGGCCAACGCCGACCTGATTGCCGGTCGTATCGACCTGATGATGGCGGACGGCACGGCCATGGCGGCCTTCGTCCAGACCCCGGATGCCAAGGACCTGGCCTACCTCGGCGCAGTGCCTTACGACCCGATTTTTGGCAAAGGCGTGGGCGCCGGTTTGCGCAAGGACGACACCGAGCTCAAGGCCAAACTCGACACGGCGATCAAGACCTTGCTGGCGAGCAAGGACTATGACGACCTGTCCCAACACTACTTCGGCACCAGCGTGAAACCGGCGTTCTGATAGAGATCCTGTGGCCGATGCAAAACCTTGTGGGCGCGAGCTTGCTCGCGCCCACAAGGTCCGGTGGTGCTTTAACGGGAGAGTAAAATGCCGGCAATGTTCGATTTGATCAATTTCAGCGAACAAGGATGGGGCAGTGCGCTGTTGAAAGGGCTCTGGATGACCCTGCAGATTTCCGCCGGGGCGTTTGTGCTCGGGCTCCTGATCGGGCTGGTGGTGGCTTGCCTCAAGCTGGGCGCGCCGAAACCGATCGCGGCACTGATGCGCAGTTACACCACGTTATTCCGTGCGGTTCCGGAGTTGTTGCTGATCCTGCTGCTGTACTACGTCGGTTCGATGCTGCTCAATTCGCTGATGGCGCAGATGGGCTACGACACGGTGAATGTCAGCGGTCCGCTGGCGGCGATTGTGGTGCTGGGGCTGGTGCAGGGCGCGTACGCCTCGGAGATTTTCCGGGCGGCGATCCAGGCTATTCCGTTCGGTCAGATCGAGGCAGGCAAAGCGTTCGGCTTGAGCGGCTTCGGCCTGTTCCGACGGGTCACGCTGCCGATCATGGCGCCTTACGCCATGGCCGGGATGGCCAACCTGTGGATCAACCTGATCAAGGACAGCGCATTGATCAGCGTGGTCGGCACCAACGAGTTGCTGTACACCGCCAAGCAAGGCGCGGGCTCGACGCGTCACTACCTGTTGTTCTACCTCACCGCCGCGGCGATGTATTACGCCGTGACGCTGGTGTCCAACTACCTGTCGGGACGGCTTGAGCGACGCATCCGTCGCTGGATGCCTTTGGCTGAGTGAATGAAATGATTCCAGCGTGGATAGTTGAATACGCGGCGCTGTTGGGCCGGGGGCTGCAAACGACCATCACCATTTTGTTGATTTCCAGCGTGTTCGGTTATGCGCTCGCAGTGCTGGTGGCGCTGGCCCGGATCTCGAAAAACAAAGTGATCGCCAAGGTCAGCCTGTTCTATACCAGCGTGACGCGCGGTACGCCGTTGCTGATCCAGATCTACATCTTCTACTACGGCCTCGGCAGCCTGTTTGCGCAGTTCCCGTTGATCCGCGGCAGCTTCCTCTGGCCATACCTGCGCGACGGTTACTGGTACATCGTGTTTGCCTTGGTGGTGTCGGTAGGGGCCTATGTCGGCGAAGTGATTCGCGGCGGGTTGCTGGCGGTGCCCAAAGGGGAAATGGAAGCGGCGTCGGCGTTTGGCATGACCCCGCGCCAGTCGTTGCTGCGGGTGCGTTTGCCCAGGGCGTTGCGTCTGCTGTTGCCGACCCTGGCCGGGGAGACCGTGATGCTGCTGAAGTCCACCGCACTGGCCTCGACCATTGCGATTGTCGATCTGTTGGGCGCCGCCAACGTGGTGCGGGCGCAAACGCTGCAAGTCTATCAACCGTTGCTGTTGGTGGCCGGCGTGTATGTCTGCCTGACGTTCATGATCGAAGCGCTGTTTGCCTTTGCCGAACGGCGCGGGACACCCGTGCGCAGGTCGGTGTAATGAGTACGCCAAGGATGGTTGACCGGTCGTTGCAAGGCATTGGCCTGTGCACCTTGGGTTATACGTTCCTGGCCCTGCAGGACGCCGCCATCAAGTGGCTGGTGGCGGATTATTCGGTGGTCAGCATTCTGTTCTGGCGCGCCCTTGTGGTGGTCCTGGCCTGTCTGCTGGCCGGGCATTTGCGTTTGGTCCAGCGCGCCTGGCGCTCGCCGAGCCGACGCTTGCTGGTGGTGCGCGGGTTGTTGTCGATTGTTGCCTGGGTGCTGTATTACACGGCGGCCCGGGACCTGACCCTGGCGGAAATGACCACGTTATATTTTTCCGCACCGATCATGGTCACGGTGCTGGCGGCGGTGATTCTCAAGGAGCGCGCCAGCGGCTGGCAGTGGCTTAGCCTGATCATCGGTTTTGTTGGTGTGATCATCGCCTGCCGCCCGAGCAACCTGGTTGATCCGGTGCCGGTGGTGCTGACGTTGTTGGCGGCGATGTGCTGGGCGTTCACCTACATCCAGTTGCGCCAGGTGGATGAGCAGACGTCCGTGCTCGAACAGATGTTGATCACCAACGTGGTGTTTGTGATTTGCATGGCAGTGGCGTTGCCCTGGACCTACACACCCGCACCCACCCCCGCGTGGGTCGGGATGCTCGGCGCCGGGCTGGTCGGCGGCATCGGCCAGTTTCTGCTGTTTGCCAGTTTTCAGCGGGCCACGGCCACGTTGCTCGCACCGTTCGAATACACCGGGCTGATCTGGGCGTTCCTCTTGTCGAGCCTGATCTGGGGCACGCTGATGGACGAGTCGCTGATGGTCGGTGCCGGGCTGATCGCCGTCAGCGGCACCCTGGCGATGATCTTCGGCCGTCACCCCTCACAGGACGTCGTCGGTGCTGAATGCTCCGTGTCGCAGCCCCTTTATCCAGCAGCGACAGATGTGGAGGCCGTTGGCGGGGCTGAAGGTTTCGGGGTTCAGGCACCACTCGATCCAGAGACCGTCGAGCATCGCCGATAAGCCGATGGCAGCCAGGCGCGTGTCGTGGATCACGAAACCTTCGCTGGCCGCCATGTCATCCAGCAGTTGGCGGAGCAGGTCGAGGTAGGCACGGTAGCTTTTTTCGTGGGATTGGCTGACGTGTTCTGAGTGCCGGATCAGGCTCCAGAACACCACCCAGACCCCAAGCAATTGCGGGTCCATGACCCGAGGCGAGAAGGAACCGGTGAGGAACGCGTCCATCTTCTGCGCGGGCGTGCCGGCCTGCTGGATCTCCTGGAGCAGGGCGGTGGTCAGCTCGCTGGCGATCTTTTGATAGGTGTCGGCAATCAACGCATCGATGCTGCCGAAATGGTGATTGAGCAACCCCACGGACACCCCGGCCTCGGTGGCGATGCGGCGCACGGAAATGCCGGCGTGACCGTCGCGCACCAGGCAGCGCAGGGTGGCGGCCACCAGCATTTCGCGACGCTCGTCCGGTTCAGCGCGGCGGTTTTTTGTGGAAGGGACTGTCACAAGGATTCCTTGGGTGTGTTGCCTGGTTGGCGAGCTTAGTTGAACGTGCGTTCAATCTCCAGTTCGGCCTTGGCAACGTGTCGGTTTTTAACGTTCGTGACGCGGGAGGACAAGCAGATGGCGCAGGATGTTTCGTTCAGTGTTCGCAACAACAACGGTGACTCGGTGCAGGTCGGCGCGTGGCGCTACGACGGCAATGGCAGCGGCCCGACCGTGCACCTCCAGGCCGGGGTGCATGCGGATGAAATCGCCGGGATGCTGGTGTTGCATCTGCTGATGCAGAAGCTTGAGGTCGCCCAGGCCCAGGGGCGGCTCAACGGCCGCGTGACGGTGGTGCCGCAAGCCAATCCGCTGGGCATCGGGCAGTTTCGCCAAGGACGCCTTCTCGGTCGCTTTCATGAGGCTACCGGGCATAACTTCAACCGCGGGTTCGACCAGTCGGCCGCCATGGCCCAACCCTCGACCAACGTCCAGGAATGGCAAAAAAAACTGGTGCAGCTCGCGGCCCCGGCGGACGTGATGCTCGACCTGCACACCGATGACGAAGCAATGCCCTACCTCTACGTCCACCGCCGTTTCTGGCCCCGTGGTCGTGAATTGGCCGCCGCGATGAAAATGGACGTGGCGATCATCTGGGATGACGGCGGCGATGGCTCTTTCGAAGAGACCCTCATTGCGCCATGGCTGCGCGACGGCGTCACCGACCAACGCATGGCGGCGACACTGGAGTTGCGCGGGCAAGGCGACGTCAGCGACCGGTTTGCCGAGCAGGACGCCGAAGGGTTGTACGTCTGGCTATGCGGCTGCGGGGTCATCGATGAGGCGCAGGCACCCGTTGACTGGCCCGTCGAGGCGATGGAAATGGGCCACATGGAAACCATTCTGGCGCCGCAGCCCGGCGTGTTGATCTTTGAAAAAGAATTGGGGGATTTCGTCGAAGAAGGGCAGCGCTTTGCGCGGATTCTGCGGCGGCCGGGCGATCCATCGTCCGAGATGGTTTTGGTCGCCGAGCAAGCGGGGCGCATGGTCACCCGTTATCGCGATCGGCTGGTGCCGCAGGGCACGGTGGTGGCGAAATTCACCGGCAGCCGGGTATCGCGCAACTGGAGCGGCGGGTTGCTCGATCCGAACTAGCAGAGCGCAGCCGTCATTCATGAAGGCTGCGCCCGCGGCTCAGGGCTTGAGGTCCGCCAGTTGTTCCAGCAAGTCTGCCGAAGGGATGAAAAACAAGCCTCCAGTGGAGGCAGTGCGCAAATCCAGCAAGCGGACATAATTGCCCGGTGGTCGGCCGACAATCATGTTCTCCAGCATCTGTTCAAGGGGATCGGGCGAACGGGCGTAGCCGATGAAGTACGTGCCAAACTCGCCCGCACCCGGACTGCCAAAGGGCATATTGTCGCGCAGGATCTTCACTTCTTCGCCGCCCTTGGTATCGTGGTCAAGGCACTGTGTGAACGCGGCGCTGTTTGAGACGATGGCCAGACACATGGGCGTCGAGACAGACAAGTTGGCGGCGCTTGAAATCGATGACCCTTATAAAGCGGTGGCGGTTGACGTGGCGGCACTGAAGGCCAATCCGAACCTGCCGGGTGGTTTCACGGTGACGGGGCTGGTGTACGACGTGACGACCGGGCTGATCGAAACGGTGGTTCCTTCCGGGTTGCTGCGCCCCGATTAAATGAGATGGATGTAAACTGCGCGCCTGATACGCAACAGCCCCTTTTCACCTCAAGCGCGAGATCCTCATGGCTAACCAAGACATCACGTTCATCCCTGATCCAGACCAGGACTCCATCTCCTCCGACGTTGCCGGTTTTGGTGGGCTGCTGGTCTCCACTCAGATCCCTACCCGCGCCGACGGCAGTCTGGAACTGGGTGGCATCGTCGAGCAGAGCGAATGCACGCTGCAAGCGCTCAAGTCAGCACTGGAAGGGGCTGGCAGTTCGATGGATCGGGTGTTGCACCTGACCATCTACCTCACCGACATGGCTGATCGCGCCGCGTTCAACGAGGTCTACAAGCGTTTCTTCGCCAAGCCGTGGCCGGTTCGCGCCGCTGTGGGCGTGGCCGCTTTGGCGGTCGAAGGCATGCGTGTGGAAGTCACCGCAATGGCGGCCAAGGGCTGAATTATTGAGCGGGATTGGAGCCTGTAGCGCACCAATCCCGCTCAATGTTTACGGCTGGGTTGGCAGCGGCGGGGTGCGCGGCGGGATCAAGCGTTTGCTCCCGGTGGCTTCAAACGCCGACGCCAAGCGCAGCAGCGACGAATCGTCATAGGCGCGACCGGCGAACGTCAGCCCGACAGGCATGCCGATGTCCGGCATCACGCCCATCGGCACCGTGACCGTCGGAACGCCGAGGTGGCGGATGGCGAGGTTGCCGTTGGCGACCCAAATGCCATTGCTCCACGCAATGTCCGCAGACGCAGGATCGACATCGGCGTTCGCCGGGCCCACGTCGGCGACGGTCGGGAACAGCACCGCGTCCAGTCCCAGGCGATCCATCCATTGCTCAAGATCGATACGCCGCGTGTGTTCAAGCCCGCGCAAGCCATCAGGCACGGTGGTGATCTCGTTCCACGGCGTAATGCCGCGTTCAGCCATCCGCACATATTCGTCCATGCCGGCCGCCAGATCGCCCTCGCGGTTGGGCAGCGTGCCGGGGTCGTGGGGGAAAATCAGCGGCCCGTCGACGTCAACCAGGCGATTCAGTTTGGGATCGCCATTGGCCTGAAGGAAATCATCGAACGCCCAGGCCGTCAGGTCCCACAATTCGTGGTGCAGGAACTCCTTGGAGACGATGCCGCGATTGAACACGGTCGGTGCCCCCGGACGGTCGCCTTCGCAGTTGGAGACCAGCGGGAAATCGACTTCGACGACTTCAGCGCCGGCGGCTTCGAGGGCCTTGCGAGCCGCTTCCCATAGACCGATTACCGAGGCGCGGGTGTTGATGCGCTGCCCGGTCGGCCCGCCGATACCCGGCGCCTCGCTGGTGCCGGCTTCAAGATCTTTGTTGATGTACATGCGCGGCACGCCGAAACGCTTGCCGGCGAGAGCCTCAGGTTGTGCGGCCAGGTCATGATAGGAAGCGGGGCGCACCGAGGAGACACTGGGAATCGGCACCCAGGGTTGCATCCGCCACAGATCGCCGCGGGTGTCCGGGTCTTCGGCCACGACAATGTCGAGCACCTCAAGCAGGTCCGCCATGGTCCGGGCGAACGGCACGACCACGTCCATGGTCGGTGTCAGCGGCCAGTTACCGCGCACCGAAATCACCCCGCGCGAGGGCGTGTAGGCGCACAAGCCATTGTTCGATGCTGGGCCGCGCCCACTCGACCAGGTTTCTTCCGCAAGGCCGAACGCGGCGAAACTGGCAGCAGTTGCGGTGCCGGCACCGTTCGACGAACCCGAAGCGAAAGGCGCGGTAAGGTAGTCCGCGTTGTACGGGCTCTCGGCACGACCATAGACCCCGCGCTGCATACCGCCGTTGGCCATGGGCGGCATGTTGGTCTTGCCCAGGCAGATGGCACCGGCACCGCGCAGGCGTTCGATGGTGAACGCATCGCGATAGGCAATCAGATTGGCGAAGGCCGGGCTTCCGGAGGCGGCGGTCAGCCCCTTCACCAGATAGCTGTCCTTGGCCGTGTAGGGGATGCCGTCGAGCGGGCCCAGCGTTTCGCCTTTGGCCCGACGGGCATCCGACGCTTGCGCTTCCTTGAGCGCGTCGGGGTTGCGAACCACCACCGCGTTGAGGGCGGTAGGGGTGTCGGCGCCGTCGTAGGCATCGATCCTGGCGAGATAAGCCTCTACCAACTCGACCGCCGTGGTCTGGCCGGATTCAAGCGCAGCACGCAGTTGCGCAATGGAAACCTCAGTGACTTCAATCATGCTGTGACCGCCGGCGGCTGATGGGAGACGTGGGATTCAGGGGCATCACTTATCTGAAAATGGGGGTTCATATCGATTCTCGTTGCACTGCATGACGCGGGGCAGGGGCTGGACGGGTGACCTGAGCGTTGCATTTTGGCATTAAGCCGGTGGCAGAGGAAACGCTGTGCGCAGATCGTGCCGGACGGGGGCGCCGTCAGTCAGTGACGCTCGAGCGGTGGACGAGCGACAACTATCATGAGGCGGGTCAAAACCATCATGAAGCAGGTGATCACTGTATGAAGAAGGACGAGCCCGTTGCACAGGCTGCCGTGACGCAGGACGCCTCGGCGTTGATAGACGACAGAATCAAGGAACTGGGCGATTGGCGGGGCGAGATGCTCGGTCACATTCGAACGTTGATCCGTCAGGCCGATCCCGAGGTGGTCGAGGAATGGAAGTGGCGGGGCGTGCCGGTCTGGTCTCACGCCGGGATCCTGTGCACCGGGGAGACCTACAAAAGCGTGGTCAAAATGACCTTCGCCCAAGGCGCCGCGCTGGAGGATCCGGCAGAGCTGTTCAATGCCAGCCTGGAAGGCAATACCCGACGTGCCATTGATGTGCATGAGGGCGAAAAGCTCGATGAAAAGGCGTTGAAGGCACTGATCAAGTCCGCCGTGGCGCTCAACCTGTCGCGGGCGGCCGCTCGGCGTAAACCGGTCAAGTGAGCACAAATCGGGAGAACACCAGCGCAATTTTTTGTGGGTAGTACCAATTGGCCATCACCTCCGTTAGAGTGTGCGCCGCCCGAGAGACGGATCCCGGGCACATTCTCATGGAGTTTTTCAGTGAAGTACCTCAGTAAAGTTGTCGCGGTTGCTCTGTTCGGTCTGGTTTTGGCGGGTTGCACCGGTGCCCCGATGAACACCCAGCATTATGACGCCAGCCAATACACCGTCCTCGGCCACAGCGAAGCATCCGCTACCGGCCTGTTGCTGTTTGGTGTGATCCCGATCCGGCAGAACAGCCGTTTTGTTCGCGCGCAAGACGCGGCGATCAAAGCCAAGGGCGGCGACGCGATGATCAACACCCAAGTGCAGGAAAACTGGTTCTGGGCCTGGGTCCTGACCGGTTACACCACCAAAATCTCCGGTGATGTGGTCAAGCTGAAAAACGTTCAGTAAGCGCAGAGTCCTGCTGATAGGTGGGGGGGCGTTGACGAAGAAGCCCGCACAAGGCGGGCTTCGGATTTCGAGTAGGTGGCCAGTGCTGGTTTCTGGCTTACAAGGTTTATCAGGACTCTGACAGAACAGTGTTATGTACTTCTGCTTCACACGGCGTAAGGGCTGGATCTCAGCGCGGAGATCTTTCTAACCGTGTACCCTTCGGGACGTGCCCCACGTCTCCTTGCTATCCGCTTGCGCATCAGTCTGCGTCTTCACCTACACCTTCAGAATAGCAAAGCATGCGCAGTGTAAAGCGCGCTCTTTAGACCGATTTCGTCCTGTGAAAAACACGGCAGGACGGAAAACTGCTATCGGCACGGCCCACCCCGAAAGGCAGGCTGTTCCAGCGGGCCGGATCACACCAGATTGATCTCGACATCGATGTTGCCACGGGTCGCTTTGGAGTACGGGCAGGTTTGATGAGCCGCGTCCACCACGGCGCGGGCGACGGCTGGATCCAGGCCTGGAAGGCTGACATTGAGGCGTGCCTGGAGGAAAAAAGCGTTATCGGTTTTGCCCAGGTCGATTTCGGTATCCACGGCCACGTCGCTCGGAAGTGTCACGTTCAATGCGACCGCCGCTTTACCCATCGCACCGATAAAACACGCCGACCAACCCGCCGCCAGCAACTGTTCCGGATTGGTGCCGCTGCCCGACGAACCGGGCGGGGACAGCTTGATGTCCAGGCGTGCGTCCGAACTTTTGGACTGGCCGTCACGGCCACCGGTGGTGTGGGTTTTGCCGGTGTACAGCACAGTGTCGATTTGATTGATCATGGCAAGTTCCTGCTGAGGGTATAGGGCTTGTGTGTTCAGGTCGCGGGTTCAGGGAAGTCCTTGCGACGTGGCGCACTTTTGCACCCTCATGTCGTGCGTGTGTGTCTGGAACCGGCCGTTGTGTATCGCTGTGTAAGATCGCCGGCGAACATACAGATCGATACAATTCTGCCCGTCGGAATCGCATCTGATAGGCTTCTGCGCCAGACAATTCCCACTTTCAGGCGCACTCAATGTTCAACATTCGTGTCATGACCCTGGACGATTACGAGACCGTCATCGAACTGATGCGGCGCACGCCCGGCGTCTCGCTGCGTGACGCAGACTCGCGTGAATCCACTGCCCGCTATCTGGAACGCAACCCGGGGTTGAGCTTTGTGGCGCAAGTCGACGGTGTGGTGTGCGGTTGCATCATGTCGGGCCACGACGGGCGTCGAGGGTACTTGCAGCACCTGATTGTCGAGCCGGCGTTTCGGCGTCAGGGCATTGCGAATGCATTGGTGGAGCGTTGCCTGTCGAGTCTTGAGCCACTCGGTATCCTCAAGTGCCATCTCGATGTGTTCAAGACCAATGAGGCGGCGGCCCGCTATTGGCAACGTCAGGGCTGGACGCTGCGGACGGATATCGATCGGTACTCGTTTACCCGGTCGGGCAATACGAACGCCTGACCGAGTAAGAACGACACCGTCCTGTAGCAGTCTTCGCCAGCTGCTAGGCTCTCACTTAGCGCCCCTAAGCCGCTCACGTCATCGTTGGGTCGCCGGGAGCCTAAAATGAAATGCGCATTTCTGACGTTCATAGCCCTACTCACCTGCTCATCGGCCATGGCATCACCGCCAGATGGAGAAGTACTTTTTCAAGATAACTGTGTTGGTTGTCACGGGCCTCGAGGCGCGGGAGGATCGGCGCCCAAGCTGGCCGGAGATGCCAGTGAGTGGAAATCAAAAGTATTCGAGCGCGCCGTGCTGAGCGGTATCGACGACCATGGGAAGCCTCTGAAGGCGCCAATGCCGCATTGGGCTAGCGCTAGCTTCAAGTCTGACAACGGTGTAAAGCCAAGCAAACTTGAAATTGATGCCATTCAGAAATACCTGCATCAGCAACAGTAGTGTGTTTGCTTCGACCGAATGCTTTCGTTTCGGCGACATGTTTTTCACGCAGTGCTCACAGACTGGAGCGCAGATTACCCTTGCTCCTTTGAAAAATCCCCATTTGGCCCGCCCGCATGCGGGCCATTTTTTTGGCTGCGCGGGCCATCGCAAAAACTCATTTAGCACTGGCGGCTACCGGTTATGAAGGGACGTTTTAGGGGGCGGATTCAACCGGTCGATTCAACAGTTTGGCTAAATCGTTCAGCGGTCTACCGATCATGAGTCTCGTGGGTTTGGCAGTTCTGATTAACACGCAAACCGCTTTTCTGCCTGAAGAGGTCAACTGTCTGACATTCCTACGGTCAGCCATCCCCAGCTCACTCCTCCAACCCCGCCCGCCGCAGTCCCTCCGTAAACCGTGCAAGGTCCTCCGCACGCTGAATAGGCAGCCAATCCCTCAGATTAGAAACCCGCAACAACGGATCCAGCGCTCGCAGGTGCTGCATGGCCTGCTTCGCTTTGTCCATGCGTCCGCTGAGCGCGTAACTGGCCGCCACCAAGGCCACCGGGGCCAGCAGATTGGGTAGGTTGCCCAAGGCTTTTTCCGCCCATTGCGTAGCGAGGTCGAAGCGGCCGGCGAAGAAGTGCGCGAGCGACATCCCAATCTGCATCCTGAACATTTCGGGGTCCACCGGACTCAAGCGAACGGCATGGGTCAAGTCCTTGATGGCGCCTTCAGTTTCACCGCGCAGCGCGCGCAAGACGCCGCCCAGGAACCAGGCGGGGGCGAGGTTAGGGTTGAGCAGGCGTGCCCTGTCGAGCAGCGCTATGCCCCCATCGACATCACCGGCCAGATGAGCAAGCGCATGTCCGCCGCGCGTCAACGCGACGGCATCGTCGCGTCCGAGTGTCACCGCCAGGCGCGCAAGCCGCGTGCCTTCGGCGATTTCGGCAGGCCGGTCGCTCATCCAGCCATTGAGCTTGCGCCAGAAGTGGCACCAGGCGGCCATGCCATAGGCTGAGGCGAATTCCGGGTCGAGTTCTATGGCTGTGTTGAACATCGGCAGGGCATCTGCGATGGCTTCGCGGGTGCCGCTGTGCAGTTTTGCCATGGCCCTCAAGTAATAATCGTAGGCGTCCAGGCTTTCGGTGGGTTTGCGTTTGGCGCGTTCGATTTCTGCCCGTTCCAGTTGCGGCGCGATGGCACCCACGACACTTTCGGCGATTTGATCCTGCAACTCGAAGATGTCGTCGATCAGGCCTTCGAACCGTTCCGCCCAGAGGTGCGTGCCACTGGTCGCGTCGATGAGTTGCCCGGTGATGCGCACCTTGTTCCCGCACTTGCGCACGCTGCCTTCGAGCACGTAGCGAACGCCCAGCGTCTGACCTATGCCCTGGATGTCCACCGCCTGACCTTTGTAGGTGAAGCTCGAGTTGCGCGCGATGACGAACAGCCAGCGGATCCTTGAAAGGGCGACGATGATGTCCTCTACCACGCCGTCGGCGAAGTATTCCTGCTCTGGATCGCCGCTCAGATTCTGGAAGGGCAAGACCGTAATCGACGGTTTGTCCGGGAGAAGCAGCGCAGAGGAGGGCGTTTGCCTGGAGGCCGCGTGTTCGTCGACGCCTGGGTGTCGTGCTTGCTCGCTGTTGTCGACGTTGATGTGCCCGACGAAGCGGTAACCCTTACGGGCAATCGTGCGGACAAGGCGCTGCTCTTCGCCCGTATCGCCGATGGCTTTACGCACCGCATTGATGTGGCTGGTGATCGTCGACTCCGAGACGATCCGGCCGCTCCACACGGCTTTGAGGAGGTCGTCCTTGCTGACAACGCAATCGCGGTTGCACATCAGGTACAGCAATAGATCGAAAGTCTGTGGCCCGACGGCCACGACTTGCCCACGCAAGGTCAATTCCCGGCGCTCTTGATCGAGCACGAAGTCTTCAAACGCGAATTGCAACGTGGGCGTCCCCTGGCAAAGCGCCTTCAACTCCGTGTCCCAGGCTGCTGGTGATATTTAGTTGAGATTGATAATACGGCAGCTCGAAACCCGTTGCATGGTCCACGGTGACGATGGACGAATAACCACTGCTTTGGACGCAAATCCAAGCGTTCATGAAGGTAAATCCAAGCCCGCTGCAAGGACTTGCCGCGTGCGCGCATGCAATCTCTCTACACCGACGCAATGGTTGCCGTCGACACGTGGAGAACAGCCATGAAGATCGTAGTTATCGGAGGCTCCGGCCTCATCGGATCGAAACTTGTGAACACCCTTCGCGAGCGCGGCCACGACGCGGTCGCCGCCAGCCCCAGCACGGGCGTGAACAGCATCACCCGCGAAGGCCTGGCCGCAGCGATGGATGGTACTGACATCGTTGTGGACGTGGCGAACGCGCCGTCGTGGGAAGACCAGGCCGTGCTTGATTTTTTCGAAACATCGACGCGTAACCTGCTGGCCGCCGAAGCGGCCGCCGGGGTTCGTCATCACGTAGCCCTGTCGATCGTCGGTAGCGAACGCCTTCCCGACAGCGGTTATTTTCGGGCCAAGGTCGCGCAGGAAAACCTGATCAAGGCATCCGGCATTCCTTACACCCTGCTGCGTGCCACGCAGTTCTTCGAGTTTGTCGAAGGCATCGTCCAGTCGTTCGCTGTCGGCGAGGAGTTTTGTGTCTCGCCGGCGCTGATCCAGCCGATAGCGTCCGACGATGTGGTGGCGGCGCTGGCCGATGTGGTGCTGGCAGCACCGGTCAATGGCACGGTTGAAGTGGGTGGCCCGGAAGCGATGCCGATTGACGAACTCGCCAGGCGTTTTCTGCGGGCGACTGGGGACAGCCGCAAGGTCCTGCCGGACGTGCACGCCCGTTACTTCGGCGCCGTGCTCGACGATCAATCGCTGGTGCCTGGCAAGAATCCACGGCTGGGGGCGATCTGCTTCGAAGACTGGATCGCTCAATCGAAGGCCCGATAACGGCCCGCACCCTCACATTCCCACCCACGAAGGAGCCATCCCATGGTTACTCGAATCCTGTTGGCCGCGGCCTTCGCAGTGCTATCGATCAGCGCAGCGTCCGCCGCTGAGCCGCCCCACGGCAAGGTGACGGTCGTGTTCGACCGTCCCATTCCCAATCTTCCTGGCAAGAGCATGAAAGGCGTCGTCGTCGAGTACGGGCCGGGCGCTGCGTCGCCGGCCCACACCCATCCAAAAACGGCCTTCATCTATGCAACGGTCCTGGAAGGCTCGTTTCGCATCAAGGTCAAAGGCGAACCGGAAAAGATCTACACCGTCGGCCAAAACTTCGTAGAGGAGCCGGGCTCCGTGCATGAGGTCAGCGCCAACGCCAGCGATACCGAGCCTGCACGCCTGCTGGCAGTGTTCGTCCTCGACACCAACGAAAAGGAACTCGTCACACCGATCAAAAAATGAGCCGGTCAACGCGCTCATGAATGTTCGACAGCCGGGCGGCAGACTCTGCCGCCCGGCGGCAGCGGTTGTTCCAGGCACTGAACAGGAAATAAAAATATGAACTCGCTCCAGGACAATGCCGCCATTGGCGCTGACGCCGGCACTCCTGTTGTCATTGCGCCGCGAAGCAAGCGCCAGACCATCGGCAAACTGCTGTGCGTCGCTGCTGTAGGGGTTATGGTGGCCTGGGTGGTTATTGCATTTTCGAGTGGTGTGACCTCGACCGATAATGCCTATGTCCGCGGTGATGTTACGTCGCTCGCCGCCAAAGTCGGTGGCTATGTCACAGCGCTGGAGGTTGAGGACAATCAGACTGTACGGGCCGGTGACGTGCTGTTTCGTATCGATGAGCGCGACTATCGCGCCAGACTGGCGCAAGCGGAGGCCAATGTCAGCGCAGCCCGGGCACGCCTGACCCATGTCGATGCACAGATCCAGTTGCAACATGCGTTGATTCGACAGGCCGAAGCGCAACGCCGTTCGGCCACCGCCGAGATGAGCCTGGCGACCAAGACCCATGACCGCAGCCGCCAGTTGATCGTCAGCAACGCGGTCAGCCAGGCACTGGTCGATGAAACCGGCACCGCGCAATCCAGAGCCGAGGCGTCGGTTTCGGCTGCTTCGGCAACGGTCGAGGCGCAACAACAAAACATCGCCGTGTTCGTGGCCGAACGAGCGGCGGCCGAGGCGGCTGTGTCGCAAGCGCAGGCCGCGCGTGATCTCGCGCAGATCGATCTTGACCACACCGTGGTGCGCGCGCCGGTGGCGGGTGTTGTCGGCAACCGGCAGATTCGACTCGGCCGGTTCGTGACACCGGGCGTTGCCTTGCTCGACATCGTGCCGGTCAACGATGTATGGGTCGTGGCCAATTTCAAGGAAACCCAGCTCGAAACCCTCCATCCCGGCCAGCGTGTGCGTATCACGGTCGATGGCTATCCCGACCAGGCCATTGCCGGCGTGGTCGACAGTTTTGCACCGGGCAGTGGTTCGGCGTTCAGCTTGCTACCGCCCGACAACGCGACCGGTAACTTTGTGCGTGTCGTGCAGCGGGTTCCGGTAAAGATCCGCTTTGCCCACAACCCAATGCCGGGGCGTATCGTGCCGGGTCTGTCCGCGCGGGTTGAAGTGGCGAGCGGGGATGACTCATGAACACGACTGTCGCCACGCGCAGCCCTGTCAGTGCCACCTCCGGCGTGCTGCTCATGACGGGGATCGTGCTGGCCACGTTGACGGAAGCGATCGCCAGCACCGTTCTATCGCTCGGACGCGGCGACATTATCGGCGACACCTATGCCACGCCTGATGAGTTCGCCTGGCTGGACGTTGGCTACATCGCGCTAAAGCTGATCGGGTTCATGACTGCCCCGTGGCTGTTGAGCCGTTTCTATCCGCGTCATGTGATCACCGGCTCAACACTGTTAATGGGGCTGGCGTGCTGCATGGCCGCCATTACCGCTCAGTTGGACCTGCTGGTTGCGCTTCGCGTTATCCAGGGTTTCGCTGCGGGGATCCTGCTGGTCGGGGGGCAGGCGCTGATATTTCGCGCGTATACGCGGTCCTGGCAGCCAATCCTGCAAGCCCTGTTCGCCATGGGTTCGGTGGTCGCACCCGGGACGGTCGCGCCGGCCCTGCAAGGGTGGCTGATCGACAGCCAGTCCTGGACCTGGATTTTCTTCAGCGTGGTGCCGCTGGCCTTGGCGGCGTCCGGTCTTTTGCTCATCGCCGACCACCCGGTGCCTGCCAGTGCGCGACAACGCTCCTTCGACTGGCTCGGCTTCGCACTGATCGCTACGACGCTGTTCTGTTTCACCTACGTGCTCAGTCAGGGCAGCCGCTGGGACTGGTTTGAGGAACCGCACATTCTGTTGCTGACGATGCTTGGCGGCGGCGCGTTGCTGGCATTTATCGGTCAGCAACTGTTGGTCAAAGGCCAGGGGCTGTTCGATTTCACCGTGTTCAAATCGAGCGATTTTACCTTTGCCTTTATCGTCAGTTTCGTCGCCGGTGCTGCGTTGTTCGGCAGCGCGTTCCTGATTCCGGCGTTTGCCCTGTCGGTGCTCGCGTTCACCCCGACCGAGGCCGGCCTGCTCTTGTTGCCCAGTAGCGGTTTTTTTATCGGCTCACTGTTTATCGCGGCCTTTCTCTTCAAAGTCCGCCACGTTCCCCCTGTGGCGACCGTGCCCTTTGGCATCCTGATGATCATGGGGGCCATGTGGATGCTGTCCGGTTCGACCAGCGAAAGCGGCACGGCCAGCATGATGACCGCCATCCTGCTACGAGGCCTGGGCCTTGGTTTCCTGTTTCTGTCGATCACGCTGATCGCCTTCAGCGACCTCAACAGCCGCAACCTCGCCTGTGGCATTGGCCTGTTCAACACAGGGCGGCAATTGGGGGGCTTGATGGGCGTCGCGGGGCTCCAGACGCTGATCGAGCATCACGTTGTCATCAATAGCGCGGTCCTTGGTGCCAACGTTACGCCAGGAGGGAACGCACTCATCGAACGGCTGACCACCACAGGTGCGATGCTGGCGGGAAAGGGCATGGACCCAGTCTCCGCCGGTCGTGCCGCGACGAGCCTGTTGGGCAAGGTCGTGACTGGGCAGGCTACTGTGATTGCTTTTGATACCGCGTTCTTCGCAGTCGCGATGCTCTTTGTCGTTGCTGCCCCTCTGTTGGTTATTCTCAAGATTGGACTGTCGCGATACGCGAAAGCGCCTGCGATGCGAGCCGTAGCCGAAGTCGAAAACGGCTAGTACGAGCTCACCCAGCAGCCTGAGGTGTACAAACCAGCCGACAAAAAAAAGCCGCCCAAAAAGGCAGCCCAAAAAAAAGCACGCGGTGTATGGCGTCAGTATTGTTGGCGCAAGGTTACACAATGATGACGGTTGGGCGCGCATGCGCCCCCGTCGGTCTCAATATACTTGCGGCACGATCAGTTCCGGTGGCGTCGGGCTGCGCGTGTAGTGTTCCTGGCGCACGCGTTCTGGCAGCTCGATCACCGGGGATTGCACTTCTTCATACGGCATCTGCCCCAGCAGGTGGTGGATGCAATTGAGTCGGGCCTGTTTCTTGTCGTTGGCCTGCACTACCCACCACGGCGCTTCGGCGATGTGGGTGCGGTCCAGCATGATTTCCTTGGCCTTGGTGTACGCCTCCCAGCGACGGCGGGATTCCAGGTCCATCGGGCTGAGCTTCCATTGCTTGAGCGGGTCATGAATGCGGCTGAGGAAGCGTAGGTGCTGTTCCTGGTCGGAGATCGAGAACCAGTATTTGATCAGCTGGATACCGGAACGGGCGAGCATCCGTTCGAACTCCGGCACGGTGCGGAAAAATTCTTCGTATTGGTCGTCGTTGCAGAAACCCATGACCTTCTCGACGCCCGCACGGTTGTACCAGCTGCGGTCGAACAGCACGATTTCGCCGGCGGCCGGCAGGTGCGAGACATAGCGCTGGAAATACCATTGGGTGCGCTCGCGGTCGTTGGGGGCGGGCAGGGCGGCGACCCGGCAGACTCGCGGATTGAGCCGCTGGGTGATGCGCTTGATCACGCCGCCTTTGCCCGCTGCGTCGCGTCCTTCAAACAGGATCACCACTTTATGCCCGGTTTTCACCACCCAGCTTTGCAGCTTGACCAGTTCACCCTGCAGGCGGAACAGCTCGCTGAAATAGCGGCGACGCTGTTCTTTTTCGCGGCTGTCACCGACGTGCTCATCGAACAGTGCGTTAAGGTCGTGTCCGTCCTCCATCAACTCCAGTTCCAGCTCTTCGTCGCTGTGGTCGAGCAGCTCACGATGGATACGTTGAATCAGGGTGTCGTTGTCTAAATGCATGGTCCGAGTCCCGACAGAGGTGGAGGTGGCCATGCTAGGCCGGGGGATGTGACGGACAAGTGACGATGAAGACATAGTGAAAAAAACCGTGGTGTCATCTTGGTGTCACCTAACCCATGGCAGGATCCTCGCAAACCGTCTTGAGCGCTCAGCGGAACTCCGTCCGCGGGCTGATGAAATTGCCAGGAATCCGCCCCATGAAAGGAGACGCCTCCCTGTTTGCAGCCATCGACCTGGGCTCCAATGCGTTTCGCATGATGATTGGCCAACCGGTCAAACGGAACCAGAAGTGGATGATTCACGAGGTGAAAACCCTGCGTGAACCTGTCCGTTTGTCGGAGGGTTTCCAGGGCGGAGCGCTGGATGAAATGGCGCTGGACCGTGGCTGGCAGGCGCTCTCGCGATTCGGCAAAAAGCTACGCGGATTCGAACCTGGGCGGGTGCGGGCGGTGGCGACCAGCGCAGTGCGCGAGGCCGACAATGCACAACTGTTTTTGGCGAGCGCCGAGCGTCATCTCGGCTTTCGCATCGATGTGATTTCCGGGCACGAAGAGGCGCATCTGGTGTACGCCGGTGTGGCCCATTCGATCCCCAGTCCGCTTAGCATGCGACTGGTGGTGGACATCGGCGGCGGTTCCACCGAGTTGATTCTGGGGCAGGGCACTCAACCGCTGTTGACCGAGAGCATTGCGATTGGCAGCGGCACCTTTGGCGCGCGTTATTTTTCCGGTGGTTGCATCACGGCTCCGGCACTGCTGGAGGCGGAACGGGTGGCCACGCTGCAGTTTGAAAAAGTCGCGCGGCGTTATCGAGCGTTGGGTTGGCAGCAGGCCATCGGCTCGTCGGGGACCGCACGGATGCTCGCCAAAGTGCTCAAGGCCAACGGCATGAACGACGACGGCGAAAGCGGCATCACCTACAGCGGCCTGCTGCGCCTGTCGTTGCGCCTGCTGGAAGTGGGGCATGTGAAACAGCTCAAGCTGGCCGGCCTGCAAAACCACCGTTTGAGCACCTTGCCGGGTGGGCTGGTGGTGATGCTGGCGGCGTTCAAAGTCTTCGGTATCTCGCAGATGACGCCTTCCGAGGGCGGGTTGAGGTTCGGGGTCCTGCATGGCCTGATGGCCCGGCATTGAACCCCGCCCCCCCGTTCTAGACACCGTCAATGAGGCGAGGCAACGCCAGCGGGTTTGCGTCTCGCAACACCTGCGGCAGTAGCGCTTGCGGAAAACCCTGGTAAGCCACCGGGCGCAAGAACCGCTCAATCGAGGTCATGCCGACCGACGTGAAGCGGCTGTCCGACGTCGCCGGAAACGGTCCGCCGTGAACGGTGGCAAACGTCACTTCCTGCGGGTGCGCGAAGGCATTGACGACGATGCGTCCGGTGCGGCGCTCCAGCACGGGCAACAAGCGCTGCGCCAAAGGCAGATCCTCATCCTCAAGGTGCATGGCCGCCGACAGTTGGCCCCGCAGCGAACGCGCAACAGCGAGCATTTCTGCCTCATCCCTGACGTTCACCAACAGCGCTGACGGGCCGAAGACTTCTTCAGCCAGCAGCGCTTCGCTCAGGAATTGATCGCCGTCGACTTCCAGCAACGCAGAGGCGCCCTCCAGTGCCGCAATGGCCGGTGCACCTTCGCCAATACGCCGTGCCCCTGCGTCCTCGATCTGGCCAAGACCGTTCAAATAGGCTGCGTGAATGCCGGGTGTCAGCATCGGTCGCGCTGACGCCTCGTTGACGCGCTTGATCATCGCGGCGCGCATGGCCTCAAAGCCAGGCCCGTCGATGGCAATCAACAGCGCGGGTTTCAAGCAGGCTTGCCCGACGTTGACCAGCATGCGCTCGATAAAGCCGTCACCGATCAGCGCACCTTTTGCCGCCTGCGCATGGGGCAGGATGAACGTCGGGTTGATGCTGGTCATCTCGGTGAACACCGGAATCGGATCGGGACGCCGTTGCGCACGGCGATACAGCGCCATGCCGCCACGTTCCGAACCGGTGAACGTCACCGCTTTGATCAGCGGGTGATCGACCAGCGCTTCACCGATGGCGTTACCGTCACCGCGCACCATCGAAAACACGCCTTCGGGCAGATCGTGCGCTTGCACAGCGTCGCGGATAGCATGTGCCTGAATTTCCGAAGCCCCGGGATGCGCGTTATGCGCCTTGAGGATCACGGTTGCGCCGGCGGCCAGTGCCGAAGCGGTATCACCGCCGGCAACCGAATAGGCGATAGGGAAGTTGCTCGCGCCGAAAATCGCTACCGGGCCGAGGGCGATCTTCTGCAAACGATGGTCCATGCGCGGACGCGGCTGACGATCAGGTTGTGCCGGATCAATGGCCAGTTGCAGGAAGCGTCCTCTGCGTACGACATCGGCAAACTGGCGAAACTGGGTGGCGGCTTTTATCGCTTCGCCCTCCAGTTGCGCCTCGGGCACGCCGGTTTCGAGTGCGGCTCGGGCCGCCAGCGCCTGACGGACCTTATCGAGATTGTCGGCGATGCTGTCGAGGAACGCGGCGCGCTTGGCCAGCGAGGTATGGCTGTAAACATCGAACGCTGCATCAGCGAGGGTCGCGGCCCGGTCGACGTCGGCCGAGCCACCCAGGGCGAAATCCGGTTCAATCAACTGGTTCGTGGCAGGGTTGAGCGCCTTCATCGTTCCTTCAGAACCGCTCACATCACGAGCGCCGATCATGAGCTTGCCTGTCAAGTTCATGGGCGGTCACCTTGGGTCAGCGTGGCGATAAGTTCGGGTGTGGTCACGATGGAATGAGCGAACGTAGGACCATTCAGTTCATGGGCCGAGTGCATCATTTCAGGCTTGAAGGCCGCCGTGGCGTCGCGCACCAGGGTGACGTGATAGCCCAGTTCTTGGGCGTAACGTGCGGTAGCCTCGATGCAGGTATTGGCCAGCAACCCAACGATGATCACGTGGGTAATGCCTTTCTGCTTAAGGCGGAAATCAAGGTCGGTGTTGGCAAAACCGCTCGAGCCCCAGTGCTCCTGAACGACGATGTCGCCGTCCTTCGGCGCGAAATCCGGGTGCCATTCACCACCCCATTCGCCACGCGCGAAGTGATGCATGTGCATGATCTTGCATTGGGTGGGGCTCGGGTGATCCCAGTTTTCGTAGTCGCCTTTTTCCCAGCGGTGGTGCGGTACGATGACCACCGGAATGTCGAGGGCGCGGACGGTGCGGTCGAGTGCGCGCAAGTTGTCGAGCAGGCCGACTTGGGCAGCGATCGGTTCGATCAATGGATAGACTTTGCCGCCCTCGGAGAGGAAGTCGTTGTAAGGATCGACCAACAGATAAGCGGTTCTGTCGAGGGGATAGAGGGCTTTTGACATGGCGGTGTTCTCCTGGAATGTTGAGTGACCGATGTCCGGCGCTTGCCCGGATATCATGTTGATATGATAATCATAGTAACCGCAAGAGAGGCAAGACCGCATGTCGGTAAATACACCTGTTCCTGAAACCCTGTGCCCGATTTCACGGGCCGAGGCCGTCGTCGGCGACCGCTGGACGGTTCTGGTGCTGCGCGAGTTGTTCATGGGCAGCCATCGATTCGACGAGATCCAGGCGCAAACCGCCGGGACCCCGCAAATGATCGCCACCCGTCTCAAACGCCTGGAGGCTGACGGGCTGGTCGTGCGCCGCGCCTACAGCGAGCGGCCCCCGCGCTACGAGTACCACCTGACGCCCAAAGGCGATGCGTTCTATTCCGTGGTGCTGGCACTGCGCGCCTGGGGTGAAACCTGGTGCAAGTCGGAGGAGGAGGGGCTGGCGGTCGTTTACACCCACGCCACCTGTCGACATCCCGCAGGGCTGGGGCCGTTGTGTGCACATTGCGGCGAACCGTTGCGCCGTGGCGAACTGATCAGCACACCCAGCGAAGCCTACGCCGCTGAACGCAAAGCACGACGTGACGCCTTCAAGGGGGGGCGTGGGGCGGATCCGGTCGCAGTGGTTCAGGGTCAATGAGCCCATTGAAGTGAGTCCCCGGTGAATGTCAGCTGTCTGGTGACGGTGGGCATTTCTGCAGACAGTCGGTCTTCGCGGGCGCATGTTTGTATCGCTACGTATCCGCGGGGCCAGCAGCCAACTTCGCATACAAAACCATGGCCTGCGTGACACGAGCGGGATACACCGCACCCTCTAAATGGGCTTACCGTATTGACGGCAATCATTGGAGAATCGCGATGTCCCGTATCACTTCCCGCAACACTGCTGGCCGCTCAGGCATTGCCCTTGCCGTTATTTCACTGGCAGCTTTCGCGAGTTTTTCGCAGGCTGGCGAATCAGGCCATGAGGCGCAGCCTGGCAAAAGCTGGCAGTCCGGCATCCACCGTACCGATCTGGTGCGCAAAGACCTGGGGGCGGCCGAGCGTGAGGTGATTCAGGTGCGTGTCGATTTCGATGCCGGCGTGACCTCGCCTAAACACTCGCATCCCGGAGTGGAAGTGGCTTATGTCATCGAAGGTTCGTTTGAGTATCAGCTGGAGGGCCAGCCACCGGTCACGCTCAAGGCTGGCGATTCACTGTACATCCCGGAGGGCACGGCGCATGTCGCGAGGAACGTGGGTGGCGGTAAAGCGTCGGAGCTGGCGACGTACATTGTGAAGAAAGGCACGCCGCTGCTGGTGTTGGAGAAATAATCAGTGACCGCCCGATGCGTGGCATCGGGCGATTCTGTCAGCGCTGGCCTGGCCAACCCGCCTGGCGCAATGCCTTGAGCAACGTTTGCGCATCCAGTCCTTTCACCGTATGGCCGTTGCCTTCCACCGTGTCAGACGCCAGTAGCGCATTGATGATGGCTTCTTCCACGGCCTCGGTCGCGGCCAGAAACAACTCGCTGATGTGATCGTTGTTGACCATGCGCAGGTTGTCGCATGTCGGCGCGCCTTTGCCTTCATAGGCGGCGGGTGGCACGTGCTGGTTGCCGGTGGCGAAGGCAATGAAGATGTCACCGCTGTGGTCCTCGTTACCGCCACCGGTGCGGGCCAATCCCAGGCTGGCACGCTGCGCGAGGCGTGTGCACTGGTGCGGCAGCAACGGCGCATCCGTGGCCAGGCAGACGACGATGGAACCCATGCCCGGATAGGGTAGCGAGGCTTTGAGGAAGGGTGAGTCGACCTGTTCCATGTAGCGCCCGACCGGGTAACCGTCGACACGCAACTCGTTGCGAATGCCATGGTTGGCCTGGACGATGGCGCCAACGGTCCAGCCGCCTTGCGCCGGGCTCAAGCGTCGCGAGGACGTGCCAATCCCGCCTTTGAACTCATGACAGATCATCCCGCTGCCACCGCCTACTGCGCCTTCGATCACCGGTCCGTCGACGGCATTGCGTTGTGCCTGGGCCACGTGCTCGGGCTTGACGTGGAAACCATTGATGTCGCTGAGCAAACCATCGAACGTCTCCAGCACCACCGGCATGTTCCAGTACAACCGGCCGTCATCGGGCTGGGCCTGTCGGTCCAGCGCAATCAGCGCATCGCGCACCACGCCCAGGCTGTGGGTGTTGGTGAAGGCGATCGGGCTGGTCAGCAGGCCGGCTTCGCGAATCCACTCAAGACCGGTAGCGTCACCGTTGCCATTGAGCACATGCACACCGGCAAAGCACGGTTGCTGGTTGGTGGAACCGGCACGCGGTTCGATCAGGGTGACGCCGGTGTGGATGTCACGACCGCTGTCGGTACGGCCACGCACTTCACTGTGGCCGACGCGGACGCCGGGTACATCGGTGATGGCATTGAGGGGGCCGGGTTGCAGTTGGCCGAACTGAATGTTCAGGTCACGGGCACGTGGTTTCATGGGGTTTCTCATCTTCAAATCGTGGCAGAAAATTGGGCTTTTCGATAACCGTCAAATAGTCACAAAACCTGTGGGAGCGAGCTTGCTCGCGAGAGCGGTGGATCAGTCGCCATCGATGTTGAAGGTGATGGCCCCATCGCGAGCAGGCTCACTCCTACAGGGTTCTCACTGGCCGTTTTTGACCTTGCTCCAGACCCGCGTGCGCACTCGTTCAGTCGCAGGCGGCAGCGGTTGAAGGGTGAACAACGTGGCCAGCGCTTCAGCCGACGGATACACCGCCGGGTTGGTGCGGGTCGCTACGGCCACCAACGGTGTCGCGCTGCGGTTGCCGTTGGGGTAGTTCAGGTGATCGCTGACCGGGGCGATGACTTCGGGGCGCATCAGGTAGTCGATAAAGGCCAGGCCTTGTTGCGGATGCGGTGCGTCCTTGAGCAGCACCAGCGTGTCGAACCAGACCGGCGCGCCTTCCTTCGGCAGGCTGTAGGCGATCTTCACGCCGTTGTTGGCCTGCTCGGCGTTGGTCTTGGCTTCCAGCATCGCGCCAGACCAGCCCACCGCCACGCAGATGTTGCCGTTGGCCAGGTCGCTGATGAATTTGGACGAGTTGAAGTACGCGATGTGCGGACGCAACTTCAGCAGCAGCGCCTCGGCCTTCTTGTAGTCTTCAGGGTTGGTGCTGTTCGGTGGCAAGCCCAGGTAGTGCAGGGCGACCGGGAGCATTTCCGACGGCGAGTCGAGCATCGCCACGCCACATTGACCGAGCTTGGCCAGGTTCTCTTCCTTGAACACCAGGTCCCAGGAATCCACCGGCGCCTTGTCGCCCAACGCCGCGCGGACCTTGTCGATGTTGTAGCCAATCCCGTTGGTGCCCCACAGGTACGGCACTGCGTACTGGTTGCCCGGATCGTTGTTGGCGAGTTTCGCCAGCAGGTCGCTGTCCATGTTCTTGAAGTCAGGCATTTGTGCGTGGGGCAACGGGGCGAGGGCGCCGGCCTTGATCAGCGTCGGCAGACTGAAGTTGCTCGCCACCACCACGTCGTAGCCGCTGCGGCTGGTCAGCAGTTTGCCTTCGAGTACTTCTGCGCTGTCGAAGGTGTCGTAGACCGGTTCGATCCCGGTGTCGCGCTTGAAGTCGTGCAGGGTGTCGGGTCCGATGTAGTCGTACCAGTTGTAGACATGCACCGTCGGGGCATCGGTGGCCATGGCCGACAACGAGACGCACAAACAGGCGCCCAGTCCAAGATTGATATGCGAGCGGTGACGACTCATGATGCGGCACTCCTGGCTTGCTGCAGGCCGGTGATGAACAGGTGCTTGCAGCGTACTGGCAGGCGGGGGACTCACCCATTCCCATCATGGGTTACTCGAAAGGGGTAGTGCGTGGACGCATTGTTGAAAGAGCTGCCGGTGCACCAGTCGCTGGCGCGGGTGTTTGGCGCGTTGGGGCAGGACGGGTTCTGGCGGGCGCTGGTCGACACATTGCGGCTGCTGGTGCCGCTGGACAATGCGCTGGTCGCGGTGATGCGCGCGGGGCGGGTCCCGCGTTTGCTGATTGATTTCGATTCGAAGGGCGGTGCCGCCGAGCACGAAGAACTGGCGGACTACAGCGCCGGCATGTACCTGCTCGACCCCTTTTACCAGGCGGCTTGCGCCGGTATTGCCGAGGGCCTGCACAGCCTCGAATCGGTGGCGCCCGACCAGTTCCAGCAGAGCGAGTACTACCTGAGTTACTTCCGCTCGGTGGTGGGGGCGGACGAGTTGCAGTTCATGGTCCACGTTGATGGGGCGGTGTTGGGTTTGTCGCTGGGACGTTCGACGCGGTTCAGCCTGGAAGAGCAGGGCCGTCTGCTGTGCGTGCGCGAATGGGTGCTGTCGGCGATGCGCCGCCATCTGCAATTGATGCCGCCGGAAGGCGCGACCGCTGAACCGGTGGCCGGCGATCTCGCGACGTTGCTGGACCGCTTCGACGCGCGCCTGTCGGTACGGGAAATCGAAACCGCTCGGCTGATCCTTCAGGGCTTCTCCAGCAAGGCCATCGCCCAGCACATGGGCATCTCACCGGAGACGGTGAAAGTGCATCGGCGCAATGTCTATCACAAGCTTAATGTGACCGGGCATGGGGAGTTGTTTGCGTTGGTGTTGCAGCCGCGTTGAGCCCGGCAAGACTCAATCGCCCAGCTTGAACACCAACGCTTTCAACCCACACTCAACATCGGCATCCGGAAACTCCGGCGGGTTCTCCAGCCGCTGCTCAAAACGCAAACTCGGCGCTTCACGCATCACCCCATCGATCAGGAAATCAGACCCAAACGCCGGGTCATTCATGCACGCCAGCACCGTGCCCGCAGGGCTGAGCAATTCCGGCAACCGGCGCAACACACGCTGGTAATCCTTGGTCAGCAAAAAACTGCCTTTCTGAAAGGACGGCGGGTCGATGATCACCAGGTCATAAGGCCCCTTGCCAATCACTTTGCCCCAGGACTTGAACAGGTCATGGCCCAGAAAACTGACCTGGCTCAAATCGTGCCCGTTGAGCCGGTGATTCTCGCGCCCACGGCTCAGGGCCGGGCTGGACATGTCCAGATTGACCACGTGCTCGGCGCCACCCTCGATGGCGGCGACCGAGAAGCCGCAGGTGTAGGCAAACAGGTTCAATACGCGCTTGCCGTGGGCATTGGCCCGCACCCAGTCACGGCCATAACGCATGTCTAAAAACAGCCCGGTGTTCTGCTTGCGGCCCAGGTCCACGCGATAACGCAAGCCACCCTCGGTGATCGTCATCTCGTCGATCACCTCGCCCAGCAGCCACTCGGTGGTGCTTTGCAGCAAGTAGCGATGTTGCAACAGCAAGGTGTGCGCGCCGGATTGTGCCCACTCGGGTGACTGGGTGATCTGGATCAGCAGTTGTTTCAACGCTTCCAGCTGCGACGCTTCCGGCTCTTTGAACAGCGCGACCAGCACTACCCCCTGCAACCAGTCGACGGTCAATTGCTCCAGCCCCGGCCAGCAGCGGCCACGGCCGTGAAACAAGCGGCGGGTTTCCGCTGGGGCCGTTGCCAGGGCCGTCAGCAGGTGGGCGTGGAGGGTGGCAAGTGCGTCTGAGTTCATCGGGCAGGGTCGGCAATTTGAGGGGGCGGCATTTTAACCACAAATGCAGGGCAAGGCGTGTTGCAACGCGTCGGGAGTTATCACGTTTAATTTAACTTTACGTGAGGATTTGGCGATCAATCGGCTCCCATACTCGGCCCCAATGATCAATCGCAGGGAGCCGGACATGTCGCAGCTATCTGCTTCACCCTCTGTCAGTAGCCATCCTCGCTGGTTACGGCTGACCCATTGGCTGAACGCCCTGGCCGTGCTGGTCATGGTCACCAGTGGTTGGCGTATCTATAACGCCTCGCCGATTTATGACTTCAGCTTTCCCAAGTCGATCACGCTGGGCGGCTGGCTCGGCGGTGCGCTGCAATGGCACTTCGCGGCGATGTGGTTTCTGGCCCTCAATGGCCTGATTTATCTCGGCATCAATCTGTTCAGCGGTCGTCTGAAGCGCCGTTTTCTACCCGTCTCTCCCAAAGGTGTCCTGCATGACCTGTGGGCCGCATTGAGAGGGCGGTTGAGCCATGCCGACCTGAGTCATTACAACCAGGTGCAACGGGTGGCCTACCTGTTCGTGATGGTCGACATCACGCTGTTGGTGGTCTCCGGGCTGGTGCTTTGGAAGTCGGTCCAGTTCCCGCTGTTGCGTGAACTGCTGGCGGGCTACGAAGGCGCGCGACGGGTGCATTTCTTTGCAATGTCGCTGTTGGTTGCTTTTGTCGCGGTGCATCTGGTGATGGTCGCACTGGTGCCAAAAACGTTGTGGGCGATGATCGTCGGCCGCAAGGAGCGGGTATGAAAAAGCGCATCGAAAGTTCCGGGCTGGACGAGTCATCGATCCTGACAGACGCCCGAAAAATACTCGCCCCGCAGATCCCCGACCGCTCGCGTCGCGCGTTTCTGCTGCGCGGCCTGACCCTCGGCGGTGTGGCGATGCTGTCTGGCTGCAACCTGACTGACAACGAAAGCGTCGAGACCGCGTTGTCGTCCATGTCGCGCTTCAACGATCGGGTGCAAGGCTGGTTGTTCAATCCCGACGCCATGGCGCCGACCTACCCGGAATCCATGATCACCCGGCCGTTTCCCTTCAATGCCTTCTACGGCATTGACGAAGCACCGACGGTGGAGGAGGAGTCCTATCGGCTGGAAGTGACCGGCATGGTCGCGGACAAACACAGTTGGCGGCTCGAAGAACTGCGCGCCATGGCACAAACCGAACAAATCACCCGGCATATTTGCGTCGAAGGCTGGAGCGCCATCGGACGGTGGGGAGGCGTCCGGTTCAGCGACTTCCTGAAGCGCGTCGGCACAGACACCGATGCCCGGTACGTCGGTTTCAAATGTGCAGACGATTATTACACCAGCATCGACATGGCCACGGCGCTGCATGCGCAAACCTTGCTGACGCTGACCTATGACGGCGCGGTGCTGCCTCGCCAGTACGGCTTCCCCATGAAACTGCGCATGCCCACCAAGCTGGGCTACAAAAACCCCAAACACATTCAGGCGATTTTCGTCAGCAATACCTACAGCGGTGGCTACTGGGAAGACCAGGGTTACAACTGGTTCGGTGGCAGCTGACAGACACATTCATCACGCAGCCCACGCTGCGTTCATTCGTAACCTGCGCTTCGAGGAGTTTGATCATGAAAAAGTTAGCCACCGCCGTCCTGTCCATGTGCATCGCACTGGGTGCCGCCAGTGTTTTCGCTGCCGATACCACCAGCAGCGACAGCATGAGCAAGGACACGATGTCCAAGGATGCCATGTCCAAAGACACCATGAAAAAAGACACAACGATGAAAAAGGATGCCATGGCCAAGGACACCATGAAGAAAGACAGCATGTCCAAAGATGCAATGTCCAAGGACAGCATGAGCAAAGACGCCATGAAAAAAGACGCCATGTCGCAATAGTCCAATCCTTCCCGAAACCTGCGGGGAGCAAACTCGCTCCCACAGGTTTTACCGGGTATGACTTGAACTCATACCCTCATGACTTTTAATGGTTACAGCCCCGCAAACCCCCAGTGTTAAAAAATCGCAAACCAGCTCATCAACAACAAAAAAGAGCGTTTGCAACCATGACTCATCATCACTGCCGCGTCTTCGCCAGCGACCTGCTGCGCTCTTCGAACCCCGACATTTGCCACGCCAGGCCCGCTGCCTGCGTGCGTTTCTGATCAACCTCAACTCCCTGAAGAGTAACGACTCATGAAAGAACTCGACCTGTACATCGGTGAAGGTTTCGAAGGCCCGGGCGTGAACGCCGCGCACATCAACATTCTGATCGGCCCGCGCAATGGCCCGGCCGGCCAGGCGTTTGCCAACAGCCTGGCGTCGCCTAGCCAGGGTCATTGCCCGTTCATGGTGATTGCCCAGCCGAACATTCCGGTCAAGCCGATGACCCTTTACGTCAACAAAGCCGCGATCAGCAGCGACCTGCACGGCAACGCTACCTGGGGCGCGTCGCAGGCCGGTATCGCCAAGGCAGTACTCGAAGCGCTGCTGGACGGCACCTTGCCGCCGGAAGCCGAAGACGAATGGGCCATCGTCACCGCTAACTGGGTCAACCCGGCTTGCGATGACCTCGATGCGGTCTACTTGAATAACTACAACGCCTGCCGCACGGCGATCCGTGCCGCGCTGACCGGCAAGCCGGAAACCGCGCAACTGGCGGATGTGGTCAATCACATCAGCAACCCTTTCTACACGCCAAAAGCCTGAGGTCCGCGCCATGCAATACATTCGTTTGGGCAACTCCGGCCTGCAAGTCTCCCGTCTGTGCCTGGGCACGATGAACATGGGCACTCCGGACTGGAAACCGTGGATCTTCGACGAGAAGAAAAGCGAGCCAATCGTCGCGCACGCCCTCGACAACGGCGTCAACTTCATCGACCTGGCGGACTTCTATTCCGCCGGTGTCGGCGAAGAAGTGGTAGGGCGCATCGTCAAGCGCCTGGCCCGTCGCGAAGACCTGGTGATCACCACCAAAGTCGGCTACGGCACCCGCAACGGCATCAATGCCAGTGGCCATTCGCGCAAACACATCATGGACAGCATCGACGCGTCGCTGAAGCGCTTGAACATGGATTACGTCGATGTGTTCATGCTGCATTACTTCGATGTGAACACCCCGGTCGAAGAAACCATGAGCGCCATGAACGACATCGTGCGCTCCGGCAAGGCCCGTTACATCGGCGTCTCGACCATGCTCACCGGGCAATTGGCGAAGATCCTCATGGCCTGTGAGCGCAACGGTTGGGTCAAGCCGATCAACATGCAGCTGCAATTGAACTGCGCCTACCGCGAAGAAGAGCGCGAGATGATTCCGTTCTGCCGCGACCAAGGCCTCGGTGTCTCGGTGTTCAGCCCGCTGGCCCGTGGCTTGCTGACCGGCGACGTGCAGTCGACCCGCAACCAGACCGACTTTTTCACGCAGCAGATGTACAGCGACGAAGCCTCGTTCGAAATCGCCCATTCGGTGCAACGTGTCGCCCGTGCCCGTGGCGTGTCCAACGCGCAAATTGCCCAGGCCTGGGTGGCCAACCATCCGGGTGTGGATTGCATGCTGGTGGGCGCTGACACCACCGAACAGTTCGACAGTGCACTGGCCGCGCTCGATACCAGACTTGACGCCGAAGAACTGCACGAACTGGAACGCAATTACACCCCGTGCGACGTGATCAACGATTACACCGCCGGCAAACGTATCTTGCGTTCGGCCCGTCCGGGTCTGGAACGCTTCATTCTGACTGAGGCTGTGGCATGAGCGCGCTGATTCGCACGGGTAATTTCATCGACGGCCAATGGTCGTCTGGTGGCCCGACTTACCCGGTGTTCAACCCGGCCAACGGCGAGTTGATCACCGAAGTACAAAAGGCTGGCGCCGAAGAAACCAATCGGGCGATTGAAGCCGCCAACCGTGCATTGCCGGCGTGGCGCAAGCTCACTGCCAAGGAGCGCAGCCAGAAGCTCAAGCGTTGGAGCGAGCTGATGCTGAGTAACCAGAAGGACTTGGCGACTCTGCTCAGCCGCGAACAAGGCAAGCCATTGGCCGAGGCCATGGGCGAAGTGGTCTACGCCGCGAGTTTTTTGGAGTGGTTTGCCGAAGAGGCCAAGCGTGCTTACGGCGACGTGATCCCGAGCCACAAGGCCGATGCGCGGATCATCGTGGTCAAGGAAGCCATCGGCGTGGTCGCCGCGATCACCCCGTGGAACTTCCCGTTGGCCATGGTCACGCGCAAGGTCGGTCCGGCATTGGCCGCCGGTTGCACGATGATCCTCAAGCCTTCGGAAGAAACGCCGCTGTCGGCCTTCGCCCTGGCGGTGTTGGCGGAGCAAGCGGGTATTCCGGCGGGGGTGTTCAACATTGTGTCTGGCGATGCGGTGGCCATCGGTGGGGCGCTGCAAGCGTCGAGCATCGTGCGCAAACTGTCGTTCACCGGCTCCACGCGCACCGGCAAATTGCTGATGCGCCAGGCGGCGGAAACCCTGAAAAAGGTCTCGCTGGAACTGGGCGGCAACGCGCCGTTCATTGTCTTCGACGATGCCGATCTGGACGCTGCGGTCAAAGGCGCGATGGCCTCGAAGTTCCGCAACACCGGGCAGACCTGCGTCTGTGTGAACCGCTTCTTTATTCAGAACGGCGTCTACGAAGCCTTCACCGGCAAACTCGCGGAAGCCGTTGCGGCGATGCGCGTCGGCAGTGCGCTGGACGGGGAAACCGAGCAAGGCCCGCTGATCAACGCGGCGGCGCTGGCCAAGGTCGAACTGCACGTCGGCGATGCACTGGAGAAGGGCGCCACGCTGTTGTGTGGCGGCCGTCGTCATGCGCTCGGCGGCACGTTCTACGAGCCGACCATCCTCGCCGAAGCCAGCAGCGAAATGCTTATCGCGCAGGAAGAAACATTCGGCCCGGTGGCGGCCTGCTTCCGTTTCAAGGACGAAGCCGAAGTGCTGCAAAAGGCCAACGACACGCCATTCGGTTTGTCGGCCTACTTCTACAGCCGCGACATCGGCCGCGTGTGGCGCATGGCCGAAGGACTGGAAGCGGGGATGGTCGGGATCAACGAAGGGATCATTTCCACGGAAGTGGCGCCGTTCGGCGGCATCAAGGAATCGGGCCTCGGTCGCGAGGGGTCGAAGTACGGTCTGGATGACTACCTGGAAATCAAATACCTGTTGATGGGCGGCCTCTAACCCCCACCACACCCCTTGTAGGCGTGAGCCTGCTCGCGATGGCGGTGTGTCAGGCAACACAGCTTCGACTGACACACTGCTATCGCGAGCAGGCTCACTCCTACAGAACAGCGATCGGTTTCATTTCTCCGTCAATAACAACAATTGGAGATTTACATGTCCGTACAACCGGTAAAAATCGACGACCTGCCCATCGGGCGCTTTCACCTGAAAATCGCCGGCCTGACCTTCGGCGCGCATTTCACCGACGGCTACATCCTCGGCCTGATCGGCATCGCGTTCACCTTGCTGAGCCCGCAGATGCACCTGGATGCGTTCTGGCAGGGACTGATCGGTGCTTCGGCCCTGATCGGCCTGTTCCTCGGCAGCCTGTTTTTCGGCTGGATCTCCGACAAGGTCGGCCGTCAGAAAATCTTCCTGGTCAGCTTTGTCCTGATCACTATCGCCTCGGTCATGCAGTTCTACGCCGAAACCGCGATGGGCCTGTTTCTGTGCCGGGTGCTGATCGGCATCGGGCTGGGCGGTGATTTCAGTGTCGGCCACGCCATGCTGGCCGAATTCGCGCCGAAGAAGCATCGCGGCGTGCTGCTCGGTTCGTTCAGTGTGATCTGGACCTTCGGCTACGTGGCCGCGACGTTTGTCGGCACCGCCATGCTTAGTCTGGGTGATGACGCCTGGCGCTGGATGCTGGCGTCTTCGGCGATCCCGGCGGCGTTGATTCTGATTGCGCGCATCGGCACGCCAGAGTCACCGCGCTGGCTGGTGAACCAGGGCCGAATTGCCGAAGCGCGGGCAATCGTCAAGAAGCATCTGGGCGCCAACGTCGAACTCGACGAAACCCAATCCACCGAAACCCGTTCCGGCTACGCAGTGCTGTTCAGCCGTGAATACCGCAAACGCACCGCGTTCAACTGCCTGTTTTTCGTCTGCATCGTCATGCCGTACTTCGCCATCTACACCTTCCTGCCGTCGATTCTGCAGAAGATGGGCCTGGCTGAAGGCTTCGGCACTGAACTGATGTTGAACATGCTGCTGATCCTCGGCGCGTTGATCGGGATCTGGTGCACGATCAAATTCTCGCGCCGCGGGTTCTTGATCAACTCGTTCATCATTCTGGCGGTCGCGTTGTTCATGCTGGCGGTGTTGCCGAGCAGCGCAGCGTTCCTGATGGTGCTGGTGTTCGGGCTGTTTACCCTGGTGTTGTCGGCGGTGAGTAACCTGGTGGGCGTGTTCCCGGCCGAGAGCTTCCCGACTGAAGTGCGGGCCAGCGGGATTGGCCTGGCCACGGCGGTCAGCCGGTTGGGTTCGGCAATCAGTACGTTCTTGTTGCCGGTGAGTGTGGCGGGGATCGGCTTGAGCCCGACGATGGGGATTCTGGCGGCGATCCTGGCCATCGGCGCCTGGCTGTCCTGGGCGTGGGCACCGGAAACCAAATCACTGACACTGAGCCAGGCATGCAAGGCGCAGAGCCCGGTGGAGGGCGGTGCGGCGGTGGCGGCGAAAGTCCCGGCCCCGATCTAACAGACTGTCAAAGTTCCCATGTGGGAGCGGGCTTGCTCGCGAAGACGGAGTGTCAGTCACCATCAATATTGACTGACACTCCGTCTTCGCGAGCAAGCCCGCTCCCACATTAGAATGTCGGTGGCTTCAGGGATTGCTGACCAATCCCAACCAATCCGTAAACAACCGCACCTTCGACAACCCCTGCTTGTCATTCGCCACATCCAGCCAATAGCCATACGGCCCGATCACCTCCACCGGGGTAATCGGCAGCAGGCTGCCATTGGCCAATTCCTTCTCGATCATCTGCCGGTCAATCACCGCCAGGCCACCCCCGGCCAGCGCGGTGTGGATCACTTGATCCAGCGTGCTGAACTCCAGCCCTTGCGCGGCATCGACATCGTCGCGTCCCATGGCCGCCAACCAGTTTTCCCAGACCTTCAAGCGTTTGCCATCGTGCAGGATGTGCAGCAGCGCAAAGCCCCGCAGATCCGGCGGCTGACCGTCGCTGAACAGCTCCGGACTGGCCACGGCGATGTGTCGTTCCATCACCAGCAATTGGCTGCTGCAATGGCTGTTGGCTTCGAGGCCGAAGCGGATGTGGCAGTCGATTTCCGCGAGGCTGTCGTGGCTGGCCTGATTGGTCACACTCAGGCTGATGTCGGGATAACGCTGACAGAACACGCGCAAATGCGCCGACAACCAGCGCGTCGCCCAGGTCGGTGGCGCGAGGATTCTCAGGCGCTGGCGCAGGTTGGGTACGCGCACGGCTTGCAGGGCACGTTCAATGTGGTCGAACGCTTCCGCGAGGTGCGGGGAGAGGGCGATGCCGGATTCGGTCAGCGACAAACCCTGGGGCGTGCGCACGAACAGCGCGACGCCGAGGTAGTCTTCCAGTTGCTTGATCTGGCGGCTGACGGCGCCTTGGGTGACGTTGAGGCCGAGCGCCGCCTGGCTGAAGCTGCGATGACGCGCGACCTCTTCGAAGACGCGCAGCATATTGAGCGAGGGCAGTTGACGCATCGAAGGTGGACTCCGTACCGGCCTCTGGTGTTGCGTCGGGCCGGTTTATTGTTTTGGTGGCGTTCTCTGTGGTGCCTATCTGACTATTAGCAATGGGCGGATGCAAGTGTTGTTTAGGCTGACGCCATCGCGAGCAAGCTCGGCTCCTGCAAGAGTGCGCTAAACCCTGTAGGAGCCGAGCTTGCTCGCGATGACTTTATCAAGGACGCTAGAACTACCCGATCAGAAGTAATACCCAATGTTCACATAAAGCTGATTCTCCCACTGATCACTCCCGCCAGCCCCCAGACTCTGGGTGTAACTGCTCCCCCCGATATACGGATCATTCTTGCCAAACAACCACTCCGCTGCGACCCACAATTTACTCACCGAAAACGAACTGCCCAAAATCACCCGCTCCGACGTCTTGAACTCGCTGGCGGATTTATCGAAGGCGCTGTAGTTGGCGTACAGCTTGACCCCGCTGACCTGGTCGAACAGGTATTTCCCGGCGACGTCGTAACTGATGTCCGCCACATACAAGTTGCCGCGACTGGCAACGTTGTACGTGCCGTCATAACCGCCAAGGGTAACCAACTCATCGGTGCCAGGGTTACGCGGCGACATCTGTTGCCGTGCCGCTTGCAACTGCACACCCCACGGGCCGTTCTTGCCCAGGTAGTGAATGGCCACGGCATTGCGCCGGCCATCGGCATTGGTGTCCTTGTTCTCCAGCGACGAACTCAGGCCGGAGAGCCCGACCTCCGATTTCCACGGTCCCAGGTCCAGCGCCTTGGCCACCCGCAGCACCACGGTGTTGCGCTCCTGGTTGTTGCTGCCGTCGGCGACATAGCTGTCGGCTTCGGACACCACGCTGGAGTAAGTGACCCCGTTGCTGGTGCCTTTGCCTTGCCACGCCGGGCGCAAGTAGTAACCGGCCTGGAGGTTCCAGTCGCCCGATTGCTGGACGTACTTGGCGCCGACCTGTTGCACATCTTCCAGGCCGATGACGTTGCCCAGGGTTTCGTAGAAGGTGCTGCCGAAGTACGGCTGCAAACCGAACGGCACCGTGTTCAGGCCTACTTGCACCTGCTGGTCGGGGTTGAACTTGTAGCCGGCCCACGCGAACTTGGCGAACTGGATGTCGCCATAGTTCTTGGTGTATTGATACGGATAAGACCGGCCATAGAAACGATACTGGGCCTCGCCGATCCAGCTGTCGGAGTTGTACTTGGCGCTGAGGAACATGGTGTCCAGGCCGAACTTCTGGATGTCGCGATCCGGGTCGTAGTCCCAGCGCGCACGAACCGCGCCGCCGAGGTCAAGATTGTCGGTCACTTGCACGGCCATGGCAGGAGCCGCAAAGGTGCAGAACAGAGCGATGTACAGAGGACTTAGGCGCAGGGAAGCAGGGAAGGGCATGGGGCAGCTCTCGGTTATTTTTATATGAGATGCCGGCCAGTCTTGCGATGAACGGTGGGTTGAACAAACGATTAAAAATGCGCGCAAACCTTCCTCAGATGCATGTTACTGAGAAAATCCTGTAGGACAATGTGTGGCGAGCATGGGATGCTTGGCCGATCAGCTAACGTCCTCGAGTGCTTTCCATGAAACGCAAAATGCCCGGTCTTAATGCCCTCAAGGCGTTTGAAGTGGCCGGCAGCACCGGTAGTTTTACCCGCGCCGCCGAGTTGTTGAACGTGACCCAGAGTGCGGTCAGCCGCCAGGTCCGTCAGCTGGAGGAGCAGCTCGGCGAGAGCCTGCTGGAACGCCGGCACCACCACCTCGAACTGACCAGCGCCGGCAAGGTATTACTGCGGGCATTGCATCAATCCTTCGACAAGATCGAGCTGACGGTGCGCAGCATCCAGCAGAAAACCCATTCCAATCGCCTGCACATCAACGCGCCGCCGACCTTTACCAACCGCTGGCTGATGCCGCGTCTGGGGCGGTTGCGCGAGAAGCATCCCGAGCTGGAACTGAGTATCACCACGCGCTTGCAGGACAGCCTGGCGGAAACCAGCACCCTCGACTGTGCGATCCGTTTCGGCGATGGCGAATGGGATGGCCTCAACAGCTCGATGCTGATTCAGGAGCGGCACATCGCGGTGTGCGCGCCGACCTTGTATGCGCGGGAGTGGAGCGAGCAGGGCATCGACCTCAATCGGCTGACATTGCTGCATGTGCTGGCCCGGGAAGACCAGCGCTACCTGACCTGGAAACACTGGCTGGACGCCGCACGCATCACCGGGGTCGACACCCAGGGCGGGTATGAATTCGACCTGCTGGACCTGGCCATTCGTGCGGCCGTCGATGGCCTGGGCATCACCATCGCCGACTGGCACATGGTCGCCCCGGAACTGGCCAGCGGGCAGCTGACTCAAGTGCTCAACGTGCATGTGGAAGGGCACCAGTCCTATTGGCTGGTCACCCGGCCGGAGCAGACCCTGATGCCGCAATTGCAGGTGTTCAGCCAGTGGTTGCAGGAAGAAATCTGGTTGGCGCAACGGCAGCTCGAACCCTCAACCGCCGCTCTCTGACCGCCACAAATCCCTGTGGGAGCGAGCTTGCTCGCGATGGCGGAGTGTCAGGCAATGCAGTTGTCGACTGATACACCGCCATCGCGAGCAAGCTCGCTCCCACAGGGGATCTCATCGTTCCAGCGGGTAACCTGCATTTTTCGAATGTTTGCCTGCTCAATAAATCGTTTGTTCAACCCGCTCAGGATGCCAAGACTGCTCGAACTGGATAAAAACAACGATGGGCGATGCACATGCGACTCGAGCGAAATTTTGTTAACGGCCACTTCATCGAACCTGCCAGCGATGCGCTGATCGCAGTCTATAACCCGGCGACCGAAGCATTGGTCGGCCACGTCGCGGCCGCCACCGCTGTCGAAGCGGTCAACGCGGTTGAAGCGGCTGCCGCCGCGCAAAAGGTCTGGGGCAAACTCACCAGTATCGAACGCGCCGAACACCTGCGTTCCTTCGCCGATGCCCTGGACGCCTGCGCTGAACACATTGGCGCCGCCCTGGCCGCCGAGTCCGGCAAAAGCGTGGCCGATGCCAGCAACGAAGCCCGTTACGCCGCGCAGATCACCCGCTATCACGCCGAATGGGCCCGCCGCATTGAAGGCGAGATCATTCCCAGCGACAGCCCGAACGAAAACCTGTTCCTGCACCGCGAAGCCATTGGCGTGGTCGCGTGCCTGATTCCGTTCAACTACCCGGTCTATACGCTGCTGCGCAAAATCGCCCCGGCGCTGATTGCCGGCAACACCGTGGTGGTGCGTCCAAGCAACAACACACCGACCTCGGCCTTTGAAATCGCCAAGGCTGTGGCGCAATCCGGACTGCCGGCCGGCGTGGTGAACATCCTGACCATGGACCACGCCACTGCGGCAGCTGTTTGCACGCACAAGGCTGTGGGCCTGATCACCCTGACCGGCAGCGTCAATGCCGGGCGCATCGTGCTCGATTACTGCAAGGCCAATATCGCCAAGCCATCGCTGGAACTGGGCGGCAAAACCCCGGCGATCATCGAAGCTGACGCCGACCTTGAAGCCGCCGCGACTGCCATCGTCGCCTCGAAAACCACCCACTGCGGCCAGTTGTGCACGGCGGTGGAGCGGGTCTACGTGCAGGAAAGCATCTATGAACCATTCCTCGCGCTGCTGAAAACGAAACTCAGCGCCGTGAAGTTCGGCGACCGCGCCACCGACGCCAGCTTCATGGGCCCGTTGGTCAACGCCAGTTCGCAGCAGAACATCCACGCCATGGTCGAACGCGCCATCGCGGACGGCGCCGTCCTGGAAACCGGTGGTTTTATTCCGCAAGGCAACGGCCATTTCTACCCGCCGACCCTGCTCAGCGGCTGCCGCCAGGACATGGAAATCATCCAGGAAGAAATCTTCGGCCCGGTGCTGCCGGTGCTCAAGTACCGCGACATCGACGAAGCGCTGGCGATGGCCAACGACCATCAGTTCGGCCTGGCCTCGGT
Organism: Pseudomonas sp. SIMBA_041; assembly: GCF_046535095.1. Classification (NCBI taxonomy): domain Bacteria; kingdom Pseudomonadati; phylum Pseudomonadota; class Gammaproteobacteria; order Pseudomonadales; family Pseudomonadaceae; genus Pseudomonas; species Pseudomonas sp. SIMBA_041. Next base: position 161,858 of record NZ_JAWRXJ010000011.1, read on the forward strand.
GCTCTACACCGAGAACTACCGCACCACGATGAAAGTCGCCAACGGCATCGAAGCCGGCGAGCTCTACATCAATCGCACCCCGGCCGATCCGTACCAGGGCTACCACGCCGGCTGGAAACGCTCGGGCCTGGGCGGCGATGACGGCAAGCACGGCATGCTCGAATTCACCCAGACCCGTCTCGTGGTCATGAAGTACTAGGGCGGCAGCGACAAGTTTCACGCTTCAAGCTGCAAATAAAAGCGAACGGTAACCGGCTCTGGTTTGCCGCTTACAGCTTGGCGTTTGCAGCTGCTTCACTCCAATAAAAACAATTAACAGGGCCACCCGGACCACCGGGCGGCCAGAGGTCACCTAGATGTCCAAGCAAGCATCCACTGCTGCCGCTGTTCAGGGTTCGAATGCGGGTTCAATCAGCCAGAGTGACAAGGGCAGTCGCTATTTCCAATTGATGTTATTGGTGCTGGCCGCCGGTGCGATCTACCCGATCCTGTACCTGCGCCAGGTCTACCAGACCACCATGCTCGAAGTGTTCCAGATCAACCACAGCGAGCTGGGGTATCTGTATTCGATGCTCGGCACGATTTTCCTCCTGAGTTACTTGCCGAGTGGCTGGCTGGCGGATCGCATTGCCCCACGCTTCCTGATTTTCTTCTCGCTGGTTGCCACCGGTGCCCTGGGCCTGTGGTACTCCACTGCGCCGTCGATGACCGGGTTGATGATCATCTTCGGATGCTGGGGCCTGACCACCGGCCTGACGTTCTGGGCCTCGGTGCTCAAGCGCGTGAAGATGATTGCCCATCACACCGAGCAGGGCCGTTTCTTCGGCATCCTTGACGGCGGTCGCGGGCTGGTCGAAGCCTTGCTGGCAACGGTCGCGCTGGGGCTGTTTGCTTTCGCCACCGAAACTCGCGGTGAGTCGGCGGCTGAAGGCTTCAAGCATGTGGTCTACCTGTATGCCTTCACCTGTATCGCCATCGGCTGTGTGCTGGTGTTGATCAAGGACCCGAAGTCGATGGAAGACACGGCGGCGGTGGAGAAGGGCAAGTACAACCTGCTCAGCGACCTGACCACCCTGGTGAAAATCCCTGAGCTGTGGCTGGTCACCGCCATCGTGTTCTGCGGTTATCACATCTTCTGGGCCACCTACAGCTTCTCCGATTACCTGCAGGGCGGCGGCATGACTGCGGTCATGGCTGGCACCATCACCACCATCAAACTGTGGATGCGCCCGATTGGCGGCATCGGCGGTGGCTGGCTGGGTGACAAATTCTCGAACATCTCGGTGCTGATCGTGGCGCTGTTCTGCGCGACGTTGGCGATGGTCGGACTGATCGTGTTCCCGGCGCTCAACAGCATGGGCCTGTTGGTCGGCACGGTGATTTTCATCGGCCTGATGACCTATGCGATTCGCGGTTTGTACTGGGCGATCCTCGACACCTGCAACATTCCGCTGCGCATCACGGGGCTGGCCATCGGCATTGTCTCGGTGGTCGGTTATCTGCCAGACGCATTCATTCCGTTGATCAACGGCTACCTTACCGAGCATTTCCCGGGTGCCTTTGGTTACAAGCTGTATTTCGGCTACATCGCTTTCGTCGGCCTGCTGGGAACCCTCGCGGCGCTGACCTTGCGTGCTCGTATCAATCGTAAATCCCTGATTAAGACAGGTGCCTGAGATGAAAATCGTCGCCCTTGAAACCCATATCGTCGCCGTACCGCCACCGCACATCGGCGGGATGTACTGGCTGTTCGTCAAAATCAAAACCGATTGCGGCATCGAAGGCGTGGGCGAGATCTACGCCGCGACCTTCGGCCCTAAAGCCATGTTGCCAATCATCGAAGACGTGTTCGAACGCTACCTGTTGAACCAGGACCCGCACCACATCGAACGCTTCTTCCGTCAGGCCTATTCGAGCGGTTTCACCCAGCGCCCGGACCTGACCATGATGGGTGTGGTCAGCGGCCTGGAAATGGCCTGCTGGGACATCATCGGCAAAGCGGCGAACAAGCCGGTGTATGAACTGTTGGGCGGCAAGGTCAACGAACGCCTGCGTTCCTACACCTACCTCTACCCGGTGAACAGCAAGGGCGAGTACGACTACGACGACCCGGACCTGGCCGCCGAGTGCGCCATCGAGAACATGAACAAAGGCTTCACCGCCGTGAAATTCGACCCGGCAGGGCCGTACACCGCGTATTCCGGGCATCAGATCTCGCTGGAAGTGCTGGAGCGCTGCGAAACCTTCTGCCGCAAGATCCGCGAAGCGGTGGGCGACAAGTGCGACCTGCTGTTTGGGACTCACGGGCAAATGGTGCCGTCCTCGGCGATTCGGCTGGCCAAGCGCCTGGAGAAGTACGACCCGCTGTGGTTCGAAGAGCCGGTGCCGCCGGGTCAGGAAGAAGCTATGGCGCAGGTCGCGGCCAAGACTTCGATTCCGATTGCCACCGGTGAGCGACTGACCACCAAGTACGAATTCTTCAAGCTGCTGCAAGCCGGTGGCGCGTCGATTCTGCAGATGAACGTCGCCCGCTGCGGTGGTCTGCTGGAAGCGAAAAAGATCGCCAGCATGGCCGAAGCCTATTACGCGCAAATCGCCCCACACCTCTACAACGGGCCGATTGGCGCGGCCGCGAGTTTCCAGTTGGCAACTTGCACGCCGAACTTCCTGATCCAGGAAAGCATCATGACCTGGGGCGGTTTCCATGCCGAAGTCCTGACCAAGCCGCTGCAATGGGAGGACGGCTACATCATCCCGTCCACCGAGCCGGGCCTGGGCGTGGAGCTGAACATGGACGTGGTGCGCAGGCATTCGCCGTACACCGGCGAGCGCCTGCACCTGCAAATGGCGCCGACCCCGGTGGACGTTAAAGACACATCGCCAGCCAGGGGCTGAGCGGATTTGCCGCCCACTCGCAAAACCTGTGGGAGCGAGCTTGCTCGCGATGAAGGCCTGACATTCAGCATTAAGGTTGACTGACACGACGCCTTCGCGAGCAAGCTCGCTCCCACAGGGATCGCGTTTTGACTGATGGATGGGTGGTTTTTTTGTACAACGACTTACGCGGTAACCCTGCATGACTTACGACTACATCATCGCTGGCGCTGGCGCCGCAGGCTGCATTCTGGCCAACCGGCTCTCGGCCAATGGCAAACATTCGGTGTTGCTGCTGGAAGCGGGCGGCAAGGACAGTTCCTTGTGGTTCAAGATTCCGGTCGGCTTCGCCAAAATGTATTACAACCCAACCTTCAACTGGATGTACTACAGCCAGCCACAAAAGCAATTGAGCAACCGCGAAATTTACGCCCCACGCGGCAAAGTGCAGGGCGGTTCGGGTTCGATCAACGCGATGATCTATGTCCGTGGCCAGGCCCACGACTTTGATGATTGGGCGGCCAACGGCAACGAAGGCTGGGGCTTTAAAGATGTGTTGCCGTATTTCCGCAAACTGGAAAACCATCCGCTGGGCGACAGCGAATACCACGGCGGCAGCGGCCCGATCAGTATCACGCCGATGAAGGGCCAGACCCATCCGATCTGCGATGTGTTCCTCAAAGGTTGCGATGAACTCGGTTACCCGCACAGCGACGACTTCAACGGGCCGAAATTCGAAGGCTCGGGCATTTACGACGTCAACACCAAAAATGGCCAGCGTTGCTCCAGCAGCTTTGCCCATTTGCACCCGGCCCTGAGCCGGCCGAACCTGACTGTCGAGCACTACGCCCTGGTGGACCGAGTGCTGTTCGATAACGGCCGCGCAACTGGAATTTCCATTACCCAGCACGGCGTGGTGCGAACCTTCACCGCCAACAAAGAAGTGATTCTTTGCGCTGGTGCGGTGGACACGCCGAAGATCCTGCAACTGTCCGGTGTCGCGGATCAGGCGCTGCTGGCCAAGCACAACATCCCGATGGTCAAGCACCTGCCGGCGGTGGGTCAGAACCTGCAGGATCATCTGTGCGCCAGCTATTACTACAAGGCCAATATCCCGACGCTTAACGATGAGCTGAGTTCGCTGTTCGGTCAGTTCAAACTCGGTCTGAAATACCTGTTCACCCGCAAGGGCGCGCTGGCGATGAGCGTCAATCAGGCCGGCGGATTCTTCCGTGGCAACGAGCAGCAAACCAACCCCAACCTGCAGCTGTACTTCAACCCGCTGTCGTACCAGATCCCGAAAAACAACAAGGCCAGCCTCAAACCGGAGCCGTACTCAGGCTTCCTGTTGTGCTTCAACCCATGCCGACCGACCAGTCGCGGGCACATCGAGATCGCCTCGAAAAATCCCCGGGACGCCGCACTGATTGATCCGAATTACTTGAGCACCCAGAAGGACATCGACGAGGTCATTCAGGGCAGCCGCTTGATGCGCAAGATCATGCAGGCACCGGCGCTCAAGGGCATCACGGTTGAAGAGGTGTTGCCGGGGCCGGTCGTCGAAACCGACGAGCAAATGCTGCAGTATTTCCGCGAAAACAGTGGTTCGATTTACCACCTGTGTGGTTCCTGTGCCATGGGTTCGGACGAGCAGAAGTCCGTGGTCGACCCGCGTTTGAAAGTCCATGGTCTTGAGGGATTGCGCATCGTCGATGCGTCGATTTTTCCTAACGTGACGTCGGGCAATACCCATGCGGCGGTGCTGATGGTGGCCGAGAAGGGCGCCGACCTTATTTTGCAGGACGCCTGATTTCGTCTTCTCCTGTATCAAAAATGAATTTCCGCCAAGTCCGCTGCTCATACCTGATAGGCAGCGGATTTATTGCGCAAAATCATGGGTGTATTCAGGGAGTGTTGAAATCATGGGGCCAGTATCGACGGTGGGCACGAACGTAACTGGCGGGTTGATTCTGGTGGTCGAGGATGACCCGTTGATCCTGGAGTTTCTCTGCGAAATTCTTCAGGAAGAGGGTTTTGTGGTTCAGCCACAGACCAGCGCGGACGCCGCTTCCGCTTACCTGGAGCAACACTCGGACAACGTCCGCCTGTTGCTCACCGACATCACCATGCCGGGCAAGCTCAATGGCGCTGACCTGGCCAATCAGTTTGGCGACCGCTGGCCCGACAAACCGATCATGATCATGTCCGGTTTCGAAACCCCGGAAAGCTCCGGTGTCAGGCATCCCGTTTCGTTCATCAAAAAGCCCTGGGCACTCGGCCAACTGCTCGACTGCGTCAAGGACGCCTTGAAGTCCAAACCCTTCAGCTGAAACGTTATTGCGCTGCATGAGTCCGTCTCGCAAGTAAATGCTACATTGCTCGGCACACCCGCCAGGCCCTTGCGAGAGGAAGCTCATCCTTGTCTGCTCATCGATCCGTTTTCAACACACCGTACCGCGCGTTCCTGTTCGACATGGACGGCACCGTGCTCAATTCCATTGCCGCCGCCGAGCGGATCTGGACGACCTGGGCCGTGCGCCACGGGGTGGATGTTGCGTCCTTCCTGCCAACCATTCACGGCGTCCGCGCCATCGACACGGTGAACCGCCAGGGGTTGCCGGGTGTAGATGCCGAAGCTGAAGCGGCGTGGATTACCGAGGCAGAAATAGAAGACGTGGAGGGGGTTGTCGAGGTTCGTGGTGCGGCGGCATTCCTTCGGTCCTTGCCGGCCGGTCAATGGGCAATCGTGACGTCCGCGCCCAGAACGCTGGCGTTGCGCCGGATGGGGGCGGCGGGCATTCCCGAGCCGGATGTCATGGTGACGGCTGAAGAGGTCAGCGCCGGGAAACCGGATCCAGCGGGGTATCGGTTGGCCGCCAAGCGGCTGGGTGTCGAGGTGACGGATTGCCTGATCTTTGAAGATGCCCCTGTAGGCATTCTCGCGGCAGAAGCGGCGGGGGCGGATTTGGTGATTATCACTGAAACGCATGAGCACCCGATCCAGACACAACATGCCCTGTTGGCCAACTATCAGTCGGTCAGCGCATCCGTGGATCCCGACCAATATCTCCGCCTGAAGCAAATCTAACTGTAGGAGTGGGCCTGCTCGCGATAGCGGTGGATCAGTCACATCAATACCGACTGCCCCACCGCTATCGCGAGCAGGCTCCGGGCGGCGTTCCGACGATGAGGCCCTCCCAGTCAATACAAATCCCCGGATTCAGCTCCCCCTCTCACTCCGCCGACTACTCACCTCAGCCGGCACATCATCCCCAGCCATGCGCTTGCGAAACAACGCCGCCCGAGCCAGCAACAAGGTCGTCACCGGCACGGTAATCGCCAATAGAATCGGAATCAGCCACGCATGCAGCACCGGCCCCGATTTGAGTGCCGAAAAGTAAATGATCGATGCCAGTGCCACGCACCATGCGCCCAATGTCGAGGCCAACGCCGGCGGGTGCATGCGCTGGAAGTAATCCTTCATCCGCACCAGTCCAATGGCGCCAATGAGCGCAAACAGACTGCTGAGCAGCAGCAGAATCGCCACTGGAATCTCAACCCACAGCGACAGTTCGTCAGTCATTCGATCACCTCGCCACGCAGCAGGAATTTCGCCAGGGCAAACGAGCCAACGAAGCCGAACAGGGCGATCAACAGCGCCGCCTCGAAATAGGTGTCACTGGCATAGCGAATGCCGAGCGTCAACATCATCAGCATTGCGATGATGTACAGGTAATCCAGCGCCAGTACCCGATCCTGGGCCGATGGTCCTTTGAACAGGCGCAGCAGCGTCAGGATCATCGCCACGGAAAACAGGAACAGGCTCGCCAGGATGGCGTTCGACAGCAATGCGCTCATTCGAAAATCTCCATCAAGGGGCGCTCATAGGTCGCCTTGAAGTGCTGGATGAACAGCGCTTCGTCATCCAGATCGAACACATGCAGCAACAGGATGCTGCGATCAAGCGCCAGTTCCGACCAGACGGTGCCAGGCACCACGGTGCAGATCGCCGACAGCGCGGCGAGGCCATTGGCATCGCGCAATTCCAGCGGCACCTTGATGAAGCGCGAGCGGGGCGGACGGCGACCGGCGTTCAGCACGCCCCAGGCCACGGCGAGGTTGGACACCACCACATCGCGACCGACCACCAGCAGCAAGCGCAGGATCACCCCCGGACGACGAATTCGAATGGGCAGCGGTCGCAACCGACGCATCATCAACGGCGCGCAGAAACCCAGCATCACACCGAGCAGCAGGTTGCCAGGGCTGATCGACTGGTTCAGCACCAGCCATAACAGCAAGAGTGCCAAGGACAGCCAGGGAGCAGGGAACAAGCGCTTCATGGTTGCACCTCCGCCATCGCCGCCTTGGCTTCCGGGCTTGGCACCGCACGGGTGCCGAGCACGGCCATCACGTATTGCTGCGGGTTGTTCAAGGCGTCAGCGGCCGCTTGGGTGTAGCGCAGCAGCGCTTCAGCCTTGAAGGTCAACGCAATGCTCAGTCCCAGCAGGACGATGATCGGCACGCATTCAAAGCGGCGCAGCAGTGGTGATGGGCGCTCTTGCGGGGTCCAGAAGCGCTGGATGCCCAGGCGCGAGAATGCGATCAACGAGGCGAGCCCCGACAGAATCAACAACGCCAGCAACCCCCACGCCGCATTCGATACCGGTTCGCCAACGCCATTCCCCAGGCCCAACGGATTGAGAAGGGCGTTGAGCAGGCTGAGCTTGCCGATGAACCCGGAGAGCGGCGGCATGCCGATGATCAGCAGCGCGCAGGCAATAAAGCTCAGGCCGAGGAAGGCCATGGTCCAGGGAATCACCTGGCCGACCACCGCTTTCTGGTCGTCATCGAGGTTGATGCCTTTGAGCGGTTGCGCGGCCGGCGCCGGTCGCGCAATCAGGTCGGCGTCGTCGAACAACGGCAGTTCATTGACCGAACGCGAGCGCTCGATCAACTCGGACAGCAGGAACAATGCACTCAGTGCCAGGGTCGAGCTGACCAGATAAAACAGCGCCGCCGCGATCAGGTTTGGCTGGGCGAAACCAATGGCTGACAGCAGGATCCCGGCCGACACCAGGATGCTCAGGCTGGCCATCTTTTCCAGGCGTTGCGCCGCCAGAATCGCCAATGCCGCGCAGACAATCGTCGCCATGCCGCCGTAGATCAGCCAGTCGCCGCCAAAGTAGGCGGACGCCCCGGCCTGACCGGAGAACAGCAGCGTCCACAAGCGCAGCAAGGTGTAGACACCGACCTTGGTCATGATCGCGAACATCGCCGCCACCGGAGCGCTGGCCGAGGAGTAGGCCGGCACCAGCCAGAAGTTCAGCGGCCACATCCCGGCCTTGGCCAGAAACGCCACCGCGAGAATCCCCGCGCCAGCATGCAGCAAACCGCGATCAGCTTCCGGCACCAGCGGGATTTTCAGCGCCAGGTCGGCCATGTTCAGTGTGCCGGTGACGCCATAGATCAGCGCCGCGCCAATCAGGAACAGCGACGATGCCAACAGGTTGATCGAAATGTAATGCAGCCCCGCCGACACCCGCGGCCGGCCCGAGCCGTGCAGCATCAAGCCGTAGGACGCCGCCAGCAGCACTTCGAAGAACACGAACAGGTTGAACAGGTCGGCGGTCAGGAACGCACCGTACAACCCCATCAATTGAATCTGGAACAACGCGTGGAAGCTTGAACCGGCGCCGTCCCAACGGGCCATGGCGAACAGCAAGGCGCTGACGCCGATGATCCCGGTCAGCACCAGCATCAAGGCCGACAGCCGATCGACCACCAACACCAGGCCGAACGGCACTTGCCAGTTGCCCGGCAGGTACACGCCGATGGAACCGGGCACGCCAGTGGTTTGTGTCCATTGCAGCAGCAACACGGAAATTCCCAGGCCGAGCAGGCTGGAGAACAGGTTGATCTTGGCCTTCAGCGGACGGTGTTTCTCGCCGAGCATCAACATGATGGCGGCGGTCAGCAGCGGCAGCAGAATCGGTGCGGCGATCAGGTGCGTCATCGCATTCATTCTTTAGGCTCCCGGCCATCCACATGGTCGGTGCCGGTCAAGCCCCGGGAAGCGAGCAGTACCACCAGAAACAATGCGGTCATGGCGAAGCTGATCACGATGGCGGTCAGCACCAGTGCTTGTGGCAGGGGATCGGTGTAATGCAACAAGTCCTGCGGCACGCCATCCTTGATGATCGGCTCGCGGCCGATGAACAGGCTGCCCATGCTGAAGATGAACAGGTTGACGCCATAGGACAGCAGGCACAGGCCCATCACCACCTGAAAGGTCCGTGGCCGCAGGATCAGCCAGACGCCGGAGGCCGCAAGCACGCCGATGGCGATTGCGATGACTTCTTCCATCAGACGGCTCCTTGCGTGGCGACGGGTTTAGGCTGGGCCGCGGTTTTGTGGCCGCGAACCGATTGGTGGGCGAGGGCGGTGAGGATCAACAGCGTCGAACCGACCACCACGGCATACACGCCAATGTCGAAAAACAGCGCGCTGGCGATGTGAATGTCCCCCAGTACCGGCAATGAAAAATGCCAGGTGTGGGTGGTGAGGAACGGATAACCGACCGCCATGGCTCCAAGCCCGGTGACCGTGGCGAACAGCAGCCCGGTGCCCATCCAACGCAGCGGTCGCAGGCTCATTTGCGCCTCGACCCACTGCGTGCCGGCGACCATGTATTGCAGGATGAACGCCACCGACATCACCAGCCCGGCGACAAAACCGCCGCCCGGTTGGTTGTGCCCGCGCATGAACAGGTAGAACGACACCACCAGCGCAATCGGCAACAACAGGCGTACCAGCACCGCCGGGACCATCATGAAACCCAGTGCGGTGTCGCTGGCGTGGCGCGGGTTGACCAGGTCAGTGACCACGTCCGGTGCCAACAGGCGTTGCTGCGCCGGCAACTGCAGGCTTTCTTTCGGCGGGCGGAAGCGTCGCAGCAGGGCGAACACGGTCAGGGCCACGGCCACCAGCACGGTGATTTCACCCAAGGTGTCGAAGCCACGGAAGTCCACCAGCATCACGTTGACCACGTTGCTGCCGCCGCCTTCGGGCAGGGCGCGACTGAGGTAGAACGAGGAAATATCGTTGGGCGTCTGGCGCGTCAGCATCGCGTAGGCCAGCAAGGCCATGCCGCCACCGACCCCGGTCGACAACAGCAAGTCGCGGATCCGCCGGATGCGCGCCTTGCGCAGGGTGCTCGGCAGTGGCGAGACTTCTTCGATCCGGCGTGGCAGCCAACGCAGGCCCAGCAGGATCAGCACCGTGGTCACCACTTCGACCGCCAGTTGCGTCAACGCCAGGTCCGGCGCGGAGAACCAGACGAAGGTTACGCAGGTCATCAGGCCGCAGACGCTGACCATGGTCAGGGCCGCGAGCCGGTGATACTTGGCCTGCCACGCTGCGCCGAGGGCGCAGGCAATCGCCAGCAGCCACAGGGTCACGAACACGATGGAGCCGGGGATTTTCGGCCGGTCGCCCCAGCTCAGGCTGCTGTGAAGCATCGGGATCAGCCCGGCCAGCACGGCGGCGAGGACCACCAGGAATAATTGGGTTTGCAGGCGGTTGGTGCTGATCCGGCGCACCAGGCGACGGGCCAGGCGCATCATGATCACCAGGCCGCGCTCGAACAGGCGCTTGCCGTTGAACCGGCCAATCACCGGCGGGTATTTGAAGCGCCCGCGCTTGAGCTGATTGCGCAACAGCAGGTAGAGCACGATGCCACCGGACATGGCGATCAAGCTCATGATCATCGGCGCGTTCAAGCCGTGCCAGATCGCCAGGCTGTATTCCGGCAGGGTTCCGCCGACCACCGGCAGGGCCGCGGCGGCCAGGATGGAACCGACCACTTGCGCCGGGAACATCCCCACCACCAGGCAGGTGAACACCAGCAATTCCACCGGCGCACGCATCCAGCGTGGCGGCTCGTGCGGGGTGTGCGGCAGGTCGGTGGCGGTCGGGCCGAAGAACACGTCGACGGTGAAGCGTAGCGAATAGGCGACGCTGAAAGTGCCGGCGATGGTCGCGACGATTGGCAGGCTCCACTCGACCCAGGCCGTGGCATTGATGAACACGGTTTCGGCGAAGAACATTTCTTTCGAGAGGAAACCGTTGAGCAGCGGCACACCGGCCATCGAGGCGCTGGCGACCATGGCCAGGGTGGCGGTGAACGGAATCAGTTTGATCAAACCACTGAGCTTGCGAATGTCGCGGGTGCCGCTTTCGTGGTCGATGATCCCGGCGGCCATGAACAACGAGGCCTTGAAGGTCGCGTGGTTGAGAATGTGGAACACTGCGGCGACGGCCGCCAGCGGGCTGTTCAAGCCCAGCAGCAGGGTGATCAGGCCCAGGTGGCTGATGGTCGAGTAGGCCAGCAACCCTTTGAGGTCGTTCTGGAACATCGCGCAGTACGCGCCCAGCAACAGGGTGCAGGCGCCGGCGCCGCTGACGATGTAGAACCATTCTTCGCTGCCGGACAACGAAGGCCACAGCCGTGCCAGCAGAAACACCCCGGCCTTGACCATGGTCGCCGAGTGCAGATAGGCCGAGACCGGTGTCGGCGCCGCCATCGCGTGGGGCAGCCAGAAGTGGAAGGGGAATTGGGCGCTTTTACTCAAGGCGCCGATCAGGATCAGGGGTAACAGAATAGGGTAGAGGGCATGTGCGCGAATCAGCTCGCCGGCGGCCAGGACCTTGTCCAGGTCATAGCTGCCGACCACATGGCCGAGGAGCATGACCCCCGCCAGCAGGCACAAACCGCCTGCGCCGGTGACCATCAGCGCCATGTAGGCGCCGCGTCGCGCGTCGCTGCGGTGGTGCCAGTAACCGATCAGCAGGAACGAGAAGAGGCTGGTCAGCTCCCAGAAAAACACGATCTGGATCAGGTTGCCGGAAATCACCAGCCCGAGCATGGCGCCCATGAACGCCAGGAAAAACGCGAAGAACCGGGGCACCGGATCGTCCGGCGACATGTAGTAACGTGCGTACAACGACACCAGCGTGCCGATGCCCAGTACCAGCATCGAGAACAACCAGGCGAAGCCGTCCAGGCGCAGGACGAAGTTAAGGCCGAGGCTTGGCAGCCAGAAGAATTCTTCGCGGATCACTCCGCCATGGGCGATTTGTGGATACAGGAGCGCGACCTGGACCGTGCCGATCAGTGCGATCAGGCCGGCCAGCAGGGGGGCGGTATTGCGTGCGTTGTGTGGCAGGACGGCTGCCAGACAGCTGCCGATAAAAGGCAGAAGCAGTAGAACTATCAGGGACATAGGCTTCTAATCTGCGGAAGTTTGTGAAGCATCATACGTGCCACTCCCAAGATCGCCAAACGCCAAGCTGTCGCAGAATCCTACACGGTAGACGGAAAAAGGCTGATTCACATGGTTTCCAGGGCCAGTTTTTAGCCGGTCTGGCCCCATCGCGAGCAAGCTCGCGATAGCTATCTATCCGGCAACAGAATTATCAAGGTTCAACCGAGGTTTCCCGCTCCAACTCTCCCTCAGCCGCAGTCTCCTTACCTTTGGTCTTCAACTCACTGACAATCACCGCCGCCACAATCAACCCCGCGCCCACCAGCGCAATCGCCGGCAACCGCTCCCCGGCGATCCGCCCGACAATCCCGGCCCACACCGGCTCGCCCGCATAAATCAAGGTCGCCCGGGTCGGTGAAACGCTCTTCTGCGCCCAGTTCATCGCCACCTGAATCGCCGCACTCGCCGCGCCCAGCCCCAACGCGCTGCACAACAGCAGCCAGGAAAAGTCCGGAATGCGTTCCTGGGTCGGCACCACCATCAGAAACGCCAGCACCGAGGTGGTTGCCAATTGCACCACCGTCACCCGCCGCACATCGACCTGACCGGCATAGGTGCTGATCAGAATGATTTCGGCGGCAATCGCAATGGCACTGATCAGCGTGGCGATTTCACCGGGGCTGAAATTGAACGAAGCGCCGGACGGTCCCGACAGCAACATCAGCCCGGTAAACGCCAGCATGATCCCGATGCTCGGCATCAACCCCGGGCGACGTCCCAACACCAGCCATTGCAGCAGCGGCACAAAGGGCACGTACAACGCCGTGATAAACGCCGATTGACTGCTGGGAATGCTCTGCAAGCCCACGGTCTGCAAGCCGTACCCGAGCATGATCGCCACACCGATAAAGGCCCCGGCCTTGAGTTCGAACAAGGTCAGTTCCCGCAAGTGGCGCCAGGAGAACAGCGCCACAAGACTCGCAGCAGCGGCGAAGCGCAGGCCGACGAAAAACATCGGGCCGCTGACGGTCATGGCGTGCTGCACCAACAAAAAGGTGCCGCCCCAGACCATGGTGATCAGCACCAGCACGCACTCGGCTTTGCTGAACCGTGAGAAACGGGGGGAAGAGGAGTTCACCGACGTCATGACCTTGCACGCTACCTGAGGGGGACGCACAATGCGCCGAATGTTGCGCAGTATACTGCCCAACCCCACCAAGTGAGCAATATAGTGCACAAAGATTCCACGCAACGGGCTTCGGTCCTCCAGCACGTCAGCCAAAACGTTCGGCGCCTGCGCCATGCCGCCGACATGAGCCAGACCGCGCTGGCCGAAAAGTCCGGGGTCAGCCGCCGGATGCTGGTGGCCATCGAGGCCGGCGAGAAGAACGTCAGCCTGACCACCCTCGACCGAGTGGCCGAAGCGCTGGACGTGAGGTTCAGCGACCTTATTCAGGCACCGGACGCCCGCGATGCGAGTCGCATCAACGAAGTGGCCTGGGCCGGATTAATCCCCGGCAGCAAAGCTGTTTTATTGTCCAAGGCCACCGCGACTCGCGAAGTGGAGCAATGGGAATGGTGCCTGCAACCAGGTGAAGTTTATCCGTCGCAACCAGATGCCGAAGGCTGGAGTGAACAGATCTACGTGTTCGAAGGCTGCCTGACCCTGATGTTGGGTGATACGCCACAGCACATCGCTGCCGGTGAGTTTTTCATGTTCGCCAGCAACCAGCCTCATGCCTATCGCAACGATGGCCCGGTGGCAGCGCGGTTTGTGCGCAACGTGGTGATCTGACTGTTCGCCGATCAACAGGGGATGGACACTTTGCCTTTCTACAGCTGCACTTTGTTCTCGGAAGGTTCGCCAACCCGTTGAAATAGCTGGAGATATTATTCGGGTACGACGCCTGCAAAAGGTCCTGGCGCCTTTATCAGAATCCCGAGAAGTTGTTTGAGGAGGGGGCGCGGTTGCCGGAAAGTCATCCGGGGGCGGGGTATCGGGAACTGGCGACGTTGCGGAAACTGGAGAAGAAATGGTGTCTGCGTAGACGCCTTCGCGAGCAGGCCCACTCCTACTAAGGGTGGGTTTGTGTGCGGGAGAGCAACCCATTAAGGTGGCACGCAGCAGCTTTCCATTTGACCAATGAGCATGGCATGAGCGAAATCCAAAGCGCACAGACGACCAACGCCATCCGCCACGCCGACATGCTGATCATCGGCGGCGGCCTCAGTGGTGCGATGCTGGCGGCGCAGTTGTTGCGCTTGCCGGGCCGCCGTTCGGTGCTGGTGATCGAACCACGTGCCGAACTCGGTCGAGGCGAAGCCTACAGCGCGGTCGAATTGGGTCATACGCTGAACGGCAACGCAGCGCGGATGAGCGTCGACCCGGACAATGCCGATGACTTGACGCAATGGCTGACCGAGCACATTGCCGCGGGTGGCTGGCCGGAATCGGCTGAGCAACCAGTACCGATCAGCGAGTTGTTCCCGCCACGAGGGCTGTTCGGTGTGTACGTGCAACAACGTCTGGCTGAAGCGCAAGCGGTCGGCGCGTTGAATGGCTCAACCGTCGAGCATGTACAGGCTGAAGTAATCGATCTGCAAACCGACGACGATTCCGTACGGCTGACCTTGAGTGACGGGCAACGCTTGCAGGGCGCTTATGCGGTGCTGGCGACAGGCATGTTCCCCGCCGCGCGCACACCACAGACCGAGTCCAGCGGTTTGAACGCCGCCGCGCTCGATCCGTGGGATGTCGCCGCGATGCGTCAGCTCGATCCACAATCAACGGTGTTGATCATCGGTTCCGGCCTGACCATGGTCGATGCCGTGGTGTCGCTGGAACAGGCTGGGCATCGCGGACCGATCGAAGTGTTTTCCCGCCACGGCTTGCTGCCGCATGTGCGACGGCAACCGCCGGCCTGGGTGGATTTTCTGGCCGCGGATCACAGCCTTCGCACCCCCCGGCAACTGGTGCGCGAACTGCGCCGGCAATGCCGCGAGGCGATCGCCCAAGGTATCGACTGGCAAGCACCGCTCGATACCGTGCGGGCGCACATTGGACGGTTGTGGAATCAGGCCACGGACCTGCAACGTCGGCAGTTTGTGCGGCATGTCCGGCCATGGTGGGAAAGTCATCACCACCGCTCGCCGCCGTTGAGTGCGGCCCTGGTGGAACGGTTGCACCGGGAAGGGCGGTTGCGGATTCAGGCCGCGTCGTTCAAAGGGCTTGAGCCCGTGTCGCAGGGTGGCGTCAGCATCCGCATTCGCCGCCGTGGCGAGGCCGACACCTGTGTGGTGACTGGCGCGGCGTTGATCAACTCCAGCGGTATCGAATACGACTGGCGTCGGGTTGCTCGACCGTTGCCGCAGCAATTGCTGGCGCGCGGACTGATCCAGCCGGGACCATTGGCGCTGGGAATCGCGGCGGTGGTCGACGGTGCCGTACTGGACGGCGATGGCCAGGTCGCCCGTCGCCTGTTCGCCATGGGCCCGCCGTTGCGCGGCATGTGGTGGGAAAGTACCGCTGTCACCGACGTAGCGCTGCAGGCCAAAGCCCTGGCCGCACGACTGGTGGCAGCTGCTTCAGGGATTGCGTAAGGCAAAGAAAAACCCCGGGGAGATCGGATCTGCCCGGGGTTTTGTTCAAACGGTGCAAAAGCGGTTAATCAATAACGCTGATACTTCGAACCGAATTCAGGACGGTTTTCAGCGACGTAGAGTTTGCTTGGCTGGCTGTCTTTGTGATCAAGACCGACCGTGTTCACGTTCAGTGTCGCCGGTTGGCTGACCTTGACGCCGGCGACAACCTGCGAAGTGGTATGCGGGGCGGCGATAGCGGACGTAGCGCCAAGGACCGACAGGGCGAAACCAAGACCGATGATGCTTTTCATGATGTTGCTCCAGAGTGGGGGAAGAAGATGTGGCCACTGTAGTGCTGGAGCCCGGTAATGAAAAAACACCCTTGGGCATAGTCGTTATCGAGAGCGTTGATCCCTGGTCAGCGAGGGGGCGAGGCTTTTTAACCTCATTCCTACAGGGGATCTTTGTTGTTGTGTCGATCTGCACCGAATCAGGCCACCCCGGCCCTTGTCACCGGGTCGGGGTGGAACAGGTGCTTCACTTCACATCAAACCGGTCGAGGTTCATCACCTTGGTCCAGGCCGCCACGAAGTCGTTGACGAACTTCTCCTTCGCGTCGCTGCTCGCATACACCTCAGCCAATGCTCTTAATTGCGCATTCGAACCAAAGACCAGATCCACCCGCGTCCCGGTCCACTTCACTTGACCGGTTTTGCGATCCCGGCCTTCAAACTCTTGAGCCGCTTCGGAGGTCGGTTTCCATTCCACGCCCATGTCGAGCAGGTGGGTGAAGAAGTCGTTGGTCAGCGCTTCCGGTTGCTGGGTGAACACGCCGTGCCGGGTTTGTCCGACGTTGGTGTTCAACACACGCAGGCCGCCGACCAACGCGGTCATTTCTGGCGCGGTGAGCGTCAGCAATTGCGCCTTGTCGATCAACAAGTGCTCGGCCGGTACGCGGTAGTTGGTTTTCAGGTAGTTGCGGAAGCCATCGGCAATCGGTTCGAGGAAGCCGAAGGATTCCACGTCGGTTTGCTCTTGTGAGGCGTCCATCCGTCCTGGCGTGAATGGCACGGTGACGGTGTGCCCGGCATTTTTTGCGGCCTGTTCAACGCCGGCGTTACCGGCCAGCACGATCAGGTCCGCCAGCGAGACTTTCTTGCCGCCGCTGTTGAACTCGTTCTGGATGCTTTCAAGTTTCGCCAGCACGTTCGCCAGTTGTTCCGGCTGGTTGGCTGCCCAGAATTTCTGCGGGGCCAGACGCAGGCGTCCGCCGTTGGCACCGCCGCGTTTGTCGGAGCCGCGGAAGGTCGAAGCCGCCGCCCAAGCGGTGGACACAAGCTGCGAAACCGACAGGCCGGAGGCGAGGATTTTGCTCTTGAGTGCGGCGACATCGCTGTCGTTGACCAAGGCATGATCGACCGCCGGGATCGGGTCTTGCCACAGCAGTTCTTCGTTCGGCATTTCCGGGCCGAGGTAGCGGGAGAGGGGACCCATGTCGCGGTGGATCAGCTTGAACCAGGCGCGGGCGAAGGCGTCGGCCAGTTGATCGGGATTGGCCAGGAAACGCCGGGAAATCGGCTCATAGATCGGGTCGAAACGCAGGGCCAGGTCCGAGGTCAGCATGGTCGGATTGCGCCGTTTGGACGGGTCGTGGGCATCCGGAATGGTGCCGGCACCTGCACCGTTTTTCGCCACCCACTGGTTCGCCCCGGCGGGGCTTTTGCTCAGTTCCCACTCGAAGCCGAACAGGTTTTCCAGGTAGTTGTTGCTCCATTTTGTCGGCGTGGTGGTCCAGGTCACCTCCAGGCCGCTGGTGATGGTGTCCGCGCCTTTACCGGTGCCAAAACTGTTCTTCCAGCCAAAGCCTTGCTGTTCGAGACCGGCGGCTTCGGGCTCGGCACCGACATTGTCGGCAGGTCCGGCGCCGTGGGTTTTACCGAAGGCGTGCCCCCCCGCGATCAGGGCTACGGTTTCTTCATCGTTCATCGCCATGCGGCCGAAGGTTTCACGGATGTCCTTGGCTGAAGCGACGGGATCCGGATTGCCCTCAGGGCCTTCGGGATTGACGTAGATGAGGCCCATTTGCACGGCCGCAAGCGGGTTTTCCAGATTGCGGCCCTGTTCGGTGCGGCTCTCCTCGTTTTCTCCCGGTTCAGCCACGAGTGGGCCGTCGCCGGGTTCTTGCATGGGCTCGTTTTCTTTGCCATAGCGGGTGTCACCACCCAGCCATTTGTTTTCGGAGCCCCAGTACACGTCTTCGTCCGGTTCCCAAACGTCGGGACGACCACCGGAGAAGCCGAAGGTCTTGAAGCCCATGGACTCCAGCGCGACGTTACCGGTGAGTACGATCAGGTCTGCCCATGAAATGTTGCGGCCATATTTTTGCTTGATCGGCCAGAGCAGCCGGCGTGCCTTATCGAGGCTGACGTTATCGGGCCAGCTGTTGAGGGGGGCAAAGCGTTGCTGGCCGGAACCGGCGCCACCGCGGCCGTCACCGGTGCGATAAGTACCGGCGGCGTGCCAGGCCATGCGAACGAACAGCGGCCCATAGTGACCGAAGTCGGCCGGCCACCAGTCTTGCGAATCGGTCATCAGTGCCGTGAGGTCTCTTTTGACCGCGGCAAAGTCCAGTTTTTTGAACGCTTCACTGTAGTTGAAGCCCTCGTCCAGCGGATCGGACAGGGACGAGTGCTGGTGCAGGATTTTCAGATTCAGCTGGTTCGGCCACCAATCGCGGTTCGTCGTGCCACCGCCAGCGGCGTGGTTAAACGGGCATTTCGATTCATTTGCCATGTGCGAGCTACCTTTGGTCGTGTTCATCCGGGCTATCCGGCCCTTTGTGGGTTCTGGAATAGCGACGAGCGAAAGCAATGACACAGGCTGCTGGGCCAGCAGTTCGATTCACTGATTGTTTTGATCACACGGCTATCGGTACAGAAAAAAAGAGGTGCAATCACGGTGGCCCACGGCAGGCTTAGTCATGTTTCTGACTCATTCCTGTCTCCTTATCAGCTCAAAACCGGCCGGCTGACGCCAGCGCTGGGATAAGGTTAGACGCCTATCTGCAAGTCAGCTAATAGGTGGAGTATTCGGGGCTGATAGGTAAAAGCTTTTATGGGAGGCGTCGGAATTGACCGGGGCTGATGGTCCCATCGCGGGTAAGCCCTGCGCCCACAAGGGTTGAGTAAGGCCGGAAGGTAGCTGGCGCCTTGGAGCCACTGCTGCACGGGCGAATCAATTTGATTTGTAGAAGCATCATTTGTAGGCTCCGCCACTTTTATCTCGATCATCACAAGGATTCCTCCATGGGATTGACCAAACGCGACCAGGCTCACATCGAACGCCGTCTGGTCGCCACCCTGACCGATGCCTGTGAAACCGCCAAAGCGGAAGTCGTCGGGTTTGATTGGCTGACCCATGTAGTCGATTACACCGTATTCCCTTCAAGCCTCAGGGTGATCTGGGTTTTTGACACTCAGGCTAATAAGGATCAGGCGTTGGCCGGCGGGCAAGGGGAGCGCATGGTCGAACTGACAGCGATGGCTCTGAGCGACGCGGATGTCATCGTCAATCCGGTATCGGCCCATGTGCAGTTCGATTCTGAAGAGCAATGTCAGCGTGCCAATGATGGCAATTGGCAGCAGCGTCTGGCGCGCAAGCGTTCAATGCGAGGTTGAGCCAGGAGCCCGTACCCTGCAGCCCAAGTCAGAGGCGCGATACGAACTTCTGTTTCAGTGTGTGGGTGATGTGCCTGCTGAAAAAGCGGCAGGCATGACCACGGTCATTGCGCCCCGAACAGCATCGTCCAATACACCCCCTCATCACTGCGCGCATCCGCTGCATACGCCGCGCCGACCTGAGTAAACATCGGGTTCATCAGGTTCGCACAATGCCCGGGGCTGGCCAGCCACCCGGCCATCGCCTTGCTCGGTGAACTCTGCCCGGCGGCGATGTTTTCGCCGATCTGCCTGCCACGGTAACCGGCGGCCCTCGCGCGATCCGCGGGCATATCGCCGTCGGGGTCGCGGTGGGCGAAGTAATTGCCGTAGGCCATGGCCTTGCTGTGGCCTTGTGCGGCGGCACCCAAAGCAGCGTTCCAGCTGAGCGGCCGCGCGGCAGAGAAGCGCTGGCCGCCACACATCCGCGACTTGGCCCGCGCGGCGTTGACCTGCGCCAGCAACGCTTTGCTGACGGCGCGTGTATCGCCGACCTTGCGGTCGAGCACCGGCTGCGCGAGCACCACTTGCCATTCACTTCGGGCGCGGCTGACACCAATGTCGGCGTACTGGCCGTCCAGCAGCGCCCCGCAGTAATCGTCCTGAAGCCTGTCAAACGCTTCATCGGCATCCTGCGCGCCGACCACCCGTATGCTGCGTACGGTCACTGCTGAATAGCCGGAAGCCTTCAGCCGATCGCGCAAACCGCCGCCATAACCGATGGGCAATGCCAGGTTGGAATTCAGCGCCAGCGGTGCCAGGCGTTGTGCCGGGCGCCTGTCGCAGCGCTGGGGATGGGCACGGTAATCGTTGATCGCCGCCACCAGTTGGCGTTCGCCATTGGCATGAGCGGGGGAGGCAAATAGAGCAAACACAGGCAAAAGACACAGCGAGGCGCAGCGCAAGGCGAGGACGGTCGGGTGCATGAGGCGGACAGCTCTGATCAGAGACGACGGTAAGTGGGATTTCAAGGCGCCTGTATGACTGGGGTTTTGAGACTAGGTTCAGGAAGGAGGGGCGCAAAAACAGCGGCGTTGCCTACCGCGTGTCGCAAAATGCGAAAAGTGCCGGTCCTGCCTTAAATATGTGGCGTTTGCAGTCGATAGCGTTTTCATAATGCCGACGTGCCAACAGAGGGCTGCACCATGTCTATAAAACTCCGTTTACTCTTGTTGATTGGCACCAGTTTGCTGACCGCGCTGATCGTCAGCCTGGTCAGTTACGTGGGCAACACACAGATGGCTGACGCAGTGAACGAAAGCGAGGTCAGCATGACGGCGCTGCGCAATCACCTCGAAGCCGACATGATGCACGACGCCCTGCGCGCTGACGTGCTGTCGGCGATGCTGGTGGGCTTGGGCAAAAGCACCAGCAGCAAGGCTGACGTCCACAGTTCCATCGAGGAGCACGCAAAGCATTTTCGTGACGTGCTGGGTGAAAACCTCAAGCTGCCGGTCAACGACACTCTCAAGACTGCACTGAACAAGGTCAAACCGAGCCTCGACACCTACATCAGCGCCGCCGAGCGTATCGTTGGCCTGGCGCTGGAAAATCCTGAAGCTGCGCAAAAGGAACTGGGCACTTTCAATACCGCGTTCAGCCAACTGGAAGACCAGATGGCGGCCCTCAGCGAGTTGATCGAAACCAACACGCAGCAGACCAGCCAAGGCACGGCGCAAGTCATCCACAGCGCCAACTTCACCCTCGGCGTGGTGCTGATCGCCAGCCTGGTGTTGCTGTTGATTCAGGGGCGCTGGGTGATTCTGAGCATCATGGGGCCGTTGCAGACCGCCAGCCGGATTGCCCAAAGCATCGCCCACGGCAACTTGAGCGAACCGATTGTCGAGCCGACACAAAAGGACGAAGCCAGCGCGTTGATCCGCAGCCTGGCGACCATGCAGCGCGATCTGCGGGGTATGATCGAGGTGGTACGCAGCAATGCCCATGGCGTCAGCGGCATGAGTGATCAACTGAGCAGCGGTTGCCATCAGGTCGCTGACAGCAGTCAGCAGCAAAGCGCCGCCGCCAGCACCATGGCCGCCGCCGCCAGCGAAATGACCGCCAGCATTGAGGAAATCACCCGCCACGCCGAACGCGCGCTGGACATGGCTAACCAGGCCGAGTCACTGGCCAAGGATGGCGGTCGGGTGATCCATCAGGTTGTCGAAGACATGGACGGCATCGCCCGTTCCGCGCAGCAGTCGGCTCAGGTGATTCGTACGCTGGACAAGGAGTCGGAAGGGATTTTCAACATCATTCAGGTGATCAAGGGCATCGCTGACCAGACCAATCTGTTGGCGTTGAACGCCGCCATCGAAGCCGCCCGTGCCGGTGAGCAGGGCCGTGGCTTTGCCGTGGTCGCCGACGAGGTGCGCAACCTCGCCGGCCGCACCAGCGCCTCCACTCAGGAAATTGCCAGCATGGTCGCGCGCATCCAGCAAAGCACCCGCGAAGCGGTAACCAGCATGGAAGCGGGCGTGGCGCAGGTCGACAAAGGCATGGCCGTGACCGCCGATGTTGAACGGGCGATTCGTGAAATCCTCGACGCGACACTGAGCACCACGCAACTGGTCAACGACATTACCCGCACCATCGGCGAGCAAAGCCTGGCCAGCAACGAAATCGCGCATCAGGTGGACATGATTGCGGGGATGTCGGAAGGCAATAGCAAGGTGATTGGGCAGACGGCGTCGACGACCGATGAGTTGTCGAGTCTGGCGGGGAAACTGTCGCAGTCGGTGGATCGGTTCAGGCTTTAATTGATGGTGTCTGTATAGACGCCATCGCGAGCAGGCTCACTCCTACATGGGTTTTGTAAACGCCCGAGATCCAATGTAGGAGTGAGCCTGCTCGCGATGGCAATAGCCCAAACAAAACAAATCCAAAGCCTTAAAGATACTTATCCGTCACAGCCCCTTCCGAAGCGCTCGACACGGTTTTGGCATACTTCGCCAACACCCCACGCTTGTACTTGGACTCGGGCCGCACCCAACGGGTCTTACGCTCGGCCAACACGGCATCGGAAACATCCACCGTAATCAGCCGGGTTTCGGCGTCAATGGTGATCCTGTCGCCATCCTCAACTAACGCAATCGGCCCACCCTCAAAGGCCTCCGGCGTGATATGCCCCACGACAAAACCGTGCGAGCCACCCGAAAAACGCCCATCTGTAATCAACGCGACTTCCTTGCCCAAGCCTTTACCCATCACCGCCGAAGTGGGCGACAGCATCTCGCGCATACCCGGACCGCCCTTGGGCCCTTCGTAGCGGATCACGATCACATCGCCCGCCTTGACCTCGCCATTGAGAATCCCCGCCAGCGCGCCTTCCTCTCCGTGATAAACCCGCGCCGTGCCTTCAAAGCGCAAACCTTCCTTGCCGGTGATCTTGGCCACGGCACCGGTGGGTGAGAGGTTGCCGTGCAGCACCACCAGGTGCGAGTCCTTCTTGATCGGCGTGTCGAAGGGCAGGATCACGTCCTGGCCTTCGGGATAGTCGGGCACGTCTTTGAGGTTGTCCGCCAGGGTCTTGCCAGTCACCGTCAGCACATCACCGTGCAGCATGCCGGCGGCGAGCATGCGTTTCATCAGCGGCTGGATACCGCCAATGGCCACCAGTTCACTCATCATGTATTTGCCGCTGGGGCGCAGATCGGCCACCACTGGCGACACTTTGCCCAGCTCGACGAAGTCGTCCAGGGTCAGGTCAACATCCACGGCATTCGCCATGGCCAGCAGGTGCAACACGGCATTGGTCGAGCCGGCGAGGGCGATGACCACGCGGATCGCATTTTCAAAGGCCTGGCGGGTCATGATGTCGCGGGGTTTGAGGTCCAGCTTGAGCAGCTCCATCACTTGCTGGCCGGCGCGAAAACTGTCTGAGGCCTTGTCAGTGCCGACCGCGTCCTGAGAACTGGAACCGGGCAAACTCATGCCCAACGCTTCAATGGCCGAGGCCATGGTGTTGGCCGTGTACATCCCACCGCAGGAACCGGGACCGGGAATCGCCACTTCTTCAATCTGCTTGACCTGGATCTCGCTGATATCCCCCCGTGCATGCTGGCCCACGGCCTCGAACACGGAAATGATGTCGGTATGGCCCGCGCCGGGACGAATCGTGCCGCCATACACGAAAATCGACGGACGGTTGAGCCGCGCCATGCCGATCAGGCAGCCCGGCATGTTCTTGTCACAACCGCCGACGGTCACCAGCCCGTCAAAGCCTTCGCAACCGACCACCACCTCAATCGAATCGGCGATCACCTCCCGCGACACCAGCGAATACTTCATGCCTTCGGTGCCGTTGGCGATGCCGTCGGAAATGGTGATGGTGTTGAAAATGACGCCTTTGGCGCCCGCCGCGTTGGCGCCTTTTTCGGCCTCAAGGGCGAGCTTGTCGATGTGCATGTTGCACGGCGTGACCATCGCCCAGGTGGACGCGATGCCGATCTGTGGCTTCTTGAAGTCGGCATCGGTGAAACCCACGGCGCGCAGCATGGCGCGGGCGGGCGCGGCTTCGACGCCGTCGATGACCTGGGAGGAGTATTTGCGCAGATCGTCTTTGTCGCTCATGACTTTTGCTCACATCAGCAGACCGTATCGGCAAGGATTGAAGTCTAGACCCGGGTGCGGCAAAAATCAGTTCCCCTGCGCGCACACCTCACGAACGCAGTCGCGCAACCACCGATGCGCCGAGTCCGCATCCATGCGCGGGTGCCAGAGCATGGAGATCGTGATCGGCGGCGTCGGGATCGGCAGGGAAAAACTGTGCAACCCCGCGCGTAGGTTTTGCGTGTGCCGTTCGGGGACGGTCGCGATCAGGTCCGAGGCGCGGGCCAGTGCCAGTGCCGCGGAAAAACCGCCGACGATGGTGACGATGTCTCGTTCCAGCCCCAGTGATTGCAACGCCTCATCCATCGGCCCGCGGTCCCGCCCACGACGCGAGACCAGAATGTGCCGGCCAGAGGCGTAACGGGCGGGGGTAATCTCGCCTTCGCTCAACCCATGTCCGGCGCACGTCACGCCGATAAAGCGGTCCTGAAACAACGCACGGGTGCGCACTTCGGGGCTGGTGGTGTCGCCGACCACGCCGGTTTCCAGATCGACGCTTCCATCGCGCAGCAGCGCGCTGTCCTTGTTGAGTTTCTGCAGGAAGTGCAAACGCACGCCGGGCGCTTGCTCGCTGAGACGGGCGATGAGTGCCGGGCCGAAGTTTTCGACGAAGCCGTCGCTGGTGCGCAGGGTGAAGGTTCGGGTCAGGTGCTTGAGGTCGAGTTGCTCGGCGGGGCGCAGTACCGCTTCGGCGTGCTGCACCAATTGGCTGACTTGTTCGCGCAGTTCCAGCGCTCGCGGTGTCGGCACCAGCCCACGGCCGGCGCGCACCAGCAGCGGGTCGCCGGTGGTTTCGCGCAAGCGCGCCAGCGCACGACTCATCGCCGACGGGCTCAGGCGCAAGCGTTGAGCGGCGCGCGCCACACTGCCTTCGGCGAGCAAGGCATCAAGGGTAATCAGCAGGTTCAGATCGGGCGTGGTCATGGCTGAACGTTAGCACGACTTGGCGGTGGCATGGCGTTGTGTGCAGGTATCAAGTGCAAACGCTGCGTCTTCCGCCATGCCAGCAGCGCGCTTACGCTGAAAGCCAATCTTTCAGAAGGGGCCTGCCCATGAAAACCCTCACGCCATCCACCCCGGTCCGCTGGGCGCTTGCCAGCCTTTCGCTGTCAATGTTGATGCCTTCCCTCGACACCAGCATCGCCAATGCCGGATTGCCGACGTTGGCTCAGACCTTTGATGCAGCGTTTCAAGATGTGCAATGGATTGTCCTGGCGTATCTGCTGGCGATCACGACGTTGATCGTCAGCGTCGGGCGGCTCGGTGACTTGATCGGGCGCAAACGCTTGTTGTTGGGTGGGATCGTCATTTTCACCCTGGCTTCGCTGGCCTGTGGGCTCGCGCCTTCGCTGGGCTGGCTGGTGGCGGCCCGTGCCGTGCAAGGTCTGGGCGCGGCGATCATGTTGGCGCTGACCGTGGCGTTTGTCGCGGATACGGTGCCGAAAGCGCAAACCGGCAACGCCATGGGCTTGCTGGGGACGATGTCGGCGATGGGCACCACGCTGGGTCCTTCGTTGGGCGGTGTGCTGATTTCCGGGTTCGGCTGGCAGACGATTTTTCTGGTCAACGTGCCGTTGGGTGTTTTGAATGTTGTACTCGCTTACCGCTGTTTGCCGGCAGATCGGCCGGTAGCTCGGCGTAGCGCTTTCGACTTCCCCGGGACGCTGCTGTTGGCGCTGACGCTCGGTGCGTATGCGCTGGCCATGACGTTGGGTGAAGGGTGGGTGCTGCTGATTGCTGGTATCGGTGGTGGGGTTTTCCTGTGGGTCGAGGCGAGATCCACGTCGCCCCTCATCAAGCTGGCGATGTTCCGTGAACGTGGGCTGAGTGCGAGCCTGGCCATGAGCGCCTTGGTGTCGACGGTGATGATGTCGACGCTGGTGGTGGGGCCGTTTTATCTCTCGGGTACGCTGGAGCTGAACGCCGCGCTGGTCGGGTTGACCTTGTCGGTCGGTCCGCTGGTGGCGGCGCTGGGCGGGGTGCCGGCGGGGCGTCTGGTGGATCGATTCGGGGCGCAGCGCATGATGGTGTTCGGGCTGGTCACCATGGCGTTGGGCGCCGGGGTGTTGGCGATTATGCCGGTGGGTTTTGGTGTGCCTGGCTACGTCGTTCCCATCGCGGTGATCACGGCCAGTTATGCGCTGTTTCAGGCGGCGAATAACACCTCGATCATGACCGGTGTCAGCGCCGATCAGCGCGGGGTGATTGCCGGGCTGCTCAGTCTGTCGCGCAATCTGGGGTTGATCACGGGAGCCTCGGCGATGGGGGCGGTGTTTGCCGGTAATGGCATGCGGGTGACGTTTGCGGTGGCGGCGGGGTTGATTGTCCTGGCGCTGGTTATTGCATTGCCTGCCCGCAAACGCCAACTCGCCGCTGCCTGAATATTGCAGCCACCGCAGTCCCTTGTGGGAGCGAGCAAGCTCACTCCCACAAGGGACTGCGGCGGTGCGAGGGGCTCAGGAAACCTGTGTTTGAAGCTTGGCCAGGATCAGAGCGGCCGGATCGTCAGTTTTGCCATCGTCGGCTTTTTTCTGGTCCGACCCATCCGTCACCACACCCGCGAGAATTTCAGCCAGGTTGTGAAAATGCCCGGACTTTTTCTCGGTCGGATCCGAACCACCACCCTGGTTCAACGCCGCTTCCAGCGACAAGTGCTGGGTCAGCCATTGCGGCGTGTTCTTTTCCTCGGGGCTCATGTTGTCGAGAAAATCCAGGGCCGCATGGGCACGGGCGACCGGGTCGTTGGCGAACGGGTCTTTCCAGTTTTTTTCCTGATCCGCCGGGCCGCTGTAATAACCGGTGGCGAGACGGCCCTGCTGGCGCATCAAGGCCTGGGCCGAGGCTTGTTCATCCGCGGTGAACTTGCCGCCTTCATTGGTGGCGACGGCGTTCAGCGAGCGTCGATCAAGGTCGCCGAACAGCGCGTTACGGTCTTCATCGGTCTTGGCGTACGGCTTGCCGCTGGCGGTCATCTGCGCGTATTTTTCATCCATGCGCTTGCGCGCATCGGCGGCGACTTCCGGGAAGGTCTTGTCCTTGGAGCTGGAGACCGCACCGGGCTTGGACGCACCCAACACGAGCGCATCGGCATTCATCCCCGCGCGCACCGGAAAGTACGGCGCATTGCCGACGATTGAGCTGCTGTAATCGGTGGAGGTGCTGGAGAGGCTCACCGAATCGGTGTTTGAGGCCTTGGCCTGCGCCGTGTCGTCTTGAGCGACCGGCTGCCGGGCAGTGGCAGACTTCGAATCGACGGCCGCCGCGTAGGCTGACATCGCCGCATTCGTTGAAGTTGAAACAGTGATCATTGTGCTTCCTTGGCGAGGAACGCTCGCAAGTGAGAGCGATAAGACGCTCGATGCCGGACACCGTACGCCGTATCCATGACGCTTTCATTGTATCGGCGGCGATACCTTCTACTTGAAAGCGTTCGCCGGTCAATGCAACGAATCCCGCCACAGGGCCTCATATAAAAACGAGCGACGCCCTATGAATACGGGCCTCGCGCCTCTGACTTCAATGACAGGTGATTGTTTTTATGACCGCAGCGGACAAGAACCATGTGATCTGGCTGGTTGAACAATCCATGCTGCACGCCGCCCGGCAGCGGGCCAGGCTCTATTCCGGGCAGGGCCGCTTGTGGCAACAACCCTATGCGCATACCCGGCCGCGCGATGCGTCGGCGTTGGCGTCGGTGTGGTTCACGGCGTACCCGGCGTCCATCGTCACCCGGGAGAACGGCACCGTGCTGGAAGCCCTGGGCGATGAAACCTTGTGGCATGCGCTGTCGAGAATCGGCATTCAGGGCATTCACAATGGCCCGCTGAAAATGTCCGGCGGCCTGACGGGCACCGAACGCACGCCGACGATTGACGGCAATTTCGACCGCATCAGTTTCGACATCGACCCGCAACTGGGCACCGAGGCGCAGTTGCAGGCGCTGGTGCGCATGGCCGCCGCGCACAACGCGGTGATCATCGATGACGTGATCCCGTCGCACACCGGCAAAGGCGCAGACTTCCGTTTGGCCGAGATGGCGTATGAGGACTATCCCGGCCTCTACCACATGGTGGAAATCCGCGAAGAAGACTGGCCGCTGCTGCCCGACATCGCTGAGGGCCGCGATGCGCAAAACCTCAGCCCGTTGCAGGTCGATGTGCTCCGCGACAAGCACTACATCGTCGGCCAGTTGCAGCGAGTAATTTTCTTCGAGCCCGGGGTCAAGGAAACTGACTGGAGCGCGACACCGGTTGTGGTGGGCGTCGACGGCAAGCCGCGCCGCTGGGTCTATTTGCATTACTTCAAGGAAGGGCAGCCCTCGCTGAACTGGCTGGACCCAACCTTCGCCGCGCAGCAGATGATCATCGGCGACGCGCTGCACGCCATCGACGTGATGGGCGCCAAGATCCTGCGTCTGGATGCCAACGGTTTTCTCGGCGTCGAACGCAAACTCGACGGCACCGCCTGGTCGGAAAGCCATCCGCTGTCGATCACCGGCAATCAGTTGCTGGCCGGGGCGATCCGCAAGGCGGGCGGCTTCAGTTTTCAGGAGCTCAACCTGACCGTCGACGATATCGCCGCCATGTCCCACGGCGGCGCGGATCTTTCATACGATTTCATCACCCGACCGGCCTACCAGCATGCGCTGCTGATGGGCGATACCGAGTTCCTGCGCCTGATGCTGCGGCAGATGCACACCCTCGGTATCGACCCCGGTTCGTTGATCCACGCGTTGCAAAACCACGACGAACTGACCCTGGAACTGGTGCATTTCTGGACGCTGCACGCCCACGATAACTTCCTCTATCAGGGCCAGACCTTCCCCGGCAACATCCTGCGCGAGCACATTCGCGAGCAGATGTATGAACGCCTGGCCGGGGAACACGCGCCGTACAATCTGAAGTTCGTCACCAACGGTGTGTCCTGCACCACCGCCAGCATCATCACGGCCGCACTGGGGATTCGTGATCTCGACGCGATCACCGCCGAGGACATCCAGCAGATTCGTCAGGTGCATTTGCTGTTGGTGATGTACAACGCGATGCAGCCCGGCGTATTCGCGTTGTCTGGATGGGATCTGGTCGGTGCGCTGCCATTGCCGGCCGAACAGGTCGCGCATTTGATGCACGACGGCGACACCCGGTGGATTCATCGCGGCGCTTATGATCTGGTCAACCTCAACCCCGAAGCAGAACATTCCGCCGGGCAGATGCCGCGACCGAAGACGTTGTATGGCAGCCTGACCAGCCAATTGAAGGATCCGGATTCGTTCGTCTCGCAACTCAAGCGAATCCTCGCCGCACGCCGCGCCTACGACATTGCCGCCAGTCGGCAGATCCTGATTCCGGATGTCGAGCATCCGGGGCTGCTGGTCATGGTCCACGAATTACCAGCCGGCAAAGGCACGCAAATCACTGCGCTGAACTTCGGCTCCACGCCGATCACTGAAACCCTGCACCTGCCCAACATTGCGCCGGGGCCGGTGGTCGACATCATCAATGAGCGGGTGGAAGGGGACCTGACGCCTGAAGGGGAATTCACCATCACGCTGGATGCGTTCGAAGGATTGGCGCTGCGGGTGGTCAGTGCTTCGCCGATGATTTAGGGATTGGCTCGGTCGGTTTTGCGTCCGCTTGACGCTCAACCGGCCGCAGATACCTTGGCTTATTCGCCTCGACACGCTTGAAGGAGAATGACAGGGCTTTTTTAAAGTGCCTGGCAATGGGGGTTTCTATTTTTGTGTGGATGACATGAGACGCACCGATCATCAACGCGATAGTGCCCCAGAGCAGGACGTGCGGGTTTACCGCCGGATAGGCGATGTTGAAGATCATGAAGCCGATCATTTGATGCAGCAGGTATAGCGGGTAAGTCAGCGCACCTAATGCCGTCCAGTTGAAGGCTCCTACGGCTGCTGTCTTGTTGGTTGCCACCAGGAGGAACGTCATGAAAAACAGGATGATCATGCTGCAGACGATCAGCGGATCGAAGTCGGTTGGGTATTTGGTTTCGAGCAATTCGGCCCATACGACGGCGGTGAAGCAGGCCAATGCCAACGCGCCTGCCAGGAGCAGCACGCGTCTTTTGGTGAACCCCTTGGCCCAGATCATGTAGAACGTCGCACCCGCGATGAAATAGGCGGCGTAGTCGGTAATTAATGTCGAGCGCAACTTTTCAAAGGCGAAGACTTCGGCACCGGCAGAGATCAGTAGCCAGCACACAAGAAAGGTTTCTATTCTTTCTATTTTCTTGAAGGCCAGGAGAATGGAGATCATCAGGTAGAACTTTATTTCTACAAACAGCGACCAGTACACGCCGTCTATCGGCTCGACGCCCACAAAGTCGCCCAGCAACGTCATGTTAATAATGTATTGATAAATATCAGCGCTGTAGCGCGGCTGTCCGATGGCCAGCGTGACTAGAAAAGTCAGGGTGCAGCACACCCAGAAAGCAGGGTAGAGGCGAATGGCGCGGGAGATGAAAAACGCTCTTAGATTATTGCCCGACGCGGTCATCAGAATGACGAATCCGCTGATCATGAAAAACAGTTCGACGCCCAAGTAACCGTATTTGGCAGGCTCTGCCAACAGCGGATAGGGCATTTCAGACATGTCGCCTTTTGCATACCCGCGAAAAGCATAGTGAAAAAACACCACGGCGAGCGCTGCCAGGAAGCGCAGCAAATCCAGTTCATTCAGCCGGCGTTTGATCACGTACACACTCCAGATGGATTGGCGCTGATTGACGACTGACGTCCCTGTCGATTGAACGCTGACCCAGTGCGGCCGTGCGCGGGAATGATCGGGCGTGCGGACGGGCTGGAATTCTGTCGACTCGACTGCTCGAACGAAAGTTCAGGGCTAATCGGAGGCACCTGACGGGCTGATCCATGATTGAGAAACGCTACTGGCTGCGTTGCCACACCTTGACGTAATCGACCCTGAAGGTAGAGGGCAAGTCAGCATCGTCGACCACGCCGAACCATTGCCACATGGCCTCACTGTCGAAGACGATCTGCATCGGAAAGAAGAAATTGGTGTTTTTCGATTCCCGGACCAGCACGCCATCGACGTACCAGCGCAGGCTGTCGGGCTGCCAGTCGAAGCCGTAGACATGAAACGTACTCGCCAGGCGCCAGGGGCTGACCCAGTTGCTGCCGTTGGCGATATGCTCGGTGCTTTGCGGGGTGGCCCATACGTGGGCGTTCATGTTGTACAGCCGGTCGAAGGCCGCGTTTTTGGTCTTGCCGCCGATTTCGAAGATGTCGATTTCGGTGGCGTTGTCTTCCATGCCGGTCCAGGCCAGCCAGAAGGCGCTGGAACCTGCCGAGTCCATGGGTTTGGCGCGTGCCTCGTAGTAACCGTAAAAACCGCGGTCGACCGTGCGCACCATGGCGGAGGAATAGTCCTTGAAACCCAGGTCCACGTACTTCTGTGGCAAGGCTTCCTTGCGAAAGACGATGTTCAGGTTGCCGTTGGCCACGAACGCATTGGCCGGCTTGAACAGTGCCGGCTTGCGGCCCAGGGATTCATTCCCCTGGGCATTGTTGACGTGCCAGCGCACGGGGTCGAGAACGTCGCCATTGAAGTCATCGGACAGGTTGCCGTCGAATATCCAGTTGCCAGCATTGGCCTGATCGGACAGGGGCAAGCTGGCGTCGAGGGGTTTTGGCAACGTGCCCAACGGTCCGACCCGGGTCCAGGTATCAGCCTGCCTGGGAACGGCAATCGACCACTTGTTCGCCAGGTATTGATACGCCTCCTGTTGCTGCGCAAGGGAGGCGAACGGGCGGTCGTACACCAGCACTTCCGCGATATCGCCTTTGAAATTATCGGCGTTACCGACTACGTTGCGCCCGACCGCGTAGGGGCCGATGGGCACGTCCTGAAGTTCGAGGACGGAAAAGGTCGGCGCGTAGGCGTCTGCCTGTCGCAGGCTGATGGCGAAGTTCGGCAGCACATTGTCGTTATCGACGCTGTTCGGGCGCGAGCTGAACAGCCGCTGCCACGGGTCTGCCGGAGTCTGTTCGGGCTGCCGGCGGGAGACGATCAGCAGGGTTGCCGGGCCCTTGTCGGCGCGGATGGTTTTGCCCAGCAACGCCGAAGCGCCAGTGAAACGCACCACCGCGTTTCCGTTCAGGGCGTTGGCCACGCGCTGCGGACGCGAGGACGCAATGGCATCGTCGACCGTGGCGTGGTTGGATTTGCCGGACTTGTCGTTCCAGTGCTCGAGGCGGTCCTGAGCATCGATACTCATGCTCGACGCATCGGCCGCGTCCAGCCACAGCACCAGCCCGGCGGCGGGCGGACGGGAGGGCGCTGGCGCGGCGCTGCACGCCAGCGAAACCGACAACAGCAGTACCCACAGACAGTCTCTGAGCATGTGTTTTCCTTGCCGTTGGAACGACGGCTTACTTCACCGCCGTCAATGCCGGGACGTCGAATGAGGATTGATAGCCCTGCGGATTGCACGACTGCCAACGCCAGGAATCCTCCATCATCTGATCCAGATTGCGTTGCGCGCTCCAGCCCAGATCCCGTCCAGCCCGGCTCGGGTCGGCCCAGCATTGGGCGATATCTCCGGGGCGGCGCGGGGCGATGCGGTACGGAATGGCAATGCCGGTCACGTCTTCGAAACTGTGGATGATCTGGAGCACGCTGTAGCCGATGCCGGTGCCGAGGTTCCAGCAGTGAATGCCGCCCATGTCTTGCAATACCTGCAGCGCTTTGAGGTGACCATTGGCCAGGTCGACCACATGGATGTAGTCGCGCACGCACGTGCCGTCCACGGTGGGATAGTCGCTGCCGTACACCGTGAGTTCGGGCATCCGTCCAATCGCGACCTGCGTCAGGCACGGCAACAGGTTGTTGGGTCGGCCCTTGGGATCTTCGCCGAGCATCCCGCTTTCGTGCGCGCCAATCGGGTTGAAGTAGCGTAGCAAGGCGATGTTCCAGCGCGAATCGGAGTGGCACAGGTCGGTCAGCAGCTCTTCGATCATCAGCTTGGTCCGGCCGTAGGGATTGACCGGTTTGCCTGTGCCGAGGTCTTCGGCAATCGGTATTTGCGTGGGGTCGCCATACACCGTGGCCGACGAGCTGAACACCAGGTTGAACACTTCATGGCGCAGCATCGCCTGGCACAGATTGAGCGTCCCGGCGACGTTGTTGGCGTAATAGTCCAGTGGCTTTCGGACGCTTTCTTCCACGGATTTGAGACTCGCAAAATGCACCACGGCGTCGATGTCGTAACGACTGAAAATCTGCTCGAGCAAGATCGGGTCGCCCATGTCGCCATTGATGAAATCGACTCGGGTGTGGGTCAGTAGCTCAAGGCGCGCGATGCACTCTCGGCAGCTGTTGCACAGGTTGTCGAGTATCAGCACACGGTGTCCGGCGTTGATGAGTGCCAGGGCGGTATGCGAGCCGATGTAGCCCGCTCCGCCGGTGATCAGCGTAGTTTTGCGCATGGTGAGGTGTTCCTGTTTTGGGATTGAATTCAGCGGGCGGTGAATACCGATTTGAATTCTTGCGGCCAGCGCGGGTGCATGAGGCTATACGCCACGGCATAGCTCAGCGCGCCGGCCACGATGCTGCAGATCAGGTGCAAGTAACCTTCGAAACCCGATCGAGAAGAAACAAGGAGAACGATCGCGGCCATGACGAGCGAGGCAATCACACTGCGATAGTTGGTGTCGAAAAACAGCCGCCAGCCATAGCCGATGGCGCTGTTCAAGCCACGGATCTGCAACGGCGTGATGATCACCATCCGGGCCAGTAACGCCAGGGCGGCGGCCATGCCGCCATAGAGACTGCCGAAGCCATAGACCAGCGCCAGTGCCAGTACGGTGGTTGCCACTTCGGCCTTGATGGTCAGGTGACTGCGATTGACCGCGACCAGCGCGGTGGTGGCGTACATGGCGACATTGCCAATGGCTGCCGTGCACGCCAGCACCTGCAACAGGGGAATGGCCTCGGTCCATTTGGCGCCGAAGATCAACAGGATCACGTCGTGCGCGGTGAGTGCGATGCCGATGAACAAGGGCGTCAGCAGGAAACCGCTGACGGCGGTCGAATCACCGATGATCGCGCGCAACCGTGATGGATCGGCGCTGCGCCGGGCGAACACCGGCAGCGCGTAGCTCAGCAGGCCGTTGTAAATCGCCGTGCGTGGCAGCTCAATGATGCGCATTGCCATGTTGAACATGCCGACCGCGTTGGCGCCGGCCGTCATGCCCAGCACCACATTGACCCCGCGCTGCAGCGTTTGCGAACTCAGTGCGTTGACGGCTACCGGTGCACCGGCCTTCAACAGTTCGCGCAAGAACGGGCCGTCAATATGAAAGGCAATGCGTCGCGGGTCGGCGCGCATCAATACGATGATGGACACGAACTCCATGATCAGTGCCTGGGCAATGACCGCCCAGGCCCCCAACCCCAAAAGCGCGACAGCGACGCCGCCGACGCCACCACACACTTTGCCCAGCAGTGTGCGCGACGCCAACGTCTTGAAGTCGCCGCTACGGCGCATTTGCGCCACATAGACTCGCGCCATCATGGTGAACAGGATTTTCACCGAGGCCACCGCCGTCATCCATTGCAGCACCGGGTCGGGCGTATACAGAGCTGCCGCCCCCGAGATGATGACGATGGACACCAGGCTGACGAGTACCGCCGCCCAGAAGGCCGTGGAGATGTGGTTGTCCTCCAGCCGTTCGAGTCGCACCAGCGGGTCTTCCAGTACCGATGAATACACCAGGCCGATCAACTCGACGATGGCAATGATCACCGTGCCCACACCCAGCTCGGCGGGCGACAGCAGCCGGGCATACACGACAAAGGTAATCATCGACAGGAAGATCAGGCCGAATTTCTCGGTGAAGATCCAGATCAATGTCATCAGGCGATGATTGGCCATGGCGGATACCGGTTCAATGAGCGGTGGTTGACGCCGTTGCCTTGCGCCATGAGCGGGCGCAGGCATTGAGGTAGCGCAAGGTTGGTTTGCCGCTGGCGAAGATCAGCGTTTGCCAGGAATAGTCCAGCATTCGCCGGTAGACGCCGATCACGTCGGCATACTCGCCTTTGCGGGAAAAGGCATTGAGAAAGTCAGTGTGGTTGCCCAGCACGAAATCGATCCGTTGCTGCTTGGTCAACTGCGCGCCGTAGCGGGCGAGGTACACCTCGATGAACCTGATTTTGTTCGGGTAGTACTTCTTCGGTTGCGCGGTCATGTTGTTGCCATTGACCGTGCGCTCCAGCAGCACCTGCGGCACCGTGTGGATCTCCCAGTGTTCGGCGATCCGGGTCCACATGAAGCGGTCTTCGGAGTAACGCAGGCTGGCATCGAAGCCGCCGTATTGCATGATCACGTCGCGCTTGACCAGCGCGGTGGATACGCCATTGAGGACGTTGGCGTGGATGAAATCGTAGAAATGCCGGCCGTTCTTGCGCAGATTGTCCAGTTGCCGCCTGCCGTCGCTGTAATTGACCTGCGTGTAGCAGTCGATCAGCCCCACCGGCCGGCCTTGACGACTGAGTTCGTCATACAGGGCCAGTTGCAGCTCCAGCTTTTGCGGACGGAACTGGTCATCGGCATCGAGAAACGCGACAAACGTCTCTTCAGAATGCCGCAGACCGTGGTTGCGGGCGCTGGCCTGGCCTTCGTTGGCCTGGTGCAGCAGCGTCAGGCGAAACGGCGCCGCGAAGGCTTTGACCCGTTGTGGCCCGTCATCGGAGGAACCGTCGTCGACGACGATGACGTGGTCGGGCAGTCGGGTTTGCCCGGCCAGGGACGTCAGCGTTTGCTCAATGCTGTCGGCGCCGTTGTACATCGGGATCACGACACACACTGAATGCGGTAAAGACGGGGTTTGGTCTGACACGGGTGATTCTCCTTTTTTACGCGTTGGCTGAATCGCGCGGGAATGCTTGGCCAGATGGACGCTGACGCACGGGTGACGGTGACAACTCGGGACAGGTCGCGTGGTGATGCCGGAAGGACAGGGCCAGGGTGCAGAACACCAGGAACTCGGCGGAGCGGTAGTTGGGAATCACGTACGCCACGTAGTTGGTGACGATGAACAGACCGATGGTCACCAAGGCGCTGGCGCGAAACTGCGCAGACTGGTTCGCCGTCACGGCCCGGTACTGTTTAAGCAGCGCTTCAGCGAGCAGCAGAGCCAGCGCGGCCAGCTGGATGATGCCGCCATTGAGCAGCGTCTCCATGTAGCCGCTGTGGGCGTTGCCGATGTACCCCCAACGCTTGATGAACGCGGCAGCATCGGGGCTCGACCAGAAGGCGCCGAAGCCGTAGCCCTTGAGGTACTGATCGTCGACAAACGGCCCGAGCAGCTCCCAGATCATCGTGCGGTCGGTGAGTGACGGGTCGCGACCGGCCATTTCCAGGACCACCGCAAAGTTGCTGTAGAGAAACAGGCAGCCCAGCAGGTAGACGAGGGTGCAGCCGAGGAACAACAGCTGCGATCGGTTCATGCGCAGACGGATCAGCGTCAGGAAATACCAGTAGCTGATGGTGCCGGCAACGACCAGCACCACACCGGTCGCAGATTGGGCGAGCAGGATCGCAATCAGCGAGAAGAACGAACAGAACAGTGCCCAGCGGTTGCGCTGACGAATCATCGGCAGCAGCAACAGGATCGCGATGGCGTTGATCCGTGCGCCGGCATTCTTCTCCATGAAAATCCCCTTGAACGCGCCTTCGCGAATGCCGCCGGAAACGAACGCGGCACTGGGCATCACCAGCGCCAGGATCAAGCCGATCAACGCCGCCGCGCCAATGGCGCAGCCGAGCATGAAGGTGATTTTTTCGAGGCTGTAGTTGTAGGCAATGAAGCCTGCAAAAAACACCACGCTGATCATCGCGACAAACCGCTTGAGGCTCAGCATCGGGTCGAAGGACCAGCCGATGGAGGCGATCACGCAGAGCATGAACAGCAGCAGAAAGAAGTTGCCCCGGTAAAAGCTTTTACTGAGGAACACCTTGTTGCGGATGAAGAAAAACAACGGCACCAGCAGCGTGATCAAACCGCAGACCTGGTTGGTCACGTTGCCTTCGAGGTCTTTGTCGATGTCGTCGAAACTCGAGGCGCTGCCCAAACCAAGGACAAAGGAAATCACCTGGATGTAAAACAGCACGCCGAACAAGGTGAAACCGTCACGCAGGGTGGAATGGCGGATCTCCAGTCTGTTCATGGCGAGGGGCTCCCGAGCAGGGCGGTGAGGTAGGTTTTCACCGCGCTGGCGTTCATGAACCGGGCCGCCGCATCGAGGCGGGCCTGGCGGTGTACATCGCGTGGAGTGGTGAGTTGCAGGGCAATCGCCTGCGACAGGGCAATCGGGTCGTCGACCGCCACGAGGGGGGCGACGACGCCATTGATCAGGATGTCTTGCGGGCCATGGGGGCACCGGGTCGAGACCACCCGCGTGCCGGTGGACAAAGCTTCGACCAGCGCGTTCGGGCTGCCTTCGAAACGCGACGACAACACGAAGCAATCGGCCGCGGCCACTTCCGCCATCGGGTCATGGGTGTAACCCGGCAGGTCGACCCGATGCTCCACACCCAGTTTGCGTGCCTGCGCCAGCAAACGATCGCGCAGTACGCCTTCGCCAAAAATGATCAGGCGCGCACTGCGATTGGGCAGCGCGGCGAACGCGGTGATCAAGGTGTCGAAACCTTTTTGCGGTGCCAGGCGGCCCACGGCGACAATGACCGGGCTCGACGCTTCCAGCAGCCAGCGGTGGCTGGGCGGGCGTGGCGGTTTGTCGCGAAAGTCGTTGTCGAGCACCGGGTTGTCGGCAATGGTCACGTCCTGTCGGCGCGCAATAGTCGTGTCGATCAGGTCCTGGGCGACGCCTCGCGACACGCAAATCACCGGGTTGGGAATCAGTCGATACAGCAGCGGCGCTACGCGGTAGGCGATCCGTACCATGAGGTCCGGGTTGACGTGCTTGTCGTGAGAAAACGCATTGCGCTCGCTGACGTGCAGTCGGGCCAGCGTCCCCGACAGCGCGGCGGCAACGATGGCCACCACGTTGACGTGAGTCAGCGCTGCCAGTTGTGCGTCGAAACGGTTTTGCCGAAGGAAGCGCGCCAGCGCCGGCACCGCCCTTGAACTGCGCGGGCTGCCCAGTTCAACCTTTTTTACTCGGGGGTCGAGGTTTGCCACGTTGAGGCCGCCGCCGGTGAGCATCAGCAGGGTGACGTCGTTGCCCGCGTCCACCAGCGCACCGGCCAGGCGCGTCATCATTTTTTCCGCCCCGCCTGCGCTGAGGTCGTGGAGGATAATCAGCAGCTTTTTCATTGGTTCCATACCTGGTAATACGCCTGCGCGGCGTCCTGGCTGGTGTACTGGCGGATCGCGTCACTGATCATTTCCCCGTTGATCGCCACCTGACCCTGCAAAAACAGGCTTTGCAGCATGCCTTCGGCCAACGCCGGTACGTCGTTGACGTTGACCAGTTGGCCGAGTCGGCCGTGGTCCAGCAGTTCCCGAGGCCCGGTCTCGCAGTCGCACGCCAGCACCGGCGTACCCAGCGCCAGGGCTTCGATCAGCACGGTCGGCATGCCTTCGTGCAGCGAGCTGAGAATGAACAGTCGAGCCTGTTTGAGCAGGGGATAGGGGTTGCTCAGGAACCCGGTGAAATGCACCCGGTGCGCGATGCCCAGGCGGTTTGCCTGAATGATCAGCGCTTCGCGCAACGGACCGTCACCCGCAATCACCAGGTCCGGCACTGCCTCGCTTTGCAGGGCCATGGCGTAGGCGTCGAGCAGGAGGTTAAAGCCTTTGGGTTCGACCAACCGGCCCAGGCCCAGCCAGTAATTGCGCGGAACTTCGGTGGGCAACGGACCCTTGGCGGCGCGCAGGAGCTGGTCGGTGATGACCGCGTTGGGGCAATAGCGGATGCGCTGCCGTCCCCACGGCATCATCTCGGCCAGGGATTGGCGCAGCGCGGTGGACACCGCCACCACCTTGCCGCTGCCACACAGGTACAGCGCGTAGAGCAGGCGCAGGCTGGTGGGGCCGGTTTTCTGTTCCGAGCAATCGAATGATGCGTGACGGCTATAGATCACCTTGCAGGAGCTGCCGAGGGTGGCGAACCACGTGCACAGGTTGGCCTGCTCCTTGGCGGAAATGAGGTGGGTGATGCCTTCGCGGTGAATCAGCCGGCGTAACTGGACGATCGATTTGAGCATCCCCCAAAGACCGCTGCCATCGCCGTCATTAAGACTTCGCACGCCTTCAGTGTCGGGCGTGTCGCCGTTGATGACGAAGAAGCTCACATGTTGGCCGTCCTTGAGAAACTGCTCGGACAAGCGCTGCTGAACGCGCTCGACACCGCCGCCCGAAGTGAAATCCTTGAGGATGAACAGAATGTGCATGGTCATTCCCCGACACTGATGGTGACTTCGTGCCGAACGACCATCCCCAGCAGTTGCAGGAAATTGCTCGGGTAGTCGACGAGGTAGCGCTTGATGGTGTGCGGCTCGCGGTACATGCGATAGAACGCGCGCAGGTGCAGGCGGTTGATCACCGCCGGGTAGTAGTGACGCGTGGCCATGGCCTCCTGGCGAATGAACCCGCCACAGGTAAAGGCAACACCGCGAAACCCGGAGCGCTGCGCGTCCTGCTCGAACTTTTCTTGCAGTCCGGCACCGAGGCCGACGATCAGGATGTTCGCTCCGCTGCGGCAGATCTCGGCCTGAATGCCCTCGGCCTGCGCTGCATCGAAATAGCCGTTGTGATAGCCGGCGATGATCAGTTGCGGATAGCGCGCCTTGATCTTGCTGATGAACAACTCGAGTTCGTCCTGCCGGGCACCGACGAAATACACCCGTTTGCCCTGTTGCTCGGCGCTACCCAGCACCGGATGAGCGATGGAAGTGAAGTCGAAACTGACCCGGCCGACGTTGCGCCCAGTGACCCGCGACATGAACGCCGACATCAGCATGCCGTCGCAAAAGTAGGCAACGGTGCCCGGGGTGTGTTTGATCAGGCTGCCGATGGACGCAAAATTAATGAAGGAATACGCCTGGCTGGCATCCAGCAACGTCGGTGAGTATTGCCTGACGATTTTCAGCGTGATCATGGCCTGACCCCCTCAGATTGCGGCGTGGGTCTGGCGACCCACGGACACGTAGGTGAAGCCACGCTTGCTCAAGCGCTGCGGATCGAACAGGTTGCGTCCGTCGAAAATCAGCGGTTGCTTGAGCTGTTGGCTGATCAGGTCGAAGTCCGGCGCGCGGAACGCTTGCCACTCGGTGACGATGATCAAGGCGTCGGCATTTTTCAGCGCCGCTTCCTTGGTGCCCGCCAGGGTCAGGTCGTCGCGCGAGCCGTAAATGCGCTGGGTTTCCTCCATGGCTTTCGGGCCGTAGGCCTGGACGCTCGCGCCGGCGTGCCACAAGGCTTCCATCAGGACCCGGCTGGGGGCTTCGCGCATGTCGTCGGTGTTGGGTTTGAAGCTCAAGCCCCACAGGGCGAAAGTCTTGCCGCGCAGGGCGCCGTCGAAGTGATCGGAAATCTTGCTGTAGAGGGTGGTTTTCTGCTCGTTGTTGCGCGACTCCACGGCCTTGAGCACCCGCGCATCGATGTCGACACGGGTGGCGGCGTGAATCAGCGCCTTCACGTCCTTGGGGAAACACGAGCCGCCGTAGCCGAGGCCGGGGTAGATAAATTGATAACCAATGCGCGGATCGGACCCGATTCCGTGGCGGACCATTTCGATGTCTGCGCCGAGCTTTTCGGCGATGTTGGCCATTTCGTTCATGAAGCTGATCTTGGTCGCCAACATGCAGTTGGCCGCGTACTTGGTCAGCTCGGCGCTGCGAATGTCCATGACAATGATTTTTTCGCGGTTGCGATTGAACGGTTCGTACAGTTCACGCATGACCTCTTCGGCGTGCGGGCTGTCGGTGCCGATGACGATCCGGTCCGGGCGCATGCAGTCCTCTACCGCACAACCTTCCTTGAGAAACTCCGGATTGGAGACCACATCGAAGGTCAGGTGGCTGCGACCGTTGTCGGCCAGCACCTGCTCGATGCGTGCACGTACCAGGTCGCCAGTGCCGACGGGGACGGTGGATTTATCGACGATGATCTGGTGACGATCCATGTGCTGCGCGATGGTTTGCGCCACGCTCAACACGTACTGAAGGTCTGCCGAACCGTCTTCGTCAGGCGGCGTGCCGACGGCGATCAACAACACATCGCCATGCTGCACGGCGCTGGCCAGGTCGGTGCCGAACTGCAGGCGGCCGCTCTGGTAATTGTCGCGCACCAGGGCTTCCAAACCGGGCTCGTAGATCGGCAAGGTGCCGTCCTTGAGGGCATCGACCTTGGTGGCGTCGACATCCACGCACATCACGCTATGGCCGACTTCTGCCAGCGCGGCGCCCTGGACCAGGCCCACATAACCTATACCGAATACGCTCACATTCATGATCAAACCTCGGGGAGTCGAAGCAGGGCGTCAGTAGATGTTTTTCGAGAACAACGTGAAGGGCGTCTTGATCAGAATCTTGATGTCCAGCCACAGTGACCATTGGTTGATGTAGTTGAGGTCCTGGGCCACGCGCAGCTGCATCTTTTCCACGGTCTCGGTCTCGCCGCGATGCCCGGTGACCTGGGCCAGCCCGGTAATCCCAGGCTTTAGGCGATGACGGGCCATGTAGGCGCGGACTTTGCCGGTGTAGTAAATGTTGTGGGTGACGGCATGCGGGCGGGGGCCGACGAGGGCCATCTGGCCGAACAGCACGTTGAACAGCTGCGGCAATTCGTCGATGGAACTGCGGCGCAGGAAGCGTCCGACCGGCGTGACGCGATCGTCTTCGCGGGTGGCCTGGCGCACCTCGCGGTCGTCATGGACGCGCATTGAGCGAAACTTCCAGACCTTGATCACTTCGCCGTTGCAGCCGTGGCGGTTTTGCTTGAACAGCACCGGCCCTGGCGAGCTCAACTTGACGGCGGCCGCGACCACCAACAGCAACGGGCTGATCACAATCAGGGCCGTGGCCGCCAGGCTGCGTTCGAACAGGTCCTTGCAAAACAGGCTGGCGGGGTGCGAGCTGATCAGGCTTTCGTTGAGGTAGATCGCCGGCATCCGTTCGATTTCCGAGATCGAATGATTGAGCAGCACCATGCTGCTGAAATCCGGGATCCAGACCACGTCGACGTTCATGTCCAGCAGGTCGATGTACAGCGCTTCAATGGTCGCGGCATGCGCCATCGTCAGGACGATATAGACGCGCCGCACGGCCAGGCGAGTGATGATCTCGCGAATGGCGTCGACCCGGCCCAGCAGCGGCAGAATGCTCGGCGCCGGGCCACTGTCGTCGGCGGCGGCGATGAACCCCAGGACCAGCGCGCGGTTCGGCCGGGAGAGTTTTTTCGCCAGCTCATGGGCGGTCGGACAGGTGCCGATGATCACTGACCGGCGTTCCTTGCAGACCATGCGCGCGTGCAACCGGGCGAAGTAATGCAGGGGCAGGAAACTCAGCGCCTGAACCAGAAACCCCAACACCGCCCAAACCATGATGACTTGTCGCGAGTACGTCGCACTGGTTTGGGTGATGAAGGCGATGGCCGCCAGCACGGCCAGCAGGATCAGCCAGCCGGCCAGCAATCGACCGAGCCCGACCAGCAAGCCATGACGCTTGTGGTAGACCTGCATCAGGCTGTAGATCGGCACCGAGCCGAGCACGGTCAGAATGATCAGAATCCGGTAATCGCTGGTCAGGTTGCCGACGCGCCACAGTACCAGCAGCATCAGCAGCCCGATGGTCAGCGTCATTGCGCAGACCCACTGTCCCCAGAACGTCAGGCCTCGGCGGTGAGTCAGGTGAGCGGTATAGAGCGGTGTCATGGGCTTGACCTCAAGGCAGAAGTAAATGCACCAGCACAAAACGGGCGGACACGGCGTGGCTCCCGCAGGCTTTTCCGTTGCTCGGCAGAGGTGAAGCAGCTGTTTTTGTATTGGCAGAGGTGACGCGTTGGCTAGGTCGCCCCGGTGTTAACGGGGCGCGAAGTCGTAGTTATAAAACGTGCGGGAGTGGTTGTAGCCATACTTGCGCGCCTTGCGCAGGTCGACCTGGTTGAGCACGGTACCGAACACCGGTACGTGGCTTTGTTGCAGCATCGCGATGCCCCTTTGCACCTGGCTGATCGGCGTGCTGTCGGCCTTGACCACGTAGATCACGGCGTCCGAATGCTGGGCCAGCAGCAAGGCATCGCTGATCATCTCCGCCGGCGGCGAGTCGATGATGATGTGGCGGTAACGCGACTTCAGTGCTTCGAGCATCCGCGCCATGCGTGGCGAACTGAGCAAGTCCTGGGGCGGAGGCTGGCGTGCCGGGTTGAGCGCGTCGGCGGGAGATGGCAGGCGCGGCGCGGTGAACAGGTCCACCGAGGGCTGCAACATTTTCCCGGCCGGCAGCAAATCCAGGTTGCCCACCGAGACGATGCAGTCTTCGAGCCGAGCCGTGCCCGCAATCACATTCGCCAGCCCGGGGGCGTCCGGCGGGAAGTCGAAGTTCAGCGAAAGGGTCGGCTGGCGCATGTCGGCATCGATCAGCAGCACGCGCTCAAGGGAGGTGAGCGAGCTGGCGAGGTTGTTGGCGATGGTGCTTTTACCCTCACCGGCCACAGTCGAGGTCACCAGCACCACCTGCGACGGCATCTCGCTGCTTTGCAACATCAACCAGGTGCGCAGGTTGCGAATGGTCTCGGAAAAGCGCGGGTTGTCGTTGTCCTCAAACAACCGCGCCAGTTGCCGGCGGCTTTTCTTCATCACCAACGGAACGACGCTGAGCAATGGAATATTGAGCGTGCTCTCGATGGTCTCGTCGGTCTTGAAGGTGTTGCTCAGGCTGTCAAACAGCAGGGCCAGCGCAACGCCAATCAGGGCTGCCAGCAACCCGACAATGCCCACGATCAACGTTTTGCGTGGCTTGCTGGCTTCCATCGGAACAATTGCCGGGTCGACGATGCGCACCTTGGTCGAGTCCATGTCGGCGGTGGCGGCGGTCTCCTTCAAGCGAGTGACGAAGGTTTCGTACAGCGCACGGGTGCTGTCGACTTCACGCTGGAACTCGCGCAACTGAAACTCTTTGCGCGCGATGTCCTGGATCTGCGCCTTGTTGCTGTTGAACGATTGGCGGATTGAGGCTTCGCTGGCCGAGGCGAGCTGGTATTGCCGCTCGATCCCGGCGACCACTTGCTGCACCTGCAATTGCAGGGCCGTGGTGGCGGCGCGCAATTCGGACTGTGCGGAAATCAGGCTCGGGTGTTTCGGCCCATAGCGCCCCGACAGCTCATCGACCTTGGCTTGCGCTTTGGCCCGGTCAGCCTGGAATTGCTGGACCAGCGGATTGGACAACACAGCGGGTACGCTGGAGAGCCGACTCAGGTCGCCAGTGCTCAAAGCCTTGGCCTGACGGTATTCGCTCTCGGCTTCAGCGCGGGTACGGCGGGCGTCGACCATGCGGCTGCCGGTAGCCTCCAGTTCGTTGGCGCTGATGGTGGAGACACCGCCGACATCGACCAGCCCTTGCTCTTCGCGGTAGCCCTGAAGTTTTTTCTCGGCCACGCGCAGGTTGTTGCGCAAATCGACCAGTCGGGTGTTCATCCAGGCCGTGGTGGACTGCGAAGATTTTTCGCTGGTGTCGATCTGGCTGTCGGTAAAGCCCTGGGCCAGTGCGTTGGCCGCTGCGGCGGCGAGATCAGGGTCCGGTAGCTCGACTTCGATGTTCAGCAG
This sequence comes from Pseudomonas sp. SIMBA_041, assembly GCF_046535095.1. Classification (NCBI taxonomy): domain Bacteria; kingdom Pseudomonadati; phylum Pseudomonadota; class Gammaproteobacteria; order Pseudomonadales; family Pseudomonadaceae; genus Pseudomonas; species Pseudomonas sp. SIMBA_041. The sequence continues at coordinate 206,678 of NZ_JAWRXJ010000011.1, forward strand.
TTGGCTTTTGCCGACAAACTTGACGGTGGTGTGCAGCATCAGGTTTTGCGTGACCTGATTGAACACGTCTTCCTCGGTTGGCGCGTCCTTCACCGGCAACAGCATGCCCATTCCGGGTATCCACTGATTAAGGTTGAGGTCCGCCAGCCATTTGCGCGGCGTGAACCACGGCGCCGGCTGCTGGCGCGGGTCGGTGATCGGGTTGGTGGTGAGACCGAGTTTTTTCACCGCGCGTTCGGCCAGGTCCCGGGATTCCAGGAGGGCCTGCTGGGTCTGCAAGTAGTCAGTAGCGTTGCTGCCTGAATCCTTCACTTGCTGGAAGGACATCAGCGGCGGCGTCTTGTCGTTGAACAGCAACGTGGTGCTGCCGATGTATTGCGGGGTGATCAGCGAGACGGCTACCACCGCCAGGGCAACGCTGAGCACAACCAGCCAGCCGATTTTCCATTTCGCGCGCCAGATCACCCTCCACAGTTTGAGCAGATCAATGGTGTCCCTGTCTTCGCTGTGCTGTTGATACACGTGCGTTTGCAGAGGACGTTCGACGAAGTTGCTAGGGCTGTTGTCCATGATTAGAAAAAGCCTTGTGCAATGGAAATGGTGTCGCCGGGGGCAATTGTGGTGCTGCGCGTCACTTCATCGGTGAGGGTCTGGCCGCTGTCGCCGCGCACGATCGTCACGCGTTTGATCGAGGCGCGCTCGGTGAGGCCACCGCCCAAGGCAATGGCTTTCTCAAGCGTCAGGCCGGGCACGAAGGGGTAACTGCCGGGTTTGGTGACCTCGCCGTTGATGTAGAACGAGCGGTATTCGATCTGGCTCAGGCTGACTTTCGGATCGTTCAGATAGCCCTGTTTTAGCCCGTCGACGATGATCTTTTCGACCTGGTTGGGGGTGAGGCCCTTGGCGGAAATTTCACCGAGGAACGGGTAGGAAAACGTTCCGGCGTCGTTGAGGCGAACCCTTTTAATGCTCAGTTCCGGCTCGCCGAACACGGTGATGCGCAACACGTCGCCCGCCGCCAGTTTGTACTGGGTGCCGGAGTCCGCTGCGTACGTAGTGGGGGCAAATGCCAATGCGAACAACAAGCCAAGAGTGTGTGAGTTCATCGCAAAACCCTCCTAAAGGCTTACGTTGAAGCTGATCGAAACAACGTTGCGGGTGTAGCTTTCATCTTCGGCGTCCGAATTGTTATCCCGGTAGCGATAGCCGAGTTCGATATCCAGCCATCGGCGCATGGCGTATCTCAGGGCCAGGTTGTAATCCTGAAGATTGTCCGTGCGGCTTTCGCCTTCGTAGACATATCGGCCATAACCGGCCTGGGCCACGGTGGTGATGCGTTCGGTCCAGCCGTGGCGCCAACCGACCTGAGTGAAGGTTGATTTGACAGCGTCAGCACCATCGTCGCCCTCGGCAAGGGCCTGGCGGGCGACAAAGGTAAAGGTCGAGTAAGTACGTGGTTTGTATTGCAGATCCACTTGCCAGGTGGGGTTGTCGAGGTCTTTGGATTGGTTGCTGTCGAAATTCTTTTTCTCGTAACCAATGCGCACTTTGCCCGAGGTGCGGGCGGTGAAGTCCCATGTGGCTCCGCCCAGGATGGCGTCGGATTTACTGCTGCGCGGGCTGTTGGATTGCAGATAATCGAAGTTCGTGTGGTCGTATTCCAGCAAGCCACGGGTGTTACTGCCAATGCGGTGATACCAGGTGGTGGTCACACCGGCGGTATTACGTTCTTTGTCGTCGTTGACGCCATCGGCATTGGTATAGCGAAGTTCTGCATAGTTGGCGCCGACATCAATCTGGTTATCAGCGCTCTTGGCGCCGTAGGTGTACAGTCCACCCACACGTTTGTTGTTGAGTTTGTCGTTTTCGCCTATGACCGCCGTCGATTCCGTACGCTCCCATTTGCGGTACTCGGCCTCAAGTTTCAGACGGTGTCGGTCGGTGAACTCCATGATGCTGTCGGCCCGCACCCGCTGTGCCGTGTACGAGGCATCGGACTCATCGTGGTATATGTTCTGAGTCGGCTGCCAGATAAGGCGCGTGGCGCTGTTGCGGTCTTCAGCCTTCAGTTCGAAGGAGGGCGCCAACCGAGTGATCATGGAAGATTGCGTGTTGTTTTCCAATTCGCGAAAGTTATCGTCGTAACTTTCTGAGAGCAGGAAAGTTGGAGTGAAGTTGAAGCCGTAAACATCAATGTTTTGTGGGTTGATACTCCATGCCATCCCTGGATAAAGAGAGACCATGAGCAGTGCAATAGGGCAGCGTGACTTCAAGGCCATTTTTCGTAGCTCCTGACGAAAGCATATAAGGCAAACAATTAGTTATTAAGTTGTATGGGCGTGCTCTGGAGTCCGAGATCACTGCGTGGAACGCAAATAGTTTGATCGCGATTAAGGAACTGCAGCAGGATCATCACACGTTCAGCCCCCTGCGAGGACACGAAGATGCCTTCCAGTGTCGACAGTGGCCCTCGAATGATTTGCAAGTGTTCGCCGGGTTTCAGGTCATGGTCGACGTGCGCATCCGCCGATTCAAAACAGCGCGCGCGCAGATGCTCGATGACGTGCTCTGCCACTGTCGCAGGACCATGATTGAATTCGACAATACGACTGACGCCGCGGGTGGAACGTAAGGGCGCCCAATTGTCGTTACGGCTGAGGTGGATAAACAGATACCCGGGGAACAGCGATTCCAGCACCCTGTGGCGTTTTCCGCGTATCACGCGCTCGGTCACCAGTTGGGGGTGGAAGATCACATAGTTTTGTTGCAGAAGGTTCAGGTGGGCACGTTCATCCTGACGTGGTTTACATTGCAACAGGTACCAATTAGACCGCTCGGAGCTTAATGCTGGCATGCTGGTAAACTCTGTGAATTGAGAAGTTTAGGCAGGCAGTGGCTCTATTGAGGCCTAGGAAGTGTTAATCGAGCAGATATGTTTTTTTATAGAGTTGCGCAGTTGTGTATCAATAATGAATCACAAAACGCATCACGAAAGGGCACAAGCCAATGACGTGACGCTATACCGTGCAACATATCAGGCATAAGCCTGAGTCAACTTCGCTTTGGGCAAAGCTACCGCACGGTCCGCACAAGGGACCCACATAAAAACTAATTCGGTAGGAGACTAAGGATCAGAGGCTAAACAGACAGTCCGCACTCGCACAACTGTTCCAATAGACCGGTGTAGTTATCGACCACTCTAAGCGAGCTGTCAAACGTTCCTCGTCAAAAAGCACGCCTTTTATCCAATAGTGAATTTGCTTCTACTCAAGCGGCTGTTTTCAGGAGGAATTTTTATTTCGTCGGACAAATTAAACTTTTGATGTGATTGATAGTCAGGCCGTTGAGAATAATCCCCAATCATGGGGGTTGTTAAGTAGTAAGCTTCGAATCTGGACCCCATGCAATAGCAACGCTATAACTAAGCCCTTCTTGTGTTAACAGGGGAGCAAGGCACTATGACCGTTCTTGTGACTGGCGCTGCGGGATTCATCGGGTTTCACACGGTCAAACGGTTATGCCTGCAAGGCCTTGAAGTGATAGGTGTCGACAACCTCAATGACTATTACAGCGTCGAACTCAAACAGGCCCGGCTCAAACAACTGAGCATGTTGCAGGGCTTCCGTTTTCAGAAAATGGACATTATCGACAAGCCTGCGTTGATGGCGTTGTGCAACGAACATCACTTCACCGAAGTGGTGCACTTGGCGGCGCAAGCGGGGGTTCGTTACTCGCTGGATAACCCGGACGCCTATGCGCAATCCAACCTGGTGGGTTTCCTGAATGTGCTGGAAGCCTGTCGACACTATCCGCCCGCGCACCTGATCTACGCGTCGAGCAGTTCGGTGTACGGTGCCAATAACAAGCTGCCGTTCAGTGTGGATGATCCGGTGGATCATCCGGTTTCGCTGTACGCCGCGAGCAAGCGCGCCAATGAACTGCTCGCCGACAGCTACTGCCATCTGTACGGCCTGAAGGCCAGCGGCCTGCGTTTTTTTACCGTCTACGGGCCTTGGGGGCGCCCGGACATGGCGCTGTTCAAGTTCACCGAAGCGATCCTCAAGGGCCAGCCGATCGAGGTGTTCAACCATGGTCAGATGGCGCGCGATTTCACCTATGTCGACGACATCGTCGAAGGTATCGCCCGCTTGCGAACAAAGCCGCCAGTGGCGAACCACGAGAGTGGGGGCTTCAACCGTCTCTTCAACATCGGCCGTGGCCATCCGGTCGCGTTGCTGGATTTTATCGAATGCCTGGAGTCGGCATTGGGGGTCAAAGCGCTGCGCAATAACTTGCCGATGCAAGCGGGTGATGTGATCAAGACCTGGGCCGATGTGTCGGCGCTGGCGGACTGGGTCGACTTCCGCCCGCAAGTGACGGTTGAAACCGGTGTGGCGCAGTTTGTCGAGTGGTACCGGGATTTTTATCAGGTGTGAAATCACTTCAACACAAAGTCCACCGGTTCCAGCGCCGGTGGAAGTTGTGTTTCCCCCATCGCGGTGAGGATTTCCCGCTCGATGGTGCGCACGATCGCATCGAGGGGCAGGTCGTTTTCGTCGCGGCCAAACGGGTCCTCCAGTTCGTCGCCAATCGCATCCAGGCCAAAAAAGGTGTAGCTGACAATCGCCGTGAAAATCGGGGTCATCCAGCCCAGGGGTTCGGCCATGGCGAAGGGCAGCAGGAAGCAGAACAGGTAGCTGGTGCGGTGCAATAGCAAGGTGTAGGCAAACGGTAGCGGCGTGTGTTTGATCCGTTCGCAGGCAGCCTGTGCCTGGGTCAGGTGTGCCAGGTGATTGGCCATGATCGTGTAGCGCCATTCGTTGATCACCCCCGACTCGCTGAGTGCCGAACACTGCTGACCGACCTGCAGCAATATGCGCCCGCTGAAGTCCGGCGCGTTGTCCTTGGGGATCGGGTCGAGCCAGCGGCCACTCGCTGCCAGTTCGTTTTCCTGGCGCAGTTTGGCGTTGAGCGCGTGGGCGAACCCGCACAAGTGACTCAGCAGGGTGTTGCGCGTGTCGGCGTCCTTGATGATCACGGTTTCTCGAATCATCGAACGAATCGCCACGATCACATCACCCCAGGCTTTGCGGCCTTCATACCAGCGGTCATAACAGGCGTTGTTGCGAAAGCTCATGAAGATCGACAGCGACAAACCGAGCAGCGTGAACGGCGTCGCGCTGACTTTGGAAAAGTAGCTGGGGTGCAAAGTCTCGACGAGCACGATGACCGATGCCAGCAGCGTCACCATCAAACTGCGCAGGGCGATCCGTTTGGCGATGGAGCCCTTGATCGCGCTGAGGATGTTGATGAAGTTCGGTTTGGGTCTGACGATCATGGAGTTCTGCCTTCAGGTGTTTCGCGTCGCGCGCAGGCTAAGAGCTTGCGGGCGGTGAGTCCAATCACTCTGGATGACTGCTTGATCGATACTGTCTATGAAGGTAGTCCATCTCATAATCCGTCGCCCAGCAGCTTCAGGTACTCGGGGCTGTCGGAAATGGAGTTATGGCCGGTGCCCGGTATCACCTTCAACGTCGCCACACCGGGGGCGAAATGGGTGTAGAGCTGCTGCGTGCTGGAACGCGGGATGACCTCGTCGTGGCTGGCGGCGATCAACAGCGTCGGCACCGTGATGTGCGCTGCATATCGCCAGGATTCGAAGCGGTCCTGTAACAGCCACCTCACCGGGAACCAGCGAAACTGTTGTCTGGCCAGGCTTTCGAGGCTGTTGTAGGGCGTGATCAGGATCAACCGCGAGACCGGGCGTTGACTGGCCAGGCGCACGGCGACGCCCGAGCCGAGACTGCGCCCGACCACGACAACCTTCGGATGGCTGCTGTAGACCTTGTCAAACAAGGTCAGCGCATCACGAGCAATCGCTTCCTCCGAGGGCGAGCCGCTGCTGCCGCCGAACCCGCGGTAGTGCATCAAGTACAGCGCCTGCTCGGGGAACGCCTGGGAAAAACCGGACAGACTGCGAGACACATCCTCGGCGTTACCACCGAAGTAGATCAAGGCGTTCGGGCCGTCATGAGGCCTGACCGACACCTGTATTTGCGCATCTTCGACCGTCAGCGTCAGCAGTGATGCGGGTGTGGTGGCCGCGCTGGCTTGCGGGTAGTAGATCAGCGCGCGCTGAAACACGAACAACGCCGCACACAGCGTCAGGTACAACGCAGCAAGGATGACAACGAGAAGCGTCAGGGTTCTGAACATTCGACTAACTTTAGGGGGCGACATTGACGGCTCTGGGATCGAGGTCCGCTAACACGGGATCGGTGCCAGAGTTTAGCTCAACGGTAGCGGGGCACGCCGGGTTGGGCCACACGGGCAATACGATGAGCCACACTGACGGATACACGCGTCGACGATTTCTCACGCTGGCTGCCGGTGTTCCGGCGGTTTTCACCTTCGATCGGGCTTTTGCAACCTCGGCGCCGTCGACGGAAACAGGAGGCAAGACCATGCAGACCCGCGCCATTCCCTCCAGCAACGAGCTATTGCCCATCGTCGGGCTGGGCACGTATCGCGGTTTTGATGTCGAGCCTTCCAGCCTCGCCTACAAACAATTGCCAGAGGTGCTCAGCGTCTTGCTCAAGAAGGGCGGCACCGTCATCGACTGCTCGCCGATGTATGGCCGCGCCGAACAGACCACCGGTGAATTGCTGTCGATCCATGAGCCGCGCTCGCCGGCCTTTCTCGCCACCAAGGTGTGGACCCGTGGCCGCGAGGAAGGTATTGCGCAGATGGAACGGTCCTTCAGCCTGCTGCAAACCGACCGCATCGATCTGATGCAGATCCATAACCTGCTGGACTGGCAAACCCATTTGCCGACGTTGCGCGAATGGAAGGAGCAAGGTCGGATTCACTACATCGGCATCACCCATTACACGCCGACGGCCTATGAGGAAGTGGAGGCGGTGCTCAAGGCTGAGCCCCTGGATTTTTTGCAGATCAACTATGCGCTGGACGATCGCGGTGTCGAGCGACGCATCCTGCCGCTGTGTCGCGAACGCGGGGTGGCGGTGATCTGCAACCGGCCCTTCGGTGGCGGCGGTTTGCTCGAACGCTTGAAGGGCAAGCCACTGCCCGGTTGGGCTGCGCAAGTGGGGGTCACCAGTTGGGCGCAACTGGCGTTGAAGTTCCTGCTGTCCCATTCGGCGGTGACCTGCGTGATTCCCGGCACCGGCAATCCGCGTTACATGGCGGACAATGCCGGCGCCGGTTTCGGGCCAATGCTCACGGGGGCGCAGCGCGAACAATTGATCGACATCGTGCGTTAGGGGCGCGGGTGAAACCGTTGCGGGATGTCTTGCTCGAACGGGTAGAGCGAGAAGTAAGGCCTGGCTTCGTCGATCACCCGCTGCACGGATGGCCGGTTCATCAGCCGCTCGAAATAGGCGTTCAAGTGGCCGTGTTCACCAGGTATCTGCTCTAGCGTACTGGCATAGAAAAGCGCCGGGGCCGCTGAACAATCGGCCAGGCTGAACGCGGCGCTGGCCAGCCAGGCGTTGTTCGCCAACTGGCGGTCGAGCATGCCGTACACGGTCTGTAGCGTGGCGCGCTGTTGGGTCAGATTGCCGTTCGCACCGAGGATGCGATCCAGGACAATCTGTTGCAGTGGCGTCTGAAGGTAGTTGTCGCAGACCCGGTCCCACAGACGGACCTCCAGCGCCGTGTCCCAATGGCCCGGAATCAGCCGGTGTTGCCCGGCAAAATAGTGATCCAGGTATTCAATGATGATCGTCGACTCCGCCACGTCGCACTGGCCGGTGTGATCATGAATGACCGGGAATTTGCCGATCGGCCAGAGCGCCTGCAACTCGGCTTTTTCAGCGGCGTTGCCCAGATCAATGATCCGTTTGTCGAAGTCGACCGCATGCTCATAGAGCGCGATCAGCACTTTGTGGCAGTACGACGAGAGTGGATGGTAATAAAGCGTCAGGGACATCTTCAGCGCCTCCCGGGAAGTGACCTCCAACAGCATAGTCGCCGCGCACGAGGGGTCGAATCGCGGTGCTAGACTTTTTAGGTTGAGCCCTCACCGGCGGTGTGAGGACGATAAAGCTGGAGGTATGTCATGACTGCTCAATCGCTGGACAGGGAGCACATCAGCGTTGTCATTCGTAATTATGTCGAAGGAATGGTATTCGCCGACGAAGTGCTGCTGCGGCACGCGTTTCATCCCGCCTGTCGCATCATCGGTCACTACGAGGGAACGCTGGAATGGTCGTCGCTGGATGAGTTTGTCAGCGCCATCAAGGCCGAGGGGCCGGCGCCCAGAGAGGTCAAGCCGTTTTGGGAAACGCTCAGCGTCGATATCACGGGGGATGCTGCGGCCGTCAAGGTAATGGATGACTATGCCGGTATTTGCTTTACCGATTATTTGTCGTTACTGAAAATCAATGAGCGCTGGATGATCGTCAACAAGCTCTATTTCGTGCATGAATAAAATCGCAGCCTGGGAGCCAACGACGCCCAGGCTGCGTTTTTCGCTTAGCGGCGGTCCAGCCACACGGTCTGGGCATTGCAGAACTCGCGCACGCCGAAGTGCGACAGCTCGCGGCCAAACCCGCTTTTCTTCACGCCGCCGAAGGTCACGCGGGGGTCGGAAGCGCTGTAGCCGTTGATGAACACGCCGCCGGTTTCCAGTTCGCCGGCCATCTGTTGGGCGAGCGCGACATTGGCCGTGAAGACGGTTGCCGCCAGGCCGAACTCGCTGTCATTCGCCAGTTCCAGCGCATGGGCGGCGTCGCGTGCGGTGATGATCGAGGCTACCGGGCCAAACAATTCCTGTTTGAACGAGGTCATCTGGTCGGTGACATTGGCGAACACGGTCGGCTCGTAGAAGTTGCCCGGCCCCTGCGCCTTCTTGCCGCCCATCAACAAAGTCGCACCTTCTTCGAGGGTGTCACGCACTTGTTGATCCAGTTCATCACGCAGATCAAACCGCGCCATCGGGCCGAGGTAAGTGTCAGGGGCCAGTGGATCGCCGACCACCAGTATGCCCGTGGCTTCGACGAATTTACGTGTGAATTCCTCGACAATGCCTTGCTCGACGATCAAGCGCTTGGCCGCCGCGCAGACTTGCCCGGTGTTCTGGTAGCGGCCGATGACGGCGGCTTTGACTGCTTCATCGAGGTCGGCATCGTTGAGCACGATAAACGGATCGGAACCGCCCAGTTCCAGCACGCATTTTTTCAATGCCGCCCCAGCCTGAGCGCCGATGGCCATGCCGGCGCGCACGCTGCCGGTGAGGGTCACAGCGGCGATGCGCGGGTCGGCAATCGCCGTGGAAACGCCGTCCGGCGTGACGTTCAGTACTTCGAAAACCCCTTCAGGGAAATCGGCGTTCTTGAAAGCGTCCAGTAGCAGGTAAGCGCTGCCCATGACGTTGGGAGCGTGTTTGAGCACGTAGGTGTTGCCGGCGATCAACGCTGGAACGGCGCCGCGCAGCACTTGCCAGATCGGGAAGTTCCACGGCATCACCGCGAGAATCGGCCCTAGCGGGCGGTATTCGATGCGCGCCTTGCCGCCTTCAACCAGCGTCGATTCGGCGTTGAGCATGGCCGGGCCGTGTTCGGCGTACCACTCGCAGAGCTGCGCGCACTTTTCGATTTCGCCACGGGCCTGGGAGATGGGCTTGCCCATCTCCAGGGTGATCATGGTGGCCATTGTGTCGGCACTGTTGCGCAGGGCCTGAGCCAGGGCGATCAGCAATTGCGAGCGTTGCTCCACGGCGGTTTTGCGCCAGACACGGAAGCCGCCTGCGGCCCGCGACAGGGCGGCTTGCAGTGCCGAGTCGGACTCAAAAGGGTAGTGGCCGATCTGCTCGCTGGTGGTCGGGTTGATCGAAATGGCGTGGGTAAGGCTGGAAACGCGGGTCATGGCACCGTCCTGCTAGGTGGGAATGCGCTCAGGTTACGGTGGTGTTTGTTTTTCGGAAACTGAATAATGCTGAGCATATCGTTCACGTTTGGAGAATGACTTGGATCTGGTTCAGCTGGAAATCTTCAAGGCCGTTGCCGAGCACGGCAGCATCAGCGTCGCCGCACAGCACATCCACCGCGTGCCTTCTAACTTGACCACGCGGATCAAGCAGTTGGAGCAGGACTTGGGCGTGGACCTGTTTATCCGCGAGAAAAGCCGCCTGCGCCTGTCGCCGGCCGGGTGGAGTTTTCTCGACTATGCCCGGCGCATCCTCGACCTGGTGCAGGAAGCCCGTGCCACTGTGGCAGGGGAAGAACCGCAAGGCTCGTTTCCACTGGGGTCGCTGGAAAGCACGGCGGCGGTGCGCATTCCCGGGCTGCTGGCGGCCTACAACCAGAAACACGCCAAGGTTGAACTGGACCTGTCGACCGGCCCTTCGGGGACGATGATTGATGGGGTGTTGTCGGGGCGGTTGGCTGCCGCGTTTGTCGACGGGCCGGTGCTGCACCCGGCACTGGAAGGCGTGCCGGCGTTCGAGGAAGAGATGGTGCTGATTGCGCCACTCAACCATTCGCCGATCCACCGGGCGCAGGATGTGAATGGGGAAAATATCTACGCCTTCCGCTCCAATTGCTCGTACCGGCACCACTTTGAGAGCTGGTTCAGCAAGGACGCGGCGGTGCCGGGCAAGATCTTCGAAATGGAGTCCTATCACGGCATGCTGGCCTGCGTCAGCGCCGGTGCCGGCCTGGCGTTGATGCCGCGCAGCATGCTGGAAAGCATGCCAGGGTGCACCACGGTGAGTATCTGGCCGTTGTCCGAATCGTTCCGGTATTTGCGCACGTGGCTGGTGTGGCGCCGAGGAACGGTGTCCCAGAGTTTGACCATGTTTGTGCGCTTGCTGGAAGAGCGTGGGGTGGTTCAAGCACAACCTTGAACCCACCCCATAACACTGTGGGAGCGAGCCTGCTCGCGACTCGAGTCATTGCTTCAGAGTGCGCGTTTTGGCAGTTTCCAGTTCGGCCGAATGAAATGGCAGGTGTAGCCATTGGGTACTTTTTCGAGGTAGTCCTGATGCTCCGGCTCGGCCTGCCAGAACGGGCCGGCGGGGGCTATTTCCGTCACGGCCTTGCCAGGCCACAGGCCGGACGCATCGACATCAGCCACGGTGTCCTCGGCGACATCGCGTTGTTCTTCGTTGAGATAGAAGATCGCCGAACGGTAGCTGAGGCCGATGTCGTTGCCCTGACGATTGGCCGTCGAAGGGTCATGAATCTGGAAGAAAAATTCGAGGATCTGGCGATAGCTGATCACCGCCGGATTGAACACAATCTCGATGGCTTCCGCATGGGTGCCATGATTGCGGTACGTGGCGTTGGGCACATCGCCGCCCGAGTAACCGACCCGGGTAGACAGCACGCCGGGCATTCGCCTGATCAAATCCTGCATACCCCAGAAGCAGCCGCCGGCCAGAATGGCGGTTTCGGATTGCGTGGTCATAAAACTCACTCCTCAGTATTTATCGATTGGACCCGATTATTACGCAGTCTCGCGACTATTTTCTGCTTCTTTGCGAATGCATCTGGCGTGAGGCACGTGGAGGAGGGCAATGGCCTGGGCTGCGGGACGAACAACGAAAAAAGACCGGTTTATCCGGGTTTTTTCATGGCTGGCGTTTGGCGGGTGCGCCTTGGCACTTGGTCAGCAGCCGCTCGATCTGGGCCAGTTCCCATGCGCTGAGAAAACTGACCGGGTCAGTGCCAAAACGTTGCCAGCCGTCGAGTTCACCCACGCGGCCATCGGGGCTTTGGCAGCGTTGACAGTGGCGCACATGGACGCCGTCGACGTCGAGGGTCAGGCGCCAGCCTTCGATATCGACCTGAACCTGGCCGGGCCCGGCGTGTTCATCGAGGCGCCGCAAAGGGTGGATGCCCAGGGCGGCCTCGCGCAATGTCTGGTAAACCTCGCGAGCGGTCAGGGGTAGCACAGGTGTCTCCAATAGAATGTTCGTCAAACGCCAATACGCCCGCACAGGATAGAGACTGCGCTTGAAGCTGTCAGTGAATAACCCCTGATGACACCGTGGGTTATGAAGACAGCCATTCTTTGCGTAGACTTTCGCCCCCGCAAGCGGGCGCCCATCTTTCGCGCCTGACGAAACACGACTGGGAAATGAACATGAACAAAGCCGCTGCACTCACGTTTACCTTGTTGCTCACTGCAGGTGTATTCAGCCTTCAGGCACACGCGGCCGGCGATGCTGAAGCGGGTGCGACACTGTTCAAGCGAATTTGCGGGGGCTGCCATCAGGTCGGGGAGTCGGCGCGGGGTTCATTCGGTCCGCAGCTCAATGGCATCTTTGGCCGGCACTCCGGCAGCACCACGGATTACCAATACTCCGACGCGATGAAAGCCGCCGGTATCGTCTGGACCCGCGAGACACTGACCGCGTACCTCGAAGCGCCGAAACAAGTGGTCCCCGGCACCCGGATGATTTTCTGGGGACTCAGCGATCCGGAAAAGATCGAAAACCTGCTGGCCTACCTGCAAACCTTTCAGCCGCAGTGACATTCGCGATTGCTATGACTCCCGCCGCTCCGCCATCAACAACAATGACTGCGGCACAGGACTTTGCGGGTGCTGCGGCTCCTGCAAGGCGACCAGCCGAAAACCAGCCATGTCCAGCGCATTGAGCCAACTGGACAAGGTGCGGAAATACCAGGGCATGGGTTGCCACTGACCCCCGAACCCGGCGAAGGTCTCTTCCCGCCAACCATCCTGATAGTTGCCGGCCGCTACGGTCCACGGATGCAGCGTCTGGATCACCAGCGTGCCGCCAGGAACGAGCAGGGCGTTCATGGCCGTGAGCAGCGGGATGATGTCCTGGTGCAATAGTGCGAAGTTGGCGCAGATCAGATCGAAGTCACTGCCTACGTTGACCTTCGCCTCCACCAATTCTTCATAACTCGCCACCTGTACTGTCGAAGAGCCCGCTGCCCGTGCCGCCTCGATCAGCGTCGCATCACCGTCCACCCCGACCGCCTCTATGCCCCGGTCAGCCAACGCACGCAACAACCAGCCCTCACCACACCCCAGGTCGAGCACGCGCTCAGGCTGCCGGCCCATTACCGCCAACAAGATGGCCTGGTCGGTGACTTGCCGGCGGCTTTCGATAGCGCCGGTGCGGATGGCTTCGATCCAGGATCGGGCATTATGGTGCCAGCTTTGGAGGAGGGTGGATTCGGGAGCGGGCATGTTGATGTCCGGAGTTGTTGGTTGGATGAGAGGATAGAACAGGTGCTTTATGTTCGGGGTGCTAGTGTCTGCTTTTGCGTGTGAACTCGACTTCGGGTTCGTTAACGCTTTGCTCCCATCAAACCAAGGGCGTCTCAGGATCATTTATGGATAATAAACTCACCGCCAAGACTGCGATCATTACAGGGGCAGCCCAAGGAATTGGCGCCGCGATTGCACGACTCTACGTGCAGGAGGGGTGCTTCGTTTACGTCACCGATATAAACGATAAGCTCGGCAGAGCGCTAGCAAACTCACTCGGTGATCGTGCCCGTTATCTGCGCCTGGATGTGCGGCGGGAGGACGATTGGCAGCGAGTGACGGCGCACATTTTGAAAGAGCGCGACAGGCTGGACATCCTGGTGAACAACGCCGGCATTACCGGGTTTGAACAAGGCGCCGTGCGGCACGACCCGGAACATGCGCGACTGGAAGACTGGCTCGCCGTGCATCAGACCAATCTTGACGGTGTATTCCTGGGGTGCAAGTACGCCATTCGCGCCATGCGGAATCCAGGATCGGGCTCGATTATCAACATCTCCTCCCGCTCAGGTTTGGTCGGTATTCCGGGCGCGGCAGCGTACGCATCGTCCAAGGGCGCGGTTCGTAATCACACGAAAACGGTGGCGCTTTACTGCGCTGAGCAAGGCCTCAAGGTTCGGTGCAACTCAATTCATCCGGCGGCGATCCTCACGCCCATGTGGGAGCCGATGTTAGGCACCGACGAGGGGCGTGAAGAACGAATGGCCGCACTGGTCCGGGATACGCCGCTCAGACGGTTTGGCATGCCCGAAGAAGTGGCGGCCGTGGCGCTGTTACTGGCCTCGGATGAAGCGACATACATCACCGGCAGTGAATTCAACATTGACGGCGGCCTGCTGGCAGGTTCGGCTGTTACGCCAACTAAAGGGGATGACGGCGGAGTCTAGCTCCGTGCATGTCAGATCGCCGTTCAGACTGTTTTACACGTTAACCAGGCACCCCAAAACAGGCTGCTGAAAAAACGGGTAGCGTCCCCAAAACCCGCATCATGCAAAAGCTTCTGAACAGCCGCCTCAGAATGTGGAGGGTCAGCGCCTTGAAGAATTTTCCCAAGTTTGACTTTCACTTCATCCGGACTGGCTCCGTGCTGCCGCCAACGTTGCCCCCAGGCTGCCAGGAGTAACGGCTGGCTGGCGTAGGCATAGTGATTGCCGGCGACAATCAGTGGAGCCCCCGGTTTCAGACGAGCCCGAATGGACCGTAAAATTTCTCCCTTGGCATCATCCCCATCGAGATGGTGGAGTACACCGATCAAAGTGGCTGCGTCGTAGGACTCATCTGCGGCCAAGTCTTCAACGTGCCCGAGATGCACGTCCGTTCTTTCAAGCACGTTGTTTACGGCTAACTGCTGTTTCGCGGTTTCCAGCATCGGCTCAGACGGATCAACGGCGGTGAAGCGCCAGACTGGCTCAAGCCTGGCCATCGCGATGATCTCCTGCGCCGTACCGCCAGCGCCAACGACCAGTATTTTTGCCGAGTCCCTCTTTCCAAGGCTTGCCGCGAGCATGCACGCCACCAAGTCCTGACAGGCGTCATAACCTGCCAGTGCGATACGGCTCTGTCGTCCGTACTCATTGGCCCGAGTGTTATCAAACTTTTCAGCGGGGTTAAGTGGTGATTTCAAGGCGGTTCTCCATGTCCTTGGAATCAACTTAGGTCATAAGCGGCGATAATAAAAATTCATTAATTTTATGCATTGCATTCCTGGCAGGAATGCCAAAGCACTCAGCTTTCGTCCAGGCAACAGTTGGGAAGTCGCGTCGTGCGAGCAATCAAGTCTGGGCCTCGCCGTGGAGCGCCGGCAGCCCGTACGTCAATGCAAGTTCCTTGACCGGTTACAAGGGGTATAACTATCAGAACAAAGGCGATCACCAGTACAGGCCTCCAAAGGCTGCGCCCGGGCACGGAGCGATGTGATGAGTTCCAGAGCATGGCGATGGGCTTGCAAGAGCCTTCTTGGCTGCATCGAGCTGGCCTTGCTGGCCGCTCCACTGTGCGCGAGCGCCACGTTCAAGTGCCAAGCCAGTGACGGAGCCATCAGCTACACCAGCCAAGCCAGTTCCAACGCCCGCTGCACTCGCCTGAATGGCACGGCGGGCGCCGGTGTCGGCACTAAGACAATTGACCCGCCCCAGCTTGCGCAGGACGACGATTCAGGCGCGGTGCGGGTTCGGGTGTTCACCTTCAAGCACAAGGGTATTCGTCAATATGTGAGCCGACGTCCCGTCGGCATCTCCGCACGGGTCGATGTCCTTGAGCTCTATGTCATCAAGGGCTGCTATCTGTGCAGGGTGCCGAAGGATTTCAAGGTCGCCTCACTGCGCCTGGACACTGATTCCTATCGGCGGGAGATCGAAGCCGCTGCGGGGCATTACGGTGTCGACAGGGCGCTGGTCCGCGCAGTGATTCATGCCGAATCGGCGTTTCGCCCCAACGCCATTTCCGAGGCTGGCGCCCAAGGGCTGATGCAGTTGATGCCCGCCACCGCCGAGCGCTTCGCCGTGGACAATCCGTTCGACGCACGACAAAACATCCGTGGCGGCGTGCGCTACCTGGCCTGGTTGCTCAAGCGCTTCAACGGAAACCAGGTGCTGGCGTTGGCAGGCTATAACGCTGGCGAAGCGTCCGTGGTCGAGTACAACGGGGTGCCTCCCTACGCCGAGACGCAATCCTACGTCACCCTCGTGCAGTCGTTGACCGAACGCTATCGCAACCATCGCTAGTACGGTAAGCCAGAAACAACAGTGAGATGGCTCGCCAGCCTGTTGCGGGTTTGCAGCGCCTGTATCCCCTAAATCCGGGCTGTCTGTGTCTATCGGCACCATCGCCAGATTGTTACGGTCCGCATTTATTGTAATTCGATGAGGCAACCATGGATCTCACTGCCATTCCTTTCGGTACCACCGATTGGTCAACGATAGAGCCGGTGGCGCATGCCGGTCAGACAGGCACAGCCTATTGGCGGACCTGCCAGTTTGGTTCAGCGCGTGTGCGGATGGTCGAGTACAGCCCTGGGTATCTGGCCGATCACTGGTGCTGGAGGGGGCACATCCTTTTGTGCCTGGAGGGGCAGTTGCATACAGAGCTGGAAGATGGTCGTCAGTTCACACTGACGCCGGGCATGAGTTATCAGGTGGGTAATAATGCTGAGGGACATCGGTCGTTCACCACCACCGGGGCGAAGTTGTTTATTGTGGATTAGTAGTGGGGGGCGAACCTGCGTAATGCCCCCACCCGATCTCCTTTTGACCAATACGGCTCCAATCATCAGCGTTGAATTATACGTTTGCGGATGGTTGCTTCTGGCCGATTGAATCCACAGGTGGATTGCTGCAGCACGATTTCAAACTTTGTTGCAAGAGCTTTCGAAGTAAGCCCGGGGATGGAGCCGATTTTCGGCAATTACAGGATTTTTTGTGTGCTGAAGATCATTTTTTAGTATTGCCCTGTTTACGGTAAAGGCCAAGAGACCCGTTTCAGAGCGCTCAATCGTGTGTTGACTATCGGGCATGGACGCTTTAGATTGTTTGGAACGATCATTCCAGAGCGCACACCCTATGAGACCCAAGGAGTTTGACTCAGATGCCATAGCCGAAGCGGCTATGCATGTTTTCTGGTTGCGAGGGTATAGCGGAGCAAGTATTCAACATCTTGTAGACGGAACGGGGTTAGGACGCGGAAGTCTCTATAACGCGTTCGGCAGCAAACGAGGTCTCTATGAATTTGCTCTTCGCCGTTATTACCAACTCACTGCGCCAAATATCTCGATTTTATCAGAGGAAGGTTTGGTGCGAGATATTGTGCGCAAACTGCTGATGAAGATTGTTTCGGAAGAACTCAACGATAAAGAGAGTCTGGGGTGCATGGTCGCCAATGCCTCGTTAGAGTTGGCAAGGCATGATCAGGAAATAGCAAGTTTGGTCGCCCAAAACTTTTCGCGCATGGAGCGGGCCCTTAAGGGGCTGATAAAGCGAGGCCAGGAGAGCGGCGAAATATCCGTAGAAAAAAATCCCGGCGCACTTGCGAGATTCTTTGTCAGCACAATTCAGGGTATCAGGGTGCTTGGCAAAGGAAGTGCACAAGAAGAGCGTGCGGAAAGGCTGGGAGACATTGTTGACGTCGCAATAAGTGCTCTTTGAGGCCTTTTTTTTAGAATAACCAAGCTCAGTTAAATTTTTTTGCCTAGTATTGTACTGATCATTCCAGAAGTCTGGCTGTTTTAGATGATCGTGTTAATGCGATGTAAAACCTGCGCTGAACACCATCAGTACGAACGCGTCTTGGCTGTACTGATTGATAAAACAAGGCAAGTTAACGTGGATCTATCGCGTTTGAGGTGACGCGGTACCCGAGCCTTGAGTTAGTGCTGTTGAAAGTATCGTAAAAATATCAATAGCATTCGAGCCTGTTGACCCCCTTTGGATGGCACGCGGACGTTTATGAATACGAGATTCTCCAGCGTGCGCATCTACTTTGCAAAGTCCCAAATTATTAAAGCGGTGAACGTATTATGACAGCTCAGGACAGCAGTTTTTCCAATCAGCCTATTTCCGATATCGGCTATAGCGAACGTATTCCTATTTGGAAGTTACTGGCGTTTACCCTGGCGGGTTTCATTGCCATCATGACTGAAACCATGCCGGCGGGACTGTTGCCACAGATTGGATCAAGCCTTGGCGTTTCAGAGGCTTTCGCCGGTCAGTTGGTAACTCTCTATGCGTTGGGTTCGGTTTTAGCCGCGATTCCTATCGTTGCAGCCACACGCAGTTGGCGGAGGAGACCTCTGTTTCTTCTGGCTATTCTTGGTTTGCTGGTTTTCAACTCAATTACCGCGCTTTCTTCTAATTTCGTAGTGATACTTGTCTCGCGTTTTATTGCAGGTATGGCGGCGGGTCTTATTTGGGGGCTGCTGGCTGGCTACGCCAGACGCATGGTCCCTAACCATCTTCAAGGACGCGCCTTGGCAATTGTCGGGGTTGGCCAACCCATCGCTCTGTCTATTGGTGTTCCATTGGGCACCTGGCTGGGCGGTCTTTCGGATTGGAGAGGCGTATTTTGGATAATGTCGGGGCTTTCATTTGCACTGTTGATTTGGGTCCGATCCTGTATTCCTGATTACCCCGGTCAATCGTCTTCAAAGCGTCAATCCATTCGCGAAATTTTCCTTACCCCGGGTATCCGGTCAGTCCTCTTTGTGATCTTTGCCTGGATCTTGGCTCACAACATCCTCTACACCTATATCGCACCTTATCTGGCGTCAGTGGGACTTGCCGAATATGTGGATGTTGTGTTGTTTTTGTTTGGTGCCTCTTCCGTCCTCGGAATCTGGATAACGGGGGTGTTTGTAGATCGCTCTCTCAGGATGCTGACGATTCTCAGCCTCGCTCTGTTTGCCGCGGCTGCATTAATCATTGGCTTCGCCAATGGCAGCTCAATGGTTACGCTGGCTGGTATTGCCTTGTGGGGGCTGACCTTCGGTGGGGCGCCAACGCTGTTGCAGACAGCCATCGCGGATAACGCGGGGGAAGGGACAGATGTCGCGCAGTCAATGTTGGTAACCGTATTCAATCTTGCTGTCGCCGGCGGTGGGCTGCTGGGGGGAGTGTTACTTCAATACGCCGGTCCTGGCTCTTTCCCATGGACGCTATTGGTTCTTGCAGTTTTGAGCCTACTGGCCGTGTTGAGTGCGAGACGTCATGGGTTCCAACCGGGTCGTCGATCCTAGATATTTTGGAAGGTCGACTGCGTATTATCTGGCAACGTTGTCCTGCTGATGAGGGACTCCTGTTTACGGAAGTGCTGCCCGTGATGACCGCAGGGTGCTGATTCAGCACCCTGTAGGTCAACCGTCACTAATACCTATCGGTTAAAACGCTCTGCCAATCCGTGCAGATACTCAGCCATTCCCTCCAGATCCCGACTGATCGCAGCACCTTGCTTGGCCTGCCCGGCACTGTGATCGCACAGCTGAGCGATCCGCGTAATCTGCTGATTGATGTCTTCAGTCACGTGACTTTGTTCTTCCGATGCCGACGCCATCTGCTGGCTCATGCCGGTGATTCGGCTGACGGCTTCACTGATGCCGACCAGCGCCGACTGTACCGCCTCGACACGCTGCATGCTGTCGCGGGAAATCTGCTCACCCCGGCTGGCCGTTGAGACGGCGCGATCGGCGCCCATGTTCAGTGACGCGATGATGCCGTGGATCTGCTCGGTGGAGGTGCGGGTGCGTTGTGCCAGGGAGCGCACCTCGTCGGCCACCACGGCAAAGCCGCGCCCTTGTTCACCTGCCCGGGCCGCCTCGATCGCCGCATTCAGCGCCAGCAGGTTGGTCTGTTCGGCGATGGACGTAATGACGTCCACGACACTGCCGATGGCTTGCGTCTCGATCGCCAATGCGTTGACCGCCTGGCCGATTTCGTTGACGGCATCGTTCATGGCCTGCATGGCGCTCAGGCTTTGCACCGCCAGCTCACTGCCTTCGCGAGTCAACTGGTCGGCTTCGGACGCGGCATGCGCGGTGTTCATGACGTTTTGCGTCACTTCCTGGTTCGTTGCCGCCATCTGCGAAATGGCGGCGGCGGACTGATCCGTTTCACTGCGCTGGCGATCCAGTGACTGCGCTTGCGCACCCGAGAGTTCGGAGGACTGTGCGGCCTTGGCCTTCACATTGATCCCGGCATCCACCAGTCGGGACAAGGCTGTCTGCAAGCGTGCTTCCTCACTGAGCATGGCCATGTCCAGCCGACCCTGGGGGCCGTGGTTGTCGCTGAAGGTGAGCGCGACCAACGGATCGGAAAAGGCTTTCGGATGCTCGGCCAGGGTGCGCTCGATGGCTCGGCGATGTCGGGACTCGATCAAGTACCAGGCGATACCCAGGCTCGCCAACAGAACCCCTTGGGCTGCCACTTTTGGGAGCCACTGATCAGCCAGAAGTGAAACCACACCTGCCATCAATAATGGCCAGCCGTGTTGCATCGGCCGGAAAATCCGTGCACTCAGCGAAACGATCGGCTTGCCGGCCCGCATCCTCGCATAGAGTGCCGAGGACCGGCGGACCTGGTCGCGAGTGGGCACCGAACGAACCGACTCATAGCCACTCAATCGTCCGTTTTCAAAGATGGGTGTGACGTAGGCGCTGACCCAATAGAAATCACCATTTTTCGCGCGGTTTTTCACAATCCCCATCCAGGGTTTGCCTTGCTTGATGGTGTGCCACATATGAATGAAGACCCCGGGCGGCATATCAGGGTGTCGGACCAGGTTATGCGGCTGGCCGATCAATTCGTCATGGGTGAAACCGCTGATGGCCACAAACGCTTCATTGCAGTAAGTGATTCGGCTATCAAGGTCGGTTGTGGAGATCAACCGTTGTTCGGCGGGGAAGAGTCTTTCATGCTCGGTTACGGGCAAATTCACACGCATAAAACGCGATCCTTCTTCGGATTATTATTATGTTTTGGAGGTACGAAAGAGGCGCAGCGCCACTACGGTTAGTGACGTGTTTTACGCGTATTTTTTTGTGGCCGACCATTCATTCGACGACACCTTCTTTTCATTTCATGACACGTCTGAACCGCTGATCGATCCTTTGTCGCCTCTCGAGTGCACACACGCTTTAAGGGTGTTTACTAACAGTCAGGCCCGGTCTGTACAGAGAGGAATAGGTGATGAGTAATGAGCAGGCGGCACCCGAGACAAAAGGCGTTGCGGTGCAGTTACTGGCAACGATTGACCTGGGTCCTGAGATCGAGGGCATGGCAGGGCGCCAACTCAGAATGCGCAGGGTGACCATCGAGCCTGGAGGCGTCTTCGGGCCGATTCACAACCATGTAGACCGACCCGGCACCGTCTACATCCTGCAAGGAACGATCACCGATCACCGCAACGGTGTCGCCACGGACTATGGCCCGGGAGTGGGCTGGCCGGAAGACAGGAACACCACACACTGGCTGGAGAACAGAGGAACGGTAGCGGCGGTGGAGATCTCGGTCGACATTGTGCGGCAGGGTTAAGCTCTGGTCCGCCGTCTTGGGCCGCTATTGATTTTTGCACTCCGCGACCACCACCTGGCAGGTCTTCGGCGTGCCACCGGAGCGACCGGCATAGCGTATGCAATTGTCCATGGATTTCTTGCGCGCCATGTTCAAGGTGTCGCCCCAGGCCAGACCACCCTCGCCGGTAGTGGGTAGCGCTTTCGCATAGCAATTTGAGCCAAAGCTTGAAAGCGCATAGGGATCCCTGTGCACTTTTCTTGAACATCCTGTTGTCAGCGCCAGGCTGATGACGAGCAAGGGGAGGAGCAGCCATGAGCAGCCTGGGCGCGCTGTTTTTTCGATCATCCTGCTTCCCCTCAATCAAAAGGCTAGAGGCGTATTTGTGATCGTGCTCTACACAGATTAGACGGTGCAGTACCCTCGGTGGGATCGCCGTCGCAGAGCATCTCTTTCCTCGTAGCTCGTCATGAAAAGCGTTTTTCAGGACCGGCTGCTTCCGTTGTGATTAATGTAAACGCTGCTCAGCACTAACGGGCATTGTGAGGGTCAATAAATCCCGCACGACCGTCATCGTTACTTTGATCAAGGACTGTGAAAGCATGCTCACCGCAACATAATCCGCCATCGCCTTCACCAGGTTCCGTGAAACGGGACTCGCCGTACGTTTTTCCATCCATCCAAATTGAAGATCTAACGCATGTACCTACGCAAAATTGCAGTTGGGCTGTCGGCCCTTGTTTTGCTCTCGACCGGGGCGCAAGCCCGCAGCCTGCTGGATCTCCTCAAACCGCCCACCCAGCATCAGGAACAAGTGTCCCGCTCGGGTTCGATCAGCCAGGGCGCGGCGCTGGACCTTTATTCAAACAAACAGAAACAGGCCTCGTTCGACGGCTGCGCCGATCTGTTTCCGGCAGCCCGGCCGATCAACATCGCCACGGTGCCGGCCACCATGAACCCGTTGGCGTTGTGCTCCGATAACTTCGCGGTGCTGTACTCGCAAACCAGCAAGACGCCATTGGTGGTGGTTGAGCGACTGAATGCCGCCCAGCTACAGGACGCCAAAGGGGAGGAGCGCACCAACCAGTTCTACCCGGATCCACGCATTCCCAAGAGTGGGCGGGCAGAGTTGAGTGACTACCGCAGCCAACACCCGGCCGTGGACCGTGGTCATCAATCCCCGGCCGCCGATGCGCCGAACCCCAATGCCATGGCCCAATCCTTTGCGTTGTCGAACATGGTGCCGCAGGACCCGACCAACAATCGCAAGATCTGGAGCAAGGTCGAGTCGGATGTCAGGAAGTTTGCCAAGCGCGCCGATGGCAACGTCTTTGTCTTTACCGGCCCGATCTTTGATTCGGGCCATAGCACCATTGGCGACAACAAGGTCTGGGTGCCGACGCGCCTGTTCAAGCTGGTTTACGACGCCTCGTCGAAGCGCGCCTGGGCGTACGTGCTGCCCAACGCAGAAACCCGTATCGAGAGGCCGATGGATTACGAGACGTTCGTGAAAACCACGGGGCTCAAGTTGCTGGGTAATTTACCGGTCACAGGTTCCGTCGGGCGCAGTTGATCGAGCCGGTCATTTGTCCAGCGCTAAAGCCACGTATTCACCACCCGCCGATCCAGCTCCTCCCATTCCGCCATGCCCAGCACCCGCGTGGTGTTCAACCCACGCAAATAACCGCGCAACTGATTGGCCGTGGCTCGCGAGAGCTCCGGCTCGGGCGGGTTTTTGCTCATCAGCACGGTTTCGTACTGGACCAGGTACTCGGCCACCCGGTCACGAAAATCCGGCAAAACCGCATCGCGGATCAGGTCAAAGGTTCTCAAGGCGTGATCCTCATCAATCTTTTTGTGGGGGGTGTTTGAGTGTGCATCCATCGGCGTGGCGCGCAACTATTGCTAGACGTAATAGTGACCATTACCAAACACAAGTTCTTCTTTGTCGACAATAGTCGGAAAATCGCCCCCATCGAACACGCGGCTGAAAAAAAACCGCGTGATGAACCGAACATTTTGTTTTCAGGAAGAGACCGATGCGTCCTTTATTCGTAGCTGCCACGGCAGTTGCCTCAGTGTTGCTCGCCGGTTGTGCCTCCGCGCCGAACGACCCGACCCTGACCTTGCAGACCCGCAAGACCCCGGCCCAATACGCCGACTGCGTCGTCCCGAAATTGCAGGGCAGTGCGTTGAGCCCGACCGTTTCGCAGACCTCGCGCAGCTACCGGATCGTGGTGCCGA
This sequence comes from Pseudomonas sp. SIMBA_041, assembly GCF_046535095.1. Taxonomy (NCBI): domain Bacteria; kingdom Pseudomonadati; phylum Pseudomonadota; class Gammaproteobacteria; order Pseudomonadales; family Pseudomonadaceae; genus Pseudomonas; species Pseudomonas sp. SIMBA_041. Next base: position 230,182 of record NZ_JAWRXJ010000011.1, read on the forward strand.
GCAAAGTCTCCACGGACAACGTGCTGGAAGCCTACAAGTCCGGGGACGGCGGCAAGGTGTTCATCTACGAGCGACATCTGCTGGCCTCAAGCTTCTTGCCGTCGAGTTTTGAACGCGCCGCACAGGATTGCATTTGACCTCGGATTGAACGCGTTTTTTACAGAGCTCCTTTGGTTGGCCGCAACCAACCAATTTTCTTGCCCCGCACCGCATTTTCGGTGACGGGGTTTTTTTTTGTCTGAAATTGAACAACCACGTGAGTGAAAGAATGGCGTGCGCCCCGTGCTGCTATCTTCTTAATCACCTTGCGAATGCGTGATTCCAGAGGAGGTACAGCATGGATCGATTCACGGGCGGCTGTCTGTGCGGCAATATCAGGATTGTGGCCTCGGGCCGTCCTTACCGGGTCGGCCTTTGCCACTGTCTCGATTGCCGCAAGCACCATGGGGCGCTGTTCCACGCCTCGGCGATATTCCCTCAGGAGGCAGTGACGATCGAGGGCGAGACCGGCGATTACGCCGGGCGGTTTTTCTGTCCGCGTTGCGGTTCGTCGGTTTTTGCCCGCTCGGGCGATGAAATCGAAGTGAACCTGGGGTCGTTGGATGCCCCTGACCAACTGAAGCCCACTTACGAAAGCTGGATCGTGCGTCGCGAGTCCTGGTTGCCGGCGTTCCCGCTCACCAGACACTATGAACACGATCGGGAAGGCACGGGGCGCGCGGAGGAGTAGGGTTGAGGCGATAAACGACAAAAAGCCCGCTTCGGCGGGCTCTCTGTTTGGGGTCAAATCCATTTGTCAGTTCAATCTGCGCTCTGTTCTGTAAGCGTTTCGTGAAAAACGTGTTGTCGAAATGAAAAAGTTTTTCGGAACGCCTACGACACGATGCCGATATGAATCTGAACTTCGTCTGGACCGCCATACGATTCAAAGTCCGTGGCATAACAGCGTTGCACCTGTGGATGCGCTTCAAAGTAGGCCCAAATAGTCCCCCAGGCCTGGATAACGGCAGCCGGCATGGCGCCGCGGGCCTCGAAGACCATGTACTTGCCTGCCTGAATCCCGACGTTATCGAAGTCGCGGTTCGGCGTACTGACCGAGACACCCGCCGTCACGTCGTAAGCACCGCTCGCATCAGAATCGTAGTCCGAATACACGCCGACAATCGGCGCCTCGGTCAACCGTTGCGGGATCTTCTCGGCAACATTGTCGGAAAAAAAGCGATTCCACAAACCAGGGATTTTTGCGCGGTCCTGCGTTGATTCATCGCGGTTGTTCGTACGTACGGTCAGACCCGCCACGTGAAAGCTGGACAGGTGTGCGATGTTGGGTTCCATTCCGGGGACACTCACTCTTTATAGAAGAACCCGAATTAAAGCACACCCTGATGCCAGTAAAGAGGTGGCTACTTCGCCGTGCTGCCTTGCTTGATATCCCCGCAGAAAATATCGACATTGCCATCCGTCGATGCCGTTCGCACGACGATGGAATACCCACCCGCCAGCAACACCGACATGGCAACAGGCGCGGTTCTGGATAACGTCCAGCCGCGTATTGGCTGGCGTTCGGTGTTGACCTGATCATTCATGGCGTACGCCACCGCCCCGGGTTTTTCGCAACTGCCTTTATAGATGAAGGTGTAGAGGCGCAGGGGCAGGGTGACACCGCTTGGCGCACCGCTGATGAAGAAACTGAGTCCGGTTTTATTGTCAAAGCTAGTCAACGTTACATCGCCGATCTGGCCGGCGTTCTGCCGCGTGGCAACTAACGGCACGGTCACACTGGGGTTTGATGATGTGGCGCAACCGAAAAGGGTTGCGCTGACCAGTAGCACTGCCAGTGAATGTTTGAACTTCATGGCCAAACTCCTGCGTCGAAGAACTGCGGGGGTGATTAGCCGGTATAGCTCATTAATGGTATTTCTGATGTTTTGCGCACGAAATTGTGCACACTTGTTGGATTGCAGTACTAAATTTCAGTACAGCGTCCTGCCACGAAGAAGGAACGACACCATGATCAGATCTCGCTTATTGATTTCAGCCGTTACGTGCCTTGCGTTGATCGTCGGCTCAACCACGGCATTAGCCGACCCTGGTAATGGAAAGGGTCAGGGTAACGGTAACGGTAACGGCAAGGGAAACCCGCACAACAATCAGGCCCATGGAAACGAAGGCAAGGGCGGCGATTGGGACAACGGCCCAAGCATTGATCGCGGCAGTGTCCTGGGAATTATTGGCGGGTATCCGGGCTACTGGAACTCTGGGCCTGCATTGCCTCCGGGCATTCAAAAGAACCTTGCGCGAGGCAAACCGTTACCACCGGGTATTGCCAAAAAACTGGACGGTCGGTTAGTCGGCAGGCTGCCTCATTACGATGGATATGAATGGCAACAAGCTGGCACGGACTTGATATTGGTCGCACTCGCCACCGGGCTAATTTACGAAGTGCTCAACGGTGCTTTTGATTAGTATTTGAGTCTCGTTTTCAATCGCGCAGTAAAGGCATTCCGTCTATCGTGGGACTTGAACTGACTGGGGTCTGACGCGTCTTAAAACACGTGATATCAACCCTGTGGAAGCAATCATGCTTTTAAAAAACAAGAGTCTCGTTGCTGTATTGTCATGCGCCATGATGCTTGCAGCCGCCCCATTACTGCCTGCTGACCTATCCATCATGAACTCCGCTTATGCGAAGGACGGTGGTGGTGGTGGTGGTGGTGGTGGTGGTGGTGGTGGTGGTGGTGGTGGCGGTAATGGCGGCGGTCACGGAGGTGGCGGTGGTGTTGGCGGTGGCCATGGTGGCGGTACAGCCGGCGGCCACAGCGGATCAGATCACGCCGGCGGCATTAGCAGTAACGGGCGCGGCGACGGGCTCAGCAGTGACCATGCCGGCAAAGCTGTTCGCGATCATGGTGAAAGTGGTAACCACTACGGCAGTGATCGCAATGGTGATCGCGGTCATGGCTCAACGACTTCAGGCATCGCTCACTCCAAAGACACTCGCGGCGTAGCTAAAGCCCGGGCTGTGGCGACTACGACGCCAGGCGATCACAACACCAAAGGGTTGAGCAAAGTCGGGACGTCGGTATCGCCCAAGCTGCATTGATCTGCCGTACCTCGGACTCGGCGCCTGTTTAAATCCGTTCTTCAGGCGCCGCACTCGGCAACCATTAATACCCCTCAGCGTTATCGCTGATCACCCATATCCAGCATAAATTTCTGACGTGTTCCGAGTAGTGGACAGATTCCTCGTCTACCCTCTGCGAGAGCATTGTGAACGGCCACGCGCAAAATCAGGTCATTCATTAGTTCGCTAATTCAGCCGATAACGTGGTGTGCACCCCTCTTGCATCAACGACCAGCGGGAATTTATGCCGAATAGCCTCGCCTCTATCGTCCACTCCCTCTCTCATCGTTCAAGCGTGTCGCTGGCACGGACTTCACTGTTCAAGTTTGTCGGTCTGTTAGCCGGTGTGTTTTTACTGGCCAGCTTTTCACTGGTTTATCTTGCAAACGATTTAGACCGGACAGAGGAAGTCGAAAGTGCGTTTTACACAAAGAAGGCGGTGCAATCGCTGGAAAAGTCGCTGCGCTCAGTCGTCAAGGACTACGCATTTTGGGGTGATGCCTACAAGCACTTGCATGCTCAAGTAGACCCGGATTGGGCCTATGTACGGCAAAACGCCGGGCCAACGCTTTACACCGACTTTGGATTTCAGGGGCTGTTTGTCGTCAACGACGTCAATCGCACGGTTTACTCGGTGATCAAGGGCGAACTGAAATCCGTTGCCGCGTCAGAGTGGCTGGGGGAAGCCATTGCGCCGATGCTGGAAAAGGCACGTGCAGGCGCGGATTCAGAAACACCGACAACCGCCTTTATCAATATTGGAGGCGAACCCGCGCTGGTCGCGGCAGCCGCTATTACACCGGGAACCGACCCGACCGTGGTGTCTGATGCCCGGCTACCGTCGGTGTTGATTTTCGTCGACATTCTCGACAGCGCCAAGCTTGAGCTATTAGGTAATGATTTCGGGGTCGAGGGCCTGCATGTCGCCACGGCTGATGATCTTGACGCGACGTCTTTCTTTCCACTGGGAGAGAACGGTGCTGCCGGCAATCTGTCTTGGAGTCCGTCCAGCCCAGGTCTGCGGTTACTGGGAGTAGGGCTGCCATTGATCGCCATTGCCGCGTTGTTGGTGTGCCTGATGATCTGGGTTATTTTGCGGCGCACCACCGCCAGTGCAGTGGCGCTGGACGCCAGCTACACCTCGCTTCAGACCAGTCAGGACGCCCTGGGCATCAGCGAAGCGCGCTTTCGCGACGTCGTTGAAGCCATCTCGGACTGGGTATGGGAAATAGGGGATGGTGGGCGTTTTACCTATTTGTCCGATCGATTTGAAAATGTCACCGGGCTCTCCCGGGACGCCTGGATCGGTGCGTCGATCAATGATCTGCTGGCCACCGAATTAGGTTTGCTGACCCAATGGTTGAGCATTCCGAACCGTCGTCCGGACATCAGCATCCAGTGCCGCTATATCGATGCCAAGGGGCGAGAGCGCATCACGCGTATCTCGGCCCGGGACATGACGGGCGCAGGGTTCCGGGGCACCGCAACGGATGTGACGGACGAAGTCGAAGCCCGTCGGCGCATCGAATTCCTTTCCCAGCATGATGCCCTCACCGGGCTCCCCAATCGGACCCGTCTTCAGGAGTTTCTTGACGGTAAACTCAAGGCAATGCCGACGGTGGAACAACCGCTGGTCATGCTCTGCCTGGACCTGGATCGCTTCAAACCGGTCAATGACTTGCTCGGGCATGCCGCCGGTGACCGCGTGCTCAATGAAGTGTCGAGTCGCCTGGCGGACTGCGTGCGCCACGGCGACCTTGTCGCCCGGGTCGGGGGGGATGAGTTTGTACTGATCCTCAGTGACGTGAGTTCCCAGGAAGAAGTCGAGACCCTGTGTCATCGCCTGATCGAGTCCGTTGAGCGGCCCATAGAGATTGATCAGCAGGAAGTGTTTGTCAGCGCCAGTATCGGCATCGCGATGGCGCCCAATGATGCGTGCGAAGCGACCGAGTTGCTGCGCTATGCGGACATTGCGTTGTACGAGGCAAAGTCGGGCGGCCGTAACACCTGGCGCTTTTATGCAGGCGATATGAACGCCAGAATCATTGAGCGCCGTCGTCTGGAAAACGACCTGCGTTTCGCCATCAAGCACGGTGAGCTGCGCCTGCATTTTCAGCCACGCTATCGTATCTCGGACGGTCAGATGGTCGGTGCCGAAGCGCTGGTCCGGTGGCAGCATCCCGAGCGCGGATTAATCCCCCCCGATACGTTTATCCCTATTGCCGAGGAGTCCGGGCTGATCCTTTTCCTGAGCAACTGGGTGATCCAGACCGCATGCCGTTGCGCCGCAAAATGGCCGGAGAATTTGTTCGTCTCCGTCAACCTGTCATCGACCGAGTTCAAGCGCGGCAATCTGGTCGAGCGCATTCAGAAAACACTGCACGACACCGGAATCGACCCTGCCCGGGTCGAGCTGGAAATTACCGAAAGCGTGATGCTCGAAGATGCCACGGGTGCACTTGAGATAATGCGCACACTCAAACGCCTTGGCGTGCGGATCTCTATGGATGACTTTGGAACCGGATATTCATCGTTGAGTTACCTGCGCGCGTTTCCATTCGATGGCCTGAAAATAGACCGCAGTTTCTTGAACAGGCTGGATGAAAGCGAGGATGACCGGGCCATTATCCAGGCGATCGTGGGCTTGGGGCGCGCGTTGGCGCTCACGGTGACGGCCGAGGGCATTGAAAGTGCAGAGCAGATGAGCTTGTTGAAAGCGGTGGCGTGCGATGAAGGCCAAGGCTATTTCCTGAGCCGGCCACTTGATGTGAATACGTTTAATGCGTTGGTCGGCGTCAAAGGCAGTGCAGTCAGCGCCAGCAACGTTTAAAGGTTGGGAAATACAGTCCAAAAACGCGCCATACGGACCGATCGCGCGCGGATTTTCATTGGTGGCCAATCCGTCATATTCAGTATTCCTTCAATACAGAGAGTGGGCAGCCCAATGCTTATGAATAAGGCTGCACCGTGTTTCAACGTCTTTTGTGTTCGCTGTCCGTTTTGAGCCTGTCTGTCGCCGCTGCCCAGGCTGCCGAGACCAGCACCTTGGCAGGCGGGGATGAAAGGATTGTGAAGGTGTGGGCGGAGCGGGCATCAGCATGTCGTCAATGACTTCCACGCCATACAAACGTAATCTTGCCGGCTCGCGTTCCATGACAAGACAAAAAAAACAGGAGTCATTGATGCAACCGATTCGTCTCGGCCTGGTGGGCTACGGCAAGATTGCCCAGGATCAACACGTTCCCGCTATTAACGCCAACCCCGCGTTCCAGTTGGTGTCTGTCGCCACCCAAGGGCAACCCTGCGCCGGGGTAGAGAATTTTCAGTCCTTGAGCGAGCTGCTCGAAAGTGGCCCGCACGTCGATGCGATTGCGTTTTGCACACCGCCGCAAGGTCGATTCGCACTGGTGCAACACGCGTTGGCCGCTGGCAAACACGTGCTGGTAGAAAAACCGCCATGTGCCACGTTGGGTGAAGCGATGGCGTTGGTGAATCAGGCCGCAGAGCAAGGTGTCAGCGGCTTGTTCGCCTGGCATTCACGCTACGCGCCGGGCATCGAAGCCGCCCGTGACTGGCTGGCCACCCGCACCCTGCAAAGCGTTCAGATCGACTGGAAGGAAGACGTGCGCAAGTGGCACCCCGGCCAGGCCTGGATCTGGCAGCCCGGTGGCCTGGGTGTATTCGATCCCGGCATCAATGCCTTGTCGATCATCACCCATCTGCTGGCGCTGCCGCTGTTTGTCGAGTCAGCCGAACTGCGCGTCCCCGACAACTGCCAATCGCCGATTGCCGCGTCGATCAAAATGTCTGATGCACGGCACCTCGATGTCCGCGCGGAATTCGATTTCGACCACGGTCACGACGAACTCTGGAGCATCGAGATCCGCTGCGCCGAAGGCGTGCTGCGACTGGACAATGGTGGTGCTCTGTTGAGCATTGACGGCGTGCGCCAGGCCGTATCGGAGGAGGGCGAATACGCGGCGGTTTATCGGCATTTCCAGCAGCTGATTGGCGACAACGCCAGCGACCTGGACCTCCAGCCGCTGCGATTGGTGGCCGATAGTTTTTTTGTCGGCAGTCGGGTGTCGGTTGAGCCGTTCTACGACTAGCGACCGCTGCTCCCCCGTTTCTTTCTACCTGACATGACTGCCTGCACTTGGGGGATTGCTTATCTCCCAACGGCAGGTCATCATGCTCGCCTGTATAGGTAGGGGGGGTATGGTATGTCGCACACTCATGAGCAAAAAGACGACCTGTTAAAACGGGTAAGACGCATTGCCGGGCAGGTTCAGGCGATAGAGCGCGCGCTGGAATCAGAGGCCGATTGCGCCAAGACCCTGCACCTCGCCGCGGCCACTCGCGGCGCCATGAACGGTTTGATGGATGAAATCATCGAGGCTCACGCTCACGCCCACGTCGCCAACCCGGCGTTGAGCGATGAGGAGCGGGCCAAAGGTGTCGATGAACTGCTCGAAGCCATCCGCCGCTACTCCAAATAGGTCCCGTGATGCCCAATTTCGCAGAACTGCTGCAACAGGGTGGCGCCCACGCGTGGCTCTATTTTCCGAGCGCGATACTGCTGGGGGCCTTGCACGGGCTTGAGCCCGGGCATTCAAAAACCATGATGGCGGCGTTCATCGTGGCCGTTCGTGGTTCGGTCAAACAGGCGGTGCTATTGGGCCTGGCGGCAACGCTGTCGCATACGGCGGTGGTGTGGCTGGTCGCGATAGGTGGCATGTACCTGGGCAAGGGGATGGATGCGCAAACCACTGAGCCGTATTTTCAACTTGCCTCCGCTGCGCTGATTATCTTGATTGCACTCTGGATGCTGTGGCGCACCTGGCGCGGCGAGCAGATGTTCAAGTTCGAGCAAGGTGAAGACCATCACCACGGCGAACAGGATCACGCTCACCACGACGAAACCCAGCGAATCGATACCGGTCATGGCCGCGTCGAACTGTCGATTTTCGAAACCGGCATGCCGCCGCACTGGCGCCTGAAAGCGTTGAGCGGGCATGCCTGGGGTGCCGGGGATGTCCGCGTGTTGACCACGCGTGCAGACGGCAGCACCCAGGCGTTCTCATTTGTCGAGCAGGACGGTTTTCTGCAATCGACGGCCGCCATTCCCGAACCCCACGAATTCAGCGTTCGCCTGAGTCTTGGGCATGCCGGGCACTCGCATGACTACGACCTGGAATACTCGGAGCATGACCACGGGCATTCGCACGCGGAACTGCAAGGGCTGGAGTTGTCGATTGACGGTTATCAGGATGCGCATGAACGTGCCCACGCCAATGACATCCGCAAGCGTTTCACCAACCGTGAAGTGACCACTGGCCAGATCATCGTGTTCGGTTTGACGGGAGGGTTGATTCCTTGTCCGGCGGCGATCACCGTTTTGCTGCTCTGCCTTCAGGTCAAGGAAGTGGCGTTAGGCGGCATGCTCGTCCTGTGCTTCAGTATTGGATTGGCGATGACGCTGGTATCGGTCGGTGTGGCCGCAGCCATTGGCGCGCGGCAAGCCAGCAACCGCTGGCCGTGGCTGGGGGCAGTGGCGCGTCGGGCACCTTATCTGTCCGGGGTGTTGATTATCGCGGTGGGCCTGTACGTTGGCATTCATGGCTGGATCGGGTTGACTGCATAAGACGCGTTGAATGGCGTGCGTAAAAAAGCCCGGCGGATAAGGCCGGGCTTTTCATTGAGTTGCGCGGTAAAACCGCGCATTGATGCAGTGCGGCTTTCGATCAGACGGTCGGCCCCCCCTTCGGCCACACGGCCTTCAATCTCATTGCGCCGCGATACACAGCTCCCCGGTAGCGCGTATCAGGGCCTGGCCGTGCAGTTGATCCTTGATCAGGTTGGCTCGCTCGGTCCCCAGCCAGTTCGGGCAATTGGGGTCATTGCGATAGGGCGCGAATTCGGCGTATTGCTGCAGCAAGCGATTTTGCAGCTCATCCAGGCGTGGCCTGATTTGATTGCCGAGGTCTGGCCGTGGAGTGTCCGGCGCTTTGGACGCTGCGCGCCATTGAGCGAGCAGGCCGTACTGCACCAGTTTGTTGGCTTCGATCTGTGCGGCCGTCAGCTCGGCAACCGCTTCCGGGTCCAGTTTTCGGCTCGCGGCCATCTTCCTGGCGTTGTCGATGACCTGCGTTTCCCGGGCCGTATCCTGAATCGGTTTGCCACTGTCCCACTTGGTCAACGCCACCAGATCAGCAATGCTCAAGCGCTCGTTGATCGTCACCAGCAACGGCAACAAGCTGGCGGGTGCCGGGGAGGGCGTACCGGCCTGGGCGCCGCACGCGAATACACCGAACAGGGCGCAGGTCAGCAGTTGTGGCAGGCGTGGCGAACGGAACATGGGCAAACCTCATTGAGCGCAGAATTCACAATCAGGTCTTATGTACCACAGGTGCGGCAGCGGCTTTAAGTGGGGGCTGATTTATTTTGTGCATGAAAAAGCCCGGCGGGTCAGGCCGGGCTTTTTGTCGAATGCTGCGGGAAGGCTATTCATTCATGCAGCGCGATACTTGATCAGGCGGTCGGAGCCACCTTCGGCGACGCGGTTCTGCATCAGGCGGTCGGAGCCATCAGCGGCTACACGGTTTTCGATCAGACGATCCGAGCCACCTTCAGCGACGCGTTTTTCGATCAGACGATCAGAGCCACCTTCAGCGACGCGT
>NZ_JAWRXJ010000392.1:0-267 GCF_046535095.1 Pseudomonas sp. SIMBA_041
ATGAGCGATTAACGGACCCATCCAATAAGAATTGGTCACATCAACGCCAGAGAGTTTAGATAAATTAATCGTACGGGTATCCCAATGCTCGGTAGCGTCTTCTTCAGTCCGCCAATCAAAGTTACGAACATTGGTTAAAGTAATCAAGTCAGGGTTAGTCGCATCGCGCTCATAGGAGACTCGTTGGTCGACCTCAGCCATCCATTCTCGATCTTGTTTCGGTTCGATAGAAAAAAACCAACCTAGACCTACCAGCCAAACAGCGCT
>NZ_JAWRXJ010000393.1:0-266 GCF_046535095.1 Pseudomonas sp. SIMBA_041
TTCCAGGTTGGCGCCGAGCACGTAGGTGACCGAGGAGCGCACGGTGTCGATTTCGCCGGCCAGGGTGCTGGTTTCCAACACCACGTCGCCGCTGTTGTCGACGATGTAGGTGTCGTTGCCCGCGCCGCCCGTCAGGGTGTCGGCGCCGGTGCCGCCGTCGAGCACGTTGTTGTCGGCGTTGCCGGTCAGGGTGTTGTTCAGGCTGTTGCCGGTGAGGTTGAATGCGCCGTTGCTCAGCAGCAGCACGTCTTCGACGTTTTGCAGAT
>NZ_JAWRXJ010000394.1:0-266 GCF_046535095.1 Pseudomonas sp. SIMBA_041
GGTCCGGCTGTATTGCTGGGCTACGGCGTCGCCGGGATCATCGCTTTCCTGATTATGCGCCAGCTTGGCGAAATGGTGGTTGAGGAGCCGGTATCCGGTTCATTTGCCCACTTTGCCTATAAATACTGGGGACCGTTTGCGGGCTTCCTCTCTGGCTGGAACTACTGGGTAATGTTCGTGCTGGTGGGAATGGCAGAGCTGACCGCTGCGGGCATCTATATGCAGTACTGGTTCCCGGATGTTCCAACGTGGATTTGGGCTGCCGC
>NZ_JAWRXJ010000395.1:0-266 GCF_046535095.1 Pseudomonas sp. SIMBA_041
GGCAGCGACCCCAATGTGCTGGACTTGGCGCGCGGTACACGCCTATCGGTTATTCCAGTTTGCGTTTTTTTACTCTCTACTAGTGTCTCCCCGTCCAAGATATTGCCGTGCTATGTTTTTCGGGGCGCTTGACGGTATATTGCGGCGAATGCATCAAATTGACCGATCATTGTGACGCGTGCGAACGGTTTGTCGCAGGCATGTTGGGGTGCGGCCCCACTGAATTGGCTGGGCAGGGATGGGCCACTGATTCTGTCGAGCTAACG
>NZ_JAWRXJ010000396.1:0-266 GCF_046535095.1 Pseudomonas sp. SIMBA_041
GAAAATCGACAGCACCACCAGGATACGCACCAGTTTTACCGGTACATCAAAATAGTTGGCAATCCCGGCGCAGACGCCGCGGACCATGCCCTGCTGTGGAATACGCCATAATTTTTTATTGAGATTAATGCCCGCCATTAGCGATCCCTCCAGTTCGGATGTTCTGCATCAAGAATAGATTCCAGCGCCTGAATACGTTCGCGCATCCGTTTTGCTTCATCAGCCAGTTGCGCTAATCGCTGCTGCTCACTTTGCGACAATTCACT
>NZ_JAWRXJ010000397.1:0-266 GCF_046535095.1 Pseudomonas sp. SIMBA_041
GACGACGACCTGCGGGGGGTGACCCTCTGGCGTGACACCCTGCGGGTACCGGATGCCGGCGATGCGGCAGCGCTGTGGCTGTCGGCGCTGCTTGGCAAGGACGTGCGGCTCGTCTATTGCCCGGAACAGCGGGCGCGTTATCTGCCCAATGGTTATGGCCTCAACAGTGACCGTGCGGCGTTTCCGGATGGTTTTCCGCTGCTGTTGATCGGCCAGGGTTCGTTGGACGAATTGAACCGGCGCATTGGCCGGCCGATGGAGATGCT
>NZ_JAWRXJ010000398.1:0-266 GCF_046535095.1 Pseudomonas sp. SIMBA_041
CGTGTGGGACCGCTACGTCTCGCCCAAGCTGTCCGCTTACTGGCGCTCGATGCGCGTCACGCAGGAAGCTGACAAGCCGGTCGATGCTCGTGACGAGGCCGGAAGCCTCGCGGCCAAGGATTTCGAGCCGGAAAAGTTTTTCCAGCGCGGCTCGATGTTCTACGGTTTGAACGACCTGGGCGAGCCGATCAGGATAGCGCTCGACCTGTTCAAGAAAATCCACCACGCGATCCTTGGCCCGACTCGTTACGGAAAGGGCGTGGTGT
>NZ_JAWRXJ010000399.1:0-266 GCF_046535095.1 Pseudomonas sp. SIMBA_041
CGTCGTGATTGATCTGAATGATTCGGACTGGCAGAAGCACGTTGACGCAACTGTGCCGCTCGACACTGCGACGGCAATCGCAACCGACAGCCACGGCTCAGAGTACCGTCTTACGGTCAAGCGCACGCCCGCGTAACACTGCGCCAGCTTCGGCCGGCATCGGAAAACACTTGGCGCGAACGCGCCCCGCACGGCCGGTAGCCAGGATACGAGGACGTAAAAATGAAGAAAATTGCGGCACTGAGCCTTCTTTTGATCTCTGCAGT
>NZ_JAWRXJ010000400.1:0-266 GCF_046535095.1 Pseudomonas sp. SIMBA_041
GTATTCCATTGAAACTGGTTGACGTTGCAGATTTGATGAAAGACGTCGATTTCAAAGTATTTGCTGGCCCTGCTAACGATCCTAAAGGTCGTGTGGCTGCTCTACGTATTCCTGGTGGCGCATCATTAAGCCGTAAGCAAATCGATGCTTATACCAAGTTTGTTGGTATTTATGGCGCACGCGGTTTGGCTTATATCAAAGTCAATGACGCTAGCAGCGTTAACAACGGTGTGGATAAAGAGTCTGGCTTACAGTCTCCAATCATC
>NZ_JAWRXJ010000401.1:0-266 GCF_046535095.1 Pseudomonas sp. SIMBA_041
GGGCATTCACCGGGGCTTCCAGCAAAGGCATGCAGGGGCTTTTGCAGCAGGCTGATGGCGGCACGTTGTTCCTCGACGAGATCGGCGACATGCCGCTGAATCTGCAGACCCGCCTTCTGCGTGTGCTGGCCGAGGGCGAGGTGGCGCCACTGGGAGCTGCGCGGCGTGAGCGGGTGGATATCCAGGTGATCTGCGCGACGCACCGGGATCTGGCGGCGATGGTGGCGGACGGGCGTTTTCGCGAGGACCTGTATTTCCGCCTGGCC
>NZ_JAWRXJ010000055.1:0-431 GCF_046535095.1 Pseudomonas sp. SIMBA_041
GATGAGAGTTTGTTCTTTGGTAATAGTGAATCTGTACATCGACGCATCCTCAATGCCATGCAGCAATATCCCGCTGCCAATGAAATTATATTGATTATGGCCGCCGTCAATCACATAGATCTGACCGCCCAAGAAATGCTTAGTACTTTAAATAAAGAGCTTGCGCTGCAAAACAAGCGCTTACACTTTAGCTTTATCAAAGGTCCTGTGATGGACATCATCGGTCACACCCCATTGATTAGCGAGCTATCAGGGCAAGTCTATCTGAGTACATTAGATGCTGTCGATGCGTTAAAATAATCTATAGTTTGACCACAACAAAATCGCTGTGACAGCCTTAACATTAGTTTCACTCAATCTCAATTACTATTGTCGCCTACAACACAATATCGCTATGATAGTGCCTGTGTTATGCTAGACGCACTAAATAG
>NZ_JAWRXJ010000402.1:0-266 GCF_046535095.1 Pseudomonas sp. SIMBA_041
GCTCGTATCCGCTCGGGTATGAGTGTGGTCGTACGCATCAACCCTACTCTTGTCAATCAGCACCAAGAGTAAGCCATGCACTTGACTAAGTTAAGTGAGGCTTTTTTACGCAGTGCAGCCTACGAGCGCCGTTTTTTGGCAAAAAATCATTGGGACTTTAGCATGGTGGTATGGATACCACTGGCAACGGTACTGCTAATATGGTGGATATTTTCACAGACTCAAATTACCGATTTGCCTATCGGAGTCATCGATCAAGACAATAG
>NZ_JAWRXJ010000403.1:0-266 GCF_046535095.1 Pseudomonas sp. SIMBA_041
CGACCATTTTCAGCCATAACCCGAATCAGGTTCTGACCGTTTTCGTCCAGTTGCTCACCACAAACTGCGATAAACGACTCGGCGAGCGTTTCTGGCGCAAGCGCGCCAGAGAGAAGCTCTGCCATTTGTTCGTTTTTGGTTACCTCGGCGGCAAACGCCAGCATGTCCTGCCAGCGTTCTACACTTTGGTGTTCGACGGCAAAGTCAAAAGCTGCTTTGGCGTAGGGGCGAGCAACCGTAATAAATTCAGACATCAGCCCCTCCCT
>NZ_JAWRXJ010000404.1:0-266 GCF_046535095.1 Pseudomonas sp. SIMBA_041
CTTGAGGTACTGCTGCGATTATTGTTTGCTCGATTTTATCTACGGTAGACATAATTTTAGGGATGTCGCGCAGGAATCTCTCTTTAAGCTGTATGTCACTTGTGTATTCACCATGCATGTTTTTAAATAGTGCTACGCGTTTTTCTCTGTCTGGGTCAGGGTCAGGAAAACTGCTGTAATCACCGGCGAAAAAACGCCGACTGCTCTCAAGGCATTCCTCTAGTATTAAGTTTATCAAAGCCGGCTTAGTAAGTTTTAGATGGGGG
>NZ_JAWRXJ010000405.1:0-266 GCF_046535095.1 Pseudomonas sp. SIMBA_041
CCCCGCGTGTATCTGGCCGATCAGTGGATGGACACGAGCTGGGACGACGCGCTGGCGCTGTATGCCGGCCTCACCCAAAAGATCCTCGATCGCGACGGTCCGTCAGGACTGGCATTCGACTGCTTCGATCACGGCGGCGCCGGCGGCGGATTCGAGAATACGTGGGGCACGGGCAAGCTGATGTTCACCGCGCTCAAGACGCCGCTCGTGCGCATCCACAACCGGCCGGCCTACAACTCCGAGTGCCATGCCACGCGGGAAATGGG
>NZ_JAWRXJ010000406.1:0-266 GCF_046535095.1 Pseudomonas sp. SIMBA_041
TGCCACCGCAGTCAAACGAATCAAATACAGCCCGGATTATTTCACTTTCGGCGATGTTCAGCATGACAAAGATACGGTAAAAGACCTTGGCTTTGCCGGTTTTAAAGTGCTTTACCCGATCAACAGCAAAGATAAAAACGATGAAATCGTCAGCATGCTCGGGGCCAGCTATTTCCGCGTGATTGGTGCAGGTCAGGTTTATGGCCTTTCTGCCCGCGGCCTGGCAATTGATACCGCCTTGCCATCGGGTGAAGAATTTCCGCGCT
>NZ_JAWRXJ010000407.1:0-266 GCF_046535095.1 Pseudomonas sp. SIMBA_041
TGGCGTGGCAGCGGCAACGAGAAGCCCACCTCTGGCAACGTGCGCAACTGGTCGAGCAGCACCGCGACCAATCGCGCCTCAGCGCTGTCACCTTCCGGGTAGTCTGCCGGGAGCAGGCAGAACTGCTTGATCAGCTCCCGCGCCAACGGCGTCACCTCCAGCACCCGGCAGTGCTCCGGTGCCCACGGGCAGGCATCGCGGCGAACGTACAGGCTGCGCATTTCGGCCTGCATCGATGTCACCACCTCGTGTTCGGCATCGGCAGG
>NZ_JAWRXJ010000408.1:0-266 GCF_046535095.1 Pseudomonas sp. SIMBA_041
GACCATGTTTTCAGTAATCAGTACCCAGGCAATCGCACAGGCCAGTGCGCCATCGGTGCCAGGGCGAATGGGCAGCCATTCATCTTCACGCCCGGCAGCAGTGTCGTTATAACGTGGATCGATGACGATCATGCGTGCGTTTGAACGTTCGCGGGCTTGCTCGACGTAGTAAGTGACACCACCGCCGCTCATCCGCGTTTCTGCCGGGTTATTTCCGAACATAACGACCAGTTTCGTATTGGCGATATCATCCGGGCTGTTGCCAT
>NZ_JAWRXJ010000409.1:0-266 GCF_046535095.1 Pseudomonas sp. SIMBA_041
GAGAAACAGCGTGCCGCCATCTGCCTGCTCAAACAAGCCTGCTGTATCCTCCGCGCCTGTAAAGCTCCCTTTTGTCGTACCGAACAAAGTGCTTTCCAACAAGGTTAGCGGAATAGCGCCACAATTTAAAGAGATAAATGGTTTTTCATACCGATCGCTCAAGTTATGTATTGCCTGCGCAACTACTTCTTTCCCTGTGCCTGTCCGCCCATAAATCAATACGGTTGAGCCTGTTTTCGCGATTTTCTCAATCTTCTTCTTGATTG
>NZ_JAWRXJ010000410.1:0-266 GCF_046535095.1 Pseudomonas sp. SIMBA_041
GTACTAAAGCGGAAGGTGAGGGGACGGGGCTAGGGCTGAGCATGGCATATGGCTTCGTCAAACAGTCTGGCGGTCACATGAGGATATACAGCGAACCCGGACATGGAACGACGGTGAAGATTTACCTTCAGCGCTCCGTGGGCGAGGTCGTTGATTCTGAAACGTCTCATTCGCGCGCCGTTACCGGTGGCTCAGAAACGATCCTCGTGGTTGAGGACGATCGCAGGGTTCAGTCGACCGTTATAGAGCTGCTGACCGGCCTTGGT
>NZ_JAWRXJ010000411.1:0-266 GCF_046535095.1 Pseudomonas sp. SIMBA_041
TCCTCGAGTGCTCGTGGATGGAGTTGTTGGAGGGGAGCTCCGGCGACGCGCAGCAAGTCGCGCATGATATTGTGCGTCTTCTCGAGCCGCTCACCGACGACGACCGACTGTTCCTGCTTGAGCAGGTAAAAGTCTGGACGGGAAAATTGCGGCCACGATAGTTGAGCCGGTAAGCCGCTTGACATGATTTTCGCTATCACTGTAGCGACTGTACTAGGAACTCGCCTGCTCCACGCACGGTTACAAGTCGCGACTTTGTACGTGAC
>NZ_JAWRXJ010000412.1:0-266 GCF_046535095.1 Pseudomonas sp. SIMBA_041
CTAATGAAATAAGGTTCATCGTAGCGAATAAAGCATGAATTGCTTGCAATAGTATTAGGTACACGATCATCCTTAATCAAAATAGAATTGAAATTGCTCATTTTCCCAGCAATCCGTTCAGTGATATCCCCAAAGCTATCGTCACGAGGACGACGCTCTAGCCATCGTTTGTACGTAAGAGTTTTAGGGTCTAAGGCTCTACCCCTTCCAAATCGTATCTCCTTATAGAGTATAGGGCGTTCGTGAAATTCTAGCTTCAGTCTTGG
>NZ_JAWRXJ010000413.1:0-266 GCF_046535095.1 Pseudomonas sp. SIMBA_041
GTGCGATGGCGGCGGGTTTGTCGAGTTTCATGCAGGTTCCTGCGGGTTGACGCTTGATAAGGCCTGCATTGTGAGGGGTGGCGGGTGGCTGAGCAAGGTTTGCCTGGGCCGGCCTCTTCGTCTGTAAACCCGCGAAGAGGCCGGTTGCCTCAGCGACGAACGGGCAGGCTCAACTCGGAAGTCGCCCCGTCGGCCGTGGTCACGGTCGCCGTGAAGCTGTGCAGCCCGTCACTGTTCTCCAGCACCTGGGCAAACCGGGCCTGCCC
>NZ_JAWRXJ010000414.1:0-266 GCF_046535095.1 Pseudomonas sp. SIMBA_041
GGTCGTGCCGGCGTTCGTCCACAGCTATGCCTGGGTCAGCCTGGCGCCCGCGCTGCACGGCTTGCCGGCGGCGGTGCTGGTGTCGGTGATTGCTTACTTCCCCTTTGTCTACCTGCCGGCGGCGGCCACCCTGCGCCGGCCGGATCCGGCCCTGGAAGACATGGCCGAGGCCCTGGGGCTCGAACCCTGGGCCCTGTTCCTGCGGGTGGTACTGCCACAGTTGCGCCTGGCCGTGGGCGGCGGTGCCTTGCTAGTGGGCCTGCATT
>NZ_JAWRXJ010000056.1:0-428 GCF_046535095.1 Pseudomonas sp. SIMBA_041
CCGACTCAAATTGATGTTGTTATGCCCTCGGCATCGCTCATCGCTTCATCGTATGCTATCACTGTATTAAGCTAGCACTGACTAGATTACGGCTAATAGCACCGCCTGAACATGGTCTAGTCCGCTATACAGACTTTTCTGCAAGGGTGTTACCCAATATACATACTAAGCTAATCTGTATAACCACTCATTCCATTCTCTATATGTTCAGCAACCCCTGTAAAGAGTTTCTTATCACCCACAAAAATGCAGTCGTCACCGTGTCCTGCCACCCATAATTGAGGGAACAGTTGCAATATTTTGGCGATATGTACGAACAGAGAAAAAGTCTTAAAATGAGAAGTATTTGCTATCAGTGAGAAGTATTTGCTAGAATGCGGCTATACGGGATTCGTCTGATCAAATAACGCTGTAGAAGAGCTTATTTG
>NZ_JAWRXJ010000415.1:0-265 GCF_046535095.1 Pseudomonas sp. SIMBA_041
GTTGTAAATGTAAGCTATGCCACGTTTTTATTAACAATATTTGCCAGGGACTTGTGGTTTTCATTTAGGCGTGGCAATTCTATAATGATACGCATTATCTCAAGAGCAAATTCTGTCACTTCTTCTAATGAAGTGAACCGCTTAGTAACAGGACAGATTCCGCATGACTGATAACAATACCGCCCTAAAGAAAGCTGGCCTGAAAGTAACGCTTCCTCGTTTAAAAATCCTGGAAGTTCTTCAGGAGCCGGACAACCATCACGTC
>NZ_JAWRXJ010000416.1:0-265 GCF_046535095.1 Pseudomonas sp. SIMBA_041
CGTGTTGCTGCGCAAGCGTTGATTCAGGGTTGGGGTGTGGCGTCGGGCGGGATTGGCGCGTCACACCCCCTCAAACCTGCATGATTGAACGAGGCACGAATGGCCGCTGCTGATGACACGCAACTGCTAGAGCGCCTGTTGGCGGGCGAACAAAAGGCTTACAAGGAACTGGTCGGCACCTACCAGAGCGCCATGCGCGCCGTGGCCTACGCCATTGTCGGCAACCGCCACGCCGACGAAGTGGTACAGGACGCCTGGCTGTCGG
>NZ_JAWRXJ010000417.1:0-265 GCF_046535095.1 Pseudomonas sp. SIMBA_041
GCCCTGTTCGTGATCGGCGAAGGCCTGGTGCGCACCGGCATCGCCTACCGCATTGGCGAGTGGATGAGCGAGCGGGCCGGCAACAGTGAAGTGCGCCTGCTGGTATTGCTGATGGTGGCGGTAGCGGGGTTGGGCTCGGTGATGAGCTCGACCGGGGTGGTGGCGATCTTCATACCGGTGGTGCTGAGCATCGCCGCGCGCCTCAAACTGTCACCCAGCCGCCTGATGATGCCCTTGAGCTTCGCCGGCCTGATCAGCGGCATGC
>NZ_JAWRXJ010000418.1:0-265 GCF_046535095.1 Pseudomonas sp. SIMBA_041
GGCATTGATCAACACGTCGTAGCGCCCTTCGCTGACGCCCATCAAGGCCCGTGCCCATGGCGCCTCCTCAAACCCGCTGGCGTAGCCGGCCCGGGTCAGTGCCGTGGTAACGATGCTGGTCGCCAAACCGCCGCCCGGCATGCTTGCATCGGTGAACGGTGGCCATTTGTCTGCCACCAGCCGCAGCTTGTCTTCACCCAGGGCTGGCGCAGCCAGCAGGGCTGCCAGCAATCCCAGAACACCAAGCAGTGGCCGCATGCTCAAG
>NZ_JAWRXJ010000419.1:0-265 GCF_046535095.1 Pseudomonas sp. SIMBA_041
GGATCCAGGCCCTGGGCGATGGCCCTGAACAGCAGCCCCGCTTGCAGGGCATATTCGCCCGGCGGGTGCAGGCCCTGACCCAGCTCAGCGGGGTATTTCTCTATGACCGGGACGGTCAGTGGGTGGTCAGTTCCTTTGGTGATTCGCCCCATGGCAACGATGTGGCAGACCGCGACTACTTTCGTTTCCATCAGCAGAATGCTTCGTTGCTGGCTCACATCAGCCCGGCCATCCGCAGCCGGGCCAATGGCGAATGGATCATTCC
>NZ_JAWRXJ010000420.1:0-265 GCF_046535095.1 Pseudomonas sp. SIMBA_041
GTTATCTATAGTTTTTCAGTCAAATAATGAGTGAGGAAATCAATAGATTGTGAGAGTAGAATGCGCAGAAGTGGCTAGTTTAGCATGTTGTGCTATGATAATTCTCAAATGTTAATCAGACCAATCAACCTTATGCCGAACCATAAGCCTTTAACTTTAACCTCGCCAAAACAGCGTCAAGGTAGTCGGTTTGAGCAGCAGGCGTGTGAGTATTTACAAGCTCAAGGGTTAAGGTTAGTCTCGCAAAATTGGCAACAGCCAAAAG
>NZ_JAWRXJ010000421.1:0-265 GCF_046535095.1 Pseudomonas sp. SIMBA_041
CCGATTGCCGCGATACCCAGGGCGACCGGATTGAGCAGGTACTTCATCGCGTCAATGCGCTCGCCGAGCACCAGCAACGACCCACCGAAGTTGCTCCACGCACCCGTCGCCGCCTCGTGCGCCAGCACGAGAACCTCTTTGCGCGCGCCGGCGGCGCCGTGCCCAAGGCTCACAGTGGCCGCCTCGGCTTGCGCCAGCGACGCGCGCATTTCCGCCGTAGCTGACGAAATGCCGAGAGCCTCGGTGCGCATGTCGCGCATATCGG
>NZ_JAWRXJ010000422.1:0-265 GCF_046535095.1 Pseudomonas sp. SIMBA_041
CCGTTTGAGAAATAATGCTA
The DNA here is from genome assembly GCF_046535095.1 of Pseudomonas sp. SIMBA_041. Classification (NCBI taxonomy): domain Bacteria; kingdom Pseudomonadati; phylum Pseudomonadota; class Gammaproteobacteria; order Pseudomonadales; family Pseudomonadaceae; genus Pseudomonas; species Pseudomonas sp. SIMBA_041. The sequence continues at coordinate 21 of NZ_JAWRXJ010000422.1, forward strand.
TTTACCTTGTCTAAAGATAATCTCTGAGCATTAGGAATTTGTGCAATCTGATAAAATTGATTAAGATCGCTTTGTGTAAGTACATAACTGGCTCCCTGTGAACCGACTTTAGATTTAATAAAACTTACAGAATGATTAAAAATATCAACATTAACAGTAGCTCCATTGAAAGAATTGGTTGAAACGAGGTTTTTACTCTGATTATTTTCAGTTTCCATATTGATATTGCTGTCATTATCGTCACT
>NZ_JAWRXJ010000423.1:0-265 GCF_046535095.1 Pseudomonas sp. SIMBA_041
GATCACGCCGTGCGCTTTTTGTTCTTCCGTCAGGCCCGCCATCATGGCGTATGCACCGCGCAGCTTAAAGCTGTGCACCGGCTGGCGATCTTCGCGCTTCACCAGAATCACGTTATCAAGACGCGACGACAGTTTTTCCATTTTCTGTAGCGGCGTAACCTGCGCCGCTTCATAGACCGGCGCGCGTAGCACCGCTCTTAAATATTCGGCACCTTCCGGGGTGCCGGACAGGGGTTGCGAGTCAGCCATCATTAACCCCCCAGTT
>NZ_JAWRXJ010000424.1:0-265 GCF_046535095.1 Pseudomonas sp. SIMBA_041
GAAGGATATCTGCATATCAAAGATGAGTTAATAGAAGATACGAAAAACACTGAAAGGAAACTTTTAACGAACTTTTATTGTCCATTAGAAGTAATGGAAAGTAAAAACACCTTATTGATTACAGACAGTAAATCAATGTATGTGAAAATAGAGTCAAAGAATGGATTTTTTCACAATATTCCATCTTTTTATTCTGCTACATATAACGTATTCGAGGATAATACAAGCTATAGCTTTTATAACGAGTCTAAACAGGGATCTAAAG
>NZ_JAWRXJ010000425.1:0-265 GCF_046535095.1 Pseudomonas sp. SIMBA_041
GCGAAAATCGGGCTGGCCGCGGCGTCCTCGATATCGCCTTCGATGGCCATCATGCCTTCGCGACGACTCTTGTTGAGGATCTCGTAGATCAGGCCCAGCACTTCCAGGTAGAAGGTGTGGGTGAAGCGCGAGCTGAACATGCCCAGGGATTTCTTGACGACGTGCATCGTCATGTAGCCCGGGTTGGCCTGGAGGAATGCGCCAAAGGCTGCGCCGCCGATGATCAGCACTTCGAAAGGCTGGATCAGTGCCGCGATTTTGCCGT
>NZ_JAWRXJ010000426.1:0-265 GCF_046535095.1 Pseudomonas sp. SIMBA_041
GTACGCGAGCGCATTGCACAGCCCCATCGTCTCGGGCAGCGGGATCGCGTCGAGCATGTCGGCGCGGCTCAGCCCCGCGAAGTTCAGCGCGCGCAGCAGGATCTCGTCGTGTCCGTACTCTTCGGAGAAGAAGCGGTTGAGCGTCAGTCGCACCGGCGTGCTCGGCACGTAGGACAGCACGGGCGCATCGAAATAGCTTTCGCGGAACAGGAAGTGCCAGTTCTCGATCACCATGCCGATCGCGAGCCGCTCGGGCAGGTCGCCC